>NZ_AP043794.1:0-812813 GCF_055385135.1 Prevotella histicola | reverse complement strand
CCCAACCCGTTTATAGCCCATGGTTGGCACCTGATAGCTTATCTTTTAAACCATTTAAAGCCCACGGTTGGCATGCATTTGCTTGTCTTTTAAACCATTCAAAGCCCGTGATTGGCACGGGATTACATATCGTTTGAGCCGTCCGAAGTCTATGGTTAGTGTCCGATAGCTTATCTTTTAAAACGCTTAAAGCCTATGACGGGTATGGATTTGTTTGTCCTTTAAACCGATCAAAGCTCATGGTTGGCACCCGATTGCTTATGGTTGAAACTATCTCAAACCATGTGATTAACATGTAATAGTTTACCATTCAACCCCCTAAAACCTCGCGGTTACCATGAATTTGCTTGTCCTTTAAACCACCCGAAGCCCATGATTGCCATGGAATTACATATCGCTTGAACCGCCCAAAGTCTATGGTTAGTGTCCGATAGCTTATCGTTTAAACCGCTTAAAGCCTATGACTGGTATGGATTTGTTTGTCCTTTAAACCGCTCAAAGCTCATGGTTGGCACCCGATTGCTTATGGTTGAAACTATCTCAAGCCACGTGATTAACATGTAATAGTTTACCATTTAAACCATCAAAAACCCACGGTTGGCATGCATTTGCTTGTCTTTTTAACCACCCGAAGCCCGTGGTTAGCACTCGATTGTTTATGGTTGAAACTATATCAAGCCATGTGATTAACATGTAATAGTTTACCTTTCAAACCACCAAAAGCCCACGGTTACCACGAATTTACTTGTTCTTTAAACCGCCCGAAGCCCACGGTTGGCACGAATTTGCTTGCCCTTTAAACCATTCAAAGCTCATGGTTGGCACGAATTTGCTTGTCTTTTAAACCGCCCAAAGCCTATGGTTAGTGCCCGATAGCTTATCGTTTAAACCACCCAAAGTCTATTTTGGCATCTAATTGCTGACGGTTGAAACTATATCAAACCATGTGATTAACATGTAATAGTTTACCTTTCAAACCACCAAAAGCCCACGGTTAGTATGCATTTGCTTGTTCCTTAAGCCACCCAAAGCCCACGGTTAGCATGGATTTGCTTGTCCGTTAAACCGCCCGAAGACCACGGTTAGCACTTAATTGCTGATGGTTAAAACTATATCAAGCCATGTGATTAACATGTAATAGTTTACCATTCACCCCCCTAAAAGCTCGCGGTTACCACGAATTTGCTTGTCCTTTAAACCGCTCGAAGACCACGGTTAGCACTTGATTGCTGATGGTTAAAACTATATCAAGCCATGTGATTAACATGTAACAGTTTACCATTTAAACCACCAAAAACCCACGGTTAGCACGTGATTGCTTATCATTTAAACCAACAAAAGCCCACAGTTGACACAGGATTTGCTTGCATTTTAAACCATTCAAAGCCCGTAGTTGCTACCTGATTGCTGATGGTTGAAACTATATCAAGCCATGTGATTAACATGTAATAGTTTACAATTTAAACCATCAAAAACCACGGTTGGCATGCATTTGCTTGTCTTTTAAACCACCCAAAGCCCACGGTTGGCACGGGATTACATATCGTTTGAACCGCCCGAAACCTATGGTCAGTGCCCGATAGCTTATCTTTTAAACTGCTAAAAGCTTACAATTGATCTTTGAAAGTAGGCTGATTTCATAAAAGAACATCCCAAAGCTAAAGATCATTTACGCTTAATACGCCCAATGATTACCACCTATCAGCCCAGTATTCCATGCGTATCAACCAACTGCAGACCGTCACTTGTGGAAGATTTTATGCACGCTCGCATAGGAATTCATCCTTACTTTCTGCATCAAAGTCAGACAAGAAGGTCATGAAGTGTTCACAAAAAGATAGTTGACAGCCCTTAAACCATCAACTATCTATTGTTAACCATCAACTAACCTTACATAGGTTTAGTGATGAAACGCTTGTTCTTCTTTGCAATTTCAATCCACTTTGGAACGATAGTGTCAAGGAACTGCTTCTTCTGACCTTTCAGTTTAGGCATGTCAAGACCAATATAAGCCTGAGCCTTCGCCTTAGTTGAGATGTCAGGAAGTGGTATCTGACCCGTGAAACCGTGACGTGCTACGACACGAGCTACCTGCAATCGTGCGTCTTTAGCATACTCCATAGCACTCGCAAGTAGGCGCATTACCTCCTGAGGAGCATGGAATGCTGCACCATGGCTGGCTACTGCATAGTCCCAACGCCACTGTCCTTTGCGCAAATCCTTAAGAACTGGCTCCATTTCAGCTGCTGTTGCACCCTTATCCCAAGCAAATTTTGCCTCAATATGTGCTGCTGAAAGTTCCTTTTCTACGTGTGTACGGAAGTCATAGACCTTCTGTTGACGCTCATAAACATTCTGTCTGAGGGTCTCAGCATCCTGTCTGTGACAGGTCTGGCACGTACGATTGATGTTAGCCAATGGACTTGTGATGTGGTGATCAGTGTATTTCACACCGCCTTCAGAGATATATGGCATGTGACAGTCGGCACATGAGACACCACGTTGCGCATGAATACCCTGCAAAGAGATCTCATATCCAGGATGCTGTGCCTTTAAAATCTTCGCTTTAGACAGTGGATGGATATAGTCATAGAAGCCAATACTATCGTAATATTCCTCTGCTGCCTCACACGTCATACCCTTTTCTTGTGGGAAATGGAGATAATTTCCATTCTCTTTCTCGAAGTAATATTCCGTATGGCACTGTGCGCAAACCAGGCTACGCATCTCTTGATGACTGGCTTTCTTTACATCTTTGCCCACACGAGCCCATGCTTCATAGAGCGCAGGACGAGCAGGACGGAGCTTCATAGTCCTTGCATCATGGCAGTCAGAGCAACCGACGGTGTTCATGACCTCTGGTCCCCAGTCGCTCCACTTGGCAGCATAGAATTTATCTGTTCCCTTTTCACGCATCAAACGCATCACATCAGGACCCTTGCAGGTCCAACAGGTTCCTGGCTGTATGTCATCTTGTCCATCAACACCTGGACTTCCTGTACGCATAATCTTACGTAAGTCATCAATACAATGACGGTGTCCACGTGGTGTATTATACCCTCTTGAGAAAGAATAGCCAGCCCATAGGATCACCATCTCTGGTCTTTCAGCCAACACATCCTGCTCTTGTGAAGAGTTGTATTTGCTCTTGAAGGTTGTATCTTCGGTCATTGACCATGTCTCATACTCCCTTGGGAAGTCCTGAGCGAACTTTTCGTTCTGTGAAACGATGGAGTCTGTCATCTTAGTTTGCCTATTATTGAAGATGCTAACCACCTCAGCTCTTCTCTCAAGCATTGATGAACAGAGCAGACCAAGGACAAACACAATGACCATTGCGCCTCCAAAGATCAACCAGCCTTGCCATTTCTTTAATGTCTTTGCCATAATTATATAGGTTTTAGTTTATTTATTTTCTTATTTCTTGCTCTTGTTTTTGTTGTATTCTCATTCTCTTCCCAACGCTTTCTGCAGCCAATGTGGTACTGGAGAAGGTGGCATTGGTTCTACGAACTCGGCATTTGGTGCGCTTGAGAGTGAGTTTTTATTCATGTGAGCAACGTCTCTGTGACAGTCCCAACATGCTTTTCCTTCTCCTCTCTTGGCTTCCATGTAGTCAATTCGGCCTGTATTAACAAACTCTTGGTTGAGTTGTTTATGACAACGGATACAGTTATCCATGATAACTTCAGCCGATGCGTCTTCAGCTTCTATGGATTGTCTCTCGCTAAAGGTCACAAAATAGGCGACATGCTTCATACCATCCATCCCTTTAAAGGCATAATGTGCTGCCATATTGTTGTTAGGAACATGGCAATCGTTGCATGTTGTATTACGAGCGTGGGCTGAATGCGCCCAAGTAGCGTAATATGGCGACATGATATGGCAGTTAATACATGCTGCAGGGTCGTCACCTATTATATATGTATGCATACGTAGCAAATAGAAAAACAGACCTGTCAACCCGACAATGACGCCACATAGCACGGAAAGTGTTACTTTCTGCCGATATGATATCTTTGACAAGAAGCCTGTCCACATCTTTTGCAGCTTGCTTAGGTAGGTTTTTAGTTGCATATACATAATGTTCTGTTCGTCTGCAAAGATAGGTTTTTATTTTATATATTATGTATGAAAAGCAGAAAAAATCATCATTAATTATGATTTTTCTTGTTTTTTACGTTTTTAAACATTGCATTTTAACTCGTAAAACACTATATACATGACAGTTACATACTATCATCCCCACACCAAAACACTACCTTTATATGTACAAGATACTTGTCTTGCAACCCTACAACGCCAACTCCCGACTCGAAGACTGCTATATATATAAGGTGGAAATATCCTCTGATAATGATGTTGTGGGCACTTATAGCATCGACCACTCTACAGAAACGCTTAAGAATGATGGTACTGGCAAGGTGATAACGGTCAATACCAACTCCAGGAACAGCGCCCTAAATCAATATCCTAACGGCTTCCCTATCAAGGAAATAACAGCAAACATCGATGATAATGGTACGTATGTCGTCATGAAACCCGGTGTACATAAGCTGACGATCAAGTATTATATCCAGGACGTTTTCACAAAAGTTTCAGATGTAATCACGAAACATTACCCTTCTTTTGACTATAAAGAGAACACCTACTACCCCATGCCAGCCAATCTGAAGATACTGAATTACAGTCCAATGTACTACATGTGGGATGCGAAACAGAATTATTGGTACCCTCATCAGTGGGGAACAACAGATGTATGGCAGCCAAAAGTGTCGGCAGAGATATTGAGTAGCCATGCAACACTGCCTGGTGACTCATATAATAAGAACTATCCAAGAGAGAAAGATACCGCCCCAGACCGCTGGTACAACGACAGTTATCCTGGCGAAAACATTCGGAATGATGCACAAACGGCACTCTTCAAACAACTGCCCAACGCCAACGAGATGGCTTGGTACTGCCTGAAAGGCGACCCACACATCGACAAAGACAAGTTATACTCCTTCGTCGGACACCTTTGGAAAGGTGGTATGTGGTTCTTGAAGAAGGAGAAAATCAGCGGATTCAGTACCGAACAGACGCCTGATGGTAAGGATTGCAGACTCCTTGTGGCGAATACTTACTATCACAACTCCGCTCCCGTGGCAACGCCACCAGCCTCTGCACGTCTGTCAGATTACTTCTTCCTGCCTGCTTTAGGCTACAGTTACATTGGTAGAATGGTAAATGTTGGCTTCAGCGGATACTTCTATAGCTCAAGTGCACGCCCCAAAAACGGCAATGACGGTAGCCCTTATGCCATCGCATTATCATTCAGAGGGGAGACGAAATATGACTTCCAAGTGTATGTAGAAGCCATCAATCGCATCAAAGCATGCAGGACTCACGTCTTCGGAATGACCGAAGGACAATGAGGCAAGGACCACATAACGTCAAATAAATTCACATTAGGATTCCAATAGGTGCCCTTTTGCATTCTAAAAGATGCCCTTTTGCATTGCAAAAGGGCATCTTTTGATGAGTAAAAGGGCATCTTTTACAACGCAAAAGGGCGTCTTTTACAAGCCTGTTTGCAACCCTTTGATTATCTGATGATTACAAACCAAGAAATGAACCCTTTTCGTTGAATAATCCAGCTATCACCCTTCATTTTGTGTAAAGGCTTTTCATAACATCAGAAAACAAAAAAGGAGCATGACAAAAGCTGCCATGCTCCGAACCAAAATATACATCCTGAAACCTTAATACCACATTAGAAGAGCCATTTAGTTGAGTGTATTTATCATTACTTTACGTACACTTCCGTCGCTCATCTTCAGTATATTCAACCCTTTCACCTTGTGTTGGAGCTTCATACCATGGATATCATATATCCCCACAACAGTCACATTATCAGCCGATTGTCCCACGTGTGCCACACCCGTTGGTGTCAAGTCGCCTACAATAGAGTCGAAGGGACCATTGCCCCAAGCACTGTTCTGCTTGTATTTCTTCACTGCGCTACCCACAACATGCAATGTAACGGAATTGTCGAACGTATGGAAAGCCTCATCATCACACGCTGGTGGCACCTCAGCATAGAGGAGAATGTCCGTCAAAGTAGGATTATAAACAGCGAAAATGTCACGTCCTATATAGTTCAACGTACTAGGTAACGTCACTTTCTCCAGTCCTGCACATGCGCCAAAGGTAGCATCTTCCAATCGGGTTACACCCTCTGGGATGACGATCTGCGTCAGATCAGTATAATAGAAACAGTTACTGCCGATGCTCTTCAGCGTCTTTGGCAGACTGATCTCTGACAGTCCACTGAAGAGAAAAGCATCCTTTCCTATGCTCTCCACACCTTCTGGCACCGTAACCTTCACCAAATCATTCTTCCTTTTCTCTGCACCTTTCATGCCTTTATGTGCGTTTTGCCCGCCCGCCTGTGCGAAAGCACCGTCGAGAATGTGCTTTACAGTAGTGGGAACGGTGTAAGCCTGTCCGTCCTTTGAGGCAGGATAAGTAATCAAATCCGTCTGATCCTTGTTGAACAATACACCATCAACGGCTGTGAAAGAAGGGTTTTCAGCAGCCACTTCAATGTTCTTCAATCCGTAAGCAGCATTGAACGCCTCATTACCAACACGTATAACGGAAGAAGGGATACGCACTGTTGTGACGTTATGAAGCGGAGAGAAAGCCTCATCCCCAATGCTCTTCATCTCCTGAGGAATATCGATTGCACCCTCAGCCATGTCGAAACACTGCAACACCTTCTGCTCTTTCACATCGCAAAGCATGTTCTGAACCATCTTGAAGTTCGTATTCGCAGCGTCAACAGTCACTGTCTTATAGTCTTTATTACCAGCAAAAGCAGCATCACCGATGTGCTTTACTGAGGCAGGGATAGTCAGACTCTTGCTGTGAACACCATAGAACGCACTGTTCCCAATCGTCTCAAGTCCGTCATTCAGAACCACAGCAAGTAGGTTACAGTTCTTAAATGCATTGTCAGAGATGCTTTTCAATGATGACGGGAAGTAGATATACATGAAATAAGTGAGGTCCTTGAAGCACCCTTCTGGGATGTTTTCCACCACAGCATCAGTGAGATTGGCAGAGTGAAGGTCGTTAAGTGTTCCGCCTTTTGCCAACTTTGCCAGATAACGGAGGTCCTTTTCGTTCATCGGACCAATGACTTTGATGCCCTGAACATTCACATCACTGAAACGAGATATTACCTCTTGCTCCAGCGTACCAGCCTTTTTCAGTCCTACGACACGCTGATTGAAGTAGGCATCGCCCTTGATTGCTCCACCATTCTGTGCAGAAACAGCCAGCACATTGCACAAAATCAGGAACATTGTAAGTAGAATTTTCTTCATAAAAGTTTATGTTTTAATTATTAATCAGATATTGAATCATATATTATAACATGGTCACTATCAAAGCGTAACACCAACAGACAGTTCTGTGTTATAGGCTTTCTGATGGTTATCAAACCACCGATGACCAGCCGTTATCTGCACAAAGACGGAAGAAAGAGCCTTGATAAGCTGTACGTCATACCGCACTTCCAACGCCGCATCACAGTAGTTTGCCTGCTGCATAGCAGCATTGTTACGAAACATCTCAACCGGTTTGTCAAACAGTTCGGGCTCATCAAACACGAAATGATGGTGCATTTGTCGTCCAACTGCCGTCTGTAGCCCCACTGACAACAGACTTTTTGAGAACATTCTCGACACTTTCATTTGCAAAGAAGGTATCATGAAAGCCGTCTTCAACTGTCTTACGGGCATTATATACTGGGTGTTCTGCACCTCATAAGCCACGTTGGGCTGAATGATCAACCACGTCAGAGGTGAGAAACGACGTAATGCCGTGACCGACAAGCACATCATTTGCCGCTGGAAAACAAAGGGTCTGGCACTCGCTATCTGCTGATAATTGGTCAAACCACTGTCATAAAAGCGCTCCTGTCCATCCCTTTCAACAGCCTCAACATTGAGTGTCACCTTGTAAGTCCATTGCTTCCGCTGCCCAATCCATGAGACATCACCCCGCCATGTCGTCTGAAAAGCATCGCAAATGGGGACATCCCGTTCCGAAGCAAGGCGTTTCTGTACCGTTTCATACGCCAAATCCGCTGATGCCTGCAGTCCCATTCGGTTCTTCGTGTACGTAGAAAGCCCTATCAGATAGTTACTCCCTTCGTATTTAACAGCGTTCTGCAGTCCCTTGAAGCGGAAGTATTGCATCCCAAGTCCCATGAGATGATAGAGCACACGGTTGCCTTGTGGGTTCATAAACAGTACGTTACTCTGCTGATTATATCTGCCTGCACCAACCGTCAGACCGACCATCCGCTGCGCCGATACGGCATATCCAGCACCTAAACGTACCTGAACATCAAGTGAAGTGTTCTTCGGACGAGGGTCAACATCCCTATATTCCGTCGTAGAACGGTAACTTAACTCTGCTCCTAACGCCAGTTTGTTCAGCTGATGAGCGTATCCACCACGGAAAAGATAGTATTCCCGGAGCATAGAGAGCGTTGTTGTATCGGCAATAACGTATGGAAAGATACGTTTATAATCACTGTTCAGATTCCACGAGATACCCATTCGCCGTCCATTCTCATAGCAAGCCTCTCCCCAAGCCACAGCATTCTTACTTGTTTTCATGTGGGATTGTGCCCTGAAAAACATCAGTTCAGCTCCCGAACCCTGCTGTGCATCAAGTGGAAGTGAGGTGTTATCATGCTGATAACCAGCCTTTATCTGAGAAAAACTATGGTGGAATTCATCCAGGTTTGATGTGATATCCTTTCCACCCAGTCGACTGAAATAACGCAAATAGGTATCAGCCTCCCTCACATACACCAACGAATGTGAGGGAAGAGAATCCCTTTCGCTCTCCTGAGCAGCCCCCGTGAGCGGCAGACAACAGTAGATTACGATGAGAAAGCAGTGATATAACCTACTTAAAGACATACCATGGATTGGCTTTTACCGTCTCAAAGTCGTGCTGAGAGTCGTTTGTATCAATCAGTTTATGCGTTTTTGAATTGTATTTCCTGCGTACTGACTTGCCATAACGGTTCTTATCATGGTCTACTTCAGAGAACCATGCATAGCCATTGTCCAATGTTGGACTGATGACATTCCACTTCTTCATATCCTTGATAGCCAACACCACGGCATCAAGAATCCATGTGTTAGGAATCTTAACAGCATGGAACTTCATGTCCTTGGACGTTGATCCATACACAAACCGATAGGAATAATCATACTGATAAGCCTTATCCGTAAGGTAAGTACGACTGTCTACGCCCAGAAAACCAATGACATAAGCATAGAAACCACGGTCATGTGGACCCCAGATGGTACGTGAATAGGTGTAGAGACGCTCCATATTCGGTACTGCAGGGTTATCAATATCCGTCACTCTGGGGTTTGTTGACTCATCAAACCACTCCCAATCTGCCTTTGAAAGATCGAAGGAATTAGGGTTACGATCAGCCGTTGTGTGGTCTATAGCATTGTCACAGATGATGAGAGAAGCCCCTGGTTGCACAGGATATTTCTTGTCTTTACCATGTATTCCAGGTACTTTCGTGAGATATTGGAGTGGTGTTTCCTTATCTAATATATAAGGTTTATAGTTCTGATGTATCATCTGTTGGAACGCACTCTCGCCTATAAACAACCCGTCAGCATACATAACAGTGTCCGAATTGTTTGTGATTCGGAAGTATTGGTCGCCTGTATACGGGTCACCAGATGGTCTTAACGTGCGTGCAGCATGTATTTCAGCTATCACAAAGCCGTTATCCATGTTGGGAGAGAAGAGGTTTACGATGACAGAAGACGCCACATCAGCGCCATTTTGTACGATAGTATGGTTCATAAGGTTACCTCTGACGGTGCTTGGGGTCTTCAATCGACTGTGATAAACAGCCTTTGCCTCAAGCTCAACATTGTAAAGTCCCTCGGCAATGGTCAGGGTATCGAGTGTTACTGTGGGTGGATTCCCTTCCGTAACAGCCTCCCGAGCAATATTCGGGACGGTGAAAGAGCTGTCTCTTCCCGTAGAAACATTATGTACTTTCACATGAAATGCCACGAGAGAGTCGACATCCTGGAAGCCTTGAGGTAAGCCTATCTTAAGCACAAGTTTAGCATATTTAATCGAAACCTTGCCCGATGGGACGTCATCATTGGTACAAGCATTACCCAGAAGCAATGCCAATGCCATCACAGAGATGGTCTTTAAGAGTTTTTTCATCATCTATTTGTTATGTTATAAATACTCATTTCATATCTTCAACCCTATCTCCATGCCGAAATAAGGGGAGAAAGTACGACGCACGATGAAGCCATTGACTTCGTAATCGGGGGCTACATAGAACACTCTATCAGCGAAAAACGACAGTGATAGATGCCGTCCGAAACGCTTTGTAGCCTTGAAATTGACGAGCATATAGCTTCTTTCCCGATAGTCCATGTCCTGTCCTGCAGTGCCTGTCAGCACCAACCACCGCAGATAAGGGTCACTTTGGTCAGCCTCAACATACGGATGTACGGTGCCAGTGATGTCCATATAGCCCATAGGAACACTCGATGTGGCAGGTCGTTTGGTGTTACTCATCCAGAAACACTCCGCTGTTGCCGACAGAATCAACCCCAGTTTGTCCACATAAGAGTCGAAGATGAAGTTCGAAGTGAATATCTGTTTGTCGTATTTATCCGTACTCTTATAGTATCCGGCATACCTGTCTGCTATAGCAACAGTACCCACTACGACGTTAGGAGCCGACCGAAACAAGGGTATACTGTTCTCATATAGGGTTCGGAACCACGCCCCATTCACCGTGATACGGGTCTGAATGACGGGTATTCGAGGGGAGGAATACTGGAATTCTATGCCTTGTTTCATTATTCGTGAGCCGTTTTCGGTTCGTCCATAACCGTCTAACAGGGTGTCAGTGGCCACAGGTAGGGATGCCAAAGACGGTGGACCCGTAAGTGCAGAAGGGTTAATCACCGAGGTATCATACCTCTTATAGATGAAAGGACGCATTGTTGTGGTACTTCTGAAGCCGTCTTTCATGTCCTCATGGAAGTAAGTTACACTGAAATGGTGTGCTCCTTTGTCTATTCCCAGACGTATTTCCCACTTCTTATTACGTGCCTGACGGAGGTCAGGGTTAACCTGATTGAGCTTATATGTACGTATATGAATACGCTTATAGGCTGGTCTGACATCCCAATAGTTCATCTCCGTGATGTCCTTATACACGTAATCGGGATACAAATCCAGTACTGTCGGCATCTTGGTCATCATCCCAAAGCCTCCGGAAACAAAGCTTTTGAAGCCCAGAAAGGATGGAAAATCCCACTGAACATTAACTCTTGTATCCGTAAAGAGCTTCCCATGGACGGCATAAGATGCTGGAATATTCAGCATTTGGGTGGTACGAAGTCCTGCCATCACCGTCAGTTGGTGTTTACCAATGGGCATTGTGGCTTTGTCTTCGGCATAGAAGGAGAGGATATCTGTGGCTGGTATGTCTTTATATGCCCGTGGTCTGCGGGCTGTAGAGGCGTGAAGTGGCTTGGTAATATCGAAGATCTGCCCTCTACCATAGTTCTTATTCAACAGGAATTCGCCACCTGCCGTGATGTGATGGCTGATGAATGACGTCCGTGCCAACCATTCTGTCTCTCCTCTAAGAGTACTGTAAAAGGGCTTTCCTTCCACCCTATAGTCACAGATATACTGTATGGGAAGAAACAATCCATCGTACTCTCCACTCTCATATGCCAACGGTACGACGTAATCACGCTGTAAAGCGACGGCTTCAGTCTGGTGTATTCTGTCGGAAGCAAGGCTTGCCGAGTATGCCAAAGACACACTCTGGAGTCCCACCAACGCCTTTCTGCGAAGCAACAGTCGATGGTTCATCCCCATTTTAAGGTAAGATGAACGGTAACTGTCTTCTCTATGAATCTGTATTTCGGGGTCGGTTTTCACATTATCTATATTCAAGGAATAGTCAGTTGCCCCACTCCACTCAAGTACATAATGCTCTCCCAGGTTCCATTTCCTACGCAAACGGGCTGAGAAAGTGAGTCTTCGATAGGTCTCGAAACGGTTTCTTGGCTCTTTTCTGGCATCCAATAAGCCTCCATCTACATTCAGATTCCACTTGCCAGAGAGCAGAATTCCTTTCCCAACGGACACTAATTTACCGTATTCATCAGCTTTTAGCCGAAGCAACAGGGGTGATTGGCTGCGCTTTCGAGTGATGTTTATCAGTCCACTGGTCAACTCTCCATACTTAACGGATGGTATTCCGCGTACCACTTCCACCTTTTCTATATTGTCAGTCGGTATCTCTCGCATGTCAACACCATAGCTAACGTGGTTCCTACTGTTGTCTGCATCCCCCTGAAAGCTGCCTGCAATGTATTGCATATTGGCATCAGTACCAATCGCCTGACCGTCAATGACGAACTTCGTACCCAATGATGAGGTGGCATATTGCGAACTTGGCGGTCCTGCTTCACGTAAGGTTATGACGTTAGCACTGCCCAATGCGGGGATCTTTGTCATGCCTCCGGGCAACAATGCCAGCAGATCAGCGAATGAAGAGGGCTGCAAATGCTCCATTGCCGTTTGTCCTATGACGGTCGTACTGGTCATACCTCGCTTCTCCGAAGCCGTCACTGTGACCTCGTCCATGGTGTGTTTCCCAGCTCGCATGTATATATATATAGGTGTAACCGTGGGCACATTCAGAGTCGTATCGACCTCTTTGAAGCCGACAGCAGTGATGCGAAGCTGTAAAGAACCTGATGAAGGACACTTCACATTGAAGTTACCTGAAGCATCAGACACCGTCCCTCCAACTAATTTCTTCAGTTGATAAAGGCGTACAGTAGCACCTGCAATGGCTGTAGCATCGGTAGAAGATACCACAGAACCATGCAAAAGGCAACTGGATGTCTTCTGGATTGGCTGTGCTTTTATTGATATTGCTGCAAGCAAAAACAAGCTCATAGCATATATAAATTTAGTCATAGGTCTTTATTTGGTGGCAAAATTAATAAAAATAAACACTGTGAACAATACCTAAAAACAATGATTTAACACATGAGAGGCTAATACTTTCTGTTATTAGAAACTCATTTTCAAGAAGTTGAAGAGAACATAAAAACCATCGGATGAAGCCCTTCAAGAGAATAAAAGGAAAGAAGGAGGAGAAAAAGAAACGAACAAAGGATATATAAAAATGAACAAAGGGTGCTGCAAAATGCTGTACCCTTTGTTCATTTCCATAAAGGAAAAGTTGTGTTTGAGCTTGACTTTTGGTTCGCGCCTCACGGCGTTCACCAATCATCTTGCATCGTTGTTATCCTTTTATTAACCTTCTTTTACCTAAACTAAACCTATCTTTTATTATCTGAACAATCTCTTTTGTCCTAACTTTGAACTAAAAAATCTAAATCTATTACTACTAACCTAAACAATCTTAATTTGTCTTTTGACGATGCAAAGGTAATACTGTTTGCGCACACATCAAAGCTTTTTCATTCTTTTTTTCGATCATATATGCATTTATTGATATGAATCAATCTGACAAACCAGAACCTTTGGACTGATAATAGGAACAGGAAAGTCCTCCATTCCCTTATGATTCGCTTATTACTAACAATACTTTTACTCTATCATCTGCCCTTTTATCTGTGGCTCAATCATCCTTTCTAACAGCTGCAGCATGTCATACAATCCAGATAGATAAACCAAACTCTCTCATTCTTTTAAGTGATTTGATTTCTTATACCTTAAGTATCAAAGGTGAAGTTATAACGCTTTTCCGTATTTGTAGATTATTATTGCTTATTCAACTATTCCTATCAAAATATAATTTAAGGCTGAACTCCAACACTTGCAGTTCAGCCTTATGAGTTTATCTTTGATCTTAGCACCAAGAAAACTATAACTATGGATTAAAAAGTACTTATTTAATGATGCTTACATTCTTATTTTTAATAAGACTTTAGAGACCTCTTTCTTTTTTACGGGCTTCTCAACTTGGTTCTCTCTATAATCATAAGGAATGCCATATTGCCGTATTTCTTTATCTAAGACTAACACATCATGTGGTAAAAAGTTATAATAATGAGATTTCCATTTCAGAAGATATGCGGTTTTATCATTAATAACAGACGGATGATACTGCCCACCAGTTTGTTTTACCCAACACCTGTTATCTGTCCCGTTAAGGCACAAATTCATATCTCCAGCATTCACATACATTACGGAGTTATATGAATTTGGGCTATTCTTGACAGGCTTTGAATTCCTTATTCCATCTTCTATTTGCTTAAAAGCCACGGCATTTACATAGATAGTATCATCGTATTCTATCGTTTTACAGATACTATCTAGTTTAGTACATTCGAGATGTCTATGTGATTCTATAGTACCACAAAGATAAAAAATGGTAAGTTCTTTTTCTTTATGAGAGTTACAGCTCATCAAAAGGACAATACATATTATAAACATACAATATAGATTTATTCTCTTACCCATATTATTTATCGTCTTTATAAACTATAACTTCTCTTTGTAAACTGGCATATTCATCTTAAGAGTTTGATGAAAGTCAAGCTAACAGTGTTATAGATTCTATCTTTATGTCCCTTCCTGACAGCCTTTCTTATTCTCTTTTCTAAAGAACAGAGAGCTAAAGCACAACACTTTCAAGGACAAATATACGACTTTTATTTTGTAAATGCATTTTTAGATCATGGAAAAACGGGGAAGTAGAATGTATGTTATGCTTTTAAAAACAGCATATGTTATTACTGCAAAAACCCTAAAATAGTTTTTATTTTAGTTGCTGTCACTTTTAACATTTCGCTTAATAGCTTTACAATCAACAAATTAAAGGCGAAAAAAGAGTGACAGAAATGACAGCAAACTTGAAAAGAATATGCAGTCAGCTTTTGTCCTTGAGTAGAAAAGGAGACAAGAATGTTATAGGATATAGAGGTTAGTGACGAAGCAAGGGGCGATAGATATTTAGCGGGAATACGGAACTTGGCAATACATTGTTCGATATCAACAACGTTGAGAGTATATGATGTGGCATGAGACAAGACGGGGAAGGGTGATTGGAAGGGCGTACTGTGGTGCAGAATGATAAGAGGATAAGAACTCTACAGATAACATAAGAAATGGCAGCCGGCTCTTCACAAGGCGGTAATCTCCTGATGATTGAAACGAAAAAGGGGAAGAATGAAAACGCAATGGTATGATGAACGAAATGCAAAAAGAGGAATAATCATAATGACTATTCCTCTTTTTACTTGGTGATCCGCATGGGGCTCGAACCCATGACCCCAACATTAAAAGTGTTGTGCTCTACCAGCTGAGCTAGCGGATCTCCCTATTGCTTTATCAAAAGCGAGTGCAAAGGTAATAAGATTTTCTGATTGCACCAAACAATTCGTGGATTTTCTTGAATCAATAGATAAAATATCCGTCCGGGGATGGGATACATGGGAGGGATGAATAAGGATGGAAGAGGATGACATCCTATCCCTATTGAGAGCCACTTTACGGACTATTGAGAAGTCATGGATCACCCCAAAAAGTAAAATATTTTATAAAGTGGATTTTAAAAGGTGCTCTTTTGCGTTGTAAAAGATGCCTGTTTGCATTGTAAAAGGTGCCCTTTTGCATGGTAAAAGGGCGTCTTTTAGAGTGCAAAAGATGCCCTTTTAGGAGCCTGTTTGTAACTACTTGATATACTAAGGGTTACAAAGTCGGTTTTTAACGGTTTCTGTCTGTTTTTCAATCTATTGCCCTTCATTTTTTGTAAGATTATTTCCTTAATAACGATTTCCATACTTACTACCAGGCGATGGGTTCTCTCCTATCCCACCTTTGTACCCCCTTAATTCTTCAACCTTTCGCCCTTCACCTTATATTTTATCTATGATAGAAGAAAAAAAATCGGCAGAAGCGTAACACTATCGAATCAAATTACTACCTTTGCATTACTTTTTTGATAGAGCCAAGTTTACGACCTCTAATAGAGATAACACTACATTATATATAAATGAAGAGACTTTTTGGTTTAACACTGCTCATGGCACTGCTGCTATGGAGCTGCCACTCTAAGAAAAACGACCAGGAGACGGTCGCTGTCTATACATCAACGACGCCGTTGGTTACCGACATAAACCTCCCTGAAACCTATGTGGCAAACATTCAATCACTAAAGAATATTGAGGTACGTTCCCAACAAGAAGGTATTCTTCAGCAGGTTTACGTCAACGAAGGACAGTATGTCAAGGCTGGGCAACCGCTCTTTCGCCTTGCCATCGTTGGTGCTGATGAAGAGATTACCAAGTCGAAATCAGCTCAAGAGCAGGCACAAATAGAGCTGCAGAACACGAGTAAGCTCACAGAAAACAATGTTATCTCGCCCAATGCACGCCGTATGGCAAAGGCAAAGTTGCAGTCGGCAGTGGCAGACTATCGTCTTGCTGTTCAGCGCAAGCGTCTTTCCGTTATCCGTGCGCCCTTCTCTGGCGTCTTAGGTCGCATACCTGAGAAGCTGGGAAGCTATATTCAGCAAGACGATTTACTGACAACACTATCGGACAACACGCAGATGCAGGTTTATTTCAACATCTCTGAGACGGATTATCTCGACTTCCAAGAGCATCCGGACCGCTACATGCAGCTACCATTGAAGCTGATTTTGGCAAATGGAAGCACCTTCCCTGCACGTGGAAAGATTGCTGATATATCAGGACAATTCGACAGTGCGTCGGGTACAATATCTGTTCGTTCACTCTTTAAGAACGCACATAACCTACTGCGCAATGGCCAGACAGGCACTATTCAATTACTCTTACAGAAGAAACATGCCATTGTTATTCCACAAGAAGCAGTCTATGAGCTACAAGATAGGAAGTATGTTTTCGTTGTAGACAAGAACAATGTCGTTCATCAAAGGCAGATACAGATAGCTGCTGAACTGACAGGAATATACGTTATTGGCTCTGGTTTGAGTGCCAATGACCACTATCTGACGGACGGAATACAAAAGGTTAACGACGGCGACCACGTCCGTACACGCTTCGTATCACCCCGTGAATCAATCAAGTTGAACAAAATAGGCATTTAAAAGATGTTCAAAATCTTCATTCGACGTCCGGTTCTATCCATTGTGATAGCACTGGTTATTGCCTTTATCGGTATCCTCTCACTGTTTAATCTCCCCATTACACAGTTCCCTTCCATCTCTCCTCCGAAGGTAAATGTCATTGCTGACTATCCGGGAGCAAACAATGAGCTGCTTATTAAGTCGGTGATCATCCCGCTGGAGCAGGCATTGAACGGTGTTCCGGGCATGAAATACATTGAAAGTGATGCTGGAAACGATGGTGAAGCAGAGATAAACGTTGTCTTCAAGTTGGGTACTGACCCTAATGTTGACGCCGTAAATGTGCAGAACCGTGTGTCGGCAGCAACAAATAAGTTACCACCTGAGGTGATTCGTGAGGGTGTAAAGATATCGCGCGAAGAGCCGAATATCCTCATGTATATCAACCTTTACAGTGATGATCCTAATGTTAATCAGGACTTTCTGTTTAACTATTTCGACATAAACATATCCCCTGAGCTGCTACGTGTTGATGGTGTGGGTGATCTTGACATATTAGGTACACGCAGTTATGCCATGCGTGTGTGGCTACATCCAGACAAGATGATATCTTACGGACTGTCGACTGACGACGTGAGTGATGCTTTGGAAGATCAGAACATAGAGGTTTCACCAGGTAAATTAGGTGAGAGTGGTGGTACACGGCCGCAGGTTAAGGAGTTCGTTTTGAAGTATCCAGGACGTTACACCACGACAGAAGAGTATGGAAACATCATCCTTAAGAGCAATGCCAATGGGCAGACGGTTCGTCTGAAGGATGTTGCCGACATTCATTTGGGTAGTGAGGTGTATGATATTTACTCCACTCTTAACGGTCGTCCATCAGCAGCTGTAACCCTGAAACAAGCTTACGGAAGTAATGCAAGCAACGTTATCAAACAGGTAAAGCAGGCTATGAAGCACCTCCAAAAGGACATGCCGAAAGGTATGCACTACGAGATTAGCTATGATATTAGCCGCTTTCTTGATGCAAGTATAGAGAAAGTAATACACACGCTGTTTGAAGCTTTCATACTTGTAGCCATTGTTGTGTTCATATTCTTGGGCGATTGGAGGTCGGCAGTCATACCTATTATGGCAGTACCTGTGTCCCTGTTAGGTAGTTTCATTGCGATGTTGGCATTCAACATCACACTCAATATGATTTCACTCTTTGCCCTTGTTATGGCTATTGGTATTGTTGTTGATGATGCCATAGTGGTAATTGAGGCAGTAAATGTAGAAATATCGCGCAATAAACTGTTGCCAGTTGAGGCTACAGAGAAAGCTATGAAAGAAATCAGTGGTGCCATTATTGCTATCTCTTTGGTGATGGCTTCAGTGTTCATACCCGTTGCTTTTATGGGAGGACCAGAGGGAATGTTCTACAGACAGTTCTCTATAACGATGGCATCTAGTATTCTTTTCTCAGGATTCGTAGCCCTTACACTTACTCCAGCACTGTGTGCTCTCATCTTAACTAAGGAACAAGAGAACCATGTTAAGCTGGGTTGGCTGGGCAGAATGCTGCAACGTTTCAATCAACAGTTCAATGTTGGCAGTAAGAAATATGCCCATGTATTACAGCATACAGTGAAGCATAAGCTACTAACGATGGGTGCTGTACTCGTCTTTTGTGCGTTAGCTTACTGGGTAAATATGGGCTTACCGTCAGGATTTATCCCACAAGAAGACCAGGGAATGATATATGCTGTTATTGAAACACCACCGGGTTCGACGATAGAACGTACCAATGAAGTGGCGCATCAGTTGCTGAAAATTGCAGAAAAAGAAGATGGTGTAGAGAGTGTTTCATCATTAGCAGGCTTCGAAATCCTATCCGAAGGCACCAGTGCTAACTCTGGAAGCTGTCTTATAAACCTAAAGGATTGGAAGCACAGGAAGCGCACTGCAAAGGAGATTATTCGTGATTTGGAAGATAAATGTAAAGCTATTACAACTGCAAACATCGACTTTTTCGAACCACCATCGATCCCTGGATATGGTGCAGCGAGTGGTTTTGAGATGCGATTGCTTGATAAAACAGGTAACAACGACTACCATCAGATGGAGAAAGTGAGCAAAGATTTCGTGCGAGAGGTTAACAAACGACCCGAAATTGGCAATGCTTTCACATTCTATTCAGCCAGTTTCCCACAGTATATGCTCAATGTTAATGATGCATTGGCACTCCAAAAGGGTGTAGAACCAGGCAAAGCACTCAACGGTTTGTCTGTACTTGTGGGTTCAGACTACCAAACTGGCTTCATAAAGTTTGGCAAACCGTATAAAGTTATTGTACAGGCAGCACCACAATATCGTGCCTTTCCTGAAGATCTTCTGCATCTTTACACGAAGAATGATGCAGGACAAATGGTGCCGTATGCCGACTTTATGACCCTCAGCAAGACCTATGGAATGAGCGAAATCACACGCCATAACCTCTATAACTCGTCAGAAGTAACGGGAGCACCAGCCCCTGGATACTCCAGTGGACAGGCTTTGAAAGCAATACAAGAGGTTGCAGAGAAGTCACTTCCTAAGGGTTACGACTACGATTGGGCTGGTATTTCGAAGGATGAGGTGGACCAAGGCAACACTGCCATCATCATTTTCATTGTTTGTTTGGTGTTTGTTTATCTCATTTTGGCTGCCCAATACGAGAACTTCCTCCTTCCTTTGCCTGTTATTATCTTCCTACCTGTGGGTATTTTCGGTGCTTTCCTTTTACTGAAACTATGCGGATTGGAGAACAATATCTATGCACAGATAGCCTTAGTGATGCTTATTGGTTTACTGGGAAAGAACGCTGTGCTAATGGTTGAGTACTCTGTACAACGCAAAAACATGGGTCAGACCATCGCAGAGGCAGCCATTGAGGGTGCAGTAGCACGTTTCCGCCCTATTCTTATGACGAGTATTGCTTTCATAGCGGGCCTTATTCCACTTGTGTTTGCATCGGGTGCGGGTGCAATTGGTAACCGAACGATTGGTACAGCAGCCGTAGGCGGTATGTTGATTGGTACGATGGGAGGATTAATCATCATCCCCGGACTCTATTATATCTTTGCCTCTATGGCTGATAAGATTGTGAATTATCAGAAAGAAAAGCCTTTGAGCGAAGAGAAAGATAAACGATATCACAAAGAATCTATAGAAGATAAAGCTGATGACAACGCATAAAACAGGTTTATTCACTGCTCTGGCAGCTCTCTTGTTGCTGACGCTGATGGCATGTAAAACGCCTCAAGCAACACTGCCTAAGGACAATATAAAAGCAACATTGCCAAAAGTGACCACCGACACGGTGACCAATGTACACGTATGGCGCGACTTTTTCAAGGATCCGGCATTGTGTGCTCTCATTGATACAGCACTCAATAACAATCAAGATCTGAAGATAACACTACAGGAAATGGCTATTGCTAAGAGTGCTATCACGGCAAAACGTGGACAGATGTTGCCTACTGTGACTGCCAATGCCACTATTGGTGTGTCGAAAGTGGGACGCTATACGAGCGAAGGAGCTGGTAATGTAGGAACAGAACTCACACCAGGACATAACATTCCGACCGTCATTCCCGATATAGCACCGAACCTTCAGCTTGATTGGAGTATTGATCTTTGGAAGCAACTCAATAGCAGTAAGCGTGCAGCAGTTGAACGTTACCTTGCTACAGCAGAAGGACAACGCACGCTAAAGAGCCAGTTGGTAGCGGATATTGCAGAGAATTACTATGCTTTAGTGGCGTTGGATAACAAGCTCAACATCACGTTAAAGTATATAGAACTACAGAAAAAGGCTGTCCAGATAGCCCGTATTCAGAAGGAAGCAGATGCAGATACACAGTTGGCTGTAGAGAAATTTGAAGCTGAACTAGCCAAAGCATCGGCTAATGAGTACCAGTTGAGACAGTCAATAACGGAAACGGAGAACAGTCTGAACCTTCTTCTTGGGCGATATCCTACACCCATCAAACGTGACAAGGATGCACTCGACCATCAGTCGTTGCCCACATTACAAGCTATTCCAGCCCGTCTTCTATTGCAACGTCCCGACATTCTTCGTGCCGAACATGAGCTGCAAGCTGCCAAATGGGACGTGGAAGCGGCTCGAAGAGCTTTCCTTCCCTCGCTCAATCTGTCGGCTACATTAGGCTTAGATGCCTTCAGTCCGAAGTATCTTCTGCGTCTTCCGGAGTCTGTAGCATTCAGCGTTTTGGGTGGATTGACAGCTCCATTAATTAATAAGAAAGCCATACAGACGAACTTCGATCAAGCCAATGCTATGCAGTTGGAGGCTCTTTATAACTACGACAAGGCATTGCTCACGGCATATAGTGATATGAGTACGCTGCAGTCGCGTGCACATAACCTGTCACAATATCAGGCATTGAAAAACAAACAAGTGCAATCTCTGACGCGTGCAGTGACGGCTGCTCAACAGCTTTATGCTTACAATCGTGCCACATACCTGGAGGTGTTAGACAGTGAACGTGAGCAGTTAGACTGTCAGACGGAGCTTATCGACACACAACTTCAGCAGATTTCCACACTGATTGATGCCTATCGGGGATTCTTCTATTAATATAATAAGGTGGCTGTGATGTTCTTTCATCACAGCCTTTTTTGTCTTTAGTCCCGAAACAGGTAACATTTGTTACTCTTATCTGCTTTGGCATTGCATTTGTTCGTCTATTGTCAGAACATAATTATTAATACAATTAAAAGACAATAGAATATGGCAAAGTTAGAAAAAGGTACGGTTTTCCCAGCAAAAGAAGTAATTGATTACGCTGATGGTGGCGTAGTAAGCAAGGAACTTGTACACAACAATGCAGGGAGTGTGACGCTCTTCAGCTTTGATGCAGGACAGGGTTTGTCCGAACATTCAGCACCTTTCGATGCACTCATCCAGGTCATTGACGGTAAGATGGAGCTGACTGTTGAGGATACAAAGCATGTCATCAGTGCTGGCGAACTGTTTATTATCCCTTCTGGAGCACGCCATTCTGTCAATGCACCAGAACGTTTCAAGATGATTATCACCATGATCAGAGGGTAACAAGTGTTACCATTCATTATTGAGAACTGACAAAAAAAAAGGAATCATGAAACTTGTAGTATTTGGTTCTTCCACGGGTATGTGTGAAGAGATAGCAGGAAAGATTGCAGAAAAGGCTGGTGCCGACTGTATTAACGTTACTGATCTCACGGCAGAGAAGCTCTCTGACTATGACACATTGTTCCTTGGAACATCTACATGGGGTGCAGGTGAGATGCAGGACGACTGGTATGACGGGGTGAAAGTGCTGAAAGAGGCTGGTCTTAGTGGTAAGACGGTTGCCATTTTCGGCTGTGGTGACTCCGAAAGTTATAGCGATACCTTCTGCGGAGGTATGAAGGAACTCCATGATGCTGCGGTGGATGCTGGCGCAAAGGTTGTTGGCGCGGTAGACGCAAGCGGTTATACATATGACGACTCAGAAGCCGTTGTCGACGGAAAGTTTGTTGGTCTTGCTCTTGATGACGTCAATGAGCCGGAAAAAACAGACGATCGCATTGATGTGTGGTTGGCACAACTCGCATTATAATGCCGCAACGGTGGTGCATATAGTGGTCAATTTATGAGTCGAGGTCAGGCGGATTCTTCCGTCTGGCCTTTTTGTTTTCAAGCGGTTCTTCCCTCTCTCGCCTTAGTCTTTACGGTTGATGCTGTCTTCATCGCCACATCTCGGAATCGCCCTTCGCCACGGTTATGACAGTATCAGACCAACGTATCAGAACGCAGGAAATGAAGGTTCAGACGACAGATACAAACCGTATAATGTAAAGTATATTCAGTATTGAAAAACAGAAGACGCCCTTTTGGCTTGTAAAAGGGCATGTTTTGCATTGCAAAAGGGCATCTTTTACCATGTAAAAGGGCGTCTTTTACATCGCAAAAGGGCACCTTTTACAACCCCATCTGTAAACCTTTGGATAACAAGAGGTTACAAAGGCGAAAATAAGTGCTTATCCCTTCAGAACGGAGAAAGCATGGTCTTAAATTAGTAAAGTTATTTCATGGGAACAAAAAAGAGAGCTAAATCAACTGTCCTCCACCCGTCCTGCCAATGCAAAGAACGTGGAAACAGTTGACTTAACTCCCCCGTTTTTTCTCTCCCTACACCTTATTATATTATAGGGAGCTATGTTTCTTATCTCGTAATCTTCTCAAAATCCTTGTCGAAAGCCCTTGGATGACGCCCAATGAGCACCACATTCAGCAAGCAATTAGCCACTAACTCCTCACTGGTAAGGTCAACTTTCGGTCCTTTCTTTAACTCCTTGCCCAAGAGAACGTCCCATGGACCATTGAAATCATGGTCATCAGCACCGAAAAACATCTCATTTGAGTCAGGATCTTCCATGAGTTCATAACGTATCTGCTTCTTCGACATCACCGGTTTGATGTCTAAAAGAAGATTATAAGCATTGCGGAACTCCTCACGCAAGTGCCTTCCCTTAGGGAACATCAGCCCAATCTGAGGATAAATCTCATCAAACTCGTAGGCTTGGAATAATTCTTTCAGTTTCATTTTATTATTAGCTTTTCTGCAAAGTTACATAATTTTTTCCGTTACGCTTGCATGTTAGAAACTTAATTCGTATATTTGCGCCATAACACTAACCAACGGGTTTGTAGAGATATACGAACCCCCTAAACATTACAAATACACATGAGAAGAGACCAAGAAATCTTCGATCTTATCGAAATGGAACACCAGCGCCAGCTAAAGGGCATGGAGTTGATTGCATCAGAGAATTTTGTCAGTGATGAGGTTATGCAGGCCATGGGGTCATACCTAACCAATAAGTACGCTGAAGGTTACCCAGGCAAACGTTACTATGGAGGATGCCAAGTCGTAGACCAAGTTGAAACACTCGCCATTGAGCGTGTAAAGCAGCTCTTTGGGGCTGAGTATGCTAACGTGCAGCCACACTCTGGCGCACAAGCTAACCAAGCTGTATTCCTCGCTGTACTGAAGCCTGGTGATACTTTCATGGGCTTAGACCTTGATCAAGGTGGTCACTTGTCACATGGTAGTGAGGTAAATACATCAGGTATTCTCTATAACCACATTGGTTATACACTGAATCGTGAGACAGGACGTGTGGACTATGACGAGATGGAACGCCTCGCACGTGAGCACAAACCAAAACTGATTATCGGTGGCGGATCGGCTTATAGCCGTGAGTGGGACTACAAACGCATGCGTGCTATAGCTGATGAAGTTGGTGCATTGCTGCTTATTGACATGGCTCACCCTGCCGGACTGATTGCTGCAGGACTCTTGGAGAACCCTGTGAAGTACGCACATATCGTTACAACTACTACACATAAGACGCTGCGCGGACCACGTGGTGGTGTCATCATGATGGGTAAAGACTTTGATAATCCTTGGGGATTGACAACCAAGAAGGGCGATGTAAAGCCTATGTCTATGCTCATTAACTCTGCAGTTTTCCCTGGAAACCAGGGTGGACCATTGGAGCATGTCATCGCAGCAAAGGCTGTTGGCTTCGGTGAAAACCTCCTTCCAAGCTGGAAAGAGTATGCTACACAGGTGAAGAAGAATGCTTCTGTACTCGCACAGGCGCTTGTTGACAAGGGATTCAGCATCGTTAGTGGTGGTACTGACAACCATTCTATGTTGCTAGACCTGCGCCAGAAGTATCCAGATCTTACTGGTAAGGTGGCTGAAACAGCACTTGTTGCTGCTGACATCACAGCCAATAAGAACAAAGTTCCTTATGATGAGCGTTCTGCTTTCCAGACAAGTGGTCTGCGTCTCGGTACTGCTGCCATGACAACACGTGGCTGCAAGGAGGATATGATGCGACTCACAGCAGAGTTAATCGACGAGGTTCTTGCTGATCCTGAGAACGAACAGGTTATCAAACGTGTACGTGAGAAGGTGAACACAACCATGGGTGATTATCCTCTCTTCGCATATTAATGACATGAAAGTTTGAGGTTTGAGATCTATGGTTTTGATGTTTTAAAACTGAACAATGGAGTTTAAGGACGGGATGTTGGCTTAACGCTCTTCCACTCCACTCACTCCTTGACACATAAAAATGAGGTCCCGACATTATCATTACGATATGTCGGGACCTTTCTCATTTCCTTTTAAACCCTCACGCACCATGCAGAGGAAGCGTTCTTAATCATCTTTTAGACCGTGAAATGCTATCTTTAAGACTGTGAACAAACGTATTTAAGTGCGTAATCCACAGTCTTTGTCAGGTGATAACACCGTCTTTACTTGAACAGTTTCTGTACAAATTCGCTCAGATAGATACGCCAATTGCGCCAGATATGTCCACCTTCTGTCTCCATATAGGTGTATTTATAATGCTTACTGTCAAGGTATTTGCGCAAATCTACATTGCTTTGATAGAGGAAATCAGTACTTCCTATACCTATCCAGAAGAGCTTTGGCGACTTACTGAAGAGCTTATCAATCTTCTGATTACGGTTCTCATAGACCGAGATGACGCCACCTGACTGTTGTTTATCTACTGCTGCAGAGAACAAACCAACGTATCCGAAGGTGTCAGGGTTATTGATTGAGATGTACAAAGAGTGGAAACCACCCATTGATAAACCCGCAATAGCACGGTGATTCTTGTCTGATTGCACACGATAAGTATGTTCAACAAACTTAATAACATCAGGGAATGCAGTCTCAAAGTTGCCATCCATGGTCTTGGGAAGCATCATTGTCGGTGTCTTAAAACCCTCAGATGTCTCGCCAGGTGCCGCTTCCTGAGATATATTTCCATTCGTCATGACCACGATCATAGGCTCTGCCTTGCCCTCAGCAATGAGGTTATCGAGTATCTGAGTGGCTCTTCCCAACTCTGACCAGGCGTTTTCGTCACCACCAATGCCGTGCAACAGATAGAGAACAGGGTACCTTTTCGTGCCGCTTGTCTCATATCCTGCAGGCGTATAGACCGTCATCCGACGTGTCAAACCAGCCGTTGGACTGTTGTACCATACCTTTGCTACCGTTCCATGGGGTACGTTTTTCACCTGATAAAGCCCCTTTACGCCCCCTCCAATCATAAAGATATTGAACATACTGGCGATGTCGCGCACTGCATAAACGTTCAGTGGATCAGTGATTTTCACACCATCAACGATCAGATTGTAGGTATAAAGCTCGGGAGAAAGGGCTGATGAGGTGTATGACCACACCCCTTTCTCGTTCTTTTTCAGCTGCTCCACGCCCGGAGTTTCCTGCTCTCCATAGGCTGTTTTTACCTTTTTCACAGGCAGAAAGTCGCCCGTTATCTCCACTTTCTGTGCTTCTGGAGCTACGATATTGAAGGTAACTGTGTTGTCAGCATTGACAACTGGTGACGCCAAAGGTGCCTTGCCCCATGATAAAGCCTGCTGTGCAAAGCCCGTAGAGGCTGCCATAACGCAGGTAAGTGATAGTAAGATTCTTTTCATTTGTTATATTATTAATGATTGATTGTTATATTATTAACGAGTGATTATCGTATTATTAATGAACGATTATCATATTATTAATGAGTAATTATCATATGATTAATGAACGATTATCATATTATTAATGGACGATTGCCATATTATTAATGAGTGATTATCATATTATTAATGAATGATTGTCATATTATTAATGGCCGAATGTTCTCTATGTTTTATCGAGATACGCCTTTATTTCCAGTTTTTTTTCGTTACTTTGTCTGCAGAAACAGTATCAAACAGGAAATATGAAGACTACAACAGACAATAAGAAACGCATCCTCTTTATTTGTTTAGGTAACATCTGTCGCTCTCCGGCAGCCCATGCTGTCATGCAACACATGGTAGATGAACGTGGACTAAGCAGTCAATACGAGATTGATTCAGCTGGTATCGGAGGCTGGCACATAGGACAATTACCCGATAAACGCATGCGTGAGCATGGTAATCGGCGTGGTTACCGCATCGATCATCATGCCCGTCAGTTCGATTCCAGCGTAGATTTCGACCGATTCGACCATATAATCGTGATGGATGAGGACAATTTCCGCAACATAACATCACAAACTACAGACGAAAAGGCACGTGCAAAGGTGCTTCGTATGGCTGATTTCTTCACTGAACACCCACATGCCACCTGTGTTCCAGACCCTTATTACGGCGGATCAGCCGACTTTGAGCTGGCACTTGACCTGATTGAAGACGGCTGTCGTGGACTTCTTACGTTGTAGTTTACGACTGAAAGAAGGCTTTTATCTCCTCTAAATGCTCCAAAGCAACCTCCCTTCCCTGGTCATATGTCATCTGCATATCATCAGGATTGTGGGAGATGTGCCCAATCGTCAGCTTGTTCCGTGGACGAAGAACGAGTGTCTTGCCCTTCGATTCCTCCTCTTTTACATAGTCTAACTCGGCATTATACATGGCAGGACGGTCTTCCAAAGCCTGCACAATACGTGGATGACGATGCAACCACATGCGCATGAGTGGCATCAACGGACTACGTTTCTTCACGTAACCAGCTGGTTGGGTGAGTACAACAAGGTTCTTTTCATAGCCTTGTTGCTGGAAAAAACGAAGCGGAATGGAGTCTGCAATACCGCCATCAAGCATCTTTTTCCCGTCAACAGTAACGATACGGGCAGCAATAGGCATGGAAGCAGAAGCCCGAATATACTCTAAACTGTCGTAATCTACCTCCGTCAGCCGTTTATATTCAGCCTTTCCCGTGTCTACATTCGTACAAACAACCCAGAATTTCATAGGATTTTTGGAGAAAGTGTCAACGTCAAAATAGTCAATATGGCGTGGTACATAGTGATAAGCATAGTCTCCTCCGAAGTAATCACCCGTCGTAAGGAGGGAACGTAAGGATGAATAACGCCAGTCATTGACCAGGTTTTTGTTATATCTGAGCGCACGTCCCGGTTGTTTCGACTTCATATTACACCCGAAAGCAGCACCTGCCGAAACCCCAATAACGCCATCGGGCCATATATCATGCTCCATCAGAACATCCAATACACCTGCAGTAAACAGTCCACGCATGGCTCCTCCCTCTAATACCAATCCTTTTTTCATCTTCATTCTCCTTAATAATATCCTCTCTCCTGCCCTCTTTTCCTTTGCCAAAAGCAAGAAAGAAGTATTGCAAAGGTAAAGAAAAAACTATAGAATCAGCCCAAAAAGCATGTAAATAAAGCCTAATCCGTAAGACAGCACCCCACTATCCACTTCCCCTTAGCAGCCATTGTAACCACAGAAAGACATCCCCCTGCCTCCAAATCCATGATGAAACGAACATTACCCATGATGAGACTAAACTCCTTTTATGAGTTTTTAAACTTCCATCAACAATAGTTTATTGAATGAAAGAAAACCATTCAATATAAAAGTCAGCACCATTCAAAACGCAAAACCAACTGTCTATCAGCCCCTAAAACAAAGGTTTTCGCCCTCTAACACCATAAAAAGAGACACGAAAAACCACAATCTAAATTGGAATTTATACAGTTAATTAATAATAAAATTAACAAAACAAAAACGGAAGTGATATATATTATTAGTAACTTTGCACACGAATTAATCATGATATGGGATAAATCCCTGGATAACAGTGCATGATTTATCATCATGCAAGTCAATATTTACAACATCAACGCCTCCTTTTCAGGATCATTTTAACGAAAGATTGGTGATAAGTTTATGATAACTAAAAAAATGAAGGAAATTAAAACTCTATTTAAAAAAGACTACATCAGACCGCATGTTGCCGTCTTTGATGTAGCAGAAGACAGCCATCTCTTAGTCTCAAGCCCTAATGTGCGCCCCGGAGCAGGTGGTAGTCCCGCTGGAACTGTTACGGTTGAACCTCTAACACCAGTTGATGGAGGTGATGATGACAACCTCGAAGGATAGAAATACTCAGATAATAAAAGAATAAAAGGAATGAAAAAGATATTTTTTCTACACACTTTACTGCCATTATTTGCAGGAACATTTGCCTTGACTGTGGCTTCATGCTCGGACGAGACATTAGGAGATAACGCAAACAATGGCGATAACGACGCCGTTGTACACTTCGAAATTAACGATGCCCAAGAGGAGATTCTTAGTCGTGGAGGCGTTTTGACACGTGCTGCCAACGGCTCATCACAGTCTCAACAAGAGCTAATGGGACGCAAGTTAGAGGCTCAGAACGCAGCAGGACTTGATGTTTGTTTGATTGAAACGACTGTAGAAGGTGTCAATCCGGTCAAGGTTGATGCTGGCACACGTGCCAATATCGTAAACAGAATGTCGCTTGGCGACTTCTCAACAACAGGTATTCGTGGTACAGCAGTTAGCAATATCAACGAGAATTGGTTCAATAGTGCAAAGACAAAGAACTCCGGTGAGCTATATACTCCTATTCGTTGGTCATGGTATAAGCCTTTTGGCCGTTTCTATGCAGCCTATCCTGAGTCGAACATTGCCTACCCTGATGCTTCAGGTAACGTAACTGTTGAGTTCACAACGAACCCAGATGTAAGACAACAGGTAGACTTTATGACGGCATGTTCTGGTGATGTGCAATATGCAACACGCTTCCAAGCGCCCAAAACAAGTCTTAACTTCCGTCATGCACTTACTGCTATACGCTTTGCAGTAGGGCAAAATCTGTCGTTCGACAAGACCATTAAAGAGATTACCCTTAAGAATGTATTGCTGAAAAGTAAGTATATCATCTCTAATAAGTATGATGGTACAGGTGCTCAATGGGTGTCTACGGGGTATAACACACGTGGAGATGTCAAGTTAGATAACCTGAATTACAGAACTAACGAGAACCCAAACAGCATCATAAGGGACGTAACGAAGTATTCAACTGGCGTTCGTTTCGAGAATCTTAAGGACAATTATACCTTCTACTTGATACCACAGGAACTGACAAACAAGGTTACTGCGGTGATCACATTCACTGATAACACATCTATTTCCATCCCTCTCAAGGGTTCATGGGAGCAGGGAACGACACGTACTTACAAGCTAAGTGAGAAGACATCAACCTGGACTTACACGCTGGAAGCTACCAGTCCTGAGGCTGTTGCATACAACAGAACAACATCAGGTAACTATGGTATAACAAGTTATCGCACTGCTCCTGACGGAACAAAGAAGCCAATTGCGTGGAAGATCACTGGTTATAGCGAGGACAATGGAGCAACATGGACAATGAACAAGCCCGCTTGGTTGAAATCACTTACCAAGGAATCAGGCAACGGAGGTACTGCTGCTGAGCAAGGACTAGCAACACTCAGCAATGACGTCATCGACCTTGCAGCTAAGCGTAACAAGGAACTTCAGGACGCAACACCACTGGGTTCGGCTGCGAATCCATATAACCTGTCAAACAATACAGGTGCCGATGCTGTGCAGAACACAGCCAACTGCTATGTGATTTCAGCTCCGGGATACTACAGTATACCGTTAGTTTATGGTAATGCCATTAAGAATGGAGCAACAAATGCCAGTGCTTATAAGAGTTCAGCACCTGTAACAAACGTTACGTTTGGTAGTCCTGCAGCTACAAAGGATGTCATTCTTCATACGCTCGTAGACCATGATGGAAAGCCAATCACAGATCCTTGGATTGAGAAAACCAATAATAAAGCCAACAATGGTATCAATGGTGCACAGGTTGTTTGGGCTGATGGCGCTAACCTCGTTACCCTCCCTTCAGCACCGATCTATCGTGATGCAAGTGGCAATGCATTTGTGAAATTTGAAGTAACAAAGGCAAATCTCAAGAGTGGTAACGCCGTCATAGCTGTCAAGAAGGGTAACACTATCCTCTGGTCATGGCACTTATGGTTTGCACCTAAGAATGCTTTAACCAAGATTCCAGTAACCAATAAGCAGGGAAAGGTGTTCAACTTCACAGAGGAAACACTCGGTTGGAAGCCAACAGCATGGAAAGGAACATCCTATTCTGCGCCTCGTACTGTAAAGATCAAGGTTGAACAGGCTATTGGTAATGGCGGTACAAAGCAAGAGGCAGTGGTTACTATCACACAAAATGACGGTGTAGAGAAGAACGAAGGTAGTGCAAACATGTATCAATGGGGACGTAAAGACCCATTCCCTGGCTCAAATACAATTCTTCCAGAGGGCTCTATCAAACAGAATGCAGGCGACCAAATCTACATGCAGAACATCATTCAGAACCCTGGTTTCTTCTATACAACAGGAACAAATGCCGCAGGAGTCATTAACACGAATGCTGGTTTGACAAAGTATTATTACTTCTATAACCTCTGGTCAATCAACAACAGAACGGCAAGTAACCCTAATCAGGTAAACAATACTCCTGTTGTTAAGACGATTTATGACCCTTCTCCTGTAGGATTCAGTGTTCCTTCAAACGCTGCTTTCACTGGTTTCACTGCCAACGGACTCAACGAAGGTACTATGAACGTGAACGGAACTGATGTTCAGGCAGCTTATACCGCAAACTATGGGCACGTCTTCTGGACAAACAGCAGTAGGAATGCAACGATCGGATTCCCGGCTTTCGGATACCGTGATTCTAAGTATGGCGCTTGGTTCTATGGTGGATCAAAAGGTGACTATTGGTCAGCTGACCCCAATGATGTCAACAATGGATGTGTCATGGGTATACAGGTTGACAAGGTTTATCCGCTATATCGTAACGTTCGTACGTATGGTTTCGCTGTACGACCAGTAGCTGAATAAACGCAAAGACACATTGTTGCAAAAAACAAATTACTGATTATACTTTTCAACTGACGACCCCATCTTACGCAATAAGTAAGATGGGGTTTTACTTTATAGGAACTTCTGAAGGGAGAAGGGAGTACTGTCATGTAAAGGAAAATGACACACTGGATTGTAAGAGGGCGTATATTGCATTGCAAAAGACGCCCTTTTGCATTGTAAAAGATGCCCTTTTGATGTGTAAAAGGTGCCCTTTTGCATGGTAAAAGACGCCCTTTTACAATGCCACTTATAACTATCTGTGAAAGAAACAGTTACAAAGGCGGGTTTTAAAGGAAATGACTTAAAAACGGGTTGGACTGTGGTTAATAAATGTAAGGATAATATCACAAAAGCCAAACTACGTATCAGTGCATCGACTAAGGCTAACGGGAGAAAACAAGATAACCGATGTTGAGGATGCAGGAAGGGACAGGGAAAAAGAAAACTGCCGTAGTATTGGATGATACTACGGCAGTTTTCAGCTTATAATATTAGAAGTTTGTGCGCTTACCTTCGTGTACAACAGGCTTCACAACAATCTCACGTTGCTTGGCATTGTTGGTGATCTTCTTTGCCACAGCAGCTATATCCTGTGGTGTCAGCGTACTGAAGACTGGCGTTGAAGCTGTTGGTACTGTTGGCGAAAGCTCATTACCCGTCTCCGCATAGACGTTCAGCAGACTCAACCAAAGGGACGGATCACTGTTGTCTTGTGGTGCATCAGTGCGCTCTTCATCAACTGCCAGTGGCACCATTGCTGCCTTGAAATCGTCAAGAGAGAAGCGTTGTGCCTTCACGTCATCAAGAATCTGATAGACAAGGGTGATGGCTTTGTCCACATTCTCACGTGATGTCTGCAGGTGAATGCTAAGACTCTCATTCTCTTTTGGCTGTGCCGTATAGACACTCTGCACACCAACGGTATAAGTAAGGTGTTCTTTCTCACGCAACACATCGAAGTACCGACGCTCCAACAGAGCACGCATCACTTCCAGAGCAGCCTGTTCCTTGTCGGAAAGGGCAACCTTGTTATCGTAAGAGATCTCTATTTCAGCCATTCCATCATCTGATTCGGTTTCGAAGGTACGCTTTATCAGTGGCTTATCAGATGTGAAATCAAGTGGACGAACCGTGCGTTTTGCCACTTTAGCATCGCCCTTCAGCGAACCAATATAGCGTGTGACAAGCTCCTTGGCACGTGCCTCTGGGATGTCACCGATAAGACAATAAGTGAATTGAGCGGCATTTCCGAAGTGCTCATCGAACTGTTTGCTCAGTCCATCGAACTGTACTGACTTATAGAAAGCCTCGTTCTGAAGAGGATTCTCAGCCGTTGCAGGATAAAGAAGCTGGCGGATGGAGTCCTGAACAGCATCCATACCCGTTGTAGGACGGTTGTCATACAGATAGAGACTGCGCTGGATATACTTGTCGAAGACACTCTTTGAGAAGTTCTGACGTGACAAAACGAGATACAGATAAGCAAAGAAATCATCAGCATTGGCTACTGCTGCATTGCCACCAACGCCATCACTGTAGTCTTCCAAGGACAATGAGAGATTCAAATCCTTACCTTGTAACCACTGAGCCAGCTGGTTTCGGTTGTACTTATATACCCCCGACTGCATCAGCAGGGCGCGCATTGCCATGTAATCAGCAAGGTTTTTAGCAGGAACAATGGACTTTCCACCTACTGATGAACCAGCAAAGAAGAAGCGTCCCTTGGCTTCGGGCAGGTATTTATAGATGACTTTAGCCCCGTTACTGAGGGTCCATTCCTTCGACTGTAGCGTCTTGAGCTGTTTCTCAGCAACTATCTTACCCGGTACAATATTGAAGTCTATGAGCTTCGTGATGGGCTGAACATCGTTTGTCTGCGCCATCTGCTCGTCCTTTTGTTCTGTTTTCAGTGCGCTCTCAAACGCCTCTTTCGTAATATTCATCTCATCTTTCGACTTAGAATAAGTAACGAAAGCGAGGTTCTTATCCGTCAGGAGTGACTTCATCCACGCATTGATATCCTCTACTTCCAACTCTACAAGCGTCTCAATGTTACGACTTATCTGTGTACGGAAGTCGGCTACGGGGATTCCGAAGAGGTAGTTCTGACGGAAAAGCATCAGTGCATTGTCGGGTGTTCCAAGTCCTTTGGCTTCCAGAACATCCTTCATTCCACTGTACATCTTCTCCTTTTCAGCATTAAACTCGGCTGCCGTGAAACCATTGTCACGCAGGTTAGCACGCACAGCAAGCATCTGTTGTAGTGCTTTCTGTTCCTTACCCTCATAAGGAACCATGTCCCACGCCATCTGATAGTAATCCCTCACCAACGGAGAAAGGCTCACCTCAGCTGCTATGAAGTTCTCTTTATCAGCATTCTTCAGCATGACAAAGCGCTTAGGAGCAAGTGTATTGAAGAATTTTGTGAAGATAAACTGACGCACTCTGTCCTCTTCTGGAGCGTTACCCTTCACGTTATAACGTTGATAAAGACCAAAGGAAGCACTCTTATTCTCGGGATCTATGAAGCGAAGATAGAGCGGATCGGCATTGTCAGGGATGTTACGAACCTGTGGATCAACGGCTGGTGCAAGCTTGTTAGGCAACGTCTTGAACACCGCCTGGATGTTCTTCTCCGTCTGATCAAGGTCTACATCGCCGATGATAGCAATGAACTGCAGGTTCGGACGATACCATTTATCATAGAATTGCTTTACCTGTTTCTGCTGGAATGAGCGTAGGAAATCCTGTGAACCAATGACATTATGTGTTGCATAACCAGAGTTGTTATAGACAACAGGTGCTATGGCATCCGTCAGACGACGGTTGACACCAGCACGATGACGCCACTCTTCAAGGATAATACTGCGTTCTTTCTCAACGTCCTGTGGGTTTATCTTGATGCCATGGCACCAGTCACGAAGTATCCAAAGCATCTGTTCATTGAGCTTTGCATCCTTTGTTGGGACGTTATGAACGGCATAACGTGTGTCATCAACGCCCGTGAACGCCTCAAAATCATTGAGATTATGACTGCGAAGGAAGTTCATCACACCGTCAGGGAAGTGGTCTGTGGCATTAAAAGCCAAGTGTTCGAGCACGTGGGCAAGCCCCATCTCGTCCTTATTCTCCATGATAGCACCCACATTCTGGTAGAGATAATACTGTGCCTCACCAACATCAGAGCCGTCATTGTAGATGTAATAAGTCAAGCCATTGGGTAGTTTCCCCTGCCGAAGCCCCTTCATCTGTGCATGAGCAGGGGTCAGCGATAAAAAGAAAAAGCCCACGAGCAATGCCATAGGCACGCCCGTAAGCTGTTTAATGATATTCTTGAACATTGTCATTGTTTATTTTTCAAGGAGTTCGATAGTAGCAAGTTTCTGCTTGATGGCGTCCTGAAGCATGGCTTGAGGCATCTCCATATTCTCCAAACGGAGCGTCTCTGCATACGCTTGGTTATAGAATTCGCGTGCCTTAGCATAGTTCTTCAGCTCACGATAAGAGTCACCTATCATCACCATATAGTTCACTCTATCCATGACAGCATCCTCTTGTGAAAGTGCTTTCTGCGCCCATTGGATAGCAACCTCATGATCTTTAGGCTTCAAACTCTTGCCTGCTGCCATGTAAAGGTTCTGTGCTGCCTTACCATAGTCGGCTGCACGGAGGTTATCCTGCATCTTTGAGAAGTAAGTTTGCATGGCTTTTACGTATCCATCTACATCCTTATTCTTATAAAGATTGTAGAGAGCATCGAAGTAAAGCTTTGACTTCTCATAAGGAGTGATGCCCTTCAAGCCAATAACATCATAGGCTTTGGCATACTGATTCTTGACTTTCTCAACATAATCCTTATACTTTATGTTGCCCTCCTTTGCCAAATCCTCAGCCAGGATGTCGTTAGCTTCAGCGATATAGTAGGCTGGTGCCTTGCCAATAGCCTTCATCCAATCATCAAGATGGTCATTGATGAGGTCTACGATGTACTGTTTGTGCTCCTTATCATCATCCCCTTCGAGGGTAAGAATAATCTTATAGTCATTCTCATTGATGATTTTCGTTGGTGCTTTGGCAGCAACATAGTTCTTATAAAGCTTCTGTAGACGTGTCACCCACTTGTCTGCTTCCATGCCTTCCTGCGCCTGTAGGAAGGAAGGAGCTTTGAGAAGAAGCTGCTGTTGTACGTCGAGGTCATTGTTATCTGCCTTGTACTTATTGTAAAGTTCCTCAAAACTAACACTCTCACCAGCAACAATCTTGGCTGCTTCCATGAGCTCATCGGCATTCATAGCACCCGTATTGACTGACAAAGCCTTGCCGTCTGGAGCGATAAAAGCTACTGTCGGATAGGCAACGACCTTATAATTCTTCGCAATCTGTACGTTTTCGCCCTTCTCAGCATCAAGTTGTAGACTGATAAAGTGCTCATTGAAGTACTTACCTACCGCCTCTTGGGTGAAGACTGTCTTAGCCATCTTCTTGCAAGGGACGCACCATACGGCGTAAAAGTCGACAAATAACGGTTTGTTTTCCTGCTTTGCCTTGACCAATGCTTCCTCAAATGTGCCTTTAAAGAAGCTGATACCCGTTGTATTCTCCTGAGCATATAGCGGAGAAACGAACATGAGAAGCGCTACAAGCGCATAGATATATCTTTTCATTTTCATAAGTAATACCTTATTATATTGTTCTTATTGTTGTGTGAGAAACCCACGGGAGTTAAGCTGTAGGCAACTTATCGTCTGTTACTACAATCGTAAACACATCTTTCAGGATGGCCTCGTGGTCCTCATTATACACCTTAAGAGAGAGTATATAACGCCCGTTAGGAAGCTGACGGGAAGCATTCTGTGAGACAACGATCAGTCCACCAGCCACTGAAATCTTCCCTTCTTTATAGAGTTTCATAAAGAGTTCGGAAGCAGAAGGGCTGTCAGCCTTGACACTTGATAGCTCATAATTAACAGGATTGGTACCTGCTACACCCTGAATGCGTATGGAAACGAACGGCAAATTGTCTGTTGCCTGCACGCTGGTAGGGTCAATGTTGTGGAAAACATTCAATGAATCTGGAGTGAATGAGGCTCCTTCTGTTCGGAGATAACCCACATCCATCTTGCTGCATGATGCTGTGAACCCTATGACAAGTGCCATAAGAGAGAGCATCAGTATGTTTTTTTTCTTTATCTTCTTCATCGCTTAATCTTCATTTTATATGATTGGGATATTCAACTAATTTGCTTTAAACCTTCAAATAATCTGCTTTGAACCTTCAAGTAAGCTGCTTTGGTTTGTCAAACTATATACTTTAGACTTTCAAGTAATGTACTTTTGACATTCAAGTAAGAAACTTTGAACCGTCAAGCTATCTACTTTGGATATTCAAGTAAGATACATTGAACCTTCAAACTATATACTTTAGACTGTCAAGCTATCTACTTTTGATATTCAAGTAATGCACTTTAGACTGTCAAGCTATCTACTTTTGATATTCAAGTAATGCACTTTGGACAATCAAGCAGTATGCTTTTAGCTCTTCAGCCAGCGTGACTTTAGAAGTCACCCGGCGTGAAGTTATAATCAAGAGAGTGTACAACACCCGTCAATGTCTCAATGTTACATGAGGCAACGTGGGATGTTTTCGTCGTAGAAGGTGACACAAGATAGATCTGAAGTGGTCCTGCATGTGCCACACCATTGTAAGATTCACGGAAAGAATATACCCATAACTGCTTACCTGACGCCATTGTGAGCATCTCACCACCCTTTCCTACTGGCGTAGAGGGGTCAGTTGACTTCACACCTTCCTTGAAATCGTCCAGCATAACACGCTTACCTGGCAGCAAACAGTCGAGGATAAACTTCTTACAGTCGGCTACTGGGATGTCAGAAACCTTATCCATACCATTCGCATAGAGGTATCTACGGATACTATTGCTGGTAGGTCCGAAGAAAGTGAAGTTCTTTCCGTACTGGCTTGTGCCCTGGAAGACACTCACAAGGTCAGCCCTTTCAGCCATCTCACATAGCAATTGCCAGTTATATTTATCACCTTTGAAGTAGTCCCACATGGTTGTTTCATGCTTACCATTGGCTACTCCGGTATCATCAAAGTTATATTGTGTACAGCTGCCGAGGCTTAATATAGCCAAAGACAACGCCACAAGAAATATGATCTTCTTCATCTTTATATCAGAATTATTATAGATTCGTAACCCAGCATACCATTAGTTGTATGCCTGCCAATATGGTTTCTGGCGCAATTGGTTGTTAATGACATGTCCATCCTTATCCTGCCATGCGTCTTTTGGCAATGGTAAGAAGAGTGCACCATTCTGTATATCCTGGTTGGTGAGCACCTTGAACTTACCTTGTAGCTCTTCTTTGACATATCCATTACGGATGATATCAGCATAACGAGCGTCATTTTCACCAATGAACTCCTTCTCTCTTTCGAGGAAGATGGCCTTCTTCAGACCTTCAGTATCATAGGTTGAAGGGTAAGAAAGGGCACCTGCACGATTGCGGATAACGTTCAAGTCGGCAATAGCTTGTGCTTCATTGCCCAACTTCTGATTGCATTCTGCCCGCAAAAGGTAGATATCTGCCAGTCTCCAATACACGTAATCAGCATCTACAGTACGGTAACTTTTACCACTTGGAGAGTACTGGTCAGGATCGAAGATAGCCTTTCTGAACTTATACATAATGGCATAATCTGTGCCATCTACGTCATGTTGAGTTCCCCACTGATAGAAAAACGCCTGCAAACGCTTGTCTGTTGTATCAGGGAAGAGCGTCTCCACCGTTGATTTGTACAGCTGATAAGTGGTACTTGATGTCAGATCAGCCAATGTCTGATCTTCTCTTACAGGCCAGCTCACGTAGTTCTGTGCTATTTCATTTGGTGAAACGACATTCTCAGAACGTGTCTTATCGAAGTAAAGGCTGAAGATTGCCTCTGGATTAGGGCTCTTCTCATTTGACAGATAGGTGCAAAGTACTTCTGGAGAAGCACACAACTGATAGCTACCCACCTTATTATCAATCAGCTCAGTGGCATATTTAACAGCGTTCTGGTAGTCCTCCTGCGCATTACCTTTCAGATGATAAAGCTCTGTAACACTACCTTTCCACGCATAAATCTGTGCCAACAAAGCAGTAGCAGTACCCTTTGAAGCCGTCTGTCGATTGGTTATTGCATTGCCATTGAGGTCAGTCAGCTTGTCCCAAGTAGGCAAAACGTCATACGCTTTCTTTGCATGTTCAATTGCCGCAGCGAGCACTTGCTCCTGAGACGACTGCTGATAAGGTTTGATTACCGAAGAGTTCTCTGTGATGATAGCATCCCCATAACGTTGAGCCAAGAGGAAATAAGACAGTCCAAGACCGAACTCTGCCTGTCCAACGTGGTAGTTCCGACGCTCAGGAGACAAGTCTTTTGTCCTGTCAATGTTATCCAACAACAGGTTAGACTCAAAGATAATATCATAGAAACCCTTCCAAGAATACTCACTTGTTATCACCGTTCGTGGGTTCCACTCACGTAATTGCTTGCCATCCAAGATATTATCAGCCAACACACCAGCCGTTGCAAAGTCATAGTTATTGCCCACTGTAGTGTTTATATAATACTGTATGGATGTCGTTGTGGCGTTCAATTCCTTCTCAGTATTGAAGGAATTGCTATATGTAAGACCGTTCTCTGGCTGCAGATCGAGGCTGCAGGAAGTGAGAAGGCAGGCACATAACGAAAGATATATGATTCTTTTCATTCTCAATTAGAATTTTAAATTAAGTCCCAAGGTCACCTTTCTGTTCAAAGGATACTGTGTTCCGTCGTCTTTTCCTGTATAAGGATTGATGACTTCAGGGTCAACTCCAGAATAATTAGTTATCAAGAAGAGGTTCTCACCACTGAGATAGATGTTTGCATCCTTAATGAATGTGCCCTTCAACCATGTCTTTGGGAACTGATAACCAATGACTAACTGCTTCAAACGCAGGAAGCTGATGTTCTCAATGTTCGAGTCTACGTTACCATCAAACTGTCCGATGTAATCCTTATCAGCAAATTCAAGGGAAGGATACTTGGCTCCGCGGTTATCTGGAGTCCAGAAATCATTGGCGTGGAAGTAGTTCATGATAACACCAAAGTCCTTGGTAAAGGTGAAGGCACTGTTCTTATACATGTTCATTACCTTACGTCCTATGGTGTAACTGAACAATACATCAAGGCTCAATCCCTTCCATTCCAAGTGGCTGTTCAGACCACCATACACTGCAGGCAGCGTACTACCAGCATAGTAAAGGTCCTTATCATCAATCACACCGTCAAAGTTCTGGTCCTTGATCTTACGTCCACCCACACGCAATGGGTTGTTAACAGACTGGAAGTAGAGCGGTGTGAGCTTTCCAGAGGCATTCGGATACATTGGGATATCCTCCTCTTTCTGCACGATACCCTCGTCCTTGAAGGTGTAGATACCATATACCGGACGCCCCAATACCTTGTCGTTGAGGTCCTCACCGTTATAGGTCTTGCGCAGCATATTCTTATTGTGTGAGAGGTTCAAGCCTACACTCCAGTTCCAGTTCTTCTTACGAATGATGTCATACTGAGCCTCAAACTCAATACCTTCATTGGATATTGCTGAAGCGTTATCCCACATGCTCGTTGCCAAGAAGACGTTACCTGGGAGGTAAGACTGCATCAACAGCTTGCTGGAATACTTATAATAATAATCCAACTTGAACTTCAAACGATAGTCTAAGAGCTGAAGATCGAGACCAACATCATACTGATCGCTCTCTTCCCACGTCAGTCTCTTGTTTGCCATGGACTGTGGTATCAAGCCCAACGAGCCATTGAAGATGTTACTCTCCTCCATTACACCCAGTGCAAGGTAAGGTTCCTGGAACTTCTGACCTGATTTTCCCCATGAAGCACGTAGCTTTCCGAAGCTTAACCACCAGAGTTTCTTCATGAAACGTTCCTCACTGAATGCCCAACCAAGGCCCACTGAAGGGAAGGTACCCCAACGAACATCTTTTCCGAAGACGCTGGATCCGTCCGAACGAACGGATACTTCAGCCATGTAACGTTTCTTATAGTTATATACAGCACGGCCTAAGAAGCTGACCAACGACTGTTCCTGCTGGTTGGTAAGGAAGCTTTGCGCTGCTCTTATCGTACCTCCATCATTCAAAAGAGAAGGCCATCCCTCACCAGCGTACTTGATTGAGTTCGTCGGACCACCCTTTGCAGTACCGCTAAGGTTCTGTAACAGGTCGTAATTATAGGTCATACCTGCCATCAACTCCAGTTTATGATCAGTTGACAGTGGTACGTTATAAGTCAGAATATTCTCTGTCTGAATATTCGTCATTGCGATGTTCGATGCTTCAACAGCCGACTTGAGGTCGTACTTCAGATAGTCTGGCGTGAAGGTATATACTCTTGTGAAGTAGTGATCGAGTGAGTATGTGGATGAGAACCGCAACCCTTTGATGATGTCATAGTTCAAACCGAGACTCAATCGGACGTTATAATTAGAGTTTGTCTTGTCGATATCCCTCAACTGACGCAGTGCAATCTGCTCTGCAGTACTCCCCTTTCCTGGCAGAAGTGTCGACGTTCGTTTCGGGTCAAAGGTCAATCCCTGCACTCGACCACCACCCGAACCAGCCTTCTGTGTGGCATAAGCGAGGTTGATACGTGTGAAAACACTGAGCTTTGTAGACAGGTTGAAGTCGAGATTACTCAACAAACTGAAGCGGCGGAAGTTGGAACTGATCATGATACCGGTCTCATCATAGACACCACCATTGACCATATACCTTATATTATCCGTACCACCAGCCAACTGAAGGTCGGCTTTTGTCACGCGACCAACACGGAAAACGTATTTCCACCAGTTGGTTTTGTTATTATAGAAGGTGTTCAGAGAGTCCTGAGCGATGGCTGGTAAACGGCGATCAGGGTCGAGAACTCTACCATTGCGCCACAGATAGTCATATGCACCATCGTTATCAGCATCCCATCCATACGAATCTTTATAGGATCCAGGAAAAACAATCTTATCCGTGAGATAGTCATAGTGTGCGCCACGCTGGCTCTTTGCAAGAAGCAAAGCGATGTCACGCTCGCCCTTACCCATGGTCTGCATTGGGGTACTTGGCAACCAAGAGAGTGACTGAGAGACGTTGACACTTACCTCAGACTTGCCCGATTTTCCTTTCTTTGTCGTGATAAGGATGACACCATTACCTGCACGTGAACCATAAAGAGAGGCAGAAGCAGCATCTTTCAGTACCTGAACCGACTCTATACTTGCGGGATCAAGACCAGCAAGTGGGTTGATACCACCCGTAGCCTCGCCTGCACTACCTGACACAGGGATACCATCAATGACGTAAAGAGGCGTTCCGTCGTTGATACCGTTCTGGTTCAACGAGCTGAAACCACGTATTGTAATCTTTGCACCACCACCACCTGGTGAGCCAGAGAGGTTACTTACATCCACACCTGCCATGCGTCCCTGCAGCAAGTTTTCTATACTTGCTGACGGAGTCTTCTGTAAATCCTCTGGTTTAACGGATGCTATCGCACCAACTTGCTCACGTGTGTTACGCTTACCATAGGCAACTACCGTCACTTCTCCCAAGGAATGGGCTGAAGAAGCAAGGATAACATTCAGGTCTTTTGCCGTATTATACTTCAAAGTCTTGGGTTCATAGCCCACACTTGATATGGTTATGTTGCCTTCCTGTTGGTCCATTGGCATGGAGAAATTACCGTCTATGTCGGCAGTCACACCCTTTGATGTTCCTTTTATCTGTACAATGGCAAAGGGGACACCCAGTCCGTCCTTGTCCTTAACAGTACCTTTGAGGGTGTACTGTCCTTGTTTGGCATCCTGCATCTTAAAGACGTTGATGACTTTTCCATCAACATTGTGCATGAAATGCGTATGTGACAAAAGGCTCTCCACTGCACTTAGCTCGTCGACGTCATCGAATGAGATGGTGAGAAGCAGAGAATCATTCTTCACATCGTCGGAATAATTAATCTTGTAGTCGCCCTTTGTTGCAAGGAAATCCAGGATATCAGCCACGCTCTTGTCCTTAAACGAGATTGAGAACGGCTTGCCCGGCACCTGTGAGAACGCCGGAGTAGTCCCTATGAAGACCAGGAAAAAGGTCATCAGGATTACTACGGACGGTAACCTTCGGGTGAAACTAAACACATGATGATACTTCATGATAGGTTTGTTATTAAATGAATAATTTTATAAATCGTATGTTCTATATGGTAATATTGCTAAATCACCATACATGATGGTATCATAATCATGGGAAAGCCACCGTCTCCCATTCTTAAGTTAACAATGATTCCAAAATGAATTTTCTCTGCAAATTTAAACATATCTTTTGATAATACAAGGAAAACATGTATCTTTTTTTCCACTATTTTTGCTTTTTCTTCCAATCATAGTGGGTGTATCATGACGTCAACTATACATCTTTCTTCACGGAGGGAGGAAAAGTAGCTTCATTGAAACATCATTACATAATTTAAAGGTTCATCTTTTAATTTCTCAAAGAAATCCTTTAAAATCCGACTTTATAACCATCAGATTATCAAAAGGTTACAAAGAGGGTTTTAAAAGGTGCCCTTTAGCATTGTAAAAGACGCCCTTTTACACGTCAAAAGATGCCCTTTTGCAATGCAAAACATGCCCTTTTACAAAGCAAAAGGGCATAGATTGAAAAGCAGATGGGAAGAATCTTGACAAAAAGGGCTTCCAGGTAATAGCTTTAAAGCCTAGGATTCCTAGGAATCATAGGACTCCTAGCCCCTAAGAATCCCCCAGCTAATAGCCTTTAAAGCCTAGGAATCCTAGGCACCCTAGGAGTCCTAGCCCCCAAGAGCCAAAGCCTTTAGCACGCAGGACGCCTACTGATCATCCTGCAAACTCCCCCACTTGTCCCCTTCACAAGCAAGCATCGGAGTGAACTTCATCTGCCATTTCTACACCTTATTATATATATAGGAACAAAAAAACGGGAATACCATGACTGATATTCCCGTTATAAATATATTAAGAGGTGAATTATCCGAAGTTATCATACATGATAGCATCCTTGTCAACACCAAGACTATCAAGATAATCGGTAACAGTCTTGATAAGCATAGGAGGTCCACAGAGATAATATTCACAATCTTCTGGAGCCTCATGGTCCTTAAGATACTCATCACGAATGCAGTTAACGGCAAAGCCAGTATAGTATTTTACGCCAGCTTCATCAGCCTTTGGATCCTGACGGTCAAGTGAAAGATGGAAGTGGAAGTTAGGATATTCCTTCTCAAGTTCCCAGAAATCCTCAAGGAAGAACGCCTCACTGAGTGAACGAGCACCATAGAAGAAGTGCATTTCACGGTCACGTGTGTGCAACGTCTTGGTCATATACATAATCTGAGAGCGTAGAGGAGCCATTCCAGCACCACCACCAATCCATATCATCTCCTTCCCTGAGGTGAAATTAGGATGGAAATCACCGTAAGGACCACTCATCATCACCTTGTCACCTGGCTTGAGTGAGAAGATATAAGACGAACCAATACCCGTTGGTACATCCTGGAAACCAACCTGAGGACGTGGCAAGAACGGTGGTGTAGCAATACGAACCGTCAGCGTAATGATGTCACCCTCGTCAGGATAGTTCGCCATAGAATAAGCACGAATGGTGTCTTCTGGGTTGTGAGCCTTCAATGAAAGAAGATTGAATTGCTTCCATGGACCCAGATATTCCTCACCAATATCATTCTTATCGAAGTCCTTGTCATAGTCAATACAGTCGTAAGCAGGAATCTTAATCTGTGCATACGAACCAGGAATGAAGTCCATGTGCTCGCCAGGAGGCAAAGCAACCTTGTACTCTTTGATGAAACTTGACACGTTTTTGTTGGAGATAACGGTGCACTCCCACTCCTTTACGCCCATGACAGCCTCAGGAACTTTCAGTGCCATGTCACCTTTCACCTTACACTGGCAGCCGAGTCGCCAGTGATCCTTTATCTCTTTACGACTGAAGTGTGGTCGTTCGGAATCGAGAATCTCACCTCCTCCTTCAACAACCTGCACCTTACACTGTCCACAGCTTGCCTTACCACCACATGCAGAAGGCAGGAAGACACCGTTTTCGTTCAGCGTTGCCATGACGGAACTACCTTGGTCAACGGTCATCTCCTTATCGCCATTAATCGTTATCGTCACCTTTCCACTCGGACTAAGGTACTTTTTAGCCACAAGCAGGAGGATTACCAGCACCAGGATGGTAATCAGGAATACTACAATACTTGTTGTTATGAATTGTCCCATTTGATTACTTAGATTTTAAGACCTGAGAAGCACATCATTGCCATGGCCATCAGTCCTACTGTGATAAATGTGATACCAAGGCCCTGCAATGGCTTTGGCACGTCAGAATACTCCATCTTCTCACGGATAGCACCCATTGCGACGATGGCTAAAGTCCAACCAATACCCGATCCGAGACCGTAGATGAGAGCATCCCATACGGACCCAATGTACTGTGTGCTGGATGGATCAAGACCAATACGCTGCTGCATAAAGAGTGATGCACCCATGATGGCACAGTTAACGGCAATCAATGGAAGGAAGATACCTAATGCACCATAGAGTGAAGGAGAGAATTTCTCTACCGCCATCTCCACTATCTGCACGATACCTGCAATGACTGCGATGAAAAGAATGAAACTAAGATAAGTGAGGTCGACACCATCTGCAAGACAGTCGGGACCTAAAACCTTTGTCAACAGGAGATAGTTGGCAGGTGTGGTAACAAGCAAAACGAAGGTTACCGCAGCACCAAGTCCAAGCGAAGTCTTCACATTCTTCGATACAGCAAGGAATGAACACATTCCCAAAAAGAATGCGAAAATCATATTGTCCACAAAGATGGACCTGAAGAATAAACTAATAAGATGTTCCATAACTACTTCTTGTCTTCTTTATAGAAATATGAACGATGAATCCAAATAACACATCCTAACAGGATGAGGGCCATGGCTGGCATGGACATCATACCGTTATCCATGTATCCAGCATCATAGAAACTCTGTGGGATTAGCTTGAAGCCTAACAGAGAACCACGACCGAAGAACTCGCGGACAGCACCAACGATAACAAGAATCATGGCATATCCGAGTCCGTTACCAATACCATCGAGGAAACTTGGCCATGGTTTGTTGGTCATAGCGAATGCTTCCAGACGTCCCATGAGGATACAGTTGGTGATGATAAGCCCGACATAGACTGAAAGCTGTACGCTTACGTCGTATGCAACAGCCTTCAATATCTGGCTAACGATGGTCACAAGAGCTGCAACGACCACCAACTGCACGATGATACGGATACGATTAGGAATCGTGTTACGAATAAGTGAGATAATAACATTGGAGAATGCCGTGATAATCGTTACGGCAAGACCCATAACAATTGCCGGTTTCAACTGTGAAGTGACGGCAAGGGCTGAACAGATTCCGAGCACCTGGACCATAATAGGGTTGTCCAAGTTCAGCGGATTACTGAGAACCTCTCTATTTTGTTTTGAAAATAAATTCATTTTCTTATTGCATTAAACGGTTAGACAGTTATTTGCTGGTCAGGAATTTGACGTAAGGCTGGAGTCCACCCTTATCAGCCTGGAACATCTCCGTAACACCATTACTGGTCAGAGTAGCACCTGTCACGGCATCAACCTGCGTTGATGGGTCGGTAATCTTCTTCTCCACAGCCAACGCTATCTTCTGCTTGTCTGCACCAGAGAAGAGCTTCTTTCCCTTGAACTTAGCCTGCCAAGAGGCATTATCCTTGATTTCTGCACCTAAACCGGCAGTTTCACTCTCATGATTGAAGTAGGCTCCAAACACCGTCTGCTTGTCACCGTTGATGGCAATAAAGCCATTGATAGGACCCCAAAGACCATTACCATAAACAGGAATAACATACTTATCCTCACCGTTTACTTTACAACGATACAGTGCCAGTTTACCTTCCTTCGCGTCTTTGCTGGTCAGTTTGAAGCCAGCATCAACGCCTCCTTGCTTTCCAGCTTCGGTAACTTTACCGTCAGCATTGATGACATCGTCAGCAATGATAATCTTCTTCCACAGCTGAACAGCCTGTTCGTTGGTCATATTACGATCCTGATTGAGTGCAAAAAGAATCTGTTTCTGCTGGTCGAGCTGCACATTAGCATCCTGCATGGGCTTCAATGCCTGGAAAACGAACGCAAGCAAGAAAGCTACTATCAACACGAGGATGACAGAATAAACAATTGTATAAGAATTACTATTTGTCTTCATATCTTTCTCCTCCTTATTTATTTAGCACGCTTAGCACGCTTGCTGATGTTTGACTGTACTACACAGTAGTCGATAAGTGGGGCAAACATGTTACCAAAGAGGATGGCGAGCATCATACCCTCTGGATAACCTGGATTCAGAACACGGATGATGATAGCCATCGCACCGATGAAGAAGCCATAAACCCACTTACCTGTCTCTGTGCGAGAAGAGGTAACAGGGTCGGTTGCCATGAACACTGCACCAAAGCAGAAGCCACCTAATACGAGGTGTTCATACCACTGTATTGGAGTTGCACCAGTAGAATGGAAGAGCAGTCCCATCACTGTTCCACCAATGAAGACGCTGAGCATTGTCTTCCAACTGGCTATATTCGTCCACAAAAGGATGACAGCACCAATGGCAATGGCTATGACTGACGTCTCACCAACTGATCCTGGGATTAATCCTAATACCATATCGCAAACGGAATGGTTGACATCTACACCCTGAGCAATCTGTCCCAATGGTGTTGCCATGGTGAATCCGTCAGGTAAGGTATAGCCCAATCCACAGATAGAATCACTTGCTACCCAGATACTATCACCTGTCATTCTGCTTGGATAAGAGAAGAAGAGGAAGGCACGGGCTGCTAAAGCAACATTGAAAATGTTCATACCTGTTCCGCCAAAGATTTCCTTTGTGAAGATAACAGCAAAGGCAATGGCAAGGACAAGGATCCACAATGGTGTGGTAACAGGGATTATCAATGGTATGAGAATACCTGACACAAGGTAACCCTCTTGTATCTCTTCCCCCTTCCACTGTGCCCAGGCAAACTCAATACCCAAGCCAACAATGTAAGAAACAAGAATCTTTGGCAACAATGCCAGCAAGCCATAGAGGAACATTCCCCAGCATGTTGCATCGGCTAACTTCCCTGCAGCTACAGCATTCTGGTATCCGATGTTATACATACCGAACAACAATGCTGGCAACAGAGAGATTACCACAATACTCATAATACGCTTCGAGTCAATCGCATCGTGGATAGAGACACCGCTCTTGGATGTTTCGTTCGGAACATACAAGAAAGTATCGAAACCATCAAAGACACTCTTGAAAGCATGAAGCTTACCACCCTCTTCAAAGTTTGGGCGTATCTTATCGAGATAATTTCTTAAACTCATATTATTAATCGTTATAGGGTTCTTAAATTTTATGTAGGAATCACGAAACCCTACGCATTTTCTTTTCTGAGAATATCAAGACCTTCACGAACAATTTTCTGCAGTGGTAGCTTTGAACTGTCAACGAATTCAGCTAAAGCAAAGTCCTCTGGACTTACCTCATAGATACCTAATTGTTCTTGACTGTCTATGTTTCCTGAGATAATAGACTTGATAAGGTATTCGCCATAGATATCCATTGGCAACACCTTGTCGTACTCTCCACTCATGATCATGTGGCGTTCACCACCCTTGATACGTGCATCGAGGTTATATGCTTTCTTTCCCTGCAACCAAGTGAAGTAACTATGGGAGGTTGAGAAATCATTGAAACGTGGCATTATCCAACCTGCAAGCTCGTTAACATCATCTCCTTCAGGGATCACTGTTACCTCTGAGGTGTGTGCACCAAGGACTGTTTCATCTGTAGCGATGATCCCCGTGAGAGGATTACCATTCAAGATGCGGACATGACAGCCACCTTTCACGTTGTCTGCAAGAATATCCTGCAGCGGAGTACCAACAAGAACATCCACGTAACCAGTGTTCTTCACCATGCTACCAGCTACAGCTACACGACGAGTAAGGTTGACTTTACCCGTATTGAACAACCGACCGAAGAAGATAACAGCTGTTGGCTCAACGGTCCATACGGTCTCTCCCTTGTTGACAGGTGAGATATGATTCACCTGAACACCGACGTTTCCAGCTGGACAAGGTCCATCGAAGACGTTAACCTCAACGTCTTTGGCGTTTACCAACGCTTCAGCAGTCTGCTTAACACCGACACCTAAATAGACTTTAGCAATCTTTGCCAATGCAGAAAGGCCCGTCTGGAAATCCTTTTCCTGTCCTTTCAACTCAAATTCAAAGTCGCCCTGCAGTGGTTTATCACGCAGTGCAGATACAAAGATTGCCTTCGGCGTAGTATCAGGACGTGTGCTGACAGCATAAGGAAGCTGGTTTATAAAACCAAAAAGACCGGCTTTCAACAGACAATCCTTCACCTCGTCTGCTGACAAACCAGCCAAATCCTTTATTCCAAAATCAACAAATTCTTGCTGCTCATCAGCAACAACCTTCACACGTAACACCTTACGCCTCTCTCCACGTTCGACACTTGTGACCGAACCGCTCACAGGTGAAGCGAAACTTACCTCTGGACAACCCTTATCAACAAACAAAGGGTCACCAGCCCGGACATGATCTCCCTCACGGACAACCACCTTAGGAGTCAATCCAGTGAAGTCATCAGGTACTAAAGCGTACTCCTTCGACGGCTTAACTGGCAGCAACTGCTCCTGTGCGCATCCAATCAGGTTAATGTCTAAGCCCTTTCGTAACTTAATTACATTTGCCATAAAAATGATATTATTGCGAGTTTTTATATTATTTCATCGATAGATTGTGCAAGCAAAGGCATTGAAAGGAGTGCTTTCGGATTGCCGAGCGCAGCTTATTTTCTGCAAAAATAATGCAAGCAAGAGCAATGAAAGGAGTGCTTTCAGATTGCCGAGCGCAGCTTATTTTCTGCAAAAATAATGCAAGCAAGAGCAATGAAAGGAGTGCTTTCGGATTGCCGAGCGTAGCTTATTTTCTGCAAAAATAATGCAAGCAAGAGCAATGAAAGGAGTACTTTCCGATTGCCGAGCGCAGCTTATTTTCTGCAAATGTAGCAAAAATTAAGTACATTTGGCACATTTATATATAATAATTTCAGTATAAAACGTTTTTTTTGTAGTTTTGTAAACGCATTGAAGAGAATTAGAACTACCATCCGTTGGATTGTATGGACGATTATAAGTTTATACATCGTCACCATTGTGCTGCTACATATACCAGCAGTACAGGGGGGTATTGGTTCTAAAATAGCAGACTTAGCATCCGAAAAACTCGGTACAGAAGTACGCATTGGACATGTTGATTTAGGCTTTCTGAACCGCGTTATCATTGACGACTTACTCATTTATGACCAGCATCACAAGAAGATGTTATCTGCTTCACGCATCGGAGCAAAGGTCGATCTCATTCCACTCCTTCAATCTGGAGCTATCAATATATCCTCTGCACAACTCTTTGGACTGAAGGCTGACCTCTACAAAACAACAAAAGACAGCAAGCCCAACTATCAATTCGTGCTGGACTCACTGGCTTCAAAGGACCAAAGTAACAAAAAGCCATTGCACTTGTCCATCAATAGTCTTGTCATACGCAATGGTTCCATACGATATAATCAATATGATGCACCACAAACACCCCACCGATTCAACCTTCATCACCTGGCCATAACCAATATCTCCACCCATATCGTCCTTGATAAGCTTGACGATAACAGTGTTATTGCCAACTTAAGGAGTTTCTCATGCAAGGAATCGGCAGGCTTAGATGTACAACAGCTGACCTTTGAAGTCAATGCCAACCAACGACAAGCAAGTCTTACAGACTTCAACCTGCAACTCCCTAACAGCAAAGTAGCTCTGGAAGAGATAAAAGCACATTATGAGTTAAAGGGCAAAAGACTGATAAACAACAGTTTAAGATTTAACATTAAAGGTTTTAATAGTACACTACAGCCATCAGATCTCTCCACATTTTTACCAGACTTACACCTCCTCAGGAACCCTTATAGAATCGTTTTAAGTGCACAAGGAACGAACCGTTCTGTAACAATTCGTCAACTAACCGTCTCCTCTCCCACCGAGTCAACACTTCTAAAAGCCAGAGGTTGGATAAAGGACTATGACACGAAGCCTTCGTGGAACATTACTTTCGCACCATTAAAGATTGGACATAACACCCTCATAAACCTTGCAAAAGTAGCAAAAAAGCCACTCCCCGCCCCCATAAACAACCTTGGGAACATTTACTATAAGGGCGTTATCAGTCAACAAAACAATACTTATACGGCACGTGGTGACCTAAACACCAACGCTGGTAGTGCCCGACTGGCTGCTTCTATGCATGGTAAAAACCTCCGTGGCACTGTTATCACACCAGGATTCAACATCGGTGAGCTATTAGCAAACCCTGATTTCGGAAAGGTTGTTGCCAAGATTGCCGTTGATGGTAGTACCGATCTCACACGCATCTCAGCCAAAGGGGATGTCTTTTCTTTCTTCTATAAGGGTTACACCTACAAGAATATCCATGTAGATGGACTTCTTCACCATGATGCTTTCAATGGAGAAATAGCAATAAACGACCCCAATGGCAAGTTAGAAATAAGTGGAAAAGTTTCAAATATTTCCGCTTTCATCAACAAAAAAGGTGTACTCTCAGCAAACATCAATATCAATGCTGATAATGTAAACCTCCATAAACTGCAACTTTCAGATGCTTTGGGAGATAGAGATATCTCCTTCAACTCACAGATTAATGGTCATTACTCTTCCGTAGACAACCTAAACGGAACGTTACAAGTGTCATCATTCTTCATGAAGGGCGAAGGACAAGACATCAACATAGACCATCTGAATGCCAAAGCCAGCAGTGGTGTACTCATGAAGTCGCTGGATGTCACGTCAGAACTTGGTGAAATACATCTCAACGGACAGTATACTTACTCCTCATTGCCACAAAGCATCACAAATATTCTGAGCCATTACTTACCAAGTGTCATCCGTCAGAAACCTTCTTATCAGTTGACAAGAAGCAAAAACAATTATGTTTTCTCCTTCCGCATGGATGATACGAAACTCCTCAATACACTTTTTAAGACGTCCCTCACCTCTCATTATCCTATCAGTATTGCTGGTAGGGTGAATGATCAGGCACATACCATCACTATGGATGCATCTGCACCATCACTCACATACGATGGTCATAAGCTCAGACATGTGTCCCTCTCAGTAGACACGCATCCTGAAGGACTCCTCGTCAACCTCTTTGGAGAACGTGCAGGAGCACAAGGACCACACGTAATTGTCAAAGCAAAGGGGAGTATTGCCAATGATAAAGTAGCCTCGGACATTGCTTTCCAGATGCCAGGGAGCACCGTTCTACATGGTAATATCAACACATTGGCAGCTTTCAGTCATCATCATGGAGCATTACAGACAGACTTACACTTCAATCCTTCCAAGATAACTGTAGACACAATCACGTTACAGCTACAGCCATCCGACTTGTCTTACTATCACAACAACCTGGCTATAGACCATTTTGAGATATCAAACCGTAACCAACACTTCGTTGTCAACGGACAGACATCAGGCAATCCAGAGGATTCTCTCATGGTAACACTGAAGGATATCGACGTCCCGTACATATTAGATATTGTCAATTTCCACAGCGTAGACTTCTCTGGTATAGCGTCAGGTACGGCTTCTATCCACTCTGTCTTCTCTCATCCACAGGCAAATGCAACCCTTACCGTGCGTGATTTCACGTTCCAAGAGGGCGACATGGGGACATTACAAGCGAAAGTAAACTACAAAGAACAAGAAGGAAAAATCAATATAGATGCTAAAGCAGATGCTGGTGCAGCATCATATACGGACATAAAGGGGTATGTTGACATCAAAAACAGTTATATCAACTTACCTATTTACGCCCACGGGACACACCTTTACTTCCTAAAGAGCTTCTGTGGTTCCTTCATGAGTGATATAAACGCACAGGCTGAAGGCTGGTGTAAGGTGGTAGGACCACTGGATGACATAAACCTTGAGGGTGATATGATAGCCAACGGTCCCATCCATATCAAACCTATTGGCGTTACCTATACATTAAAAGACTGTCGTGTCAGACTCATACCGAATGAGATAACATTTGCGACAGATACCGTTTATGATCCAAAAGGGAACATCGGTATTGTCACGGGAGGCTTACACCACAATTCCCTCACCCACCTCACTTATGACATCAACGTCGAAGCACATAACCTTCTGTCTTATTACTTCCCAAGACACACCAGCAAAGAGACATTCTGGGGTGTTGTCTACGGCACAGGAAACTGTGACATTAAAGGTGGACCGGGTGAGACAACGATGAATGTTGAGCTGGAACCAGAGAAAAATACCTTTATTACTTACAACGCAGCAACGGCAGGTGACGTAGGGACAAACAACTTTATCCACTGGATTTCCACACCCGTAGACAGCAATACAGTACTGATTCCAGAGACGGGCAACCCTTCTTCCGTAACGGCACCAGCCACTACACACACACCATCTGACGCCAACAATAATAATAGCTTTGCAGATATACCGAGCAATCTGCACATCAATTTCCTCCTGAAGACCAATCCTAACCTCACTTTAGGAGTACTCCTTGATGAAGCAACAGGCGATAACATCACACTGAACGGCTCAGGTATTCTCCGTGCCACCTATTATAATAAAGGTGCATTCCAGCTTTTTGGCAACTATAACGTAGACCATGGGCTCTACAGTCTGACCATACAGAACATCATCAAGAAGCAATTCTCCTTCCAGCCAGGGTCAACAATTGCTTTTGGAGGTGACCCTTTCAATGCTGCACTCAACTTAAAAGGAATATACACCATCAACTCCGTACCTCTCAGCGACTTAGGGTTGGGCAATTCGTTTGCACATAACAACACGAAAGTAAACTGTCTTCTAAATATCGAAGGGACACCAGCAGCACCAACAGTATCCTTTGATTTGGATCTTCCGACGCTCTCCTCCGACGCACAACAGATGGTACGTTCCATCCTCAACTCCGAACAGGAGATGAACAACCAGGTGCTTTATCTGCTTGCTGTCGGTAGGTTCTATCCCCAAAGCAACAACAATAACAACATGGCACAGAAAGACTTAGGACCAAGTCAGACCTCACTTGCCATGCAGAGTCTGCTCTCCGGAACAATCTCCCAGCAGATCAACACAGTCCTTTCCAACTTAGTAAACAACCGAAACTGGAACTTTGGAGCAAACATTGCCACAGGAAACGAAGGCTTTAGCAATGCTGAATACGAAGGACTCCTCTCCGGTAGCATGCTCAACAACCGTCTACTCTTCAACGGGCAGTTCGGTTATCGTGACAATGTTGCTAAAAACAGCTCCTCATTCATTGGAGATTTCGACATCAGATACCTCCTTTTCCCAAGCGGGAACGTAGCCTTCCGCGTCTATAATCAGACCAACGACCGCTACTTCTCTCGCAATTCACTGACCACACAAGGTGTGGGTATCATCCTGAAAAAGGACTTTAACCACATCTGGGATATTTTCGGTGTAAAGAGAAGAAAGGTTAAAAAAGAACCGCAAAAGCATTGATGTTCAGAATATTATTAGTAACTTTGCGCTCGATTTGGGGATATTAAGCCCCATTAGAGTTCATATAAAGTCAAACTTTATTAATTAAATTATTTTTTTAAACACTTTATGACAAAAATTGAAGACGTCAAGAATGTACAGCCTTTAGCTGACTTCAACTGGGACGAGTTCGAGAACGGAACACAGAATGGCGCTAGCAAGAGCGATCTTACTAAGGCTTACGATGAGACACTCAACAAGATCCAGGAGCATCAGGTTGTTGAAGGTACTGTAATCTCAGTTGACAAGAAGGAAGTAGTAGTAAACATCGGTTACAAGAGCGATGGTATTATCCCTGCTTCAGAATTCCGTTACAATCCAGATCTCAAGCCAGGCGATAAGGTTGAGGTTTACGTAGAGAGCCAGGAAGACAAGCGTGGCCAGCTCGTACTCTCACACAAGAAGGCACGCCTGCAGAAGAGCTGGGAGAACATCAACAAGGCTTTGGAGAACGATGAGATTGTTCAGGGCTACATCAAGAGCCGCACAAAGGGTGGTATGATCGTTGATGTATTCGGCATTGAAGCATTCCTTCCAGGAAGCCAGATTGACGTTCACCCTATACGTGACTACGATGTATTCGTTGGTAAGACTATGGAGTTCAAGATTGTTAAGATCAATCAGGAGTTCCGCAACGTTGTCGTATCACACAAAGCACTCATCGAGGCAGAGCTTGAAGCACAGCGCAAGGAGATCATCTCTCATCTTGAGAAGGGTCAGATCCTCGAGGGTACTGTTAAGAACATCACCTCTTACGGTGTATTCGTTGACCTCGGTGGTGTTGACGGACTCGTACATATCACTGACCTCTCATGGGGTCGCGTAAGTGATCCACACGAGGTTGTAACACTCGATGAGAAGATCAACGTTGTAATCCTCGACTTTGATGAGGATAAGAAGCGTATCGCTCTTGGTATCAAGCAGCTCACTCCACACCCATGGGATTCTCTTGATCCTAACCTTAAGGTTGGTGACCACGTTAAGGGTAAGGTAGTTGTTATGGCTGACTATGGTGCATTCGTTGAGATACAGCCAGGCGTTGAGGGTCTCATCCACGTATCTGAGATGAGCTGGAGCCAGCACTTGCGTTCAGCACAGGAGTTTATGAAGGTTGGTGATGAGGTAGAGGCAGTAATCCTCACCCTTGATCGCGACGAGCGTAAGATGTCTCTTGGCATCAAACAGCTGAAGGAAGACCCATGGGAGACTATCGAAGTGAAGTACCCAGTAGGTTCTAAGCACATTGCTAAGGTTCGTAACTTCACTAACTTCGGTATCTTCGTAGAGCTTGAGGAAGGTGTTGACGGTCTTATCCACATCAGCGATCTCTCTTGGACTAAGAAGGTTAAGCATCCTTCAGAGTTCACATCACAGGGTGCAGAGATCGAGGTTGTTGTTCTCGAAATTGACAAAGAGAACCGTCGTTTGAGCCTTGGTCACAAGCAACTCGAGTCAAATCCATGGGATGAGTACGAGGAAATCTACAAGCCAGGTACTATCCACAATGGTAAGATCACCGAGTCTATGGACAAGGGTGCAGTGATTACTCTTGATGAAGGTGGTGAAGGCTTCGCTACACCTAAGCATCTTGTTAAGCAGGATGGCACACAGGCACAGCTTGGCGAGGAACTCCCATTCATGGTTATTGAGTTCGTTAAGGACACAAAGCGCATCATCCTCTCTCACTCTCGTACTTTCGAGGAGGTTAAGGAAGAGCCACGTCGCCCACGTCATGCAGCTAATGGCGCACGCAAGCAGGATCAGTCAGCACAGATCAACAACGTTGCTGCTGGTACTTCACTTGGTGATCTCGACGTACTCGCTGACTTGAAGAAGAAGATGGAGGGTGACAAGTAATCCTTGTTACAATCATCTAAATAATATAAGGCATCAGGCTATCACAGCTTGATGCCTTTTTTATTGTCCGTGAATTATCCTTACAGATAGCACGCCATGGTATTCTGAAAAATGAAAGAATATGGATGGAAAACGACTTTGTAACCATCAGACAATCAAAGGCTTACAAAACGCCTCGCAAAAGGGCATCTTTTACGGTGCAAAAGGGCACCTTTTACACTTCAAAAGGGCATCTTTTACAATGCAAAAGGGCGTCTTTTACACGGCGAAAGAGCACCTCTTGATTTGCGAGTAATAAAAATCCTGACAACACACACTACTAAAGGCGATTATTAGTGATACTATTCTACCAACAGAAAGCGCGATACACAGCTGAGACTTCTTAACCATATACAAGAGACATTTTATGATATATACGGGAGAGGACACGGACGATTAAGGCGAAAGAGACGATCAAATTACCTTATTTTAGGTATTGTATAAATTCTAAAATTTACATACTTTTGCACAAAATAATGGATTATCGATAAAAAATTGTATACATAATGAGAAAGAAATTTACCCCACTTGTGTTTATTCTGGCAGCAGTTGTTGCACCTTGTAACGCACAGACAGAGAACGCACTGGACTCTACGCAGCATCTGCAGGAGGTGACCATCAGTACGACACGTATCCCTGAACTGAAGTCGAATGCGGCTGCTACGGTCACAATCATCGACAATAAACAGATAGAAGCAATGAGTAAGATTGCTCCAGACATGTCGCATCTCCTTGGATTGCTCACCCCGGGCATGGCATTGTCAAGTAATACGACAAGTTCACGTGCACAATCACTCCGCGGAAGAAGCGCATTAATACTGATTGACGGTATACCCCAGTCGACTCCGCTACGCTCTACCGACCGTGATATCCGTACGATTGACGTCTCTGCCATCGACCATATCGAGATTGTGAAAGGGTCAACGGCACTGTATGGAAACGGTGCTATCGGTGGTTTGATCAACATCATCACTAAGAAAAACACCACCAACAGAGCCATTGCAGGACAGACAACGCTGGCTGGATCAACCTATAACTTCTTCCGACAGGGCAAGGGTCAGGGTTATCGTATCAACCAACAGCTTTACGGAAAGGCTGGACAGTTTGACTATCTCATCAGTGGAACCTTCGGAAGAACAGGCAGTAGCGTTGATGGTGACGGACAATTCATCTCTCCAAGATACGGACTTGGCGACACATATACCACCAATACACTCGTGAAACTGGGCTATGCACTGTCAACAAAAAGCCGAATTGAACTGATGTATAACTTCTATCGCAGTCTGCAGGACACGAAACTGATTCCTTCAGCAGGTATATATCTGCAGCGCCCAGCCATCGGTGTCATTGGGAACAGAGACCCACAGGCTGTTGATGAAGGTACACGATACAACCACAATGCTTACTTGAAGTTCACTTCACATGACATTTTCAAACATACAGACTTAGAGGCTGACATCTATGGGTCAAGCCTTTACACCATCTTCGACTTCCGTAAAGCCAACCCAGCACAACCCCGATGGGAGGAGACCAGCGGACAGTCAGCAGTGAAAGACCGTAAGTTCGGCTTCCGTACACAGTTCACGTCTCGTCTGACACTCTCTGAAAACGCCTTCGCACGCCTTGTTTACGGTTATGATTACCTCTTCAACAAGACGGCGCAACCCCTTGTTGACGGTCGTTTGTGGATGCCTTGGCTCAGAAGTAACAACCATGCACCGTTCGTACAGATGAAAGCTACACTGTGGCAATGGTTCAACGTGAAGCTGGGAGGACGATATGACTTCATCAATGTGAGCGTTCCCGACTATGATGTGTTGCGTAATAAACTCTCTGACCCACAGGTTCATGTGCAAGGAGGATCACTTCATTACAACAATCTCTCATTCAATGTCGGACTGTCTTATAACAAGATCCGTGAATTCCAGCCTTTCGTAGCCTTCTCACAGGGCTTCTCAATCTTCGATTTGGGTCGTACGTTACGTGCTGCAAAGGCTGATGTGCTATCAAAAATATCAACAGAACCAGTCAAGACAAACAACTATGAGATTGGTGCTTACTCACAGATTGGTGACTGGTTGCAGCTGAATGGCTCGTTCTTCTATACCTATTCAAAGCTCGGTAGTGACCTGAAGATAGAGAATGGCTTCTGGGTTGTCAACCGGACACCACAGAAAGTGTATGGTATTGAACTGAGTGCTGACGCCAAGATCCTTGACAATCTCAAGGCAGGAGCAAACCTTTCATGGTTTGAAGGCAAACTGAAATCAGCCTCAGGAGAATGGGATACATACATGTCGAACATATCTATTCCTGCAGCAAAGTTGGGAATGTACGTGAACTACTCCCCTATTAAGAATACGTATCTACAGCTACAATACATCCACACAGGTAAGCGCAACCGCTTCACACCTAATGCTACCGGTGCTTACAATGAGGGAGAAGGAATCGTAAACCGTATCAACCTGCTGAACTTTATGGCAGGAATGAAGCTGAAAGCATGGGACTTCAGCCTCGCAGTATCGAACCTACTGAATTATACATATTATACACCTTCATCCATGTTAATGGCACGTAATGCTGAATATGCTCATGCTGATGGGCGCAACATCACGCTCACAGCAACCTTCAAATACTAATGAAGGTAAACAAAGAACCTCCCCTCTCTTCGTCGGAAGAGCTGGGGAGGTTCTCTGTTTTTGTATCTGAAAAGTTTAAGAAGACCCTGAAAAGAACACCAAAGCTCACTTGTCTACACCTATAAAGTAACCCTACTTTTTCGCAACTTTCTAACTTTCCTGTCACTACTGTCACCCATTCTTCTCTCATAATACCCTCTTTCACAGGCTATTAATCGAAATGTTAAAAGTGACAGCAAAGCAATTTAAAAGTTATCTTAGTATTTATCGGTAAACTTTCAAGGCTCTATCCTTGGAATAAAGAGCTGATATAAGTTGAATACTATACACCTTATCAACTCAAATAAATGGTGCATCAACGGATAAATCCCAAAAGAAAACGAAAGCTATAAAGCTGTTTTACGATGGTATTAACAAAAAAAGAAGCAGGAAACCTGGATGGAACAGATTACCTGCTTACTTATTTAAGAGTACACATAAGTACTGTGCACTGCAGAATCAATGATTAAAGAGAACCGTTGTTAGCCTGACGAATCATTTCAGATGAAGCATAGAGATAAACTTCTACACGACGGTTAGCCTGACTGACAGTCTTATTCTCGATAGGATTAGCACTACCAAAGCCCTCAACTGAACGAATCTGACGGTTAGAAACACCGTTTGCCTTCAGATAAGAAGACACTGCATTGGCACGACTCTGTGACAGAGGGATGTTGATATTATCGTTACCAGAAGCGTCAGTGTAGCCCTGGATAGCAACGTCACAGTTTGAATTGCGCTTCATCAGACCAGCGAATTTCGTCAGATCCTTCTTAGCTGAAGCACTCAAAGTAGACTTGTTAAGAGGGAAAAGGATACCAGAATCGAAGGTTACCTTCACACAATCCAGACCATTTGCATCTGTTACCTTGTCAACTCGAGCGTTAGGAAGCTGCTGAGAAGCCTCACGTGCCACCTTATCCATGTGACGACCGATGAGCGCACCAGCACCTGAACCAATCACACCACCGATAGCTGCACCGATAGCAGTACTCTTTGTATTCTTTCCTATGATGTTACCAACGATGCCGCCCAGTACCGCTCCGGCACCACCACCAGCTAAAGCACCTGTTCCTTGTTTGGTCTGACAACTTACGACAGTCAGCATACACATGCCTGCTGCCATTACTTTCATATTCTTCATAACCTGCAATGTTTATGTTATAATATTATCCTTTAATTTCAAATGGAGCCTTCCTGATGGCTCACCCGTTATTTCTAATCCGTGCAAAGATAAACAAATTATGGTGTAAAGCACTATTTGCCAACATTTTTTTGTAATTTTGCACAAAATAAGCAGTGCTTGGCAATGCCGAAGTAAACTTCATTTGCACTTGCTTGTATTACTCTATCGCAAAGTTAGGTGTTCCTGTTACAAACACAAAAGGGAATTGCCTACAAAGCTTGGGATTTCCCCTAAAAGAAAAGAAACAGATAAATATATTATGGCAAAAGAACTAAAACACATGACCAAGAGAGCAGAGAACTACTCTCAATGGTACAATGACCTTGTAGTAAAAGCTGAATTGGCTGAGCAGTCTGCCGTACGTGGATGTATGGTTATCAAGCCTTACGGCTATGCTATATGGGAAAAGATGCAGGCACAGCTTGATAAAATGTTCAAAGAGACAGGCGTTCAGAATGCTTACTTCCCACTTTTGATTCCGAAAAGCTTCCTCTCTCGTGAGGCTGAGCACGTAAAGGGATTTGCCAAAGAGTGTGCTGTGGTTACTCATTATCGCTTAAAAGCAAGCGAAGACGGCAATGCTGTTGAGGTAGACCCTAACGCTAAGCTTGAAGAAGAGCTGATAATACGTCCTACAAGTGAGACAATCATCTGGAATACATATAAGAACTGGATTCACTCTTGGCGTGATCTGCCATTGATGTGTAACCAATGGTGTAACGTTATGCGCTGGGAGATGCGTACTCGCCCGTTCCTTCGCACCTCAGAGTTCCTCTGGCAAGAGGGTCATACAGCACATGCTACACGTGAGGAGGCAGAGAAAGAGGCACAAACAATGCTGCATGTATATGCTGATTTTGCGGAAAAATGGCTTGCAGTACCTGTTGTTCAGGGTGTAAAGAGTGAGACTGAACGCTTTGCAGGAGCACTTGACACTTACACCATCGAGGCTATGATGCAGGACGGTAAGGCCCTTCAGAGTGGTACTTCACACTTCTTAGGTCAGAATTTTGCTAAGTCTTTCGATGTAACCTATCTTAATAAGGACAACAAACCAGAGTATGTATGGGCTACATCATGGGGTGTGAGCACCCGATTGATAGGAGCTTTGATCATGACACACTCTGATGACAACGGTTTAGTGTTGCCTCCAAAGATCGCTCCTATACAGGTTGCCATCATACCTATCTTCAAAGGCGAGGAACAACTGAAGGAAATCACAGCCAAGTTACAGCCTGCTATCGACCAGTTGAGGGCATTGGGCATCACAGTGAAGTATGATGACGCTGACAATAAGCGCCCAGGCTTCAAGTTTGCAGACTATGAATTGAAGGGAGTACCAGTCCGTTTGGCAATGGGTGGTCGTGATTTGGAGAACAATACCATTGAGGTTATGCGCCGAGACACGCTTGAAAAGGACAGTGTAAGCTTCGATGGCATCGTTGACTACGTGAAAAATCTCCTCGATGACATACAGAACAACATCTTCCAGAAGGCAAAAGACTTCCGTGATGCGCACATCTACGAGTGTGAAAACTACGAAGAATTCAAGGAGAAGGTTAAGGATGGTGGTTTCTTCCTCTGCCATTGGGATGGTACAGAAGAGACAGAAGCCAAGATAAAGGAGGACACACAGGCTACAATCCGTTGTGTTCCGTTCATGTTCGAACAGACTCCTGGCACCGACATGGTAAGTGGCAAGCCTGCTAAATACCGTGTTATCATTGCAAGATCCTACTAATATATAATAAGGTGGTTGATGATTCAGAAGGTCATCAGCCACCTTTTTGTTTTTCCCCTACCATGGCACGACGCATTCTATGCCATAGAACGGCAACTGCCAGCCCATGGAACATCAAGCATAACATCCATAACAAGGATGTGAAAGAGAACAACTAACCATTTAAAGTACAATTTTAAACGAAAGAAATTATGAAGAAGACACTCATCACATTTGCATTATTACTTACCGTAACGGTACTGAATGCGCAGACACTCATCAAGGTCAACCTCAAGAAAGGTGACAAAGCCGTTTATGAAAACGTAAACACTGTCAATGCAGCACTGCCTATGGGTGCTGGAAATCAGAACATTAAGATAACCAACACGACCACTGTCGAGGTGAAAGATGCCACTGCTGACGGTTTTAAAGTTGAGTTCCTGACCAAAGATACGAAGATAGAAGGGAACGAAGAGGCGGCACAACAGTTTGGCGATCAGCTCAGTCGGTACCTCGATGGAGTACCTGTTCTCTTCCAGACTGATAAGAATGGTTGCTTGCAGAAGCTGCTGAACTACGAAGAAGTGGTTGGGAAAATGAGCAAAGTAGCCATCGCTCAGATTGACAGTATGTATAAAAAGAATCCTAACATAGAGAAGATGGCACCAAAAGCCAAGGTGATTATGGCACTCAACGACCTCTTCACCGAGAAGAATATCATGGAGAACTTCAAGAACAAGAGTGTCTTCCAGCTCTATGGTAAGACCCTAAAGACGGGTGACAAAGAGGACAAAGAGATACAAGGCATCAAGGTTAACACCACTTATGACGTCAGCAACGTTCTCGGCATGCTCACTGTTGTGGCAAAAAGCAAGGCTAACATGACAGAGAATGAGACCAAAGCGTTCTTCATTAACAATATCAAGAAGATGGGATTGGGCGATGAGATAAGTTCACAAATTGAGCAAAACTGGGGTCAACTGAAGGCTATGGGCATGGCAAGTATCGACATGAACGATACGACTACCTATCATTTCACAAAGAGCGGATGGGTCAATGACGTGGTTAGCTCAGGTAAAATGAAGATGATGGGTATGCAGATGGAGATCAACACCAGCGTAAAGTTGGTTTCTGACATGCACTAAGCGTCTGCTTTCAACGGGTTATAAGAAAGGTTCAACACCCCCGATGCGTTGCTGAACCATCAAAAAAAACATTGCCACCAACTGGAGGTTTCCCTTCCAATTGGTGGCAATTTTCGTATCAGAAGATTATTCTGTGATAAACTTCTTCACCACAATTCCCTTGTTCGTAACGACCTTCAGGATGTAAGTAGATGCCTTTCGTGGAAGTTCAACATCACGAACGTCACCCGAAATGCGACTTACAAGCATGCCAGAGAGCGTATAAACACTCACTTCACGAACCTGTACTGCATCCGATTCTGGCTGCAAACGGAGTCGGTTACCTTCTATTCTAACCGTCAGACCATACTCTGCTGCATTGCCACGAACCTCATTGATACCCGTTGTTGAATTGACAATACGCACAAGTTTATAGTAGTTGTCACAACCACCGACAGGCATTTCAACAGCGTTTTTACCCAGACCAGCCTTGCAAGTGATCTGCATCAGATAGAATCCCGGTGCTATATCGCCCTCACGTGGCGTATAGTTCAACTTACCGTCCGACTGTGTTCCAGCCTGTCCCGACACTCTTGTCATGGCCAGAAGCACACCGCCACGACCAGTAAACGTGCGCAAAGCAACCTTCACCATCATGTTCTTTACATCCTTCAGAGCCTTGAGAGAGAAAGAACCTGTTGCAGCTTTCCCCAGTTCAAGCGTTGTTGGGAAGTCGAGGGCAGCACACTCTAACGGCAACTCGGCATTCTTTTCAATCGTCACCGTTGCTGAATCGAATGCACAAGGCATATCCTCCAGCACATCCTCAGCCACATATTTCGTTCCTACCTTATAGGTTCCAGGTTCGAAAGGCAGTGGTTTATAGAACTTCATCGTCTGCTTCTCACCCTTATCAAAGTCCTTTGAATCCTGCATAAAGACGTATTCCTTACCCGTCAGCGTGCTCTTGAAGCAAGTGACAACACTGGCATTACCGTCCTTACCATAGTTACGCATGTCGCAGGCAAGCACAATCTTCTTTCCTTGTGGTACGGCAGTCTGCTCCTTTGTATCGGCATTGAGCCATCCCATCTCCGACACCTGACGCAGCACAGGATGAGCAGCAGCAGGACGAACGTCCACCTCTGTCGTTCCAACTTCCGAATCATCAAATGTCAAAGCGTCATATTTTGCATGATAAAGCTTCACTGCATAACGTCCTGCAGGGAGCTGTTCAGGCAAAGCAAATACCGTTTCATAGTTCTCGGTACAGTCACCATAGATGCTTGCCTGAAGCGTATCACTGGTGTAAACCTTCTGCGGATCAGCCGTTGAAGTGAACTTAAAGATGAGCTTACTGAGGTTGAAATCCTTGCTCTTGTTCTGCAGTTTGACCCGTACAAGACCAGCTCCTTCAGCATAAAGAGGACCGTCAAAGTTGATTTTCGACAGCAGTTTAACGTCAGGTGTAGGCTTATATTCCATGTCAGCAACGATCACTCCCTTCTCAACCTTCACTACTCCATAAGCAGAATTGCCCACAGGATGACGAAGAACCGTCCACTTGTCCTGACCGACAGGGCATATTGCAAAGCACACTTGATACTCACCATCAGCAACACCTGCCACCTCCAACGGGATATCACGCATGATGTAATAAGTATGACCAGCCTTGCCGTCCGTGTAACCAGCCAGCTTCTGGTTGTCATCCTTCAGATGTTTCAGGATCTGACCGTCCTTCATCAGCACGGCAGAGATGCGGAACTGAGCGGGTTCAACATCGTAGTTCTCAATGAAACTTGCCAATGACATGGACTTGTTGACGAACTTCTCCGTATTGAATAACATCACGCTTAGGCGTGTAGGCGACGACACACTAAGAGGTACTTCAGATACTTGTGACCCTGCAGGAACGAAGTTGATGAGGATCTCCTGCCCTACATTGAATCCACTTTTATCTGCTCCAATGCCGAGTTTCTCAGGGTTTAGATGGTTCACCATGAAGAAACCGTCACTGTCACCATGCCATCCCCAGTTGATATGTACGAAGTCCCGACTGTCATAACCATCACAAACGAAGGCGTGACCACCGAGTCCATCCTCCGAACTTGCCGAATAATAAACAGGTCGACGGGCGTCAAGCTCGTGCTTTATCAGTGTCATCCACTCATTGGTTGAGTAATGTTCACGCTTCAGATACTGCACCGACTTATCATAACCGAAGTAGGTACGCATGGCATAAGGCACCAGTGGAGAGTATGTTCCACTACCCGTCAGCCCATATTCCATATCCACTGAGATGGCAACATGTGCATTGAGGAGAGCCACAGCCTTAGCCTGTTCAGCCGTATAGTTCACGTTCCGATAGTCGGGTAACATCTTATCCCACTCGTAAGTATCCTTGCTGAAGTCGGCAGAGAGCGTAACGTTCTTCTTCAGTGGCTTACCATTCTCGTCAACAAAAGTCGTTGTGTACGAGTGACTACCCGTTCCGTGCAGTGGGTATTTATAGTAACGCATGATCTGTGAGGCTGCCGTAGCCACACAACCCACGTAGTAATGATACGTGTCCTGCCCATCCGTCCATGTCGGACCGTCATTGTTGTAAGGTGTATCCTGCCCCCATTTAATGTCGCCCAACAATGGTTTCACCACGGGATGAGGTGCTTCAGCCATTCTCTCCTCCGTCTTTTCATCAGCACGGATAGCCGCAATGCGCTTTGCATAGGTCTTCATCCAGAACAAGAGGTTGTCTGGCGCATCCTTAAACGTGAATGTCCCATGGTCCGAATAGCCTAGGATGGTGCCGATAGCATCGTCACCTGAGACAATGACAAAGCCCTTTCCACCATCGTTGTTATAGATGTAGAACGGTGCTTGTCCGTTACTACTGCGTGTGCCTGCAGGCATAGCCGACGAAGGCAACATACGCATAACAGGGCGTTTGACCCATCGTTTCATGAACCGTGTTGCCAACTCCTGCGCTTCCGTCTGCCCTATGGGACGGGCGTTTACCGCACAGAATGCTAACAGCAACGTTACTGATAGTAAAATTCTTTTCATAGTGATACTATTAAATAAGTGATAAATAATTCTTCAAAACGTATTAAACGCTTGTGTCACCGTTCCACAATCTCAATGCCGAAGAGCATGTAGTGCTTCAAAATAAAACCTTCAATTACACTGAGTTATTGGTCTTGTATGTCGTTTTCAGTCATCCTTTCACAATGCAAAAGGATATGGTATCTGATGTTAGTAGCAGTTGCAAAGTTAGTGGTTTTACCTTATATGACGGCAAAGAAAGATGTAATTTTATACAAAATATATGTTAAGAATTACTGTTTCTACACCTTATTTATACATATAGCACCCTATCCCACCTTACGACCCACGCTCGATGGAAAACCAAGTAGGCACAGACGGGCAACCAAAAGAGATGCCTTCATTGTAAGAAAAAATCAGAATCGGAAAACAAAAGAGGCTCTTTTGCATTGTAAAAGATGCCCTTTTGCATTGCAAAACATGCCCTTTTGACATGTAAAAGACGCCCTTTTACAATGCAAAAGGGCGTCTTTCACTTCCCACTTTGTAAGTATTTGAATCACAGAAGATTACAAACCCAATAAAAACACATAATCCTTTGATTTTCACGAAATGGCATACCGAAAAGTGTAAGCATATTTCATAACAACAGAAAACATCCTCTTTTCAGCATGACAAGACCAAAGAACGCAAGAAGAGGAAGCACCGATTGAAAAACAAATAATAAAGAATAAAATCTCACTTCACCACAATAAACACCACAAACGTTCGTTAATTATTTGCTGAAAGTAAAATCATTTGTTAAAAACAGACGCATGGGTATTTCATCATCTGAGATAAAGTATGAAGGGCATTTAGGTCTATTTATACATAAAAAAGCATAAAAGATACAAATTCAGACCTGTTATATTTGGTTTTTCACCTCTTTATATGTACCTTTGCACGCCGTATCGAGAATTAGGATAACGGAAACCAGCTATATTTAAGGAGGAAATAGTAAACAATTCATGAGACAACTTAAGATTTCAAAAAGTATCACCAACCGATCAAGTGAGGCTCTTGACAAGTACCTTGTAGAGATTGGTCGTGAACCAATGATTACCGTTGATGAGGAGATTGAACTGGCTCAGGAGATCCATAAGGGCGGCCGTAAAGGTGAACGTGCCAAGGAGAAACTGATAAAAGCTAATCTTCGCTTCGTCGTTTCCGTAGCTAAACAGTATCAACACCAAGGACTTTCGCTTACAGACCTTATTGATGAAGGGAACATTGGACTGGTAAAAGCTGCTGAGAAGTTTGACGAAACGCGCGGTTTTAAGTTCATCTCTTATGCAGTTTGGTGGATCAGACAGAGTATTCTGCAAGCTATTGCTGAGCAGAGTCGTATCGTTCGTCTCCCACTGAACCAAGTTGGAGCTATCTCAAAGATTAATCAAGTGACCAATGAGTTCGTGCAAAAGCACAACCGTAGGCCTTCTATACATGAGCTGGCAGAGCTAACTGGCATTGACGAAGCACGGATCCGACAGAGTCAGAGTGCTGATAACCATCACATGAGCATTGATGCACCGTTCAGCGATGACGATGATAACTCAATGAGTGACATGCTTTCATCAGGTGATGACTCACGTACTGACCGTGGAGTAGACTTTGAATCAATGTCTGATGACCTGCGTGCCGTTCTTCAGAACACACTTAAAGATCGCGAGATAAAGATTGTCACGGAGTGTTTCGGTATCGGTTGCCAGGAAAAAGGACTCGAAGAGATCGGTACAGAGATGGGATTGACCCGTGAACGTGTACGTCAGATACGTGAAAAAGCCATCGAAAAGATTCGCGAGAGTGGCAATGCACGTGTGCTGATGAAGTATCTGGGCTAAAAACAGTCTATCCTAATCCCTTTAGAGGAGCGAATGTCCCAACGAGTTTGTTGCTAACTGTGCTTTAAAAGAGACACATAAACAACAAGAACACAGTCAAATACGACTCTCACATTCAACAAAATAAAAAGCGGAACGATGACTCTTCATCGTTCCGCTTTACTCTTTTACCTCCCCTTCCCTGCCTTTTACTGTTCTATTCTTTCACCTTATAGCTATTCGGAAGCTCACAATACACTTTTATCCTTTCACCTTTCGACTGTTCAAGAAACCATTTTAACCTCTTACACTTTTACTTTTCCATCGTTCAAAAGCTCATTTTTCACTTTTAACCCCTCACCTTTCCACGTTCAAACAGCCTCATCTAATTGGACATCCCCTCCTTTGGAGGGGCTTGGGGAGGCCGCATCTTTTGGTGTGAAGGCCGCCCTTTTTTGGTGCAGAGGCCGCCCTTTCACAACCTAATATCCCTCAACGAGGTACCAGACATAAACCTATCGAGGTCCACATGCCCCTTTATGCCACGCACTTTGCCTCGTTCCGTGAACTGCCAGATGTTATGTCTGCCTGCACCTTTTATCTCTGGACGACGCGAATTGTACTTTCCAAGGAAAAGAAAGTACGTATTGAAGCGTGGAGCAAGATGTGAATTATAGAAGTTTACCTGCGAGTAGATAAGTGGTTTCTTACCATAATACTTCTTTACAAGTCGTGCAAAGAGCGCCACACTGTCCTGCACCTGCTTGCGTGACCAGCCCTTTACACCCTCACGTTCCACATCAATCATCGGTATAAGGTCCTGTCGGCAACGCTTCATCATAGCCCTGAAATGGCGAAACTGTGCCCGAACAGACGATCGGGAAGACATAAAATGATAAGAACCACAGCGCAATCCCTGCTCACGAGCACCCCTCATATTACGAAGATAATACTCATCCGTTATCGAAGTACCCTGCATTGCCTTCACATAAACAAAGCGAATCTGCTTGTCACGACCCACTTCCTTCCAATTGATGATGCCCTGATGATGCGACACATCAATACCATCATAATGCCGAGTTACCGCCTTTTCCGACCGACGGGAGCCCGTGTGAGCCATTGAAACAATACAAACAAAAAGAAACACCAGTACGCCGAGAGGGCGAGAAAGAAATATTGACTTCATTGATTTACTATGAATGTTATCACCTAAATACGTTTCCTTAGTGGAAGTAACTGCAAAATTAGTACATTTTTCCCGAACGAAAACACAAATATCCAATAATAATCATTATCTTTGCAGAGTAGTTATATATTTTATATAATAGTCAATGAGTAGCCAGAACTTCACTCAGCAACTCACCAAAACAGTGGATGAGCTTTCCAAACCACAAACACTTCAAGGGCTCTTCCATGAACATCGTGATGGAGATCCACTTCCTTCGTCAAAGGAATTGGAAGAGATTATTGAGTTGACACGCTCTATTCTCTTCCCAGGATTCTATGGAATGACATCCGTAAACATACAAACCATAAGGTATCGCATAGGAGTTGACACGGAAAGGCTGTACAAACTGCTCTGCAGACAGGTGATGGCTGGACTCTGTTTCAACGAGGATTGCCACTGCGCCAATGCTGCTGACACACGCTGTTGCCTACAGGAAGAGGCAGAAAGGATTGCTGAAAACATCATCCTAAAGCTACCTAAACTGCGCAAGATACTGTCAACTGATGTGCAGGCAGCCTTTGATGGTGACCCGGCGGCAGCCAATCTGGGGGAAGTAATAGACTGTTATCCAGCCATCAAAGCACTCACAAACTACCGATTGGCACATGAATTAGTGCTGGAAAACGTACCACTCATCCCAAGAATGATCACCGAAATGGCACATTCTGAGACTGGAATAGACATTCATCCGGCTGCAACCATCGGAACACACTTCACTATTGACCATGGGACGGGCGTCGTTATCGGGGCTACATGCGTCATTGGCAATCATGTAAAGCTCTATCAGGGTGTGACACTCGGGGCAAAAAGCTTCCCATTAGATAAGGAAGGAAAGCCTATCAAGGGTATTCCACGCCATCCAATATTGGAAGATAACGTCATTGTATACGCCAATGCAACGATCTTAGGACGTATCACCATAGGCAAAGGGGCTGTCATTGGCGCCAATGTTTGGGTGACACGGGACATGAAACCACGGTCGAAAAAATACAAACAGAACAAAACCGATATCCTCGATATTAACTATGATTATGGCGGAGGCATATGAAATACACCGTATTTTACTAACAAATGCCTATCCAAATAAAATAAAACATTAATGCAAGAATTTGAACTCATCGCCAAGACCTTCATGGGCTTGGAGCAAGTCTTGGCCAAAGAGCTGACACAATTAGGAGCAAACAACGTACAGATCGGTCGCAGAATGGTATCATTCACTGGCGACAAGGAGATGATGTATAGGGCAAACTTCCAGTTACATACCGCTATCCGCGTTCTGAAACCTATCGCACACTTCAAGGCACGCAGTGCTGAAGACATGTATGAGGAGGTGAAGAAGATTGATTGGAGTAAGTATATTCTGAAGGGAAAGACCTTCTCTGTGGACTCAGTAGTGTACTCAGAAGAATTCACGAACTCACGTTTCGTAACATATAAGGTGAAGGATGCCATCGTTGATCAGTTCCGTGAGAACACCGGAGAACGCCCAAATATCTCTGTTAGTAACCCAGATATTCGCCTGAACATACACGTTGCTGAAGACAATGCTACCCTTTCACTCGACTCAAGTGGGGAATCTCTGCACCGCAGGGGCTACCGTCAGGAAAGCGTAGAGGCTCCTTTGAATGAGGTTCTGGCTGCAGGAATGATTCTAATGACGGGTTGGAAGGGTGAAACAGACTTCATTGACCCTATGTGTGGGTCTGGTACGCTACCCATTGAGGCTGCTCTCATAGCACGAAACATATCCCCTGGCGTGTTCCGCAAGGAGTTCGCATTCGAGAAATGGCCTGACTTTGATCAGGATTTGTTCGACAGTATATATAATGATGACTCACAGGAACGTGAGTTTACACACCATATCTATGGCTACGACACGGATATGAAAGCTGTCAACACAGCCCGAATGAATGTCGCTGCAGCTGGTTTCTCACGTTATGTGACCATCGAACAGCAGGATTTCAAGGACTTTACACAGCCAAAAGAGAAGAGTATCATCATCATGAACCCTCCTTATGGCGAGAGAATATCCACTCCTAACCTCCTTGGAACATATAAAATGATAGGTGAAAGACTCAAACATGAGTTCATGGGAAACGAAGCTTGGATCCTATCCTACCGTGAAGAGTGCTTCAGACAGATTGGATTGAAGCCCAGTATCAAGATTCCTGTATACAACGGATCGCTGGAATGTGAGTTCAGACGCTATCAACTCTTTGATGGAAAGATGAAAGAATTCCGCCAAGAGGGCGGCATCATCAAGACAGAAGAGGAGAAAAAGGAGATGGCACAGAAGCATCGGTTCAAGAAAGAACGCGACTTTAAGAAGCGACTTGACGAGAATGAAGAGAATGCAGAGGCTGATATACGCTCCTTTACGTTCCATAGTTTAGAGCGAAACAGACTCTCTGGAAGTAAATTCCGTGATGATCGGGGTGGCAGAAAGCCACGCTTCGACCGCAATGATGATAGACATGACGACAGACGTAACGGCAAATGGAACAAGGAAGGACGAGACAATCGGCGCTCTTTCAGCCGTGATGACGACCGTAAGTTTGGTGGCAAACGCTTTGATAAGGCTAACAAACGCGGAGGATTCCGTAACAAAAACATATATCATGATGAAGATTAAACCTTTTATTAGTCTCGTAGGGCTCCTTGCTCTTACGGGACTTTTCAGTCCTACTAATAGTATGGCACAGAAACAATTTACGCTCGAAGACCTGAACTTTGGTGGTAAAAACTTCTACAGTATGCGCCCTGAGGCACGCTATCTGACGTGGTGGGGCAGCAAGCCTGTGCGCCAGGAGCTTAACAGTTGCTCACTGATTGACCCTGCCAATGGCAAAGAAACAAAACTATTCACCCTCGATGACATCAATGAATGGGCTGGTTTGACGGCATCAGAGGATAAGATCCGCCACCTTTACAACGTTGAATTCCCATATGCTGACCGCCCTATTGCACTTGTACAGAACGGTCATGAGGATATATTTGTCAACTTCAAGACTCATAAAACAGAGAAGAAACAGGAGCGAAAGCAGAACACACAGGCTCGTGATTGGAACCAATCATCGGCGGCAACGGCTTATGTTCTGGATCATCAGCTCTATGTTACCGACCCAAACGGCACAGATCATCAGCTGACAAAGGATGGTTCACGTGATATTGTCTATGGACAAAGCGTCCACAGGGATGAGTTTGGTATCAACGGAGGACTCTTCTGGAGTCCGAAAGGCAACCGTCTTGCCTTCTACCGCATGGACCAAAGCATGGTTAATGACTATCCACTTGTTGACATTCCAGAGCTTGATTGGAAGCCAGCCAAGGGCGAATCACGTGCTGCAAAGGCTGATCCTATCAAATATCCTATGGCAGGAGAGACCTCACACAAGGTCACTGTGGGTGTCTATGACCTGTCAACTGGCAAGACAATCTACCTCCAAGCAGGTGATCCTACCGACCGTTACTTCACGAATATAGCATGGAGTCCAGATGAGAAGACCATCTATATGTTTGAAGTAAACCGTGATCAGAACGATTGCAGACTGGTTTCTTACGATGCAACAACAGGTGCTAAGCTGAAAGAACTGTACCATGAGACGGATGAGAAGTTCGTTGAACCACTTCATCCTATCCAGTTCTTACCATGGAACAAGGACCAGTTCATCCTGCAAACTCAGAAGGATGGCTACAATCACATCTATCTTTTCGATAAAGAAGGACGCCAGATCAAACAGTTAACAAGCGGAAAATGGGTTGTATTAGACGTCTTGGGCTTCAACAAAAAGCTGAAAAGCATCGTCTATGCATCCAGTGAATGCAACCCAATACAGCGTAACACGTGGATGGTTGACGTCAATTCGGGCAAGAGAACACTCCTTGACAATGGCAAGGGATACCATTATGCACGCCTCAATGCGGCTGGCGATGCACTGATTGACAGTTACAGCGAGCCTACAGTGCCCCATGCTTACGAGTTCATCACACTGAACACGAAGCCACAACGCCATCATTATTTCACGGCTCCAGACCCTTGGAAGGGATATAAGGTGCCTGAATACAGCAATGGAACCATCAAAGCAGCTGACGGAACGACCGATCTCTACTGGAGAATGGTGAAACCTGTCGACTTCGACCCTACAAAGAAGTACCCAACAGTTATCTATGTATATGGCGGACCACATGCTCATAACGTAGATGCAACGTGGCATTGGGGCTCAAGAGGATGGGAAACATACATGGCACAGAAAGGTTATTTACTCTTCATATTGGACAACAGAGGCAGTGATAACCGTGGAAAGGCTTTCGAACAGGCTACTTTCCGCCATCTTGGACAACAGGAAATGAAGGATCAGATGGAAGGTGTGAAGTATCTTAAGTCTCTTCCATACGTTGATCAGAACCGTATTGGCGTACACGGATGGTCCTTTGGCGGTTTCATGACAATCTCTCTTATCACCAATTATCCTGATGTCTTCAAGGTAGCAGTGGCTGGTGGACCAGTAATTGACTGGAAATGGTATGAGGTTATGTATGGAGAACGTTACATGGATACCCCACAGACCAATCCAGAAGGCTATGCTCAGACCTCTCTTCTGCCCAAGGCTAAGGATCTGAAGGGTAAGCTTCAGATCATCATCGGGCTGAATGACCCTGTCGTAGTACCACAGCATGCCTACTCATTCCTCAAGGCTTGCATCGCAGCTGGTACACAACCCGACTTCTTTGTCTATCCGGGTGAGCCGCATAACATGCGTGGTCATCAGAGTGTACACCTGCATGACCGTATCACTCAGTACTTCGAGGACTATCTCAAGCCGCTCTCTGCACCTGCAGAAAAGAAGGCTGAATAGTCAATCAAAGACTGTCTGGCGGTGTTCCGTACCCCGCCAGACATTACGAACAAAGACACATCTTAATATTAACAACAATATAACAACCCACGTACAGTAAGCCTGTACACCTTCATGTCAGAGGGTTGGGACGACGATTTATGAAAATACTGCTTTTAGGAAGCGGCGGCAGAGAGCACGCCTTAGCATGGAAGATCGCACAAAGTGCGAAGTGTAGCAAGCTATTCATCGCTCCAGGAAACGCTGGAACGGCTGAAGTTGGCGAGAATATAGCCATTGGTGTAAACGAATTCGACCGTCTCAAGGACTTTACCATCAAGGAGAAGGTCGACATGGTGGTCGTTGGACCGGAAGATCCATTGGTAAATGGTATCTATGATGCCTTCAAGGAAGATGCTCGCACAGCCACAATCCCTGTCATCGGACCATCGAAAGCAGGTGCTGTATTGGAAGGTTCGAAGGACTTTGCCAAGGCTTTCATGAAGCGACATGGCATTCCTACAGCTGCTTACGAGACCTTTGACGGTACAACCATCGAAGAAGGAATGCGCTTTTTAGAGACTTTGAAGGCGCCATACGTACTGAAAGCGGACGGACTGGCAGCCGGAAAGGGCGTTCTTATCCTACCAACTCTGGAAGAGGCAAAGCACGAATTGCGTGAGATGCTGGGTGGAATGTTTGGCAATGCGTCTGCTAAAGTCGTCATAGAGGAGTTCCTTTCTGGCATAGAATGCTCTGTTTTCGTCCTGACGGATGGTTCTCATTATCAGATTCTGCCTGAGGCTAAGGACTATAAGCGCATCGGTGAGCATGACACAGGGCTCAACACGGGTGGCATGGGCAGCGTTACTCCCGTTCCTTTTGCCACGAAAGAGTGGATGAAGAAGGTGGAAGACCGCATCATCCGACCTACTGTTGAGGGATTGAAAGCCGAGAACATCGATTACAAAGGCTTCATTTTCTTCGGTCTTATCAATGTAGAAGGCGAGCCAATGGTCATCGAATACAACTGTCGCATGGGCGATCCGGAGACAGAAAGCGTCATGCTCCGCCTGAAGAGCGACCTTGTCGACCTCTTCGAAGGGGTTGCAGAAGGCAATCTCAACGACCGGAAGGTGGAATTCGACAGTCGTTCTGCCGTCTGTGTGATGCTCGTCAGCGGTGGTTACCCAGAGAAATACGCCAAGGGTTACCCCATCACTGGCATTGAAAACGTAACAGATTCCGTTGTCTTCCATAGTGGCACAGCTCTCAAAGACGGTAACATTGTCACCGCAGGAGGGCGTGTCATCGCCGTTTCTTCCTATGGAAGCAACAAAGAAGAGGCACTGAGCAAGAGCTTTGATGCCGCACAGAAGATTGATTTTAAGGATAAATACTTCAGAAGAGACATTGGTCAGGACCTATAGAGAGTGCTCTCTGACTACGGGATGGGCACACTGCTGAGGGTCTGCAGAGGGCAGATGACACCGTGAGCAGCCACATCCCGCTTACGATTATGCAAAAGAAAAGAATACAAAACAGGATATCCGAAAGCCGTTGGACACTATCCATAGTAGTGTCAACGGCTTTTATTGTTTGGTTAATAGCGGCATTACACACCCGAAACGTCGTCCTATCAGGCGGCACTGCGCTCCTTTCAACCTATCTGATGGTGGAGTTGAACAATGCCAATGCCCTCATCCGCATCTATAGCAGGATGGTTTCTTGTGCCTTTGCTGTAATGGCAACCATACCCGTCTTCCTGTTTCCGTCCCACCAGATGGCGTTTGTCATGCTCGGATTCGTTGGGTTTTACACCCTCGCCTTCCGTTCTTACCAGGACATTCAGTCTCCCGGACACACGTTTTATGCCTTCCTTTGTATCGGGGCGGCAAGCATTGAATGGGTACAAGTGCTTTTCTTCCTCCCCTTCCTGTGGCTTATCATGCGTGTAAACCTGCTCTCGATGAGTCTTCGGAACTTCGTTGCATCCCTCTTAGGCATCATTCTTCCCTATTGGTTCTACACCGCTTACCTTGCCATGAGGGGCGACCTGATGACCTTCATAGACCATTTCTGCGAGCTGGCAGTGTTCGGTAATCCCTTCGACCTAACCATACTGACACCCAACAGGATAATACTCTTGGTTTATGTGTTGCTTTGTGGACTGATAGGTATCATCCATTTCCTCGACCAGAAGCGAAGTGACAGTATCCGAACCCGACTCTTTTATCAGGTTTTCATCAATATCTTCCTTATTGCAACAGCCTTTCTTTTCCTGCAACCACAGCATTATGATGCCCTTATCGGCGTACTGATTGTTGCCGCGGCACCTCTCATAGCCCATTTCTTTGCACTGACACACGGAAGGATAACAAACTGGATGTTCAAGATTCTATCAGTCTCTGCCATCCTCATAACGCTCTATAACTTATGGATTTTCTTACACACATCCTTTTAGACTACGGCTATTGGGGTATGTTTCTCTCGGCTTTGCTTGCCGGAAGTGTACTCCCTTTCAGCAGTGAGGTGGTATTGGTGGGTCTGATAGCAAGCGGACTCGACCCCGTTCTCCTGCTCATCTATGGTACAACGGGTAATGTCTTGGGCGGCTTAATCAACTATGGTTTAGGCAGAATGGGCAAGTTGGAGTGGTTACAACGTTACTTCCATGTGAGTCAGAAGTCGCTTGATCGTGCCCAACGGTTCATGTCGGGCCGTGGCTCATGGATGGGATTCTTTGCTTTTCTGCCCATCATCGGTAGTGCTATCACCGTCGTTTTGGGTTTGACACGTGCCAATATCGTCATCACCATCCTCAGTATGACCATCGGAAAAGCCATCCGTTACGCCATCATCATATGGGGTACAGGCATTTTTACATGACACATTGCACGTGTTTTCATCATAGAACCAGCGTGTTTACACGACATAACCAACTTGGTTACATCCTATAAAGAGTAATTGGGCACACCGTTTTGCCTTTTTACTCTTTTATTTTTTACCCTTCAAAGCAGCTTTTTACCGTTTTTCGCGTTTACCTTTTTTTCTTCCGAATTGCTTTTTTATCTTTCTATATGTTCAAATTAGAAGTCTGAGTTGACGTGTTTACAAGTTGATAAGCAGACGAGTTATGTGCTCAGTTGACGTATTCACAAATTGACAAACAGACTATCTAAATGTGATAAGCCAATAGTTTGGATTCTAATCTTTTGACTTTTGCGAATGGATAAATACCCTATAACTCCGTCTTCTCCACCCTTCTATATCCCCAACACACATCATTCCGTTTCCCGCCAGGTACATCCCCTCCTTTCTTATCCCACCGTTTCCTCTCACATCCCCTCCTTCGGAGGGGGTTGGGGAGGCTTTATTTGTAAAGTTCTTTCCCTTTCGTTTCCCCATCTACGCCCTTTTGCCTTCTAAAAGACGCCCTTTTACATTGCAAAAGGGCATCTTTTGATGTGTAAAAGGGCATGTTTTGCAGCGCAAAAGGGCACCTTTTACAAGCCTCTTTATAACCCCTTGACATCTTGAAGGTTACAAAGACGATTTCTCACGATTATCCTTCATTTTGCAATCATCACCCTTCTGATATTTGTAAGGTTATTTCATCACGGATAACAAATAACCATTCAGCCGCATTTAATCACTCTTCCCCCACGCTCTTCCCTACGGAAACAGAGGCAAAAAAGCACATATTCCCGTCGCCCCCGACCCACCCTATTCATGAAGAAGAGGCTGCCAGTGACTTAAAAAAACCAAATATAACCACCTTTACTACTTCTATTTCAATAGAAATCAGTAACTTTGCATGTATGAAGATTAAATATATATTAATTATCATAACTTGTCTACTCACATTCAACAACGCAAAGGCACAATACAACATACAATGTGAAGACACCTGCAGCCATATCCACGGACTGGATATGAGTCATTATCAGGGTGATGTATGGTGGGAGACTGTGGCTCAAAACAGCAACCATAAGCTTAATTACGTATATCTGAAAGCTTCAGAAGGAGGCTCAAGAATCGACCAACGTTACCTTGATAACATCGAGGCAGCACAACGATACGGTATGAACGTGGGTTCATACCACTTCTATCGGCCTGCTCAGCCACAGGCAGAACAGCTTAGGAACTTCCGCATGCAGTGCCGTCCGCAGGATCAAGACCTCATTCCTATGGTCGACATAGAGACAACGGGCGGACTAAGCAGGGAGGACTTACGAGACAGTCTGCAGAAATTCCTCGTGCTCATGACGCAGGAATACGGTGTACGACCGCTCGTTTACACTTACACGAACTTCTATGACCGATACCTCAGTGGGGCATTGGACGGATATAAACTATTCATTGCGCAGTACACAACACGCGAACCCGTGCTGCAGGACGGCAGAGACATCTTTGCATGGCAGTACACCGGAAAAGGCAGAATCAACGGTGTGAACGGCTATGTGGACAAGAGCCGACTCATGGGAAAGCACAGTATGCGCGAACTAAGATACCGACGACGGCGATAAGACACGCCGTCTGGCATCATCAGACTTTTTTAACCATCACACTAACGAATAAGATACTCTAAAGAAAATGATAATTAAATGTCCTGAATGTGGCCATCAAGTGAGCGATAAGGCACCTGTATGCCCAAGCTGTGGCGTAGAGATTGCCGGACATCTCATCAAATGTTCCAACTGTGGAGAGCTCTATCTCAAGGAGGAAGGGATGTGTCCGAACTGCCACCATACGGAGACAGGGCACCATGACATGGGGTCAGCTTCACAGGAAGAGCCCATGCAGAAACCCGTAGAACCAGCTGATTCAACTGAAGAACAGATACCAATGGAGGTCGTAATGACCGAACCAACGGACAACGAAGAGGCTCCCCAGAAGGAGAATGAAGACGAGGAAGAGACGGTGGATGCCGACTTCATCATGGACGATAACGCCGATGAGGAGGTCATAGCAGCTGCTGAAAGAGTCGTAAAGAACCATGACGACGACGAAAAACAGAAGCAACAGAAACGCAGTCACAGCTCGCTTGCCATCTCACTGCTCATCGCTATCATCACGGCAGGTATACTGTTGTTCCTCTATAATCAGGGAGTTAACAAGAACAGAACCAACGAAGAGCAGGATGCTTACGCACAGGCGATTGGCAGTAATGAACCAACCGTGTTGCAGGATTACCTGGAAAACAATCCTGATGCACCGAAAACGCATCGTGACAGTATCTCTGCACGGTTGAATTCGCTACAGAATGACACGCAGGAGTGGACAAGCATGATGACAAGTAACTCTAAGGAGGCTTATCAGGAATATCTCTCCAAGCACCCTAACACGCCTCATCGCAAGGAATTACTTGCTAAGATTGACGAGATTGACTGGGCTGCTGCAGTGGCAAAGGGCAGCGAAGACGCTTTCTTAGGCTATAAAGCACAACATCCAAATGGTGCACATAGCAAGGAAGCAGACGAGAAACTGAAGGTTTTGCTTGTACATACGGCAACAGAAGGTGACAAATCAAAGGCGGTTAGCGTGCTGCGCCAGTTGTTGCAGGGTATGAACAGCAAGAGCAGTGATAAGATTGCAGGGGCTGTAGCATCACAACTGAACTTCTTAGGAGCAGGTGGTGCAACGGCAAAAGATATTCAGAAGTATATGAAAGACAAACTTTACCAGGCTGATGTGAAGACCATTAACTGGCATCTGGGCTCACCTGCTGAAGTAACAAAGGAGGGTGACAACGACGAAGAGCTGAAGGTAAAGGTTCCTGCAACGCTGGATATCGACCGTCAAGGTGGTAAGTCGAAACGCAATTATGTTATCTCTGCTACGATCAAGGGCAACAGAATAACACAAGTAAACTGGCGTTAAGGGCTTACACAATCGTATGCCTATGGGCAAAAGAACTATTAAATGGGGGCAACCATTCAAGGGTTTCATACGCATAAACCTTGTGATGGTTGCTCTGTTGGTTATTATCAATCAGGCAATCATTGCTTTCTTAAACGCTGATCTGCATGCGCTGGTGGACGGAGAGATGCTCCTCTACGCCAGCCCTATCGCTGGTTTCTATCTCGTAAGCAGTCTGTTGACATGGCGGTGGAGCAATCACCACTGGGCTGTAATGGCTTTTCTGGAAATCATGTTTGCCAATGGTTTCAACCTCGTATACATCACTCTCATCGCTATACTTGATAACGTTGACCTGCTATGGGGTTCGTTCTTCCTCACTGGCGCCATGGCTTTACTCGCTATCTTCATCACTCCTACATGCTATTACTTCATGCGCCATTCCTACAAAGAGCTGGAATCGTGACAGACAATGTGCTGCACAAGGATAGCAAAGGCTATAAATATAAATAGGTATAGACACAGAACTAGGATTGCAAAGGCTATAAACATGAAAGGCAAAGATACTGCACCGAGATAGCAGAGATTATAAATATAAATAGGTATAGATACTAAACAGGATTAGATAAGACTATAAACGTGAAAGGCAAGGATACTGCACAAGGATTGCAAAGATTATAAATATAAATAGGTATAGATACTAAACAGGATTAGATAAGACTATAAACGTGAAAGGCAAGGATACTGCACAAGGATTGCAAAGACTATAAACGTGAAAGGCAAAACACCGAACTGGGATAGCAATGACTATAAATATAAATAGGTATAGACACTGAACTGGGATAGCAAAGACTATAAACGTGAAAGGCAAAACACCAAAGAATAAATACCAGGAAGCCCCACCCCATTACTCCATCTACACCATCGTAAGGTACAAAAGAGCTAGAAAGCAGAAGCTAAAGTGAGCAAAATAGGCGCAAAATATCAATAAAATTTTATCTCATACACGACAGATAGTCAAAGAGTTACAATGTGTTCGCACACAAAAAAAACAACGAAAAAAAGACGAAATAAAGTTTGTGTGTAACGAAAAAATACCATATCTTTGTATCGTTATCCTGAAAACAATCTTTTTACCTTAGAAGACTAATGCCTATCAAAAGATAAAGCGATCGCCTGTGAAGGTCATCGCTTTTTTTTGATGATTGTAAGCAAATAACCTAAAGATTATCCTTCACTTTGTTGTGAATTAAACAGTAGATTGCACATGAGTGTGCAATGATTAGTAAATGACAATAAAGAGAACATGGAATAATCTTATAAAGCATAAGAAATAACAACAAAAAAGCGGTGAGTTGCAATACTATCGCAACTCACCATGGATTATTCCCCCCTAAATAAGTCCATTGTTCAGACTCATCGCTATAAGCTTTGCAATGAACAAGGAATAACAAAAATAATGGCTAAAAACCTTAAGAACTTTTCTTTTTACGGTTTGCTAAGAAGTTAGTGTATATCTTCTTCACCTGTGGAGCAAGGAAGATGATACCTATAAGGTTAGGAATGACCATCAAACCATTGAAGGTGTCGGCTAACTCCCATACCAAATCAGCTGCGAAAAGACAGCCCAAGAAGACGAATCCTACTACCAATGCACGATAAGCAAGGATTCCCTTCTTACCAAACATGAACTTGATGTTCATCTCAGCAAACATATACCAGCCGATAATCGTGGTGAAAGCAAAGAAGATAAGACTGATGGCAAGGAAGATGATACCACCTTCACCAAAAGCTATCTCGAAGCCTTGCTGCGTAATAGCAACCGACTTCAATGCTGTATTATGATAAGAACCGGTAAGCATGATGACGAAAGCTGTTGAGGTACAGATGAGTACTGTGTCAACAAATACACCTGCCATGGCGACGAAACCCTGCTCTGAAGGATCCTTAACATCAGCCAAAGCATGTGCATGTGGGGTGGAACCCATACCTGCCTCATTAGAGAACAAACCACGGGCAACACCATAACGAATGGCATACTTCATCACTGTACCAGCTGCACCACCGGCTGCTGACTGGAGAGAGAAGGCATCGTGGAAGATGGTACGGATGACTGAAGGCAACTGATCAGCAAACATATAGATGATAATCAGTGAACCGACAATGTAAACGATAGCCATGAAAGGTACTAAAAGCTCTGCAATAGCAGTGATTCGACGCTGTCCACCAATGACAACAACTGCCACAACAGCTGCCAGAATAATACCTATTATATAAGATGGGATGTGGAAAGCATTCGTCAAAGCAATAGAAATAGAGTTGGCTTGCACCATATTACCCACGAAACCAAGGGCTATGACAATGGCAACAGAGAAGAAAACTGCCAGCCACTTACTGCCAAGACCATAGTAAAGATAGTAAGCTGAACCGCCAACCGTCTCACCATGAAACTCTTTCTTGTACTTCTGGGCAAGCACAGCCTCGGAGAAGATAGTACTCATACCCAACAAAGCTGATACCCACATCCAGAAAATAGCACCCAAACCACCAGTGGCAACGGCAGTAGCAACACCACCAATATTACCCGTACCGACCTGAGCTGCTACGGCAGTAGCCAATGCCTGGAAAGAGTTTACCTTCTTTTCACCTGGCTTTCTCTTCTTAAAAACGGGACCAAAAGCATACTTGAACGCCAAATTCAAATGGCGAATTTGTGGGAAACCAAGGTAGACAGTATAGAAAATACCAACTCCTAAAAGCGCATACATGAGAAAACTGTTCCACAGAAACTCATTAAAAGTCTTTACATAGTCTAATGGACTCATCGTCAACATTATTTAGATATTAGTAATAGATAGGCAGTATTAAACCGCTCAAATAGTAATTTTCGAACTCGGTAAATAGAAATTTATGCCGCAAATATAGTATTTTATCTTTTAGCAAACAACTATCAACACATTTTTTTTACCATAAAAATGTTAAATACATGCGGAAAATAGCATGCCAAAAATGAAAAAATAAAATGAATATAAGGGACAAAAAACAAATTTGCTGTCACTCCCGTCACCGCTTTTGGGCATACAAACTCCTAAAAATAAGCCCATTACACGAAGTGTTAAAAGTGACAGCAAATTAAAACAAAACTCTATTAGGGGGTTAAGCATTATTTATCTGCCCCAGGAATCATACCTTTGTGGTAGCAACAACAACTAAGCGCATATAAAAGAGCATGGATGAATTGTTGTGCTTTGCTTTAAAATTAGTATCTTTGCATTATCAGACACAACTCTCTATGCTTTCTTATGATTTGGAAAGGGTTGTGATTTGCTTTAAAATTAGTATCTTTGCATTATCAGACACAACGTGGTAGCCCGATTAAAAATTAAGCGTTGTGTTGTGATTTGCTTTAAAATTAGTATCTTTGCATTATCAGACACAACATATGGATTGGTTAATGAAAGGTAAAGGTGTTGTGATTTGCTTTAAAATTAGTATCTTTGCATTATCAGACACAACAATATGAAAATATACACATCATACTTCGGGTTGTGATTTGCTTTAAAATTAGTATCTTTGCATTATCAGACACAACCAAAGATGTCTCATTTCTTGAAAATTCCAGGTTGTGATTTGCTTTAAAATTAGTATCTTTGCATTATCAGACACAACCATACTAAGAGAAGCATAATCAGCGAAGTGTTGTGATTTGCTTTAAAATTAGTATCTTTGCATTATCAGACACAACCAATTTTTTTGTTCTTAATGTCCTCAGCTAGTTGTGATTTGCTTTAAAATTAGTATCTTTGCATTATCAGACACAACTAACTGCTTTTTTAAGGTTATCGGAAGAAAGTTGTGATTTGCTTTAAAATTAGTATCTTTGCATTATCAGACACAACATGGTATAGGACACACAATAAAAGGCAACGTTGTGATTTGCTTTAAAATTAGTATCTTTGCATTATCAGACACAACCATGAGTAAGAGCGCGCTGAAATTGGTCATGTTGTGATTTGCTTTAAAATTAGTATCTTTGCATTATCAGACACAACTGTGTAGTTTTTTGTTCTCGTCAATATACGTTGTGATTTGCTTTAAAATTAGTATCTTTGCATTATCAGACACAACAATATGAAAATATACACATCATACTTCGGGTTGTGATTTGCTTTAAAATTAGTATCTTTGCATTATCAGACACAACCAAAGATGTCTCATTTCTTGAAAATTCCAGGTTGTGATTTGCTTTAAAATTAGTATCTTTGCATTATCAGACACAACTACACCTTCTGACATATAAGAGGGAGCATGTTGTGATTTGCTTTAAAATTAGTATCTTTGCATTATCAGACACAACCAATTTTTTTGTTCTTAATGTCCTCAGCTAGTTGTGATTTGCTTTAAAATTAGTATCTTTGCATTATCAGACACAACGCGCCCTTGAATATCGGGTTAGATTGGTACGTTGTGATTTGCTTTAAAATTAGTATCTTTGCATTATCAGACACAACCAAGAGAAAAACCAGAACCTCCTCTTAATAGTTGTGATTTGCTTTAAAATTAGTATCTTTGCATTATCAGACACAACTTTCTGATATTTTTCCCGCTTATGATGCGTGTTGTGATTTGCTTTAAAATTAGTATCTTTGCATTATCAGACACAACACTATTGGGTATCTTAACTACAGAACCATGTTGTGATTTGCTTTAAAATTAGTATCTTTGCATTATCAGACACAACTATAGAATTAATCAAAGTATAACAAGGAGTGTTGTGATTTGCTTTAAAATTAGTATCTTTGCATTATCAGACACAACCTCAGAAGTAACAAAATTAGCAGCAGCTTGGTTGTGATTTGCTTTAAAATTAGTATCTTTGCATTATCAGACACAACAGAAGACCATTTTCGAAGAACTCTTATCTAGTTGTGATTTGCTTTAAAATTAGTATCTTTGCATTATCAGACACAACCACTATTAGGTATTTTTACCTCTGAACCATGTTGTGATTTGCTTTAAAATTAGTATCTTTGCATTATCAGACACAACAATACGGTCAAAATAACCTAATTGAGGATAGTTGTGATTTGCTTTAAAATTAGTATCTTTGCATTATCAGACACAACACCAGCAGCTTGCATACCTGCAACGGTAAGTTGTGATTTGCTTTAAAATTAGTATCTTTGCATTATCAGACACAACTCAACGCGCTTATTCTTAATATCTTCAGCAAGTTGTGATTTGCTTTAAAATTAGTATCTTTGCATTATCAGACACAACTAACTGCTTTTTTAAGATTATCCGAAGAAAGTTGTGATTTGCTTTAAAATTAGTATCTTTGCATTATCAGACACAACTGAAGTAGCGTAAGAAGTTGGTTATCAACACCGTAACACCTACTTTGAGAAAAGAAAAAATGCAAGTATAAATAAAGTTCCACCGTTAGAAGTGGAACTTTATTTATTTCTAAAACAACTCTAATTGAACTCCAGGAGCATTTGGCTTATGCGGTTTCTTGCCATAAAAAAGTTTAATTTCTTCAAACTGTTTATCAGTTATACTCATTATTCCAACTTTTCCGTACGTTGGAATAAAGGTGGAAACTCTTTTTATATGCACTTCCATATTTTCTTTACTTCCACAATGGCGTATATAAATAGAGAACTGAAACATTGTAAACCCATCTTTTAATAGGTTCTGACGAAAGAGAGTAGCAGCCTTTCGTTCTTTCTTTGTATCTGTGGGTAAATCAAAAAACACCATTAACCACATGCTTCTATATTGACTAAACCTATATTGTTCCACTCATTTGCATTATAATTCTGGATAAGCCATTCTTCTTAATTCGCCATTGAAGCACTTGTAAAGCGAAGAGGTTGTTTGTTGTGTAGCTATCATCAATGGACTTTTCTTGTTTCCAATTGTTGTATCGAGCACTGGAATAGCAAGTAGTTTCATCTTTATTTCTTTAGTTAGTTCGCTATAATCGTTCATTGAAGCCATTACATCTAACACTAATCCATCGACGTAAGGGCGATAAGGTTCCATTACATCATCGGCAAGACAATAAGCATTATACTTATTATGGTGGTGAATGCCTAAAGTTGGAAGCAATCCGCTGGCAACTAAAGACCGTGCTACAATAGCCCGTAATATAGCATAACCATAATTTAAAAGATTATTAGGAGGTTCCCCTTCACGACCTCTTATGAAATTAGGAATATCAGAAAAAACATTTTTCCAATAATATGCGGCTGCTCTTGCCTCAAGATTATCAGGATCGCCACTCCTAACCTTATCAGCCCAAACGTACATACAACCAGTATTAACCTTAGTATATCTTTCTAAGAGTTTGGCTTGATTGCATATTTTCTGCTTAATGGTTTGTTGCCATAATTGTTTTTTAAGTGGTAACGATGCTTCTATTTGCGTGCGAAAACGTTCGCTTTGCAAGGTATTACTGCATAAAGGAAGTAAAAGTCCAATGGGCATATTCTTGCTATCGCAGGTAATTACTGCACAGTTATTCTCTATTAAAGCTTCTAATGCAGAAGAAGTAATGGTTATTCTTTTGTTATCGAGCAGTACAACTCCAATATCTTCTATTGGAATTGTACGCTCGGTTTGCTTTTTAAAACCATCAGACAAATTATTGCAAGTCTCTACTTCTGGCAAACGAATTACCAGCTGCGCATTCTGCAAACTCAAATATGCAGGATTACTGAAACATAATGTTTTCTTTATCATAGATTCAGAATGTTAATCGTATTCTCCTATTGCCACTATTTTGCCAATAGCATTGATGCGCACCTTTACAATACCTTCTAAAGGCTTTAATGAATTTATTTGTTTAAATATAGAGTTCCTAACTTTTAAATCGTTATTAAGTACTGTCTCTAAATGATGTCTAAACCAATAATCCCTCTTGTCGGTTATGCCTTGTTTTGTTTTTGACATCTTTTGAACTCTGTATAGATTTGGACTTATCATGTCATAATTGGCTTCGTCCATTAAATCCACTTCGGTAGGAATAAACCCTGTCGCTTCATTAGGGAACACAAAATATTCGTTTTGCTTCATTGTAAATAGGAAATGCCAACCTTTATCGTGATTATAGTTCTTATCAATAACGGGTACTCCTTGTGATTTACGCCTCGCAGCTTTAAAGAAGGTTACTACATCATCTTGCAGGTTACCATTCTCATCCATGTAAAAAGCAATATGATGATTGTTACTTGTTTGAACATAATCACCCCATACCGGCTTCCCATCCTTTCCAACAACTGGCTTTCCTCCCATATCCTTAAGTTTGTGTAGCGGAATTACACTTGAAACTCCTTCAAGGCTGACTCGCTTCAAGGTTATCTTCTTTGCTTCATCCTTATAAATAGGATTTTCATCTAAATTACTAAAGGCCTTCTGGGCATCACCATTAAATTTTGCTAACCGAGTTCTTAAGATTTCTCGTATACCTTTATCTATAACTTTGTCAATTTTAAGATCTGGTGATATCATCTTTCGAGTAGGGTGATACATCTCCCACTCTATCGTTTTAACCAATGATGGAACAGTCTTTTTGTGCTCTTCATCTATATAAATAGGGTTCTTATCTATTGAATTTCTTCCTGTAAAAGCCTTCTTTGCATCACCATTATACTCATGGAGTCTATCCAGCAACGCCTCACGAATAAAGGAACTACTTACTTTCTTAATTGTTGCTTCATCTAATGCAGCTCCAACTTTAATCATCTTTATTATTGAACGTTTCTTTGTTCCATAAAATGTAGCGTTATGCAATTCTCCACGTGGCGTAAGTTGTACCTTTTTAATTACTCCATGTTTTGTCTTTATCACGTTTACATTCTGTGTCATTACCTTATTCTTTGCCTTAACAGAGACTAAGATAGATTTAAGGTGTCTTCTAGCTTCTGCCCTAAATTCATTAATAGACAAAGGAGCATTAAAGCGAAGTTTATTATCTTCACGATGTAGTTCTTTATTTTCTATGCCATAAATACTACTACTCTTATCACTTCGTGCATTAAGATTGTTCAGATATTGAATATAGCTTGGTTTCGTAAAAGCAATTGTTAATGCATCCATCGCATGATGACGATGGTCATTACGCTTGGTCCAATCCTTTATACGCTTTATCTTCCTACCATCCCTATCTTCTATCACTTCTGCTAAACCTAACTTTTGATACTTCTCAAAGTTAAGCTCTTTCATGACATCAACTAACTGCCAGTCTTCACGTAGACGACTAGTCACAGCGCCTGTTGTTGGTGTAACATTCCTAACTAAGTCACTCAATATTTCATACGCTTTCTTCGCTATATACTGGGTATCTCGAAGGTCACGATCAATGAATCCCGATGGAATATCAGCTTCCTTCATTAATAATCTATTGTACTTTGCCTTACTAATGGAACCATCCTGCAAAAGAATATCGAGTTTCTTCTTATAAGCCTCAATCCCTTGCTGACCATACTTCCCAAAAATAAAATCAAAAGCTGTCTTATTACTCTTTGCAATATTTACATCACGTGCTTCGATTGTCTTATTTGAAAGTGAATCATCAAACAAACGAGCTTTCGGAATAATATGCTCAATATCAAAATCTTTTGAGAAGAGTTTATCTTTTGATATATACGTGTCAGAGTATAAAGTCTTAAAGCCATTCGATTTAAGTTCTTCATATAACTTATATTTTATGATGTCATTCCTACTGATATATGAAAGTGCAAATTCCTTCTCGAGTATTTCACGAATACGTTTATTCTCTGCATTACCTTGATTAATACTTCGTGTCATATTCTCTCGCTCTGCAGCTCCAATCTTCAGTTCACGAGCTAATTCTATTCTTATCTCATCAGGCTTTCCATATTCATCAATAACTGCATTGATCACATTAATCATTTGATTGAGTATCTTCTCAACAACAGGATTATGTAAACTACTCTTGGGTAATAATTCTAACTTCTCCTTATATTCTTTTTTATCCAGTTCATTCTTCGTAAGTGAGCGACGTGAATGTTTATATCCTGCCTTTTCACATGCTTGACTATAATCTAATCCTGCTTGCAAATGTGGTAAGATATTACGCATTGCCTTCACACTAAGATTCCCATAACTGTCCTCAAAGACCACATCAGAAAGTACTGCTGCATATTCTTTAGGAATGCTAAATGCTGTCTCCAACTTCCTTAATAAAGCATCATTACCTGTTCGAGAGTTATCACTTTCATAAGAATACAACAGATGCCAAAGCTGATACGAAGGTTGTCTTTCCAACTCATGTCCTTGTAGTGATGAGTCAAAGTCTAGTATATCTGTACTGAAACCTAAATTCTTGAATCTCGTCTTAACATAATAGCGAATATCAGAGGCTTTTAGTTTTTTGAAATTACATTCTTCATGTCCCGTCATCTCAATAATTCGATTATAACAGTTATAGAGGACAGCCTGGGTACGATTACCTTCTATTTCTTTATAATTCAGATCCCATTGTTTACTATTCTTGTTCAATACTTTTAGAGCCTCAGCTTTACTAAGTTTCTCCTTAACACTTAGTTCCTCATATAATAAATTTCTCTCTTCCTCGTACAGAGGACGATTACTATTATTTCCTTTGTCTATAAGTAGTATATTATTTAGGTTCTGCCAAATTCTAAACTCTTGAAACATTGGAGAAGACTTAGGGGCAACCTTCGGACCGATAGATATTTCTTTTTCTTTCCCATCAATAGTTACTTTTACCTTACGCTGTTCAAGCTCACACACTGAAATCAGCCCCTTCTTACTCTTCAATGGTCGCTGATAAAAGATAATTATATCTCTGATTTCTTGCTTCAATTCAGGAGTTAGTTCCTTATGATAGATTGCTTGCGTCTCCCAGATCTTTTCAAATTCATCTAAATAGTCTTGACGATAGAAAGGTTTATTCTTAATACTTACATGTGGACTTTCTTTTAAAGAAGTCCATAGGTATTGACCAACTGTCTGTTTATTAAAGTAGAGCTCTTTACTTCTGTCACTAATAGCTCCAAGTAGTCCACTTATACTGGCTATTTGCCCATTCAAATCACTAATAACAAAAGATAAAACCTCTTTTTTGACCTGCTGTTTCAACGCTTCAACCCTCCATTTCAAAGGTTGTAACTTCCTATCCAGACCTTTTAAATCTGCAGAGTAAATACCATATTTACCAAGGAAAATCTTACTTGTATTTCCCTTTGATTTTCCTTGCAACTGCTGTTTAAAATCATCCGTAAGTATCTCAGGATAGTACTTCTGCTGCTCATTCCATATTCTATCGAACTCTTCTTTTAGATCGGAACGATAGTACTCTTGCTTAAACTTCTTCCCACTACTAAGTAATTTGAGTGAATATTCTGTAGGAGTTAAGTGCTCTTCATAGAGTTTCTTGGCGACAGTCATTCCATCAAAAAGCTTTCCATCTTCTTTATTATTTGCCTTTCGATTACTCTTATAGCCACGTTTCTTATTCAGCATAAACAGAACTCGACAGAGTTCATGTAATGATATCTCTTCTTCTGCAGCTTTTGCACGCAACATATAGGTTTCAAAAGTTGACGCTTTCCCCTCTTCGCACAATGCCTCTGCTCCAATCCAACCTTGTTTCTGTAGGCAATCTTTAAGATTTTCTCTACGTAATTTATAGCGCTGGAGGTTTATCCTTGCACCATGGGTTTGCTGCCTATCAGCATTAGTTGTAATAGATTTGCCTTTTTCAAAGTTGCCTTTTTCATCTACACTTAAAGGATTAACCCTCACACCAAGTCTAACTATAGATGATTTTTCATCTGTATTCTCACTCTCATATACTAAGGCCCAACCAATGCTTGTAGTCCCTAAGTCTAATCCCAGAATCTTCTTCATGTTGAATTGATTATTTAAAATTTTGCGTAAAGATACAAAAAAGGAGTAACAAATTCAAAATATCATTTAAAAAACTTGCTTATTATTATAGGAATATATATCTTTGCAAAAGACTAATTTAAAGCAATTCACAATAAGGATTATTCCGATGTGAAAACATTAGGTTGCCTCGTCCTACCATACGGGGCTTTTTTTATTGTATACATATTCAAGAATAGACGATCACCCTTCTAGTTTCTAGCAAATACTTAACTTTCTAATCTATCAAAAATAGCCATATACATAACTGGAAAACTTTCTTTAAAGAGGTAACTTTACTTTTCTTTCTATCCCATTACACCTTATTATATATATAGACGTACAGAAGAGAGGGGCTGTACAAAAAAGTTATTTTGCCCTGAACGGAAGAAGACTGTTAAGCACATTTGAATCCAGACATAAGGTACTGGAGGTTCCTTCTATGACAGACAATGGTACAGTGCTATGGGAAAATAAACGGGAAAGAAGACAAAGGCAAAGGTTGTCATAGACAAAACGGAAAGAAATGGGGATGAAACCAGGAAATAAAGTGGCACTAAAACCAGACATTTATAAATGACAATGGGATAGGAGATTATAAGAATATACGATGAAAAACAGCAGAAAATTTAGTTCTTTTTTAACCAGATTATCTTTGGGAAAGTGAATCCTTTTATCTATCTTTGCACCACTAAAGTTTTCCAAAATGGACAACTTTGAAGATTAAAAACAGAAAAAAGTTTCCCAAAACGGATAACTTCACACAAGCTAAAACGTGACTAACCTTGTGGTTTGAGCATTGAAATCAGGGCATCAAAAGACCATCAAGACTATGAGCTATGAGCTATTTAATTTAAAACAACAATAAAGACATAGAAAATATAGCAATGGAAATCAAAAACTTTACAATCACTAAGCGTGACGGTTCGAAGGAAAAGTTCTCCCTCGACAAGATTATGAATGCTATCTTAAAAGCATTCGAGAGTGTCAATGAGCCTACCGACCTCGGTATGGTATCGAAGATTTTATCTGACCTTAACATACATAACGACATAAAAGTTGAGGATATACAGAATCAAGTTGAGGAAGCTTTGATGAAAGAGGGCTTCTATAAGGTGGCAAAGAGCTTCATTGTATATCGCCAACAGCACACAGAAGACCGCGAAACAGTTGAGAAAATAAAATTCCTCACAGACTATTGTGTAGCGCAGAATGCAGCAACTGGTTCTAAGTTTGACGCCAATGCGAACGTTGAAAACAAGAATATCGCGACGCTTATCGGCGAACTTCCCAAGCAAGGTTTCATCCGTTTGAATCGTCGAATGCTGGTAGATCGTATCAAAAAGATGTATGGTAAGGAACTGGCTGACGAATATATCAACCTCCTCACCCACCATTTTATATATAAGAATGACGAGACGAACCTTGCCAACTACTGTGCTTCTATCACCATGTACCCATGGCTCATTGGTGGAACAACATCCATTGGCGGTAACTCTACAGCCCCAACCAACCTCAAGAGCTTCTGTGGTGGGTTTATCAACATGGTCTTCATGGTATCATCCATGCTTGCCGGAGCCTGTGCAACACCAGAGTTCCTGATGTACATGAACTACTTCATACAGAAAGAATACGGTAAAGACTACTGGAAACGAGCTGATGAAGTGGTCGACCTCAGCCTCAGAAAGCGTACAATAGATAAGGTTATCACGGACGATTTCGAGCAGATTGTCTATTCACTTAACCAACCAACAGGTGCTCGTAACTACCAGGCTGTGTTCTGGAACATCTCTTATTACGACCGTCCTTACTTCGAATCACTCTTCGGAAACTTCTATTTCCCTGATGGATCACAGCCAGACTGGGAGAGTCTCTCATGGCTTCAGAAGCGTTTTATGAAGTGGTTTAACCAGGAAAGACTCAAGACTGTGCTCACTTTCCCAGTCGAAACGATGGCGCTGTTAGCTGAAAACGGAGAGTGCAAGGACAAGGAATGGGGCGATTATGCAGCTAAGATGTATGCTGAAGGACACAGTTTCTTCACTTACATGAGCGACAATGCCGACTCTCTGAGTTCATGTTGCCGACTCCGTAATGAGATACAAGACAACGGATTCTCCTATACTTTAGGTGCCGGAGGTGTGTCAACTGGTTCAAAGAGTGTGCTGACTATCAACCTCAACCGCTGTATCCAGTACGCTGTTAACCATGATTTAGACTATAAGGAATACCTTGAGCACGTCATCGTACTGTGTCATAAGGTGCAGATGGCATACAATGAGAACCTCAAAGAGCTGCTGCGCAACCACATGTTGCCACTCTTTGATGCGGGATACATCAACATTGACCGTCAATATCTCACCATTGGAATCAACGGACTGGTTGAGTCTGCAGAGTTCATGGGACTCGATATCACACCAAACGAGGATTACAAGAAGTTCGTTCAGGGTGTTCTCGGACTGATAGAGAAGCACAACAAGGCCTTCCGCACCAAGGAAGCAATGTTTAATTGTGAGATGATTCCTGCCGAAAACGTCGGTGTGAAGCACGCAAAATGGGACCGTGAGGACGGCTATTTCGTACCACGTGACTGTTACAACAGCTACTTCTATCGTGTAGAAGACAACTCTCTGACCATTCTCGACAAGTTCAAATTGCATGGTGCACCCTATATCGAGCACCTCACAGGAGGCTCTGCACTGCACATGAACCTTGAGGAACACCTGTCAGAAGCACAGTATCGACAGCTCTTACGTACGGCAGCACAGGAGGGATGTAACTACTTTACGTTCAATATTCCTAACACTGTATGTAACGATTGCGGGCATATCGACAAGCGTTATCTGCACGAATGTCCTCATTGTCACTCTACAAACGTGGATTATCTCACACGTGTCATTGGCTACATGAAGCGTGTTAGCAACTTCTCAGCACCACGTCAGGATGAGGCACACCGTCGTTTCTATGCCGGACAGAACAAGTATACGATAAAGACTACTGCTCCTTCCGAAGCTGGGAAACAGACGAAAGAGTGCAAACAGGAGGCATAATGATTAGCAAGCGGGTGACAGGAGAGGAAGGAACAAGGCTCCCGAACACCGTCACCCGCCACCAATTAAGATGCTACACTATATCAACACAGACATAGTCTTTCAGGAATTCCCTGACGAAGTGACGCTTGCCATCAACATTTCCGGCTGTCCTTGTCGCTGTCCGGGCTGCCATAGCAGTTTTCTTTGGAAGGATGAAGGCAACGATCTGACCACTGAGACACTCGACAAGCTCATCTCTGAAGCAGGAAATCCCATCACTTGCGTGGGTTTTATGGGAGGTGATATAGCCCCGGAGAGGGTTGATGAGTTAGCAGAACATATCCGCAAGCAGCATCCCAGACTGAAGATTGGATGGTACACAGGGCGTACTGCCGTATCACCTCATATCCATCAGGAGCGTTTCGACTACATAAAAATAGGTCCATACCTCAAGCATCTCGGTGCACTTAACTCTCCTCGGACCAATCAACGGATGCTTCGGCGATGCGCAGACGGTACGTTTGAAGACATAACATCACGCTTTTGGCGAAAGTAAAGCGTCTCTTTTAGAACAGAAAAAACGGCGTAGTGCAACTCTGCACTGCGCCGTTTTTGTGTTTATTACGTACTGAATATCCACCGATATCGGACAGAATCAGTGCTAAAAGGCTATCTTCTTCATGCGATTTTCTCCCCTTTCTAATCCTTTTACCCATGCTTTTCTTCCTCAAAAACACCTTTCAGTCCTACTTTTCCCATGCTTCGTAAGTTGCTAATAGGTGTATGATTAGCGCTTTCAGCAAGTCCTTTTCCCCTTCACAATTTACACTTTTTAGGCATCTACTCTTGCTTTTCACCTTGATTTTAGGATTTATATATATAACTTTCGATGTGTTTGTTTTTAATTACAGACTATAACTTTCACCATCATGTATTTTCTTTCATCTTTTTTACCTTTGCACCTCAATACATAAAAAATTAGGTTTTAATGAAACATTTCTTTCTACTCTTAGCGATTTCTTTTGCGTTTTTCTCCTGTTCAAGCGATGATCAGGTGGATACTTCGTCTGATACTCTTGCGAAAAAAGGCTACGATTACATCTCAAAGATTGAGGTTTACGTCTATCCCCAGGGCTATAAGCAAGGGGAATATGTCTTCACTTATGACAATCAGAAGCGCCTTCTAACGTTTTCTAACGACCTGTTCCACAACACATATGGGCCTCCTCGAGTGGCAACGGTGACCTATACGGACTCCATCTACTCGTATACAACAAAGGGATACATCATCGGTAGGATCGTTCTTGAGGACCATAGAGGTGCTATGTACTTAGATAAACAAGGCAGAGCAACGAAGTTTATCAACGAAGCTCCTTATAAAGACCCTCTGACAGATGAGCCTGTAACGGCGCCTCACACAAAGGATAGTCTTATATATGACGCCGACGGACACCTGACTTCATCCTATATTCATGAAATAAACTTAAAGAATACCTTTAAGTGGGAGAACAATGACCTCGTCAAAGCTACCGTTGGAGGAAAAGGGAAGATAACATATGGAAATACATTCGTTCGTTTCGAATATACCAATGTGCCCAACAGAACCTTCCCAGACTTAAACATCTTCCGGGTGTATCCGTCTATTTTCAACCGCAATGAAGGTATATGGACAACCCAAACGGGCATCCGTTCTGCGCATCTTGTTGCCAAAAGGCACGTCTTTTATGATAATAAATTGGGGAAAACAAATACCGATTCTTATAAATTTGATGATAAAGGACGCCCTATTGAGTTGATGGAGAACGATGTGTATTATGGTATAAGAAAATATGTTATTACATATTTAGACAAATAACCAAGCGCTAACTGCCAACCGACTCTCGCCCACTACCCTTCCCGCTTCAGGCTTTCCGTGATACAGAAGCTGAAGAAGCATCGAGGGAAAGAGCACTGTGAAGGAACCTGATCACAGACAATCAGGTGTAACGAAATAACTTTACAGAAGCAGAAGAGGTGCAGACCGAAAAGCAAACAATAACCATGTAAAACTGCCTTTGTAACCCATAGTATATCAGGAGGTTACAAACAGGCTTGTAAAAGACGCCCTTTTGCGTTGTAAAAGATGCCCTTTTGAACATCAAAAGATGCCCTTTTGCAATGTGAAAGGGCACCTTTTAGAAGGCAAAAGAGCACCGTTTGAAACTCTTTATTGAAGTTTCCACCTTATTTATTTACTTATTTTCTTTTTCCTCATCTATTGTTTGTATCTTTGCATATTGTATACACAAATATTATACATATATAAACACTATCACAACTATGCAAAGATATAATTTAGGTTTTATTTCCGATAAAGATATTTATAACCATGTTCGAGCTACTGTGATGCAATATCGCAGAAGTATTAATATAAAAGAATTTAATAAAAATATTATTGACCCTATAAAATTAACTTTCGATTCTAAAATATACAATCAGACGATAGAGGAAACTATTAAGTCGGAATGTATCAGACAGATTGATAAGACGAATAATAATAGGATAGGTTATTTTCATCAGTTTTTGTCCGAGTATGCTGGTAATAATTGGGAGGTACCTGCAAATGGAAAGAAAGGCGGTTTTGATGTTGTTAATGACGAGTTGCATATTTATGCCGAAATGAAAAACAAGCATAATACAATGAATAGTTCCTCAGCAGCAAAAACCTATATGAAGATGCAAAATAAATTGTTGCGTGATGATAAGGCTACTTGTATACTTGTAGAAGTGATTTCTCGACAATCGCAAGATATAACATGGAAAGTAACGGTTGATAAGGAGAAGTTCAACAATTCAAGAATACGGCGTATGTCTATTGATAAGTTTTATGAACTTGTTTTTGGTGATTCAAAGGCTTTCTTTAAACTGTGTATAGCTTTGCCCAAGATACTTGATGATATATTAAAAGCAGAACCATCAATAGCAACAAAATATGATGTTTATGACAAATTGGATAAGAAAGACTTTTTGAAGAGTCTTTATCTTTTGGCTTTTAAGACATACGAAGGGTTTGATAATTTAAAATAGTTCTATGCCCGAAACAATTTCTTTAAATAATTTTGCTAATATAATGGGTGTGTCAAGGCGAACAGTTGAGAACTGGGTTGCCAAGGGAAGATACATTCCAATAGAGCGGATAAATGGTCAATGTTTTTTTAGTTTAGAACAATTGCGCACCATTCCAATAGTAAAAGAAATGATAGAAAGTTCATGGGAAATAGAAATGAATACTATCCCACAGCGAGTATTTACTTCCATAGAATTATTTGCTGGAGCAGGTGGATTGGCTTTGGGATTTGAAAAGGCTGGTTTTCACCATATTATGCTTAACGAATTTAATCACGATGCTTGTGAAACCTTACGTTTAAATCGCCCTCATTGGAATGTTTTGGAAGATGATGTGCACAATATAGACTTTTCTCAATGGCGAAATCAAATAGATTTACTGACAGGTGGATTCCCTTGTCAGGCTTTCAGTTATGCGGGCAATAAAGGTGGTTTTGCAGATACACGTGGCACATTATTCTTTGAAGTGGCACGAGCTGTTGCCGAAATAAATCCAAAAGTGTTTGTCTGTGAGAATGTAAAAGGGCTTGCTTCGCACGATAAAGGGCGCACACTTTCTGTTATACGCAATGTGATAGCTGATTTGGGCTATACCCTTGTAGAACCTCAAGTGCTAAAAGCCATACGCTATCAAGTTCCGCAAAAGCGAGAACGTATAGTTCTTGTGGCTATTCGTAATGATATTGCACCAAGAGTTTCGTTTCGATGGCCAGCTCCTTACTATCGTATAATGACTTTAAACGATGCTTTCAAACAAGGGGAATTATATCTTACTGATGTTCCAAAATCCATAGGCGTGAAGTATCCTGAGAAGAAAGAACGAGTATTAGACCTTGTTCCGCAAGGAGGTGATTGGCGCAATCTGCCTGATGATATAGCAAGAGAATATATGGGAGGAAGCTATCTTCTTGGTGGAGGTAAGACGGGAATGGCTCGCCGTCTCTCAATGGACGAACCATCACTCACCTTAACTTGCTCACCAGCGCAAAAACAAACAGAACGATGCCACCCAATTGAAACTCGCCCGCTAACGGTAAGAGAGTATGCACGTATTCAGACTTTTCCCGATGAGTGGCAATTTGCTGGTAATATGACAGCACAGTATAAGCAAATAGGCAATGCTGTTCCTGTAAATTTGTCGTGGGCAGTGGCACGTGCTGTTATGCGTTTAATGAACGACATAGATGCACTCGCTTAAGGCTTTGATAAAATTTATTAAAAGAATAATGAAAAGAGTCGTATCATTACTTGAGGGTATAGGTAGATACAACTCTTTTAGTTTTAATATGCCCTCTGATATTTTGCTGTAAAGCTATAATATCTTTATTATAGTGATTTGGCAGTTAATGTACAATGCGGGTAGGGGAGTGTCCTTTCACGTTTATATCTCCGAACGAAGCAATAGATTTGCTGTGATGAATGCGATAAATAGCACCCCTACTACTAGCAACAGTTTGTAGATAAAAATAGATTGGGAAGAGCAAGATTTACCATTTGTTTTGTAAAGATAATAGTATAAAAAAGTGATAACTGCGCTTTGGCGTTACGAAAGCGTTGATAACGAGGTTGTTATGCGATAGATGCGTTTGTGATAAATGTTTATACATTCATCATCTATTTTTCGTTCATAGCGTAAGTTGTTGTCCTCAATGTTGCGTTTGTTCTTAAATCAATAGTGAATTTATCTTACAATCATTCTTTCTCCTTCATTTGGTCATCTGCATATTTCTTCTTATCTTTGTCTCCTAAACATTATACAAGAACACATTTACCCAAATATCTCAAGACCTATGGAGAAGAAGTATTTTGCACCGTCAGAACTGATTATCAATGAGGACGGAAGTATCTTTCATCTGCATCTGAAACCAGAAAACCTTGCAGACAAGGTGATTCTCGTGGGCGATCCGGGGCGCGTAGCACTCGTAGCTTCCCACTTTGAGGACATAGAATGTGAAGTGGAAAGCCGTGAGTTCCGAACAATTACAGGAACCTATCACCGCAAACGCATCACGGTTGTGAGCACGGGCATTGGTTGTGACAACATCGATATCGTACTCAATGAGTTGGATGCGTTGGCAAATATCGACTTCGAAACACGCACCGAGAAGGACCAACTGCGGCAGCTCACCCTCGTACGCATTGGTACTTGTGGCGGATTGCAGCCTTATACGCCGACAGGAACATACATTGCATCGGTAAAAAGCATTGGTTTCGACGGACTGTTGAACTTCTATGCCGGACGTGACAAGGCTTCCGACCTTGACTTTGAAGCAGAATTCAAGCGGCAAGTGAAGTGGGATGCACAACTCGGAAACCCATACGTGGCTTGCGCTGATGAGCAACTTACCGAGCAGATTGCACAGGACGACATGGTGAGAGGTGTCACCATAGCCTGCGGAGGATTCTTCGGTCCACAGGGAAGGGAGCTTCGGTTGCCATTGCAAGACCCACATCTGAACGAGAAAATAGAGAAGTTCTCCTACAATGGGTTACAGATAACGAACTTCGAAATGGAGTCTTCTGCACTCGCCGGACTGGCTACGCTCATGGGACATCGGGCTGTAACATGCTGCATGGTCATTGCAAACCGACTGGCAAAGAAGGCAAATGCAGGATATAAAAACACGATTGACGGACTCGTTAAGACGGTGCTTGACAGAATATAAACGCTCCGTCACATCAATCATCATAAACAAAAAGAATGAAAAAAGAGACACTTACCCCACAACAGGCACAACAAACCATTTCAACAACACGCCAGACTGTGGGCGAAACCATCTGTGCACTTGCTACACAACCGGGTGGCGCAATAGGCATTGTGAGGGTGAGTGGTCAGCAGGCAATAGAGATTACGGACAGGATCTTCCATAGTAGAAGCGGGAGAAAACTGACCAGTGCCAAGGGCAACACGCTACATTACGGGGAGATACATGACAAAACGGGCAATACAATAGACGATGTCCTGGTGAGTGTGTTCCTCTCTCCACATAGTTATACGGGCGAAAACAGTACGGAGATAGCATGTCATGGCTCGGCATATATCCTCAATCAGGTTGTGAAAGCACTCATCGACGCTGGTTGCCGACAGGCTCTCCCAGGTGAATATACGCAACGTGCCTATCTGAATGGAAAGATGGACCTCAGTCAGGCAGAGGCTGTTGCCGACCTCATCAGCGCTTCTAACCGTGCATCACACCAAGTAGCGATGAGTCAACTCAAAGGACATTTCAGCTCAGAGTTGTCCTTATTGCGCGAACAACTGCTGAAAATAACCTCATTACTCGAACTTGAGCTCGACTTTTCAGACCATGAAGAGCTGGAGTTTGCCGACCGTTCGGAACTGAAAGCGCTTGCCGAGACCATTCATGAGCGTATCGCAGAGCTCAGAAAGTCGTTCGAAACAGGCAATGCATTGAAGAAAGGAGTACCAGTAGCTATCGTTGGTAAGACAAATGTGGGGAAATCAACCCTGCTCAACTGCCTGCTTCATGAAGAGAAAGCCATCGTCTCTGATATCCACGGTACCACTCGTGACGTCATTGAAGACACAACCGAGATCCATGGCATCACCTTCCGCTTCATTGACACAGCCGGAATACGACGCACAACCGACCAGGTTGAACAGTTAGGTATCGAACGTGCTTATCAGAAAATGGATGAAGCAGCCATCGTTCTATGGGTCGTTGACCAGCAACCAACGGCTGAAGAACTGGCAGAGATGCAACATCTCACGGAAGGAAAGAAGCTGATTGCGATATTCAATAAGATGGATAACAAGACAGAAAAGCCTCAACCATCAGACGAGGTTACACCTTATATATATATATCAGCCAAACTGAAGCAGAACATTGATGCTTTGGAGACGGCTATTTATGAGGCAGCTGACATCCCAGAGATCAACGAAAACAGTGTGATCATCACTTCTGCCCGCCATTATGAAGCCCTCACCCGTGCCGACGAGTCCATCCTTCGTGTCATTGATGGCATGAACATGCAACTCAGTGGCGACCTTATCAGTGAGGATCTCCGTATCTGTCTCGACCAACTTGCCGACATCACGGGTGGTCAAATCACCACCCATGAGGTTCTCGGCAACATCTTCCAGCACTTCTGTATTGGTAAATAAGGAGGCGCTTTATTCTATTCCAGCAAAGATTATATCAAGCATATTCTCTTGATGGATCTGCATATCTTCTTTATTCCACTCCATCCCATCAGGCCTTTCTAACTTTTTGCTAAGTATTTTGTTGCAATTATCTTTGCACATCTGCATCATTATCTTAAACTTCAACGATGCAACACTGATCTGATTAGCCCTACTGTCACTATAATGATCGAGCTTTGCCCTTGGATCCCAGCATGAACCAGAACTGTTTACATCAGCTCCTATCATGGCAAAGTTGCCAAAGCAGTTGATATCATCGGCCGTAAGAGGCTTATCATCTCCAACTTTCGCTTGTGGATAGAAGTGCTCTAAAGACTTACGAGTACGTGAAAAATAGAAATTATTGAAAGGATTGAGTTCAAAATCACTACATCCCAATGCGTTAAAGAACTTCTTACGACTCAAAGAATCTTTCTTTGTCTTTTCTCCACGAATATCATTTGCATATTTCCTCCATATCAAATAATCAGTAAAGTTAAACACAAACAAAGGTATATCAGCCCTACCTTGTTGATAAATCTTCTCAAACCGTTCTCTATAACCAGCTCCATCAAAGTCATATACATTCAATTCACCATCTCTCAACACAGCATAATCAAACGCATTTGGCTTAGGTTGATTCCTATCAGTAAGGTTATCAGGATTCATATAGACATCAACGAAATACTTATCTGCAAGATATTGGAGGAACGCTAAATAGTCTTTTACTTCGCAATTCTCAAAGAGGAACAACATACAATAGAAGAGATAGTTCTTGCGTTGCTTAGGAGTAAATGACACTTCAAACATAGATAGCAGATGAACAAGCTCTTTCTGTACATCATTATCATCAGTTGATAAGTTCTTAGGATACTGCCTATCTGCTGACTCTTTGTAATAGTATTGCAGCTTCCAAGGGTTATCTCCCACCGTTTCTGTCGCACTAAGAGTATGGTGAACAACGTAATTATCAAGGAAGTATTTAGCCTTCAGCAAGTTAAAACAAAACGATTTAGCAAACTCAGTCTTGTTTTTAACTTTATCAATAGCCTTCTTAAACTCATTGAGTAACTCTTTATCATCAAGTGTGAAATCTGTTGGATCAAAGCTATCACAGCTCATTCTCGTAAGTTTTAAGACTATCAGCAAGAAGTTAGGGAAGTCAATTATTGGCTGAAACTTATCATTTCTTTCTATATAAGTATCATCTTCAGCCTCATCGATTGTGCCTTTTAGAAATTTCGAAATTGACTTTTTACCCTCTGAACCCTCTTGTTTTGGGATACCTTCAAAGTCCTCTATCTTGAAATAACGCATAGAATTACCAAACACCGACTTATCAGAGAAGCACTGTTGTATGTACATATCCATCTCACTGCAGGCTTCCCATACACGACTAAACGTTGCTCTTTCCGTCTTATTTTTCAAACAGTTACTGAGAAGAGACTTAACAATCTCATGCTTTTCTAACTGTTCGCCACGAGAATTCATCACTTCAAAGTAATGATTCAAGTCTACATCTTTAGGTACTTCATAACGTATCAAATGTACATTATTGAGGAAATACTGTCTAAAAGCATCCTGCTCGGAATCCTCAACAAACTCAATATAAGCGTTTTCAGCATACTTATAGCCATTCTTAATACCATCATCAACATTCTCTCCCAAGTTAGGGTAGTTGTCTAAGTTCGCTATTGTTGATGCAGATACTTGTCTGGCACTATAGGTAAGTTTGTTTGTCAGGTTATTAACGCCCAATACTTTCAAGATGATATAGATGGTAGTCAGGCGTTGCTGACCATCAATTACCTCATATTCTGTATCTCCCCGCTTATAAGTCACCAAGGTTCCTATATAATAAGGTGCCTTTGGATCCTTCACAAAAGAATCATGGATGTCCTTAATCAGCGCTCTTATCTCATCTTCTTCCCATGCATAATTACGCTGATAGATGGGAATCATGTAGGTTTTTACGTCTGAACTATCTAAATAAATCTGATTGATAGAACACTCTTCAAGTGGTAATGTATTGCTCATAAGGTTATTTTGAATAAAAAGTATTTGCTTTAAAGAAATGAAAATAGTCAGTATAAATTCCTCCTTCTATATGATCAACAGTCCTTTCTGCAATCCCTTTCGCTACATTCTTACTGAGATTACCATCTGATAAGGGTCTTAATTTATCTGCCAACAAACTTAATAAGGAGACAGGAGTATCTGAATCTGCGATGAGTTTATACATGTTTAAGGAGTTTACATTGCCTTTACCGCCTCTACCAAGTATGTAGTTTTGTGCAGAAAGCCATCCTAAATGATAGTATTGAGCACGCAGTGAGTATGCCCAAATAAATGTATAAAGAACAAATTGTTGGAATAATTCTGTATCAACCTTTGTTGGATAGGTAGCAGGACAGAACCGATCAACATATAAAAGCAAAGCTGTATCAAATAACAAGCGCGCTATTTGGTTTCCAGTTCCTCTTGAATAATACTTATCTAAGGTCTTGACTATCGTGTCACCTTTAATATAAAAGCCTTCATATTGACTGTTATCTCGTATGTCTGCAAGGAGATTATAATAATGTTTAGTATAATCGAAGAATGGTTTTCCGGCTATTATAGGTGTGTTTAGTTGGAAAGCATTGACCTCTCTTGTACCAGAAACAAAAGGCATTGCTGATGAATTGACAAGCTCTGCATAGGAGAATGCACTCTTATAGAACTGTGAATAAGGAGTACGATCCGACTTCGTAATGCCTTTAAACTTGTAGATGTTATGTTCATTCAGCGTATATGCCCAATTACCATTGACCCATTCTTTTATTCGATACAGGTAATCGCCGAAGAATTCAGCTAAATATTTTTGCGGAATTTTCTCCCATCCTTTAACGATTTGTTCGGTTTTCGCATCATCAATATTTGTCATTTCACGCAGATGATACGCCTTTAATAAGTCGTGAGGATACAACGCTTTTCCCCTCGCATTCTGTGAATCAAAGAATTGGAAAGCCTCTGATAGATTATCAGTTATGACAACAATCAGTTCACATTGCTTCTCTATGTAGTCCCGTAAACGCTTCATATCTCTAATGAAGTCAATGTTTTCTTCTCTATTCTCCTTATAAACTCTCCGTCTAAACGCATTTAAGTTGTTGGGAATGTTATGCCTACTGAAAGCATTATCAAAGACTTCCTGCTCTAAAAGGTCTATTTTAAAACCTTCTTCTTTGGTATCAAGTTCATGTAGAGCATGAAGTAAGAGGGAGAAAGTGATGGTTCTTTGCTGTCCATCAACAATGTTATAGATTGTCTTACCATCGTTATTCTTTTCTCTATGCAGGATAAGTGTACCGACACGGTACACCTCTTTGTTATTATTCCGAGCCTCGATAATGTCATCAAGAAGCTGAATTGAATTACGTGCTGTCCACTTATAAGGGCGTTGATAGTCTGGTATTCTTAGTTCAACATCCTCTAACGAACTCCCATTATGGCTCTGTGATATCTTTTTATGCACCAACAAATCCCCAATAGTCGTAACACCAAGTTGTAGATTAACGGCATTTTCCATATTCTTTTATTGTTATATTATTACGTAAAGCAAATACTTTAAAATAAAAAGGTATATCTTTCTTCTGTCTTTTCAGGCGTTGTTGTATCCTGAAAGCAGATGAGAGATATACCTATTGTTCACAAAATATTCATTGTTTGTTTATAGTCGTCTGTAGAAATATTACCCAACATACTCGTCATCACGCACCAAGACCTTCTCAATCTTACCAACATACATGGTATGGAGGTCACGGTTTGGATAACTTTCATCGAGTGTTTCGGGATAGAAAAAGCCACTTTCCTGCAGTTCGGCAGCATACATCTTCTTACAAATCAGCACCATTTTCGCCTCTTTGAAGTAGACTGTTCCATCGGCAAACACCGTTGTCAACCCAGCTTTCTCTATCTTATTTTCATCCCTTCCAGACACTGTTCCCAGGTAAGCCATCTGCTTTTTGAAGCTTTTATCCATGACACAGAGCGTGAAGTAATCCTCTTTATCCACGAAAATCTTTGTGTAACGTGACGGACGAAGGTATATAACAGCCGTTGGATCATTATGTCCCCACATACAACCGAGGTGTCCCCAGCTGACAGTCATGGTGTTACAACCATCCTTTTCATTCCCTGCTGATGCCAACATCCATTCCTTTCCCAACAGATTGAACGGATTAAACTTCATCGTTTTGTAATCTATTTCCTTCATCTTATATCTATTTTTGTTCGTATATTATCTTATAAACACACGCATAGGAGCCCTTTGTTAATCGGTTCTTCTCCTATTCTTTTGCAGTAATCCCACACAAATAAATATTGAAACGGAGCATTTCTATGTGTAAAACCTAACTACAAAGTTATCGATTTTTTCTCAAGCAATGAAAAAGAAAGCTGGTTTTATAATCATAGATACTTCTCATCTGCCTCAAAAAACAACGCTAAACCCCTATGTATTTTTGTTTTTTAGTTGCTGTCACATTTAACATTTCAGGCAACTTATTGGTGATTAACGGGTTAGAAAGGTATGAGGAGTGACAGAAATGACAGGAAAATTGAAAATGATAAAAAACCAAGTGGAGATGGATAGTATGCAGGAATGAAGGGATAAAGATACGGAAGAATGAGAAATCAACCCTCGAATTCAAATTCGAAGAGTTGATTTCGCACTCCAAAACATTAGGGATTTTCGCCGATTACTCCCCCTTCCACTCGGAGAAGGGACGGGGTGAACCTCTAAAAGGAACGGGGTGAACCTCTAAAAGGGATGGTAGTGAACCTGTAATCCTACCTCTCCAACACCAGCATTGTCCAGTATTTGAGGGACGGAAGGGTGACAGTGAGGTAACCATCAGCCTGATGGAAGTCGAGAGATTGGGGTGATCCACCGTTGACATCGGGTGAAGCGGTCCACACTTTGCTCATCATTCCTGTTGTTTTGATGCGCAATGTGAGGTTCTGAAGCTGTTGTGGTTCAGGCATTGTACCGTCAAGATCACGCCATGACATACTGTTTGCCTGTCGGAAGTTCAGCAGTTGGATGACTTCCTTACCATCAAATGTCTTTCCATAGGCAGCAACTGCGCCCTGACGAGGGGGCCATGCGTTGATACTTACTGCCGAATCAGCAGCCGAAACATCCACGTTTGTCTCCTTTCCACCGTCACGAAGCAGGTTCTGATAGGCTGTCATGAAGTCGTAATAGCCCACAATAGCCTTGCGCAAGCCACTGTCCATCTGCGTTTTATGGTCGGGGAAGTACTCACTGTAGAGCATATGATCACCACTCAGCTCTATATGTGCACCTCCAAGGGCGAATATCACCGCATCCGTTAGCAGCACTCCCGGTGTGTTAAAGAACGGAAAGCCCTTCCGATAGTTCATATATGCTGCCAGAACGGTGTTCTTCTTGCCCTTACTGAAGTCACTATTTGCCTTGATAACGTTGTGAATATCACTGAACTTATCCTGCTCTTCCCACAGTTCATTATACAAAAAGTCGGTCTTTTCAGCCTCGGCAATCTCCTTTGCACCGAAGCTTGACACGGAATTCATCACCAGTCGGCGGTCGGGATTCTTTGCTTTCATGGCTTCAATGAAGGTGGCATAGCCTGCAGGGAGGTCCACCGGCTCACCGTAATAATCATAAACATCACCGCGTTTCCCCAACTGATCAATGTGGAAACCATCAAAATCAAGATGCTGATAGACGTCATTGCTACGGTCGGCAAAGTAAGATTGCCAACTCTTGTTCCCCGGATTGACGATCAGAATATCGCTTTTCCAATCCTTCGGCAGGTTATATCCGTCCTTCACACGGTGCTCTTTGTCCTTGAAGATGTACCATCTGTCGCTCACTCCGTCCTTTGCTGCATCCCGAAAAGCACCGAAACAGAGGTCATAATACATTGCTTTCATGCCGTAAGCATGCTGTGTAGCAATGTAATCCTGCAGCACCTGTGTCACAATCTGTCGGTTGGCTATGTCCTTATACGTTGTGAAGAGTTTTCCTTTCTTATTTATTCCGAGGGGCGAATGTTGCTTATACTGCCAGTCATAGAACTGTATTCCGTTCACATGACAGCGGTTGAGGAATGCCATTTCCCGCTCAATCACGTCCTTTGTCTTGCTTTTGTCATAGTCTGACACGAACCCATAACGTGGGAATCGTCCCCAATCACTCGACACATCCACGGCTGTTGTGGCAAGGACGGTGGGTTCGCCCGACTCCTTTTTCGTATATAATTCAACGAGATAGCCACGATAATCATCCTTTGGTGGTGTCCATGTCCATTGCGGACAGCTGAGTGTCTCGTCTCCGATGATGGTGTTTCCGTATCGATAACGCACGTGTGCACCATCAGGGAGAGTCCCTTCAAGCGTGAAGCGTACCGTCTCACCCGGTGCATAGTTCACCTTATTCTGCTGAATATCCATCCGTACGATGGTGCTAACAGTGGTATCAGACGGGTTGGTTTGTAAACGTTGAGCCTGTCCCACACCGTATGTCGCTGCACACAAGGAGACAGATAGTAATAAAGATCTTAAATCCATGGTTTATTGTTCGTTACTTAAATGATTTGTTTTTAGTTATCAGGTGTCGGTCTACAGACGATGGTTTAATCCGTCACAAACAGTTTCGGATAACGCTCACGCAGCTTCAAGGGACGGCCATTCTCCGTCAGACAGTGGGTTGACTCACCTGTAAAGACAATGTCATCACCCTTTCTGCCGATGTAACCATAGGTGAACTTAAAGACTGACACCGCCTTTAAATGTATCTCCACACGTATCTCATCCTGGAAGGTTGTGGGTTTACGGTATTGACATTTCACCTCCATCACTGGTGACACCACGCCTTCCGCCTCCATCTTCTCGAACCCATAGCCCAGTCTGTCGAGCATGTCAACACGTGCTTCTTCCATGATGCGGATGTAATTAGAGTGATGTGTGATACCCATTCTGTCGCACTCGTAGTACTTCACCTTGTGTATATATTCATTCATTGTCTTTGCTTTCTTCAATAATTTTCGTACAAAAATACATTTTTTTGACGATATAAACAACCCTTTACGTTGCTTTTTCAATGGTTAATACAGAATGACAAAGGTTTAAAGACAGAATGACATAAAGACAAAAATAGAAGGACATAAAGATAAACACACAAGGACATAAGATTAAAGACAGAATGACATAAAGACAAAAACACAATGACAGAGGAGTGAAAACATAAAGCATGTAAACAGCTCACTATGCTTTCTATTCTTCTTTAAGTCGAACTTCAGCAGCTTATTGATTCGTCCGTATCCGCCTTACCACTTCTGAAACTACTGCCGAGAAGGGTCTGTGTGAGAAGTGACACTTCAAGGTAGGCACGCTATTTAAGTACATGACAATTCATTGTCGTTTATTTTCTAATTTGTAATCTTTCAACGTGTAGCCAAGTTCAAGATTGAGTTTGTGGGCAAGTTGTTCCACCTCTTTCATCTGTTTAGGATTCATCGGACTGTCATAGAGCTGTTCGATAACACGGACAGGACCTATCGTATCTCTGACAAAGGGGTCTTCCACTATGTAAGAAGGACAGTAGAGGACAATGGCATTCAGCGACTCGTACACCTTAATAGAGTCGGGAATATGATAACTGTAGGTAGAAACTCGCCTCTCTATGGGTCCCCACACCTTGTAAATCCCTATCATATTATTGTCGAAGAAGTCAAACTCTCGCCTTACAAGGTAGTCGCCATCCTTACAAAAACAGGTGGCAGGGAGAAAAATATCACCCCCTATAAGTTGTAGGAAAACAGCCAATAGCCACAGTGCTATCCCTATCAACGCACTGTAAAGACGTATAACTAGTTTCCGTCTACTCTTCCGTGCGGCAATCATCAGGGCGATAGGCGACAATAGTGCAGCCCATATCAGTCCGTAAGTCAGTCCCCAACGCAGGTGTACATCGTCTGGCAAAAGCTCAAAAATCAGTCCGCAGAGTAGCATAGAACCAAGGTGTATCACCATTACAATAGATAGTTCCCTACGTTGTATATGTTCTTTCAGCCATTTCCATTGCCATTTCCACATATTGTCAAAGTTAGTTTTTCCGCAAATATACGTTTTATTTCCTTAACAAACAAAGTGAATGAGGAAAAAAGAGAGGTGGATTCACCACCAATCCCTCTATGATTGGAGAGGGAAGTAGCTACCAAGTTACGCCTATAAGATTGAGTTTACATGTACAACAGATGCCTTTTTAGCTACAAGGAGAGCTCATAAATGGCTGGCTATCGACACATATCGCAGGCATCAATACCATGCATTAGCAAAAGTATGCTGGTGTCTTGAGTGCTCTATCATCTGCAAAGGCTCTATGGATTCCATACATGTGCAAACAGAAATCAGCTTCCACTATACGCAATGTCTTTATATCATAATGCTGCATTCAGCCTCATCTTGCGAACTATGAAGTATCTTTACAAATTTAAGGGCTGATAAAATGCGAAATCAAAGGAAACATGAAAAAATAGACTTTGTAACCATCAAGATATCAATAGGTTACAGAGTGGCTTGTAAAAGGTGCCCTTTTGCATTGCAAAACATGCCCTTTTACACGTCAAAAGATGCCCTTTTGCAATGTAAAAGGGCGTCTTTTAGAAGGCAAAAGGGCGTAGATTGAAAAGCAGAAGGGAAAGAATTTGACAAAGAGAGGGCGGCAAGCACCAAAGAGGAGCGGCCTCCCCAAGCCCCTCCAGGGGAGGGGATGTCAGATAGGATACAGTGGTTTGTGGTGGGAGTTTGGGTTCTTAGAGTTGTTAAAGGAGATAAGGTATATATCATAAGGTATATTTCTTAAAATGCTTAACCTTTGTGATTACATATTTAAACATTAACTTTTGCAGCTGAAGCATTGGTTGTTTCATTTTCTCAACTCCCAACACTACATCTCCCGACAGACATATCCACTCCACCGAAGAAGCTTGAGGAGACTGTCCCTCCCCCACGCTTCATCTGCACAGTCTTGCCTTCTGAGGGTCGGGGAAAACCGTTTTGGGGTGCTTGACAGGCTGTTTTTACCTCCCAATTTTGCTTTTTTACCTCTCAAAGCCTAACTTTTCATTTCTCACTTCTCGTACAAGTAAATTGCATAAATTGTCATTTTTGTGCAATAAATAGTTTAATTCATTAATTAATTTCAAATAAATCTTAATAACGTTTGCTTTCATTGGGGAATTTTAATATATTTGCGAACAACTCTATCATGAGTCTTGAAAAACTCTTTTGTGAGTCTTGAAAAACTCAATTTTGAGTCTTGAAAAACCCTTATTATTAATTAAAACCATCAAAAGATGAGTAAAAGATTTACTAAACTTATTGCAATTTTCGCTGCAGCCATGGCAGTATTGCAAGTTTCCGCACAAGTGAAGCAAGAGGGAAAGAAGCCATTCCTCATTGCAAAGTCACAATCTGGACAGGAAACAGAACAACAGAAAGTAGACCAACTCAAGGCTTTCCCTACATTATTAGGAAAGACACTGCCCAAGGAAAGCCCATCGCCGTTCTTCACTCCTATGGTGAACATCCGCCAAAAGATGCCGAAGAACCTGGTAACGGTTAACCCTGAGGCTATCATGTGGGCTAACATTGTATCAAAAGACCTCGGTGGTATGTTCTCTTTCCACCCTGTAGAGCCTATTAACTTTACGCAGTTGGCTGACTACTCACAGGCTTTCTTCAACGGTGGTAGTGGACTCGTCGGCAACGAACTCCACGGTATGTTCCTTGATACCAGTATGTCTTCACTCGGTATCATTCTTCTTAAGCACTTCGCTTTCAACATTACAAACTGGCAGATAACGGAGGAACCAGCGTATGTAAGCGACTTTGCACTCCTCGCTCTTGAGACTGCTAACGATCCAAAGACGGGTGAAGTGTTCGGCGAATTCTATACTTCTGACCTCGATCACTTCGAGTGGGGTGTGATTGATTACACCAACCTGACCCGTACAACCATTGCTACTGCACAGCATTCTTACGTAGCACTGGGTATTGCCGATGATGGTTTCGCATACGGTATCAGCAAGGAAGGCGACCTTTATCAGATTGATCGCAAGACAGGTGCCGAGACTTTGAAGGGCTCAACAGGTGTGAAGGTCACCGATGATGATGGTCGTTACTATCATCAGAGTGGTGAGTTCGACACCCGTACCAATGAGTTCTACTGGGCATCTACAGATAAAGACGGTAAGTTCCAGCTCTATACGGTCGACCTCAAGACGGCTCATGTGACACCTGTTGGTAGTTATCCAACACCGCTTACACTCATGGCACTGAGCTTCCCAGCCGTTCCTACAGCCAGCGGAGCACCTGCTGCAGCAGACAGTCTGCGCACAGAATTCACAGCAGGAGCACTCTCTGGTAAGGTGAAGTTCAATGTTCCAACCAAGAAATTCGATGGTAGTACACTGACAGGTAACGTTGATTACGTCGTCTATGCCAACAGTTCGGAAGTGGCAAAGGGTACTGCCGAGCCTGGTAAGGAGATATCAACTGACGTAACAGTTGATGAAGGTGTGGTTAACTTCATCGTCATTCTCAACAATGAAGCAGGTAAAGGACCACGCGCGAAAGTATCTATTTACGCAGGAAACGATACGCCTGACATCGTAGACAGTCTGACACTGACACTTGATGATGCTGGTCTTGCCACCGTAACATGGAAGGCTCCAACAGGAGGTATGCACAATGGATACCTCGGTCAGCTTACTTATGACGTCTTCCGCAACGTAGGTGGCAAGTCTGAAAAGGTTTCTTCAGGTCAGACAGCAACCCAGTTCAGCGAGACAATCACCAAGGGTAAGCTCTCATCTTACTCTTATTCCGTACAGGCTATCAACTCAACGAAGAAGAGTGCATTGGCTACTACCGACGGAAAGATATATGGTAACGCATTGGAAGTACCGTTCTTCGATGACTTCACAACACAGGAGAGCTCTAAGCTTTACACCATTATCGATGCTAATAATGACAATAGCACATGGTACTGGAGCAACTCAAAGGGTGGCGTCTTCAAGTGTAAATACCACTCAAAGAACCATGGTGACGACTGGTTGATCACTCCTCCAATCCACATGAAGCCTGGTAAGACTTATAATGTGTCGTTCAAAGCAATGGCTATTGGCGGCTCTACTTATCCAGAACGCCTGGAAGCAAAGTGGGGAACGGACAATACTGCCGAGGCAATGACAGGAGAAATTCTTCCTCCAACAGTACTCAACAGCAGCAATTACAGAACATTCACGGGTAAGATAAAGGCTACTACCGACGGAAAATACTATGTTGGCTTCCACGGTATATCAGATCCTAACATGTTCTCTATCTTCCTTGACTCATTAGAGATTGAGGCTGCAGCTGACGAAAGAGCGCCTCAGATGGTTCAGAACCTCACCGCTACGGCTGATCCTACCGCTGCTTTGAAGGCTACATTGAAGTTCAATGCACCTACAAAGGCTGTCAACAAGACTGATTTGACCAGCATTACGAAGATTGTTATCCGTAGTAACGAGCGTCTTGTTAAGGAGATTGCTAACCCAACACCTGGTAGTGCACTGGAAGTTGTTGATGATTCAGCTGCTCAAGGTGTGAATACGTACGACATTGTGGCTTACAATGATGCTGACTTTGGTGAGAAAGCAACTGTAACAGTATATGTTGGACAGGACATTCCAGTGATGGGTAAGATCGCAACAACCGACCTTGTGACATCTGCTAATCTCAAGTGGGACGTTCCAACAGGTGCCCATAAGGGTGTGATACTCCCTGATGAGGTGACCTATCAGATTAATAATGTGACCGACGATGGCGACCTTGGCGACGAGCTTGCTAAGATAAAGGGTCAGACGGAGTACACGGTTACGGGTCTGAACACCAACGAAGGTGAACAGAACTATAAGCACTGGGCTATCAAAGCATCAAACGCTGCAGGTGAAAGCAAGTGGGTTGCTGGCGGAATCGTCGTTGGTAAACCTTACACATTGCCATTCCATAACAGCTTCAAGAACGGTTCTATCGAAGGACAATTCATTGGTTTGGAACGCTCAAGCAGCAGTACTTCATGGTCACTGACCAAGGATGTATCCTGTGATGATGACAACGGAGCACTCATCTTCAACCCTTCAAAGCCTGGAACATCAGCACTCGTAACTGGAAAGATCAGTCTACACGGAGCCGATGCACCGAAGTTGGTATTCTACTATCGTGCAGATAAGGATGCACAACAGAAGGTTGAACTGCGCTTTACCAAGAAGAATGGTGAGGTAACAGACCCTGTTTGGACCAGTGAAAAGGCTAATGCCACCACAACCAATGGTGAATGGAAGAGCTTTATCGTTGATGTTCCTTCTGAATTGACCAACGAAGACTTCGTATTCCTGCGCATCATAGGTATTGCTGACAGCATTACTAAGGTGCCAGTGTACATGGATAACATCAACATCGTTGACCCATTGCAGAAAGATGCGACCGTTGAAGTGTCTGCAACAGACAATGTTAAGAAGGGACAGATGGCAGAAATCAAGGTTAAAGTGACCAATATCGGTCTTGATAAGCTGGAGAATGCCAAGCTGGAGCTCACCGTTAACGGTAAAACAATCAAGGAAGAGAACCTTGATGGGCTCAATCTGCTACAGAAGAAGGAATATAAGGTGGACTACAGAACCACTACTCTCGACAAGTCTGACGCTCTTAACGTGAAGGCTTCGGTTACTTATGAGGACGATCTCGACCCAGATAACAATGAGTCAGAGGCTGTTATCAACTGTACAGCAGCTGATGTTGCAGCACCAAGGAACCTCAAGAACGTCAAGGTTGACGACAATAAGGTGAAACTTACATGGGATGCTCCAACGTCAACCATCGAACAAAAGACCGACGACTTTGAGAGTTACGAGGCTTGGAGTACTACTTTCGGCAACTGGACTACCGTTGATGAAGATCATGGTACTGCTGCTCCGCTTGCCAAGGGAGCTGAATACAAACACCAAGGTGAGCAGTTCGCATTCATGAACTGGCAGCCTTCAGACATATTCAAGACTGGTCAAGGCCTCGATCCACACTCTGGTAACAAGTCACTCGTAGCCATTTACCAGACAGGAGCAGACAAAAAGCTCACTGCTTCAAGCAACTGGCTCATCACTCCAATGCTTTCTGGTAAGGCACAGACCATCAGCTTCTGGGTTAACAACGTCAACTCAAAGGATAAGTCATATGGTAAGGAGAGCTTCGATGTCCTCATCTCCAACACTGACAACCAAGTAGCAAGCTTCCAGAAGGTGGGAGAAACACATGAACAAGGTGATGCTAAATGGAATGAAGTGAAGGTAGATGTACCTGAAGGGACAAGATATTTCGCTATACATCACAACACTTCTAAGGACCAGGCATTCGTCTTTATGATTGATGATATCACCTTCGAGAGCAGCACAGGTCCTGTTTCATACAACATCTATCGTGATGGTGAATATCTATCTAACAGCATCAAGCTGGAGAGTGGTGATGTTACCGTTGACGGAACAAAGCATAACTACAGCGTAACTGCCGTATATGCTGACGGAGCAGAGTCTGATCCTGTTTCTGTTGACGTGACAACGATCATCCAGAAGGTAGGTGCTAACGGCGAGATTCTATATGATGTCTACACACTCGACGGCAAACAGGTTCTCAAAGATGCGAAGAGTCTGAAGTCATTGGGCAAGGGCGTCTATGTCATCAACGGCAAAAAGACCATCATAAGATAATGAACAGAACGCGATCCATACAACAGGATTGATAAAAACGGAGCCGGAGCCTCACAAGGGTTGCGGTTCCGTATCTGTGTTTTTATATACATTAAGTAAGAGAAAAGCTGGCTTGTCACCGGACAATGATTATCTTTCAGCGTGCTAAAGACACCGAAGCCAGACATAACAAACAACCATACGATATTATGGACTTCAAGAAACGATTATTTGTAGGACTGCTATTCACACTCACAGCAGCACTCACAGTAACGGCAGCACCGAGATCTAAGGCTGCCATAAAAGCCATAGCAGCCAAAGTCTTCAAGCAATCACCAACGCTGATGACGACACGTGCAAGTAAAGATGAGCCCAGAGCGCTCCTCGCAAACAAGGCTTTCACAGTCATGGGATACGACAATGGTGGCTTTGTCATCGTCAGTAACGATGACCTTCTGCCTGATGTCATCGCCTATTCAAACACGGTTTTCGACAAGAACACAAACAACGAGAACTTCAAATGGTACCTCTCGGCAGCGGAAGAGGCTATCAAAGACATTGTGAAATCTGGTAAACCACGCACCATGGTACCTCCCGACCAGAGCAAATATGCGGCTGAAATACCGTCATTCCTCACTGCTCGATGGGGACAAGAGAAGCCTTACAACGACCTTTGTCCTGAAGGTACAACGTCAGGAACGGGTAGTTGGCAAGGATATGGCAGCACTGGACGAACCTTAACGGGGTGTGTTGCCACCGCAATGGCGCAGATCCTGTATTACATTGGGTGGCCTGAGCATGGCATTGGGACCCATTCCGTAAACGTAAAGCAGGCTGATGGCAGCAAAAAGAAGTTAACTGTCAACTATGAAGAGAGTGTTTACGACTGGGGAAACATGATAGACAGCTACAGAGGACACTACTCTAAGGAGCAAGGTGAGGCTGTTGCCAGACTGATGTTGGACTGTGGTGTGGCAGCAGACATGAATTATGCCACCGATGGTTCGGGAACTTTCACCGAGAATGCCTGCCAAGGACTAAAGAGAAACTTCGGTTTCCCAGAGACAATACAGATGTTGAAGCGCCGCAGATACACCGAAAAGGCATGGATGGACATCGTATACAACGAGCTCAATGAGCGTCGTGCCATCCTATATACGGGTGTTGACCTCAAGAACGGTGGTCATGCCTTCGTCATTTGTGGATATGATGAAGCCGGAAAGGTATGGGTCAACTGGGGATGGGAAGGCTCTGCCGACGGATTCTATGACATTGCACTCCTCAATCCACGATCAATGAAGTTCTCAGATGACCAGGATATGATCATCGGTCTTGAAGGTGAAAAGGCTGAACTCGTGCAGGATACCGTCACAGTTGAGACTCCTGGAACACTCGACACACTCATTGCTGACAGCACAAAGAGTATGATTTCTCTGTTGAAGGTCAATGGTAAGATCAACTCTTCCGACCTCCGTACCATCCGCCAGATAGCTGGTAACAATGCAGACGGGACTATTCAGCGCAGCTCTTTGGCTACACTCGACCTCAGCGATGCCGTTATCGTAAGCGGTGGAGAGCCTTATATCGTTGACGGTAAACGCGAGTTGACAACGAAAGACAATGAGATTCCTGAGCGGGCATTCTTCAATTGCAGGTCAATACGTAACCTTATCTTACCGAAAACAATCACTTCCATCGGCGATGGAGCCTTCGGAAGACTGAGCAGACTCGACTCTTTAGACATCCCAACAGGTGCTGACAAGAGCTATCTCTTTGATGGTAAGGCGCTGACAACAACCGATGGGACTGAGGTCATCGCTGTTCTGCCAAACAACAAGGGCGACTATGCTGTGGCAAAGGGCATCAAGAAGGTTCATGACTATGCTTTCTCTGGATGCAGTAAGCTGACGAAGATTGTCCTCCCGAACACCATTACAACCATTGGTGACCAGGTTTTCTCTGGCAATAACGCCCTCGCTATCATCCGTCTTTACAGCAAGACAGTACCTACATTGGGCCGTAATGCCTTCACAGACATCAGCAAGAGCGAGGTGAAACTGCAGATTCCTTCTGGAACAAAGAACCTCTACAAGCGCAATGCACAGTGGAAGGACTTCGACATTGTTGAGTTTGGCACTACAGTAAAGGCTCGCAGCACCGTTCGTCCATACGGAAGTGAGAATCCAAAGTTCGGTTGGCAGCTCAAGGGCGACTATGTTGAAGGTACGCCAGAACTGACATGCGAGGCTACAAAGACCTCTCCTGCAGGTAGATATACCATCGTTGTGAAGCGCGGAACGATAACGGAAGAGCAAGTGGAGTTCTCCAATGGCTTCCTCATTGTGCAGAAAGCATTGGCTGAAATGCATGCTAAGGACGTGACGATAGAGACCGGTCAGACGCCAACATTCGGATATACCGTGGACAGTCTGCAGAACAATGAGACGACAGTCACACTGACCAAGGAGCCAGTCTTCACCGTTAAAGACAGCGAAGGCAAGACGATTACTACCTTCGATGCACCAGGTAAGTACACCATTGAGGTGAGTGGAGCTGAAGCAAAGAACTATAAGTTCAACTATTCTCCTGCCGTTCTCACCGTTAAGTCTACTGCCAACGGCATCAACAGCACATCACGCAATGCGACAACGGCTACCTTTGATGTCTATAGCCTCAACGGTACCTGTGTTGCCAAGGGTGTAACCAGCCTCAAAGGCCTTGCCAAGGGCGTTTACTTCGTCAATGGTAAGAAGCTGATAGTTAAATAACTCAAAAAGCACTTCCCCACCCCCTGAGAAGGAGATGGGGAAGTTTTATTGTAAAACAAATTCACGATTAGAAAACAGAAGACGCCCTTTCGCATGGTAAAAGACGCCCTTTTACCATGCAAAAGAGCATCTTTTACAGTGCAAAAGGGCACCTTTTACAACCCTCTTTGTAACCTCTTGTATTCCAAAAGGTTACAAACCCGAAAATAACACATAATCACTTATATGGCAGTAAACCATCAAAGAAAAACCGTAAAGATATTTCATAATAACAGAAGGATCCTTCTTCACACACGGAGACTCCGTCGTTTGAACCCCATAACAAAATTATTCAACAGACATAAAATAATGACTGAAAGTGTTTGCGTCCATCACGGACTTTTCATATATTTGTGAATGAATCGATCATGAACGCTGAAACGACCTTTCTATTAATTAAAACCATTAAATATGAGTAAAAGATTTACTAAGCTGATTGCATTGTTTACTGCAACCATGGCAGTATTTTCAGCATCTGCACAAGTGTTGCCAGTAAACAGAACACCACGTTATACTTGAGTTCGGGATAAGTTTAGTATGAAAAAAGTTCCAACTGCCTTGATTTTTCCACATACACTGGCAGTGCCTCTGGCTTGTTCTCAAAGAAGCAGTATGCTGTAAGGGCAGAACACAAGTTCATGATAAAGTTGTGTATCGAGCGGTGTCTTGAGTGAACAAGGTTGGCTTTGTTCTTGAGTAGTTCGTTAATGCACTCGATAATGTATCTTTTCCTCAGCATAATCTTGTCCCACATAGGCATCAGTTTGTTCTTCATCTTAGCCTTGAGCCCATGAACGAGTTGGATACCTTGACTGAACAGACTATCAAAGAGTTCCTGCTTGATGTACCCTCTATCAGCAAAGATCTTCCCAAATAAGACCTTTGCAAATACCGTCCATACCCTGCTATCTCTGTCATCCACATTTGCTCCTGTAAGACAGAACGTTATCACTTCACCAGAATCATTGCATAGCAGGTGCAGCTTGAATCCATGACACCAGCCCATGGTACCCTTTCCGTCCTTGGCGAGGCCGGCAAAGACTTTGTTGTAATATCGTCGTACATTGTGACATACGGGTATCATTGTGCTGTCAACGAATGTTATACCCGTACACTTGCCGAAGGCATAGAGCTTCATGAACAGCATCATCTTAAAGAACACTCTTGGCATGAGTTCAACGAAGCGGTTATAGGAAACCGCGTCGGGAAAATCCTGACGCATCACCCCTTTGACCCAATTCAAATAATACTCCTTGAAATTGCGATATGCGCCGAAATGATAGCATACCAAAATGGTCATAATCTCACTTTCCGAGAGTCTGCCCTTGCGGTTTCGGTAGCGTTTGCCGTCACTGTTATGGGACGGTAGACGCAGGTTTTTCGCTAATTCGGCACTCAAATTCTTATCAAACTCGTCGATTATACAGAAAATTTCAGTAACTTTGTCCTTGGTAATCATCGTTCAAAAATCTTGTAATCTATTGATTTTCACCTATAAAGATACGAATTTTTGACGAGATTACCAACTTTTTCAAGCCTTTTCTTATCCCGAACTCGCGTACGTTATCCATCCAGAAATCTGCCACGACAGAAAACGGAAAAACCAACAACCAACCTGCTGAAGACGTTCCCCACCTTGCTCGCAAAGACACTGCCAAGGGGCGAAAAGACTCCTTTCTTCGCAGCTTCTATTCCCCTTCAGACGGCAACCCCAAAGAACCTGGTAAGCGTGAACCCGTCACTCACGATGTGGGGAAACCTCCTGACGGACGATTTACTGGGCATGTACGCCTTCCATCCCACTGCAAACATCAACTTCGAGAGCCTCTCTTCCTTCTATAATGGCTACTTCAATGCAGGAAGTGGACTTGTTGATGGCATCCTGCATGGTATGTTCCTCGACACGAGTTACGCGAGTCTGGGCGTCATAAAACTGAAATATTATGCCTACGACACCAAAACATGGCAGCTCATTGACCAGCCTGTAGAGGTAAACGACCTCAGTCTGACTGCCACAGAGACGGCTGTAGACCCCGTAACGGGTGAGATCTTCGGTGAGTTTTATGCTCCTGATTTGAATGGACATGAGTGGGGTGTGATTGATTATACCACACTGAAGCGCACCACGATAGCCCCTGCACAACACGTATATGTAGCCTTGGGCATCGCCAATGACGGCTTTGCATACGGTGTAACGAAGGAAGGTGACTTCTATCAGATTGACCGTACGACGGGTGCAGAGACGCTGAAAGGCTCCACGGGAGTGGTGGTTTCCGATAACAATGGACAATACTTCACACAGAGTGGAGAGTTTGATCCACGCACAAATGAGTTCTTCTGGGCATCAACAGACAGGGACGGGAAGTTCCAACTCTATACGATCAACCTTGAAAACGGAAAGGTTACGCCCGTAGGAGGCTACTCAACGGAGGCTTCACTCATGGCTCTTACCTTCCCAAAGACGCCTACTGCTCCTGCTGCACCAGCTGCTGCAAGCGGTCTGAAGGCTGACTTCAAGGACGGGAAGCTGCAGGGTACGTTCCAGTTTACGGCACCTGACAAGACGTTTGACGGCTCTTCGCTCACGGGTAACGTCTCTTATACACTCTATGCCAACGAGAAAGAGATTGCGAAAGGTAGCATCGGAGCTGGCAAGCAAGCCACACTCGACATCACAGTCGGCGAAGGTCTTAACAATTTCGTGGTCCTTCTGGCAAACGAAGCAGGCACTGGTCCGCGCAGTAAGATCACTACCTACGTTGGCTATGACACCCCAGAGGCAGTCAGGAACGTGTCGTTCAACCTTGACGAGACGGGGAATGTCAGCCTCAAGTGGGACAAACCGCTGCAAGGAACACACAAGGGTTACCTCGGAACACTCACCTATGACGTCATCCGAAACGTCAACGGACAGAGCAAGACAGTGGCTGAAGGACTGTCAGTAACAGACTTCAGCGAAGTGATTCACAAGGATTCACTGTCAGCTTATTCGTATTCTGTGCAGGCAATCAATAGAGATAAGCGCAGCGTTAAGGTGACAACCAATGGTGAAGTGTTTGGTAATGCGCTCAATGTGCCGTTCTTCGATGACCTGTCGACGGTTAACAGTGCCGACCTCTACACCGTTATAGATAACAACAAGGACCAAAGCACCTGGAAATGGAGCGCTGCCAAGGGTGGGCAATACCAATATAACTTCAGCAAAGAGAATACTGCTGACGACTGGTTGATGACTCCTCCGATACAAATGAAGCAAGGAAAGACCTACAAAGTATCGTTCAAAGCTGCCGCAGGGTTGAAGGATTTCGATGAACGTATGGAGGTTCTATGGGGCAAAGGGAAGACGATTGATGCCATGAAGGGCGTGCTTCTTCCTGCTACTGACATCAAAGGGGCTGACCTCAAGACCTATTCTGGTACCTTAAAGCCCACTGTTGACGGTGATTATTGCATCGGGTTCCATGCCCTTTCGGCTCCTGACAGATACATGATTGTCCTCGACTCCATCGCTGTTGAGGGGGCTGCAGAGGCGAAAGCACCTGCTGCCGCTACCCAGCTGACGGCTACCCCTGACGCAACAGCAGCTCTTAAGGCTACCATTTCTTTCCATGCTCCAACGAAAGCCATCGATGGTTCGGCACTGACAAACATCACTAAGATGGTCGTTCTCAATGGTAAACGCACCGTAAAGACCATCGAGAACCCCGCACCAGGCAGTGTTCTGACGGTTACGGATGATGCTGCTGCGAGCGGAGAGAACACCTATGACATCATAGCCTACAACAGTTTCGACTTCGGAGAGAAAGCTTCTGTCACGGTTTATGTAGGACAAGACGTACCTGTAATGGGCAAAGTAAAAGCTAAGGATCAGACTACTTCAGTTCAATTGAGGTGGGATGTGCCAGCTGGTGTGCACAATGGCGTCATCCTTCCAGAGCAGATTACGTACCGAATCCACAACATCACCGAGGAAGGAAGGGTTGATGAAGAGGTCGGATCGGTAAAGGGTAAGACCGAATTTACCATCACCGGACTCAATACTAACAAGGGTGAACAACGCTATCAGCGCTGGGCTATCATCGCCGAGAACCCTTCCGGACTCAGTAACTGGGTTGCTGGGACCGTACTTATTGGTAGTCCTTACGCCATTCCGTACCATAACAGTTTCAAGAATGGAACCATCGAGAACCTGTTCATAGGTCTGGAGCGGTCTGACAAGAATGCTTCATGGACCGTAACCAACGATGTTTCATCCGATAATGACTTCGGTTCACTCCTCTTCCGACCCTCTGTACCTGGCGTCTCAACCATCCTTTGTGGTAAGATGAACCTACAAGGGGCAACGAGTCCGAAGCTCATCTTCGACTATAGAGGTGATGGAGCACCAAAAGAAAAGGTGGAAATACGATTCGAAAAGAAGGACGGTGAAGTCACAGAACTACTATGGACGAATACCGTTCCATCAACAAATGGGGCTTGGAAGACCCAGGTTGTCGACATTCCTACCGAACTGATAGGTGAAGATTACGTACTCATGCGCATCATCGGAAAGGCTGATGTCATCACGGACGACCCTGTTTTCATTGACAATATCAACATTGCTGACCCATTAGAGAGGGATGCAAGCATTGATTTGTCAGTACCTGAGAAGGTGAAAAAGGGACAGACGGCACATCTAACGGTCAAGGTTACCAACCTTGGAATGGAGAAAATGGAACATGCAAAGGTCACTTTGACTGCCAATGATAAGGTCATCATGGGGTTAGAACTCTCGAAAACGCTCTCTCTCCTACAAGATGAGACCTTCAACGTAGACTACAAAACGACGAGTCTTGAGGCTTCGGACAATCTGAATATCAAGGCAACTGTTGACTATGAGGACGACTATGACCCAGAAAACAACACTGCTGAAGAGAGCATGAAACTGGAGAAAGCCGACGTACTTACGCCTCAGAACCTGCGTGTTGTGGACAATACAGCCGCAACAATGAAGCTTTCATGGGATGCACCATCCTCATCAACAACCGATGTTAACGATGACTTCGAGCAATATGAGGCTTGGGGAACCAGCTTTGGTGCATGGACAACGGTTGATAACGACCATGGTTTCGCAGGAAATCTCGTCGATGGAGTACAGTATAACCACCAAGGTGAGGCGTTCGCATTCATCAATTGGGAACCAGCTGATATCTTCGAGGGCGCTGACAGCAATGTTCTGCCACACTCAGGAGAGAAGGCTGCAGCCGCAATCTACCAGGTTGACAACATGGGTAACGACTATATTGATGCTGACAACTGGCTCATCAGTCCGCAACTGTCAGGAAAAGCACAGACCATACACTTCTGGGTGAACAATCTCCCAGCACAAGACGGAAACTACGGAACGGAAAGTTTCGATGTGCTTACCTCAATGACGAACAACGAGATTGCTGCCTTCAAGAAGGTCGGAGACACACATGTGCAGGGTTCAGGTAAATGGACTGAGGTGGCAGTGACCGTTCCTGAGGGTACAAAGTTCTTTGCTATTCACCACATAACAAAGAAAGATAACGTCTTTGTCTTCATGGTTGACGATGCCACTTTTGAGTCGGGTACAGGTCCAATCTTGTACAATATCTATCGGGATGGCACCTATGTAGGCAAAACCTACACCACCCTTAGCAACGAGATAGCCAACGACGGACAGAATCATCAGTACAGTGTGACTGCCGTTTATGCTGATGGCGCTGAGTCAGAGCCCGTTATGCTCACTGTCACCACGGGTATCCAGAGCCTCGATGGCACCTCTCCCGTTACTTATGATGTCTATACCCTCGATGGCAAACAAGTATTGAAGGCTGCACGAAGCCTACAGAAACTTGCCAAAGGCATCTATGTTATCAATGGTAAGAAAACGATTATTAAATAATCAGACATAGCCAAAAAACCGATTGACCATTAAAAACTTAACCCCGCTTCCCCACCCCCTGCAAAGGAGATGGGGAAGTTTTATTGTAAAACAAATTCACTATTAGAAAACAAAAGACGCCCTTTCGCATGGTAAAAGGGCATCTTTTACAACGCAAAAGGGCGTTTTTTACAATCCAAAAGAGCCTCTTTTGAATTGCGTGTTGTATATTCTTTTACAATATTACCTATTCTTCCTTATTCTGCCACCTTACGATATTGCTCGTAAAGCCACTGCTGTTGCTGCGCAATGGTGAGGTTGCTGTTATCGAGGGTTGTAAGAATCAATATTCATATAACGACATAAAAACAGGTGGAATAAGGAGAAATAATCACTAAAAAAATACAGATATAGAGACTTTTACTTATCTTTGCATATTCCTTGAAGGCTGCCTATAGTTGAAGTCATTTGAATATTGAAGCTTCCTAATTAGCCAAATGATAAAAGAACGCATGCCAAGCATAACTTAGGACACTATGGTTAGATATGATAGTGTTATGATAATATCTAAAAGATTATGGAAAGTAATATCTTATTATACAGTAACGATCATGGTAAGGTCAGTATTCAAGTGCGCTATGAAGATGGTACATTTTGGTTGACTCAGAAGCGAATGGCAGAGCTATTCTCTGTAGATGTTCGTACAATAAATGAGCATCTAAAGAATATTTTCCGCTCAAAAGAACTCTCTGAAGAGGGAACTATCCGGAAAATTCGGATAGTTCAAACAGAAGGAAACCGACAAGTGGAGCGCAATGTAGCTTTTTATGCTTTGGAAGCCATCATTGCTGTAGGCTATCGAGTTAACTCTGAGCAGGCTACAAGATTTCGTCAATGGGCAACAAAGACACTTGATACATTTATTACCAAAGGTTATGTCCTTGACAAGGAAAGGTTGAGACAAGGCGAAAAGTTTGGACATGACTACTTTAAAGATTTACTTGAAGATATCAGAGAGATACGTGCCAGTGAGCGCCGGTTCTATCAAAAAATCACAGATATTTATGCTTTGTCAGTAGATTATGACAAGCATGCACTAGAAACAAAACGTTTCTTTGCATCAGTACAGAATAAATTACACTGGGCTATATCTGGTAAGACGGCAGCTGAGATTATATATGACAACGCTGATGCCAGCCAACCACATATGGGATTGACGACATGGAGACATGCACCTGACGGTAAAATAATGAAATCAGACGTAGTTATAGCTAAGAACTACCTCAATCAAAAGCATATGACAGCTATCAATAGACTCGTTTCTGCTTATCTTGACTTGGCTGAAGACCGTGCAGAGCAGCAAATTGTCATGACAATGAAGGATTGGAGTAATCTTTTGGATGGCTTTTTAACGGTTGCTGGCAGACCAATATTAGATGGTCCGGGGAGTGTTTCAGCATTAGAAGCAAAGATAAAGGCGGAATGTGAGTATGAAACATTCCGCCGTAAACAAGATATTGAATACCTTTCAGACTTTGATAAGGAGATGAAACGTCTGAAGGGTTAAGATAATTGGACCTGCAAAAAGGCTAATGGCTCATTCTGCCACCTTACGATATTGCTCGTAAAGCCACTGCTGTTGCTGCGCAATGGTGAGGTTGCTGTTATCGAGTTCGATCGCATCAGGTGCTTTGCGGAGTGGAGAAGTGGCGCGATGAGAGTCGATATAGTCGCGTTCCTCAACGTTCTTCAGAATGTCATTAAAGTTCGCTTCCATTCCTTTTGCCTTCAGTTCGTCATACCGACGTTGGGCACGCACCTCGGCAGATGCCGTTACGAAGATCTTCAGTTCAGCATCTGGGAAGACCACCGTACCAATGTCTCGACCGTCCATGACGATTCCTTTCCCTGCTCCCATGCGCTGTTGCTGTGCCACGAGGGCTGCACGGACGAAAGGTAAGGCGGCGATGGGGCTAACGTGTGACGATACTTCCATGCTTCGGATGTCCTTCTCCACGTTCTCACCATTGAGGAAAATGTCGGGTTTACCTGTCGTTTTATTCAGTTGGAAGCTGATGTTTATATTCTTCATCTGTGCCTTCAGCTCTTCCTCCCGTATGCTTCCGTCGGCATTGAAGAGGTTATGACGCAGTGCATAGAGCGTTACCGAGCGGTACATAGCGCCCGTGTCAACATAGATATAGCCTATTTCCTTGGCAAGATCCTTTGCCATCGTACTCTTACCGCATGATGAAAAGCCGTCAATGGCTATGGTTATTTTCTTCATTCTGTATACCTTATTAATATAGTATGTTATATGTCATCTTCTTTAGGATGACCACAAAGTTAGTAAAAAAAAGCAGAATGCAGACTGAGAAGGGGTAGAATAAAAGAACTTTCGAAATTTATTGTAATATTACAGTAAATTTCGAAAGTCCTGAAAGATGCTAAAATGAATAGGCTAAGTTGACCAATATCGAACTACTTGTCGCATGATACTTGCCGTAAGCAAGGTTGAGCTTGAAGCGTTCGAGGTTGATTCCTGCTCCAAGACTCAGTCCTGCACCGTGTGCACCGGCGTCATCGCCTTTGCCAATGGTCATCTCGTCGGACTTACGGAAGTTGTATCCGCCACCAATCCATATGTTATCAGAGAGCAAAACATCAGCTCCAAGGTTGAGATGATTGATGAAACGATAGTTGTAATGCGTCATATCAACGAGTGTTGCAGACACTCTGACGGGCAGAGCAGCAAAGGTTTTGCTCACACCAAGTTGCAGATCGAACGGCATCTTACCGTAATCTTCCTCGTAAGCCTTGACCTGTCCACCGAGATTCTTTGCTACAACAGACACTGACCATTGGCGTTCAGGCTCATACCAGTTCAATCCGAGGTCTACACCAACAGCCATTGAGTTGTAGTTTCCGATGTAAGAAGTAATGAATTTTGCCGTGATACCACCCACGAGATTGCGTGCCAGCTCATACGAAAAGATTCCTTCCAGAGCAATATCGCTGGCGTTGAACGTTCCCGTCTGTACGTTATTCTCATCCACCTGCTTCATCTTTCCGTAGTTCATGTACAGTATTCCGCCCGCAATCGTGGCCTTTTCGCCAAGCGCTTTGGTGTAAGAAGCACCCATGTAGTTGGCTCCGTGCATGTAATTCATATAGTTCAGCCCCACAGTATTGTCACTTACGGACGATGCAAGGGCTGGATTAGAGAACATAAGGGCAGGGTCATCCTCAATAATCGTAATGTTTTCACCACCCAAAGCTGCCGCATGCGCACTCACAGGGAGGCGAAGAAAATTATATTCAGTCTGACTCTCCTGTGCCTTTGTGCCCATAACGAGCAGCAGAGTGAGGAGGGTTAAAACGACTTTTTTCATCTAATCTAAATTAATTTCTCGGCAAAGATACATCTTTTTCCGAATATCTTATTACTTTTGTCTTCTGAAGTTCTGTGCATCAGACGGTCTTTTGTCTGATAAGTCACAGTGATTAGTATAACGGTATTTGCTATTGTTTAGTATCTTATATTGGAAATAAAGAAGTCAAATAGGGCAGACTTGGAGAACAAACGGTGGGTTGGCTTCCTCTTGGGAGTCATTCTGGCACTGTCTATCTTCTTTGTTGCAATGGAATATAACAGCTCTGGGACTGATGATGACAGCAATACGAAGCGTTCATTGCATGATGTCACACTCCACGACATGGAGATGTTACCTGCCATTGACCAGCAGAACCTTGCCAAAACGAAGGATGAGAAGAAGCCAACGGTGGATGATATGCTGAATCTTAAGCGTAGTGACACACCGAATAAGGTTACTCCGCACGATGCAGGAAGCATGAATTCAAATGATAAGAAGACTGCTGCGCCACAGGTTAGTGATGTCCCTATCATCATGCCGACCATCAATACGCTGCCAGATCCGCCTAAAGTGAAAGAAGATGGGAAGAAAGTGACGGAGAAAATGACTGATGACCCGTCGCAAGTGGAGGTGGAACGCTATGATGACAAGGTCAGTAAGCGTATTCTTTCAGAGACTCCTACACCCCCAGGGGGCTGGGTTGAGTTCATGAAATGGCTCACAAAGACCCTGCAATACCCTGCTTCTGCGAAGGAAAACCAACTTTCTGGTACGGTGAACATCACCTTTATCATCAATGTTGATGGCTCTGTGAGCGACGTTACCATCCGAAGTGGGAAGGTACCGGTGCTCAATGCCGAGGTACTTCGCGTACTGAAGACAATGGGAACATGGAAACCTGGCATCGCAAAGAACAAGCCTTGCCGCTCAATGGTGGAGATACCAGTGGTCTTCAAGCTCTCATAGACGAGGTCTGTGGGGATAATAACGAACGAATAAAACAATCTTTTAGCACTTTTATCAATGTATACTGCTGACGAAATACTCGCGAAAGTAAACGCATATATCAATAATCTGACTTACGATCGTAAGCCACAAAGCCTGTATGAACCCATCAAATACGTGTTGGAACTGGGTGGAAAGCGCATCCGACCAACGCTGATGCTGCTCTCATACAACCTCTTTAAGGACGATCCAGAGACCATTCTCTCTCCGGCATGTGCCCTTGAGACCTATCATAACTACACACTTCTGCACGATGATCTCATGGATGACGCACCACTTAGGCGTGGTCAGCAGACTGTTCATGTGCGTTGGGATGCTAATACTGCCATCCTTTCAGGTGATTCTATGCTTGTTTTGGCATTCGAACGCATGGCACGTTGCGGTGATAAACACCTGCATGAGGTGTTGAGTTTGTTTGCTGAGACGGCGTTAGAGATAGGTGAAGGACAGCAATATGACATGGAGTTCGAGCACAGAAACGATGTTCGGGAAGAGGAATACATTGAGATGATACGCCTCAAGACGAGTGTTCTGCTGGCGTGTGCTATGAAAACTGGAGCTATTCTGGCTGATGCACCGAAGGAAGATGCCGACAAATTATATAAGTTTGGTGAACAAATAGGTCTTGCTTTCCAGCTTCAAGATGATTATCTTGACGTCTATGGCGATCCGAAAGTGTTCGGAAAGAAAATTGGAGGAGACATTACTTCGAACAAAAAGACCTACATGCTCATCAATGCCTTTAACAAAGCGGATGCTAAACAGCGCAAAGAACTGGAGCGATGGGTGGCATGTGAGAACTTCAACCGTGATGAAAAGGTGGCTGCAGTGACGGCTTTATATAATAAGATAGGTGTAGATAAGCTGGCACAGGATAAGATAAATCATTACTTTGAGGTGGCAAGTAAGTATCTTAATGATGTCAGTTTACCCGAAGAACGTAAGGCAGAAATGAAGGCTTATGCCGTCAGATTGCTGAACAGACAACGCTAAAAAAGCCTCACCCCAGCCCCTTCAAGCTCTCTTTTTATAACAATGATAATCGACACACACGCACATTTAGATGTTGAAGACTTCAAGGAAGATCTTCCAGAAGTGATCACCCGTGCCCGAGAAGCAGGGGTTGAGAAGATATTTATACCTGCTATCGACCTCCCTTCTGTGGACACGGTGCTGGCAGTATGTCGCCGTTTTCCCGACACCTGTTACCCAATGATTGGCTTACAGCCCGAAGAAGTACGTGCCGACTGGCAGGAAGTGCTTGCCAAGATGCACCGTCGACTGATGGAATCCATCGCACGTAAGCGTGAAGGAAGAACCCAACCGGGTGAGACTTTCATTGCTATTGGCGAGGTGGGGCTCGACTTTTATTGGTCACGTGAGTATGAAAAGGAGCAGTTGGCAGCCTTTGAAGAGGCGGTAAAGTGGAGCGTTGAGACCCGATTACCACTGATGATACACTGTCGGAAGGCACAGAATGAGATGCTACACATCATGCGTCCGTATGAGAAAGAGCTGCCTGGCGGTGTGTTCCATTGCTTTACGGGCAACCAAAAGGAGGCAGAAGCCTTCCTCCGTTTCGACCGATTCTGCCTCGGAATAGGTGGTGTCTCAACGTTTAAGAGCAGTCATCTGTGCGAAGATCTGCCTGCAGCAGTACCCTTAGACCGTATTGTTCTTGAGACAGACAGCCCTTACATGGCGCCCGTTCCTCATCGTGGGAAGCGCAATGAGAGTGCTTTCATTGTTGAAGTGATGCGCACACTTGCCCAAAGCTACGGTGTTGATGAGGCAGAAATAGCACGACGGACGAATGAAAATGTGGCAAGGGTGTTCCTTAAAGAAGTTTAAAATCTGTTGCGTTACTACTGAATTATAAAAGGAAAGAACTAATTTTGTACAACTTTTTAGAGCCCCTCACAGTCCTTACTGCATGGGAATCTATAAGGAAAGATGCTCGAGTGGTTGAAGAGGCACGCCTGGAAAGCGTGTAAACGCCTAAAGCGTTTCGGGGGTTCGAATCCCCCTCTTTCCGCGAAATGTGGTGTATGAAGCCCCTAAGTCATAATGGCTTAGGGGCTTTTTCGTTGTCTACTATATTGTCATTTTAACCTTTTTTTGGTCGGAATTATTGCAGATTTTTCCGACCATAGCAATCAATGAAATAGTAAAGGAAGTGGGATCTGGTTCTGTTTTATGAGCGGTGTTACAGGGAAGGATAAACTTCTTTTATCCTAAAGGTTGTAAAGCAGGAGGTGTAACGAGGTCAGTGAGTTGGGGCAGGTGGGCGGATGCGGTTTTGGGAGGGCTGTTTCTGCGATGGGTTGGAGGGGGAATGTGGGCGTATGAAATATCTTTACGGTTTTTCTTTGATGGTTTACTGCCATATAAGTGATTATGTGTTATTTTCGGGTTTGTAACCTTTTGGAATACAAGAGGTTATGAAGAGGGTTGTAAAAGATGCCCTTTTGCGTTGTAAAAGATGCTCTTTTGCATGGTAAAAGGGCATCTTTTGATGTGTAAAAGGGCGTCTTTTACCATGCGAAAGGGCGTCTTCTGTTTTCCAATCGTGAATTTGTTTTACAATAAAACTTCCCCATCTCCTTCGCGTTTTGTAATCCATTGATATACGATAAGTTACAAAGACGGTTTTTCTCCATTATCATTCGTTTTAGCATCAATAGTCCTTTGTTTTTCGTAAGATTGTTTCATGGCAGGCATTATCCGCCCTATCACCACCTCCTCCACCACCCTTACTGATCAGAATAAGAGCCGGTGGACACAGCTTCGATACGTTAGTACAAGCCCAAAACACGTAAAGCAGACTTGGATTTACGTTTATTTAATAAAATATTTTTTATGATTGAACTTCCTGTGCACAACTGTTTTGTATATTTGCAGCGATATTTGAAGTAGCATTTCCCCAGCAAGCTCTTCAGCATATCACCCCTGCTGTCGCCCGTAACTTCTCCTACTGGCCCCAATCTGACAACTGAGTGAAGGCAGCATGATGTACACATTATCATAAAAAGAAAAGCAATTAACGTAGAAGAGTCCTATGAAAATGAAGAAAAACATTGTTTTGAGAGCGTCCGAAGAGTGGACAAAAGACGATGAGCATAAACTCAAATCTATTATTATCGACAACTTCCGCGAACTACTTAACCGCAGCGAGGAGGAAGAATTATACTGGACAGGAACACAACGCGACCTTATTGAACTGGCTCACATCGTATGGGAGAGCGGTCAGATACTGGAAATGAATGGCAATCCGATGTGTTTCAAATCCATTGTTCACCACATCTGCAGGGTGCTTCACGTCAATGAACCCTGCAATCCGTCGTGTGTCGTCTCGGAAGTGAGGTCGCGCAAGAACGTCAAGTCAAGCCCATTGACCCACCGTTACTGCAACCTCATCACACAGGCAGAGATATCCGACCCCATGCGACTTGAGATTCGCAGAGGCAGAAGACGCCGTTTGTGGTGAGAAATGTAATGAATCTGAAATATATTTGACCTAAATCAAAAAAACTTTAAACCTAACATATTATTTAATGTTTCTCTTGTTTAGATGTTAAGTTATCCGTACCTTTGCAATGCAATTCAAGAGAATCAAATACACACAATAAGGTATTACACCTTCAAAGGGTATTAAAGATTGCTCAGGATTATTCGATAAGAGATTTGTTTAGGTTAGTAATAGATTTAGGTTTTTAGTTATATTTTAGGTAAAGATTGTAGAAAGATTGACGTCGGGAGACGGTAATTATTCGGAGATAACGGAAGGGCAATTGCTCAGCCGTTTCTTTTTTTTATACCCCTTAGTATCTTTCCCAACCTCAAAGGTCAAGGTACAAACCCCAAGAAACCCACTCATTTATTTGTTTCATTAGGGAAATAATCATAAATTTGCAGCAAAGAAAGGCAGAAGAATATTGAATTTTAAGCTTCACACATTGCCCTTTGTCCTTTAAACCTTAATATTCATTGCGCCATTACTTCCTTTTCCAACCTTAATCCATGGGCTTGAGCTTTTTTATTCCTCGGACTTTTTTACTCGTATTTTATATCTTCTTTATCCCTGTTATACCTCTTTTTCACGCCTCTTATATATAAGGTAAGAAGCCTTTTAGCTCTTCTTACCCGACCACAGTGCGATGATTACGAACAATCCGGCAGCAAAGATAAAGAGGAAAGAGCCTATAGCACCAGCATAGATACGACCCGTATGCACTTCTAAGGCAAGACTCCACAGTGACATTGGCATGGTTCTCAACTCTTCAGGTTGGGCAGAGAAGAACGTACCATCGTAATAATCAGCCACACATTCCTCACCTGTGAAGTCGGAACTATAGCCTACTACCATCTGACCGGCGGCAGCTGTCCCCGGAATAGTAGCCCTTGCAACCATCATATTATTGTAAGGCTCAATCTGTCCAGCCTGTCTGTTCCACCGGAAAAGCCCATCGAAAGAGCCTACAAGCCACATTCCACTCTCGTCATGTTGCCATACCGTCTGCCCCATCACGCTGACGGGCGGTGCAATGGTGATGGGTTGTGGCTTTGATGTCAGCGAGGATAAGGAGCAAAAGCCCTTTGATGTAGACAGTAACCAGTCGTGATTCTGCTCGTCATAACGTATCATCCGCAGACAATCATACCATGCGTTATCGCTTGCCAAGACAGTTCCAGGCAGCGGATGGGTGTTGTTCATGGTCAGTGGGATCATCACTGGAGGGCGCAAAGCCCACCCTGTTATCGCCGTGAAGAGCGTCAATACGATGGTAAACACACCAATCTTATTATGCCAATTCAGAACGTTCATATGCTTCGGACGCACCCAGAACCACACACCCGTCACACAAAGAGCAATGAGAATGAGTGCTATGAGGTCGACTATCAGCTTCCCCACGGTTCCGAAAAGTCCACCGCTATGCAGCAACCACACCTGTCGGAAGAGTGAAACCTTACCATCATCACCCACAGCAGGCTGTATCTCTACCCTATGGAACTGTCGGTAAGGTGCCGTAGCATAGTAAAGATAGGAACGCGAGAGCACCACCAGCGTGTCACCCCGTGTGGTAATGTCGCTCAACAGATCATCCGAATCCATCTCAGGAAGTGCCACCGACTGCCAGCCATGGTGGGGTTTGAGTTGGTAAAGCCCCATGACACTTGCAGCAAAGACCTGTCCGTTCTTCGTCCGTACCACTCCTCTCATCTGCCGATAATCAGCACCTGAAGGCAATCCCTGGTTATAATCAATGAAGATTGACGCTGCTGTATCTGTCCGAATAACGCCTGCAGCACCATAGATGAGCACCATGTCGTGCCCCTTATCATCCTTACAACGCAGTGTTCCACGCAACAATCCGTTGTTCCAATGCTTGAAATCATACCGACCAGGTAGCACTGCTCTGCTCACATTGATGTCAGCAAAGCACCGACGATGGTTCAAAACGATTCCCGAAAGACAAAACATTACCAAGAAGAAACTGATGATAAGTCCCGTCCATTTATGATATTTGCGCCACGTTCTGCGTTTCATATAAAGTTATATTCTTCCTTATAAGTGTTATTTTCACCTACAAACTTACAAATAAAAAATCACATTCCGCACATCGTCTGTTTATTTAGACGCCGGGAACAGGCGCATTCTTACGATGACATCATAACAGTTGAAGGAGTTAAAAGCAAGCAAACCAGCCGTTTAAGACTAAAAAAATGACGGAATAAAAGAATAAAAACTTAGCCTCAAAGCGCAATGTTCAACGCCCGAGACCTATACTTTTAGCACCCAACCCCTACACTTCCCTGCCCATGAAACCGTATCTATAACAGCCCATCCGTATACCTGTCAAGCAATAAAACCGTATCTATAGCATCCAACCCCTACACCTGTCAACCCATGAACTCACCTACTTTCCCACGTACCAACCCATCTAATTATCTACTTAACAAAATCTTTACACTTTTTATCCACGCCAAATCGAAAAACAACAGATTTCCTCTTATTTTTGGCTTTGTAACTATCAGAGATACAAATGGTTACAGACACCCTTCTAAAAGGTGCCCTTTTACATTGCAAAAGGGCGTCTTTTACACCTCAAAAGGGCACCTTTTACCTCGTAAAAGGGCATCTTTTGCAATGCAAAAGACCATCTATTAAAAAGCAATTGGGAAATTACTTTACAACAAGGAGGGATGATGCGCTCTCCTTTTTATCTATTCCTCTGCTCCACAAGACCCTACAACGGAAGGGCTGTCCTTCCCTTTCAACTGTCTTCTAACCAATAATTTCTCATATACTTTTCCCTTAATACATTATTTTTCGTATCTTTGTGCCATAATATATGGTTTCTAATCACTCCGCCAAGTCCGTGATATAGAACCCATTTTACCAATATTGAATCATATGAAAAAGATAATTATAGACATTCATAAGTTCGGACCTTTACAGGAAGTATCATTCCAGGTAGCACCATTCATGGTGTTTACGGGTATGTCAAAGCTGGGAAAGAGTTACGCAAATTATCTCGTTTATTATCTTTTCACAAACTTATTGGATTTAAAAGAGCGCACAAAACTAATTGAGTCTTTGATAGGTAAGGAATCCTCAGGCTCTTTTACGCTTTCAAGTGATTTACTTTCAACATATCTTCATGATAATGTAGCAGCATTTATGCGCGCATTATTAGGAGATCCGACCATAGAGTGTGACGTTGAATTCCTCTTTCCAGAGTTTGGTGAGCCCCTTCATGTCACATATCAAGAGGTAGCAGCAACAGAAGAGGAGACAGAAAAGAGATTAGGTAATACTCTAAACATCTCAATTAATGGTAAAGAAGCAAACAGAAATATCATTAGAAATACTGCGCTGACAGTAGGGGGATATAGTCTGACGGCACTTTCCCACAGATTACTTGAAAACTTTTATGTCGCTACTTTAATCTTTCCACCTGCAAACGGAGCTTTGATTAATGCCAATTATTCCCTTACCAGCTCTATAAATCCAGAGGGAATGTATGGCAGGTTCTTATTTGATAACGACTATTGCACTTCAATATGGTCTACAGAAGAGCAATCTCCTTATCTTAACCAGATTAAGAAGATAACTGATGGGGATGTTGTTACGGAAGAAGGTAAGGAATTTCTGGTACTTGATGGAGGCGAACACGTAAACATGTCTGCCGCAGCCTCCTCTATAAAGGAGATTAGTCCGCTTTTGTTTCTATTAAAGAATCACCCTGGCGCAAACGCAGCAATATGTCTGGAAGAACCTGAAGCACATCTGCATCCATCCATGCAGATTCAGGTGGCAGACCTTATTGCGGAATGCATCAACAATGGTTTCTTGTTCCATATCACGACACATAGCGATTATTTTATGGATAGATTGAACCAGCTTATCAAGTTAGGTAATATCCGTAAGAAGGATGAAGCAACCTTTAAAGAGTATTGCACCGCAAATGGTTTATCAGAAAAAACGTTCCTTGATGGCGACAATGTGAAGGCATATTTCTTCCATAGAGATGACGAGACAGGTAAGGTTGTGATAGAAGAACTGCCTGTGGAAGAAGGTGGAATACCAATGAAGACCTTCTATGAAACGGTAGAAAAGATGCGTAAACAGGATGAACAGATTGATGAAATGTTGTACTCCCTTAATGCTTCTGACCAATGATAGACTTCTCTGTCCTACGCAATTGCCTTTTACAAGCCTGCTTTTTTAAAGAACATGACGGTAAAGTAACCAAATCTGAGCACCAGACAGAACCCAATAAGCTTGAGCAAGCTACTTATGAACATGATGGAAAAATAATAGAAATAGAGAACCATTTGCTAAAGAAATGTAAGGGCTCTTTTAACAGTGAGTTCCAAAACTGCAGCTATCAGTGCGACTGTGATGGTATCTTCTTACTACAAGTGGGAGATAAGGACTATATCGTCTATTCTGAAATGAAGTCTAATTTTGATGAAAAAGCCATCTGGCAGATTAGTAGTTCAGTCGTAAGAACCAAGTTATTACTTAGCTCTATAAAGGATTTTGGCTTAGAAAATTATCAGGAATTGGGGATAATTATCAGTTATCCTATGCGGGTTGAGATAAAGATTGACGATAATGATTCCTTTAAAACCAACAAGAGGAAAATGATAAGCCCTTATCCTAAGGCTATATATAGATGTAAAGCGGAACTTAAAAAAAGAAAGAGTACCAAGGTAAATGGCTCCGATTTCTCTATGTCTGATGCTCACATTGCAGAACAATACCAACCTAATGATATGATTATCAAGCATGTAGAAGTACCTGAAGGGAACACTTCTTGCTCTGTAAATATAGATAACCTCATCGCGTCATTATAACGTTATCAAGACGGAAGGGCATGTTCTGGACTCCCCTCCCATCCATTTACTTGAACTTATCAAGGACAATTACACTATCAAAACATACTAAAGGGACGTTGCTTGGCAGTCCTTTGCGCCTTCTTCTCCTGCAGAATGGAGAAGGAACTGCCATGTTTCATTTCTGAATTTCCTGTCATTTCTGTCACTCCAAACGGCTTTCTAAGATACTAATAACGTGACACTTACGCGAAATGTTAAAAGTGACAGGAAACAAAAAATAAAACTATTCTTGTATAACAGACTGTATATGAGAGTTGGATAAGTAGTAGGTTATACAAGAAATAAATAGCCTTTCAGAACAAAAGAACCAAAGAAAAACAGTCTTTCCACACGCTATAACACAAAGAAAAGACCTGAATAATAACAAAAGAAATACTTGAAGAAGACCCTTCTCACGCTTGTTAACCAAGTAAACATATACAACAAAGAAGGTTCTGAACGGATGATGATTGCCCCAAAAAGTAGCCTCCAACAGGCGATAGCAAGACGAGTACAGGCGAAAATTAACTAAAAAAGGAAAACATACACACCATCTTATTCGGCAAAATATTATCTTTTCTTGTGATTTTTTTGCTTTTTAGCGATGTATTATCTTTATTTTGATTATCTTTGCGGAAAATAATATAATATTAACTTATAATAACCGTGAAGCAAATGATAAAAGAATGCTACCGAAAGCCTGCCATTTCGGTAATCTCTGTAGAAAGGGAAAGCTTCTTGTTGACAAACGGAGGTTCTGAAACAAATGGACTAACAAACCATATACCTCAATCTTCATGCACAACAATGTTGCATGGATGAGTACAGAGATACGGTAGTTAAGGTCAGGGTGAAGTGGAGAATACAACACAGAAAAGTATTCTTGAGAGCTTTACCAACGACCCATTATTATGATGAGTAACTTTAATAACATAGGCTGCGTGATGCAGCTACGGATGGGAGAAGCGTCTCTCGAGTTTTAATTTTCGTTTCTCCTGCCTCTTTCTCAGAGGAGATCCTGCGGTATTATAGCATTATACGAGGGTTTCCTGCAGACAAAGGGGCAGGTTTCTTTTTGTCAAAACAAAAAGGGAAAAGAGGAAAAAGGTAAGGTAAGGAGGGGAAAAGAGAAGGAGAACAGTTGGGTGTTACCAGTGGTTCTACAGATGAAGAAACTCTCAAATAGCCCCTTTCCAAGGTGAACAAATATCAGAGTGAAACCCTATAGCATAAGCCTTAAGAAAGAAAAACAGATTATCTGAGGTTCTCTAACAGAGGAATTGTGATGATACCACGTGATATGGTAAGCTGAGATTCAGCTTCCATAGCGTTCAACATGTGGGAGACATTAATCCGACTTTGGTGCAGTTCATGTCCAAGATCCTCCATCTTGATGCGTAAAACCTTCGGTCCGGCTTGTGTCATACAGCGGAGACGAAGAAAAGAAATGAACTGATCGCGAATGTCCGTAGGTTGCTGTCGCCATGGATAATGGCTACCTTTCTGGGCTTGCATAGAAACAGTATTGAGGAAATTAAGCCGAAATATAAACGATTCATCCATCAATCGGAGTACCTCTGTCTTATCCAAAGAGAGCAGACTGCAGGCTGTTGCAGCCGAGAAAGTCTTGGTGTGATGCTGAATAAGACCGAAGAAATGTTCCGGTTGTATGACAGCTGGCGCTTTCAGTTGCTCCTCAATACTATACCGATGATTGTCAGCACGACTCAAAACACGCAGCGAACCGCTTACAAGAAAGTAGAGTTGTTCGCATTTTTCATCTTCCTTTACGAGTATTTTACCCTCTGACAGCTTATGAAACCCGAACTTCGTGTTCCCTACAATGTCTGCCAGTTCGGTATTACTGATGCCGATAAACAGGGGTAACTCAAGGAGTTTATTATATATTTGGAGCATAAACGGAGGCTCTCTTTAGAGGATTTAGAACCGTTGAAGGGGCAAATCAACAGTTTAAAATTAAAAAAATGAAAGGGTGAAAACAATGAAAATTAAGGCGCAATGTCCGATATTCAGAACTCAAGACATATGCTTTATAAGCTACAACTCTTTACCTCATCTACCTGAAAACACATCTCTCAACACTTCATCGTGCAAAGATAGAAGATGAAGAAAGGATGAAATGAGGAGTGAAAGAATGAAGATTTGAAGAGAAGGAAGGGCTGATAGTAACCACCAAAGCCCTGATTGCAATCTTCAAATCCCCATTTCTGATCCTCAATGCTTAACCATCAGACACCTGGTGCCTGTGGTTTAAGACCTTCACTATACCATACCTTCAGCTTACCCTTTGCATCTGAATAGATGAAATACGCCATCAGCTCTGGATGTTTCTCAAGAAGTGCACGCGCTTTGTCAATCCCCATCACCATAAAAGAGGTGGCATAGGCATCTGCCGTAGCACAGTTCTTTGCCAAGACAGTGGCTGAAAGCAATGAATGTTGTACTGGATAACCCGTCTTAGGATCAATGGTATGTGCATATTTCTTCCCACCTTTATAATAGAAGTTACGGTAATTGCCACTTGTCGCCATCGCCTTATCCGTAACATTCAGCACGGTTTCAAGCTCCTGATTGTTGTTCAACTTATCGTCAGTAGGCTTCGTAACACCAATCTTCCATGGCAAACGCTGCTCACTATTGCCCATCGTTACAATCTCACCGCCTATCTCTATCATGAAATTATGAATACCATTGCGCTTCAGGAAACGTGCAACAACATCTGAACCGTAGCCCTTAGCAATGGCAGAACAGTCGAGCATGATACGTGGATCAGTCTTCTTAATGGTGTTACCAACAAGCTTAACCTTCTGATAACCAACAATTCTACGTAGTTTATCAATCTCTTTCTTTGATGGATGTTGCCCTGTTTTAAACCCGAATCCCCACAGATTAACCATTGGAGCAACGGTAATATCAAAGGCACCATTGGTCTCTTTCGACACTTTTTCAGCGAGATTGAAGACATCAGCAAACATGTCGTTGACCTTAACAGGCTTGTTTTGGTTGATCTGTGAGATGAGTGAGTTCTTCTCAAAGGTGGAGAATGTCATGTTCACCTTCTGCAATTCAGCTTCAATAGCTGGCTGTAAGTCTTCATTATATTGGTAAGTAATATGATAAACCGTTCCGAAAATCATTCCCGTATTGTGCTGATAAGGCATGGAACGCTGACAACGTACAATCCATATCGAGCCAACGATAAGAATAATAAGGAATGGAATCTGCCAATATAGTTTCTTTTTAATCATAATGTTTGTTTCTTTAGAATTAAAAAAAGGGACTGAATCAGAATTCAAGCAGGACATTGAACGTAGCACCAAGGCGTGACGTACCACCCCGACCATAGCCGGGAACATACCATGCCTCGCCATTTGCACCGGCTTTCTGATACAAACGCGTCTTGTAACGGACACTCCATCCCATGCGCAACGGACCCCATATCTTGGCATCAACCCCTCCAACGGCTTCAACCCACAGCTGATTATTGCTGACGCCATTGGCTTCGTAAGGTACCTGAACATGCCAAACGGGATCGAAAGTACCGGGACTTGTCACGTCATATTTAAAAGATGTGTAGCCCAAACGGCCTCCTACAAGGAGCCGATAGATGTCATGTTTGTTCTTCAAGACATTGAAATCGACACCCACACGGGCATAAGGAGCACTGGTCTTGAACCTTACACCTGTCGTTTCATCGGTTTTATCAGCCTGTCCGACACCTATTTCAACGATGGGATAGTACCGATCCTTGATGTTTACACGTACCATTGCTTCATATTGACCGTAATTGGCAAGCAAACGCATGGCAGGTCCAACCACATCTGTACCTACTGCAATACCCCGAAAGAAGGCAATGCTGTCTTCATTCACCGTCGCAACGGGCTTCCGACGCTGTGCTGAAGCTACCGAAGGAAGCAGCAGAAGACTGCTAATGACGACTAATATATAGGTGGAAATTCTCTTTCGATCCATCATAATCTACATTTGGATTGTTGATTTCTATCCTGTTTACGATCCGTCCTGTCGTTGTTGCACCTGTTATGGTATGGAAGAAAACAGGCTGACAGTCAACACTTTCAAAGTGACTGACACTGGTTTTCGCAATGGTTAACGTGTCAACAGTGGTATGACCCAGTGTGTCTGTAAAGACAAAACGCAACTTATCGCTTGCACCAGCATAACTCATAGGTAGCTGGAAAGACTTACTTCCAACCAACCGATTGACCAAAACGGTATCAGTCAGCCCATCACGGATGGCGGATATGGTAAGCGTGTCATGCAGACTGTCGCCTTTCAGCACGTATTTGGCTGACACGCCGTTGGTAACAGGACAGTCTATGTCCGAACAAGATGTGAAAAAGAAGGGAGAAAGGAGCACTGCGAAGAGCAACAGAAGCTGTACTCTACTACCTCTAAGCATCGTGAAAACACGTGATTCTCCGTCCTTATTCGTCCCTGTTATCTGTTTGATAAACTGTTGATTCATGTTTTATTCGTTGTTTAATAATAGTGAGGCGTAAGTCGTTCTTCATCAACTATCTATGATGACATCACCACCCCACTCCATGCACTTCACAACCCTTCATGCCAGAAGAGTCGTAAGAAAGATTAGAACTCCTTCTCTATCTGATAATCATTCCTGCGTGGATTGCTCCTACTGATGAGGTCGCCAATGAAGCCGGCAAGGAAGAGTTGCGTTCCCAACAATATGGCAGCAAGGGCTATAAAGAAGGAAGCATGATTGGAAAGGAGGTCGCCATAAACGCCACTGACGAGCATAATGACCTTCTCAACGATGAGCCATATCAGCGCAATAAAGCCAATGAAGAACACGAAACTACCCATCAGACCGAAGACATGCATTGGTTTCTTACCAAAATTAGTGAGGAACCAAAGCGTCAGAAGGTCGAGATAACCATTAAAGAAACGGTTGATTCCGAACTTTGACTTGCCATATTTGCGTGCCTGATGGTGCACAACTTTCTCACCGATACGACCGAATCCAGCCTCTTTGGCAAGGTAAGGGATGTAACGATGCATCTCTCCGTACACCTCAATGTTCTTTACAACATCACTCCGATAGGCTTTTAACCCACAATTGAAGTCGTGAAGATTATGCACACCACTGATCTTACGTGCCGTAGCATTGAAGAGTTTCGTCGGAATGGTCTTCGTCAAAGGGTCGTAACGCTTCTGTTTGTAACCACTGACAAGGTCGTAATGCTCCTCGGTTATCATCCGATAAAGCTCTGGAATCTCGTCGGGTGAATCCTGAAGGTCGGCATCCATCGTGATGACAACGTCACCTTGGGCTGCCTTAAAGCCACAGTATAGGGCAGGACTCTTGCCATAATTACGACGGAACTTTATGCCATGAACGTTCTCGTCCTTGCTCCGAAGCTCCTCAATGATGCGCCAACTGTTGTCGGTTGAGCCATCGTTGATGAATATTATCTCGTATGTGAAGCCGTTAGCTTGCATCACACGACGTATCCATGCATGTAATTCTGGTAAACTTTCTTCCTCGTTATAGAGGGGTATGATCACTGATATATCCATCGCTTGATAAATAGGTATGTCGTTTTTTCTTGTTTATTTCGTTCTTTTCTGCCCTATCCTACTCGCTTAACGGTCCTGGTCATCACGGCTGCAATAATCAAACTGCAGAAGACACCGATGATGATTGAATAGATAAAGCTCACGGATGCAAAGAAAGTGGGCTGAAGAATATCGGGCAGAGTGGACTGAAACTGATCGTAAGACAGTCCAAAATCGGTAAGTGCTTGCCGTCCTTCCTGCGATGAGAAGAGTGTTGTCATCATCCGATAGATGCGCCCGTTGTCTAAATAATTCATGTAAAGCCACTGCAAAAGGCTAAAAAGAACCGACGCATTGAAGAAAACACGCAAGCAATAAAACAGTCCTCGCCCATAGCTTATGATGCCATTACGACCCTCATCACGAAAGAGTCTGAGCCGATAAGCCACAAAAAAGGGGCTGGAAAACAGTAGTAAAGTACTGAAATGTCCTAATATCGGCAACAATGAAGCACCCAGTGTGCAAGCAAAACTCGCTACCCAAAGGATGGAAAGGTAAAAGCCATCATAGCGAGCGTATGCCGAGAGTTGTTTATATTCCTCATAAATCATGATACAAAATTACAGATTTATTATTATAAATAAGGTATAAGACCGTCTAAATTACGTTTTTTTGTTAAAAACAAGAAAAGATACTGGCACATTTGCCATTATTAAATAAATTATGTATCTTTGCACTCGCTTTTGCAATAGTGCGTAAAGTAAACATGGACAAGTCTCCTACGACCAGCTCCTTTCGAATCCCCCAGGACGGGAACGGAGCAAGGGTAGAAGGTTGTAGCGGTGCGATAGGAGTCGCTTGTCCACCCGCCTCTTTAGCTCAGTTGGCCAGAGCACGTGATTTGTAATCTCGGGGTCGTTGGTTCGAATCCGACAAGAGGCTCAAAATAATAGAATGACTAAGAACGGAGAGAAGGTGCATCGTGAGGTGTACCTTCTCTCATTTTTATGTATAAAACTGACTTATAAGGGTTTAGACATCGCATCTAAACCAACGGTTGATAACCACGAAAGGCATAAGGAAGCGGAAAAGGAAAGGTACGTTATCCTTTCCCACACGGCATGAAACCATCTCTAACTGTAAAATTAATTCACTCTTGCAAAACAAACGGTGCTCTTTTGCATCGTAAAAGGGCACCTTTTGCATGGTAAAAGATGCCCTTTTGATGTGTAAAAGACGCCCTTTTGCAACGCAAAAGATGCCCTTTTACAAGGCGTTTTATAACCGATTAGATATCAACACGTTACAGAGTGCGTAAAAGAAGGATTCAGCTGCTTTCGTCAGTCATCAGCAATCAGATTTCGTAAAAGTATTTCAAACAGTCCGTTCCTTTATTCCTCTGTTTCTTTTTGGTTATGCTCGCCAAGCTCCAACTGAGCTATTTGTTCACGACATTGCACCAGTTTACAAATCAACTCTCTGTTGTCGCTCTTGAGTTTCTTGTTTTCTTCCACGAGACTTTTTATCCGTTCTTTCATCGAAGCAGCATCGTAATTACGCATAAAAGCCTGAAACTCTTCTGTGTATTCACCGTCAACCATGTAACGTTTTTGCATGAACTGCAACGCACTGTAGCCCGACATGATCTTATCATAAGCCTGAATTTTCTTGCGCCTCCGCTGCTCTGCCTTTGTCATGTCGTGTACATCACCGTACATATCATTCTCCAATTCATCATAACTCTTCCTTAGTGCCTGATAATCATGCTCCAATTGGTGCACATAGGCAGTGCGTTTCTTGTCATATTCCTTGAACTTTTCCATAGCGCGCTGTGCCCAAAAAAGCTTTTCTTGGTCCTCAGTTAGGAATTCGGAATTGGGTGTTTGAGATTTAAAGTCCATATTTATGTCATTTTATTGGCTAAAGTACATCAAACAAATCATCTGAACAAATATTTCAATCGGTTTTTTACTTTTTCATATTATGTTCGTTTTAGGTGCGCTGCTCCATATTGTATTATTCTTCATTAGAGTCTTTCTATGTAAAACTATCTAATAAAACCAAAAGCTATTGTCAGAATCCTGTATATGCAAATATATTTTATTTCGGTATTTTTAATATGCTTTCAGAAGAGCATTGTTGATAGACTTATCAATATTTATTTCTCCTTTCTCTGTTTTCTTACCATAACCAATATTGTATGTTAGTTTTAGATTTATACATCTTCCATTACTTTCGCTATAACTCCAGTTATTTTGATTGTAGCAGCCATAATTCATTGAAGTGTGTGATACATTGTAACGTTTGAAAGGATTTCGTATCACCCCTTCAATAGAAAAAGCCTTATGCTTCCAACTTACAGAAAGTTCATACACGGGCTTTCTATGTGTAAAACAAGGTTCACTCACAAACAGAGTAGTATATGGAGTCTTATAAGTTGCTTTAAGTAGTAGATTACCAATAAGGTAAGTGGCAGACAAACGAGCTCTCAGGGTGTTTTTTGAAATATCATAATGCTTGCCTTTAAGAGTATTGTATTCCTCTATAGCCGTAAGGTTCAGGCGCAACTTATCGTTAAAAACATTATATGAGTAGGATGCCGTAAGCATATTTCCATAAAGGGTACCCTCATTAACTTTCGTATCGGATATAGTCTGCTCATCAGCACTATACACATGACAAATATTATCGAAGTATATGAAGTTGTTATAGGATACAGATATTTTCGATTTCCCAAATTGTCCGTTATAAGATAAAGTGTTATTAAATACACGCAGTGTACCAAGATGAGGATTTCCTTTTATCACTTCAAAGAAAGATTTCCTTATTGCCATTGAATTTTTGTTTGAAGGGTCGAAGAGAGTGTGAGTGTAGAGTCCATTCAACGATAGTGAATTATGACTATTTATTGTATAATTTCCTCCATAAAAAGCAATAGGATGGCAATAATCATAATGATTCGTATTCAGACTTACTGCAGTATTGGAAATTCCGGCAGATAGGTAGAAGTAATATTTTTCTGAATTTTTGCTAACTTGAAGCATTCCCGTAGTGGCATCTGTTATAAGTGTTTGATTGCCATCCAAGTTGCCATTGTAAGTATCCTTATAATAATTATGTTCGTGAGAGGCGACAGCTGTTAAAGTATAGTTGTTTCTTAATGATTTGAAGTATTGAATTCTTCCTGTAATTGCATAATTGTTTTCATGACTTTTTGTAGAAATAAAAGAATGTTCAGTCTCGTCATATAAACTTGAATATCTATTATGTCCATAAGAGAAAGAACCTGTAAAATCAAGCGTCTGCTCTTTAGGAAGCCACAGTGTATAGTTTGTATAAACAGAAGGAGAGATATTTCTGCTCTGGATCGTAACATTCTTCAGGGTAGTGCCTATGAACACCCCACTATATGCAACATTGCTAATTGAAACAGATTGCGGTACCGCTTGACGGACAAAAGAAGCATATATATTGAGTCGATGGTTGCTACCAATAGATGTAAGTTTGAGCTTTCCTCCTTGATAGTTGGTCTTACAGAATGACGATATTGGGGTATAGCTTCTTTCAAGCATATTACCATCAGAGAAAACATATTGATCCACACCCTCGCTATAGCTGTGGTCATGGTTCCAGTCAAACGAGGTTGTAAGCGAAAGTGTCAAACCTTTATGAGTGTAGTCTATATAGCCGAGATAATTACCTTGTTTGTAAGCAAATCCTTCCTCTGCTGAAAAATATACATTTCCTCCATATTTGTATTGTATTGTAATAAAATTTAGAACACCTGCTTTCCCTGCATATTTTCCTTCAGGTGTACGAATATACTCAATAGATTGCACATTCTTTGCCCTGAGCATAGCAACTTCTTCATTCGACACTTCCATTCCGTTAACACATATCACGACACTTCCGCCACTTTTTGTGGTAATGTTATATGTGTGGGTATCAATTTCTAATTCGGGAGAGTTCATCACGTCCAGCAGTTCAAATCCATTAGTAGCGTGCTTCCTTTCCAATGCTGTTGGACGCAAAATGGTTTTTCTTGGAGTCTCTATCTGATTGGCACCATTAACGATTACTTCTGGTAAGCTTTTCGCCTGCAATGTATCCAAACTCTGAGCAGAGGAATAAAAACTATAAATAAAGATAATTATTGCTGAAAATAAGTATTTCATATATAATATTGCTATTCCATCTCTGATGGGTAATATTTAATTGATATGGCATACTAAAGATGCCATATCCTTCTAATTCAAATTAAAGTACCGAACCTATATCTTAAAGACACAGATAAGCACTATAAAATAGAAGGCTTTAGGGCTTTCCTGGATTTACAGGCTTAATTGGTTTTTCTGGCTTGGGTTTAGGATGCACAATGGGGCATTGGCAGTTGCACACAGCTGTACCATCACAATCACTGCTGCTGCCTGTTGAACCACATGAGGCTGCTACCGAAACGGTATGCCCATTCCCGCCCATAACAAGAATCATAGATTCCTCGTTCAAGACAGACATTCCCCTTGATACATTTGATTTTTAGGAAATCGTAAATGTTCATAATTATAGATGATTTGATTATTACCCGCTTTGGCAATAGCAAGCAATGGGGTACTGGTGAAAAATAGTTAAGAAGACGATTGGCGCGAGCGAAATACCCGAAAGGCCTTTACTAATAACGCTTTCGTTGCCCACACGCTTTCGTTGCCCGCGCAACGGCATCGGCAAGTCTTTTACATCAAACAGCCCACCACCGCAAGCCGTAACGCAACCACGCACGCCCCAAAGCGGTCTCACTCTTTCAGCAGGCACTCTTCTTCCAAGTCGATGCGGTGAATGAAGTGTCGAACAATCTCCTCGTCCACCCTTTCGTTCTCGTTATTCAACTTGTTCAGCCACAACCGCTGTTCGTTCAGTATGTTATGATAGTTCTTGCGCAGCTCGTCATCGTACAATGTGGCCAACCCTTCGCTCTCCAACTGCTCGTTCCAGTGCGTAACCAGGCTGTTCAACAGGGCCGAACGCTTAACATCCGCACACTTATTGTTGCGTTGAAGGAAATCCAGACTGGCCTGTGCCATACCAATTCGTATGATGCGTTCTGTCTCTTCGGGCGGCAGATGGTCGTCGTAGTTGGGAAATTTCACCCATTTAAGCAGCACTGGGAGCGTTAAACCCTGAAAAACAAGTGTGAGCGTAATCACCACAAAGGTGATATACAGCATCATGCTGCGTTCGGGAAAGGGCGTCTGTGTGCCTGGAATGTAGAGCGGAATGGCCAAAGCAGCCGCCAACGACACCACGCCGCGCATGCCCGTCCACCCTAAGACCAAGGGGCCGGCCATTCCTTGCGAACGCGAATCGGCCACAGTGATGAACTTACTCATAAAGCGCGTGACGAACACCGCGCTAAACGCGGCACCCATACGTATTATAACCAGCGCGCCCGTAATCAGCAGTCCGTAGGCTGTTGCAGTCCAAAGGTTAACGCCATCGGCTTTAAGTCCAGCCATTATCTCGGGCAAGTCTAGTCCGATAAAAAGGAAAGCCAACCCGTTGAGCAAGAATATAAGGAAGTTCCACACGTTCTCGGCCCGCAGTCTAGACGAGAAACCGATGATGAGTATTCGGCGATAGCTGAAATACAAGCCGCCGCTAACCACCGACAACACGCCCGAAGCCTCAACCGTTTCGGCACAGATGTACATCAAGTAGGGGCTGATGATGGAGAACATGGTGTCGATATTCTCGTCCATCGGCAGCCACTTGTACAGCTTGATAATCACATACGACAGCAACACGCCCACACCTGCACCGCCAATAACCATCCAAACGAACGAGGCGGCGGCCTGATGCCACACAAATTGGCCCGTACCAATGGCGATAAGGGCAAACTTTACGATGATAAGCGAACTGGCATCATTGAACAAACTCTCGCCTTCGAGTATGGCCGACACGCGCCGCGGCACTTTAACAAACTTCATGATGGCTGCAGCCGACACGGCATCGGGCGGCGAAACGATGCCGCCAATCAAGAAACCTAGGGCAACAGAGAACCCTGGAATGAACGTGTTGGCAATATACCCTACAACCAAAGCCGTAATAAACACAACGATAAAAGCGAACGAACCGATGATGCGCCGCCAGTGCCACAGCTCTTTCCACGAGTTGGCAGCTGCGGCCTCGTAGAGTATCGGAGGAAGAAACACGAGGAATATCACATCGGGATGGATGCGCAAACGGGGCATGCCGGGGACGAAACTCAGGGCTATGCCGCCCAAAACAAGCATCACGGGATAGGCCACCTTGATGCGATGGCTAACCATCAACAGCAAACAGATGGCTACAATCAGCAGAATAGATACGATAAGTTGGTGTTCAATCATATTGAGTTGACGAGTTTAAGAGTTTATGAATTGATGAGTTGACGTCGAAGTCATCTAGACTTTTAAAATCTCTACAAATTGAGAGGTGTTTATTATCTTTGTACTGTAAAAACCAAGATAAACACTCCTCTCATGTACGAAGTACTGGACAAAGATACAATAAAATCTGAGATCTTGCCATATTTGTCGGTGGAAAAACGCGGTTATGTTACAAAAAGTGACCTGGTGGAGGTCATTCAGTGCATTCTCTACAAGTTGAAAACGGGCTGTCAGTGGCACATGCTTCCCGTTTCAGCCATCTTCACGGGGAGGATTTTGAGCTACAAGAGTGTGTATGCCCATTTCCGCAAGTGGTCGAGGAACGGCGAATGGAAAAAGGTTTGGGGCATGATATTGAGCCGTCACAGGTCTTTCTTGGACATGTCCAGTGTGGATTTGGACGGCAGCCACACCACCACGCTTCGCGGTGGGGAGTGCTGTGGATACCAAGGATGCAAGAAAAGAACGACCACCAATGCCATCTATGTCACAGACCGGCAAGGCATACCGCTTGCCATGTCCACACCTGTTTCGGGTTCTCACAACAACCTTCACAACATCTCCCTGGTTCTTCAGGATTTGTTCGCAGGGATTAAGGATTCAGGCTTGTCCGTATCGGGACTCTTTCTCAATGCAGATGCTGGCTTTGACTCTGCACTATTCAGGCGAGGTTGCCATCAGCAGGAGGTGTTCCCAAACGTCGCCTTCAATAAGCGGAGAGGGATGCGGAGAGATGACGAGTTATTTGATGAGCTGCTTTACAAGGAGAGATACAGCATTGAAAAGACCAATGCGTGGATGGACTCATACAGGAGCGTACTCAACAGGTTCGATACCACACAAACCAGTTGGGAGGGATGGAACTATATCGCATTTATACTGATTTTTCTGAAAAAGATAAGAAAGAGGGAAAAGTCTAGATGACTTCGTATATATAATCGTTGGGTGTAGTAATACGCGACTTGTTTCTGCATTAAAGTTATATGCATTAAAGAAATCTAAAATTAGTTCTTTGTGCTTAAGCATCAAGTCATAGGCATATTTAAATGTTATCAGGGATAATATCTTGCGAATTTAGAAAGTAGAATACGCATAAAAGTACACCCCAATTATGATAATATGTAGTTAAGTCAGATCGATAGTTTAGTTCTGAGCCATATGTTTTGTGTATATGCCAAAAGTGATCTTTGTAATTCTTGAACTTAGGGATTCTAAGTTTAATCTTCAACCCCAAAGTAGATAAGAAACGAATATAATCTACTAAAAAATGTTCGTTGTCTGCATTCCTCGGCTTATAATAAAGTCTCTTCCCACAATTAAAATCCACCGCCATAACACATTTGCCAAAGTGAATGTCTCCAGAGAACATTTTAACCTTCTCTATATTTGACTCTTCTAATTCAAAGAAATCATTTAATTGAGACTTCTCTTCCTCAAATTTGTGGGAGAAAGAAGTAACATAATTAATAATCCTGTAAGTGTAGGTTTCTAACAGATGGATGGGTAAGATTAGGATATTTCTCAAAAAAATATTTTATCCATTCATCAGTTCGTGACAAAGTGTTTATAAAAAAAAGCTCCTTCCCTTTTTGATTATCCCCTTTTGCCAGATCGTAGTTTATAGCTAATTTTAACTCGTATTTGTAAACTGAGTCCACATAATTTGAATAAGCATACCTTACAATTTGATATGTAACACCGTTTATGCACTCTTTATTTAGGCATTGAGCATCTTTTAGCAAGAGTGAAATTAATTTGACCACTAATACATAATATGACGGACAAAAACATCCCTCATACATTGCAGAAGGTGTACAAGAAAGAGAGTTGTTACATAAGAGCAACCTGGTTATAAAAGTGTTATTTTCGTCATTAAACATACTCGCCATTATATACGATTAATATCATGCTCCAATTGGTGCACATAGGCAGTGCGTTTCTTGTCATATTCCTTGAACTTTTCCATAGCACGCTGTGCCCAAAAAAGCTTTTCTTGGTCCTCAGTTAGGAATTCGGAATTGGGTGTTTGAGATTTAAAGTCCATATTTATGTCATTTTGTTGGCTAAAGTACATCAAATAAATCATCTGAACAAACATTCCTATCCCTTTTTTACTTTTTCTCATATCATACTCGCTTTAGATGTGTTCCGTCTGTCGGTAATCTTCTGAAAGTCTGATGTTATAGATGTTTCTGACGCAAGGAGTAATATTAATTAACGCTTAAGAACGCTACTTTTCTACCCATAACAATTACCTTTGTATCGACGTTCCGACTCTGTTTTATACACAAAATATGGACAGATTGGGGAGGAATGTGGGAATGAAAGCTATTGATTTGTAAAATAAAAACGTATCACAACATGGATGTTTTGGTTGTAGGATTGGGGGTTATTGGCACTACTTACGGACTTGTCTTCAAACAGGCAGGACACAATGTTGAACATTACATAAGGGAAGGGAGCAGAAAGAGGAACATAAAACGCCTCACGGTCTCTCTGCTCGATGGGCGAAAGACGACGAAAGGCATCGGGACGACAAGTGAATACACGGTACTGACATGCTCAAAACGGGCGTATGACATGATCGTCATCAGCATCACACAAGGGAAAATTGCTGATGTTATGCAGGAGATAAAGCATGCAGGAATAACGGGAACGGTACTGTTATGTTGTAATATATGGTACGACAAACAACAGCTTCATGAGATGATGACGGGATATCATTACATCCTCGGATTCCCTGTTGCAGGTGGTTCGCTCCGCAAAGGGGACACGGAGGAGGAGATGAAGTTGGAGGCTTGTCTGTTCAATCATTTCATGTTAGAGAGAGAAGACCATACAAACATCACCAATTATCAAAATATTTACCAGTTGTTTACTTCTTGTAATATCAAATTAGAACATCCACATGACATGCTGGAATGGACATGGATACACATGGCAGTGAATGCCGCAGTCATTAGTGTGGCTGGAAAACACGGGGATATCACCAACAGTTCGGAGGCTGCCCGCAGTCTGATGAACTCGGTTTCCTTACTCAGAAACGTCATAAAGGTCATCCGAGAGACTACAAAGATAGTCGTTTCACGGGGTGTTACATTGTCAAAATATTACAACGAACTATGGTTTTACAAGTTACCTTCCTGTCTTTCTGCCCGTTTCATGAAACGTATGTTTGCCCGAAACCAACTCACAAGAAGAATCATGGAGCTACATGGCGACACCGCCGACCTGCTTTACATCTGCAACAGTGTCTACCAAACAGGCACAACCGCCCACGTTCCTGCACCGCTTTTTTATTCTTACATGGATGAAATCATAAAGAAAAGTGACAAGATAAACGGTGATAAAACGTCCCAATAACTGATACTATCTTGTGTTCCAAACCACTTATTATTGTTTTTTTGCGAGCCTTGATTTTGACACCGTTAACATTGTGGACCATTCCAGTTTGCTACAGTCTTTCAATGCCATAAGATAGTAAATATTGCTTAAAAGATGGGTATTTTTCGATGTCATAATGAAGCGATGGGAATGTGGCAATAAGCCATAGATCCGCCCCCTCATAGTTATATCGCTTTATATCCCTGCCCGTAAAATAGCTCATTAATATTTTACCAATCCTTTGAGACTAATAAACCGTGCAAGGGTATTCCTATCTACGTGAGAAAGCTTAGCAATCTTGCGTAAAGATGTTCTATTCTTTAATAGTTCACATATAAGTACTTCTTTACCAGAAAGTTTATATTTATCAGAAGAACTTTAAGTGGTGTACCCAGCAGCAAAGAGTATTATACTTTCAACAGCATCTGAAATGCTCGTTGACACATAAATTATCCTCATACAAGCACTTATTAATACCAATGCTGACTGTTATAAATTTTATAACTGTCAGATAAATATTATCTTTTAGTAGACTCTATTTATCAGATAGAAAAAAAGTTAACATACAAAACATTATCCTAAGATAAACAGGTTGAATGTTATTTTTTGTATCATTCTATCGGAATTCTCGTATAAGGTTTGTTCTTATCATCATTATGTTGTATCTTTATATCAGAGTTTAGTTGGCTTATGTGACAAAGGTCATCATAACAAACATATTTTTGCAACATAAGTCTTACACTTTATAACATAATTAAAACAGAAAAGCTATGTCAAAATTTGGAAGCATTGTATTAGGAGTAGCAGCTGGCACAGTTGCAAGTATAGGTATACTTTTTGCACTTGACAAAGATAAAACCTTATGTAAAAAGAATTCTATAGGCGATAAAGTTGATGGTTTGAAAGATCAGTTAGATAGTCTTACCAGAAAAATGCGTGATAAATCAATGGAGTTAAAAGGCTCTTTAGAAGAAAAGGTAGACTCGCTTTTATCAGATTCAGACAATAAGCCAGAAGATCTTATCAAACTATTAGAAAAGAAATTAGCTTATTTGAAAGAAAAAGCTAAGAAATAATATTAGGTAATTAGGAATCACTAAAATCAAAATAAGAAAATAAGTATGAAAAGAATCTTCAGTTTAGCTACTTTGATTTGCTTATTCATAGTAGCTCTTACTTCAATCTCTTGTAGTAAGACAGATGACCCAACAGACAATGAAATATTTATAGGAACATACAAAGGAAGAATCACTTATTCTGGTAATGGAATAAAGAAAAGTGCCGAAAATGGTTCTATAACCGTCATTAAAGCTGCTGACAGTTATTATTTTAGGTTTTCAGACGGTATCCCTGACCTGAAAGGCGTAACTTTTAAAAAGGAAGGTGACCACACTTTAGTGAATATCGACTTGAAAGAAGGTCTAAAAATAATTAGAATCGATGCTTCTTCATTGCATATTCTATACACTAAAGACGGGAAAATATGGACTGCTAACGGAAAGAGATAGTCCAGAACGAGATAAGAGTAAAGCCCCGAGATGTTATACATTTCGGGGCTTTACATTTATTAGATTGGGAGATTCAAGTCCCAATCACCTGATCATAAGGAGTATCCTTCGTCTAATGAGAGTTCTTTTAGCGCCTTATCATTTATTATTTCTAACTTGATGGGATAAGGGAAGTTCCAATCGTCAATCAATAGACTTCGATAATTGGGTATCTTATGACTATGCAAGAGCTTCTGTTTGTTCAATAAATCTCCTGATTGTTTTAGATTATACAGCACTATCAAGTGCCCATTCCAAAAGAAATAACCATTAAGTTTTGAAGAATCATAAAAAATCATTGGACGGAAGATAACATACTGCCTACCCTTCTCTTGTTTAAAACGAAGCTCAAATAATACTGAAGGATTGTTTTCAATATAGCTATGAAGAAAATACTGAAGGATTGTTTTCAATATAGCTATGAAGAAATTTCTTTAATCCCGTATTCTTTATAACATTTGTATCAACATATCTTCCTCCCTTAGATAATAAGGAGAAACCTTTGGGAATTCTAACGATTTTATTTTCATTAGTGATAAGAAATGCTCGTTGAATTGGCTCCGTTATACCTTTTGATTGGAAAACATTTCTGTAGCCATCTATCTTGCCACTATATTTCTTTAAGACTTTTGTGTCTACTATATGTGTCCTATCTAAACTATCCGTCTGGAAATATGTTATTAACTTTCCATTATAGATATAATAACCATCAATCATGTCCGGGTCATAAGCACCTAACCCTGTCATAAATAACAAGTTATAATTATTAATTTTAGACACTTGTATTTGTATCACATTATACTCTGGATGCTCTTTAGAGAATTGGTCAAGCACATATTGTAGAGATAGAGAAAATGGTTCCTTTTTGATTGTACAACCCGAAAGTGCAAAAAAGAGAACCGAAACAAAAAACGTTTTCGTAATATTATCTATAGACATACTTTCTTATTCGCTGATTCATTCCTTACCAGTGTTGGACTACCGTTGGCATCATAGGTATTATTTATTGTTATATGTTACATATTGATTTGCGACAAATGATTTAATGTGGAAATCTGAAGTATAGTATATACCCTCGATAAGTTCATACTTCTTAAGAGACATTTTAACAGTTTCCATTCTCGTGGAAGAGAACATATTTCGTTTTTCTTTCTTAATAAAAACAGTCACCTCGTCTAAAGGTGAACTCCTATAAGTATAGGTAGTATCCTTGAGAGAAAAGATTACATGATGTTCTTCATCAAGGTATGTGTTACCTCTCCTTGGTAATTTGGTTCTACGGACGAATTCTTCCTCTTTCCCATTTTTATCCAAGGATTTTATTAAAATAGAATCTCTAAAATATTCTACCTCAATTTGATTCTTCACTTCTCCTATAAATATCTCTTTATTTTGCTGGTTACATGAGATAAAACAAAACAGCATACATACTCCTATAGCCTCCCAAGCAATAGAAAACTGTAAAAGGTGTGATTTGAGATTTTTCATTTTATTCTTTTACTTGTTTTATAGGGTTAAATCCCATCTCTTTCATTGTGTTTAGATAATTGACAACTCCTATATTTGATAAATTATTATTTTCCAAATCTGCATGATCCTTGTCTCCATGAGGGTCCTGAGACATCATTCTGTCTATAACTTCACTAGCTTTTGCAGGATTATTCTTATTCTCTCTATATGCTTCTACATATTTAGAAACATCTGAACCAAGTAAAACAAGCTCATGTGCAACCCCACCCCATACCATAGACTCATGATAGGATTCAAGTACCTTGCACCATAATAATACAAGCCGGTTTCGTCATCAAGCTGTTTGCCATTGAACTTATACGGCAGGTCTTCACTGCTACACAAGGAGTTCACCGTATGGCAAGTAGGCATCATAGGTGTAATGGTCGTGACCAATCTGTGTTGGAGAACTAAAACTTCTTAAAGATATTAATCAAATAATTTCCAGAACACAGATTTGGGATTCATCTTTCGTGATAGTTTTGGTTCACGTTCTCTATCATACTGAAAAAATCCATTACTATCTATATGATAAATCTGTTGTTTATAACATTGAATAATTGTTTTTATCCAGCTTTCAATAGAGTCATAAATCATAATAGGATATTCCGACAATGTTACTTCAGGGCTATAGTAGAATAAAGCCTTGTAAGTCTCCCTACTAGGATTAAGATCTATGAGTATAGGATCTTCATAAACGCCACAATAAATAAAAGGATACATATAGTGGTCTTCTGCATAGACAGCATCGTTGCTCTTGTTCGAAATCATAATATTCCTAGAATCCATGTAAGACGCATAGTTACCATATGAGCAAAGTAAAAAGTGATTCCATTCATTTTCGTCTTCGCCCAAATCAAAAATAAACTCTTTAGTGCATCCTGTTTTCCAGAGATACAAGTCCATAAGTTCTTGGCAACATATCAGCCCTATGGACTTAAAGGCCTCTACAATATCGTTTTCTGTTTTTCTGTCGCAATCTTGATCCATATTGCTTAATATCGGATTTCTGCATTCAATTAAACAGTTTTCTAAATCTTTGATAAGCTCTTTCATCTGTTTGTATTATTGTATTTGTGGATTTCTACCATCATTAATTTCATTCATATAAATTGTTGTGGCTGGTATCAATATTGGGGTAGCACGTTGTGCAACTTTCTCAAAAACATTTAATAATCCTGAGAAAACTTTTCCAAGGGCTCCCCCACCATTACATTGTCTACAGGTTCTTGTTGTCTATAGCCTCTTGTCGTAGAAACCGTATATGGTAGGTCTTCGGATGTTGAATGCTCATCGACTAAGAGTTTAGAGCGTCAGAGTAGTGTTTGTGGTTAGAACATATATTATGAGAGACACCAGTCCCTACTGTGACTTTCATTCACAGCACAAAAAAGATCTATATCTCCTACACCACAACACCTCCTCCACCGTAAGACCTAATATCCGCAGACTCCTATGTCATGTGTTATTTTAAGGCAAATATACAACTTTATTTTGTAAATGGGGCTTTAGAGTATGGGAAAACAGGAGAAAGATGAAGGGCGTTGTGTGTTTAAATGTAACCAAACGAAAACCATCAAAACCCTAATTAAGTTTAGTTTTTAGTTGCTATCACTTTTAACACTTCCTGTAATTGGCTTATATTCAGACCATTAAAGACACAAACGGAGTGACAGAAATGACAGCAAAAACGGAAATGGTATACGGTAGGCTTTTGTCCTTGAGTGGGAAAGGGAGACTTATAGTTATAAGATATGGCTGTTTGTGGTAAAACGCTCCAGCACAGATCCTCGTAAGATTATCCATCCTTTCATATACCATCGCCCCATTACGGACTAATCAGAAATATGTTTACAGTGATTTGAAGTTGCATGTCCACAAAATCAGGAGTTATGCAAAGCATTCAGACTTGTATGCCATTCTCTATCAAAGACTTACAAATGCCGTTCCAAAAGATGCCCTTTTACATTGCAAAAGGGCGTCTTTCACACCTCAAAAGAGCATCTTTTGCGTTGCAAAAGGGCATCTTTTACTTTACAAAAAACCACCTACTATTCTCAATGTATGAATCTTTATTACACCCCTTCTTATGCCCTTTTCTTTTTCATAATAAGCAAATATCTCTCCCCCTGCATAATTAGTCGAACACCATAAAAACAACCACCTTTCAATTTTCCTGTCACTCCCGTCACTTTTCTACATGGCTCAACACCTTGACAACAAGATATTTACGAGAAATGTTAAAAGTGACAGCAACTAAAAACAAAAACTATGTTAGGGTTTTAGAGTAACAATGGAACACCTAGTTTATTCTTTGACAAAAGTAACGCCTCTCCATTAGTGAACACCAACAACATTGTAAGAGTAAGGATTCAACTTGCTTTATCACTTAAAGCCATCAAGCGGTTGTTCTCTTGAATAGATTATTATATCAATTGAAGAAACAACTTATGGAGTATTCTCTAAAAAACATTGGATATTGAAATCTCTGATATTTATAAATGGCAGAATATTCTTTACTGTAATTATACTTTTAGTGAAATTAGGCTTAGCGTGTGTACCTACAATTTTATATAAGAAGAAACTACCTTTAATCCACTTAAAATAGAAATCGCGATTGTAAAAATTATCTCCTCCACCATATTGAGCTTTAAGTATGAAGCCTGTCCTGTATTTATTTATATTAATATTGAGATTTTTTATGTCATCTGCCGATGGTAAAGTTTTACTTATAAGCTTCTTTTTGTCTTTTTTAATTAGAAGTATTTTGGTCAATCCTTCCGTATCCGTAAATTTATTAATTAATTGGACAATTATGCATTTTTGTCTTTGAGTCTGTATAACGATAGAAGTATCTATATCACTCTTTAAAGAAATAAGACTATTAGCCTTTCCTATTTGAAAGGGAAAAATGATAAATGTAATTAATATTATAATCTGTTTCATCTTTTCTCTATTTTCCAAAATATTGAATGTCCAGCTGTTCCTGTAGCCCTCAGATTACTATACGCACCCTTCTCTGTTGGCACACCAGGTGCTACACCCACCTTCTTATAATACGCTTCCTTCTGTATCTGAATCTGATTCATACGTTCAGCATAGTCCTGCTGACCAGCAGTGACGTATGAGCCGTTACGTCCATAGACGTTGTTGAACGTACCCGTTCCTATTCTTGAAGCGATACGATTATTGCAATAAAGTCATACCTATAAAACAGGTTCAACTATTATATATTATAAACGTAGGTTCAGCTGTACTTATTGCCAGATTTACCATTACTAATAGGTATACGCAACGTGATATTTCCATCATAGATTAATAGTCATGATGTTTGTTGAGAAATGCATCAATAGAGGTAGACAACTTCTTTATTTCAAAAGGGGAATGAGTTATAGAGAAGACTTCTCCTGCATTATTAATAGCTATATAATCCCCATCATCTAAATTTTTAATAGTATAATATATTTTTCCTCCAATCTCAAGTTCATTAATATCACCTATATCTATTTTCTTTTGTTCTTCTAAAGAAAGTTTTTGTAAAAACATTTGTATGATATTTTTCTTTCCGTTTGAATGATTTGCATATGTATTTTCTTCTAGCGTATTTAGACAGATTTTATGCCAATCTAGAGAACTATATTTTGAATTAAAATAATAGCCAATTATTGTACCAAACGAAATATCTAGTTGTACTTCTACATACTCTTGTCTTTTTTTATTCCAAATAAGAATACCTGACAGTATTACTAACTCGGGATAGTTGTAATCACTGTAGTCGTGATATTCTCTATTGAGAATTAAACTATAAAATCCTTTTCCATAATGTTTATTTTTACATTTTCCTATAATATGTTTGCTATTAATTTGTTTTAGTAGAAAGTTCCATCTATTTGGCAAAATGCAAATCACATTTTTAAGAAAGGAGATATCCTGTTCCTCTATTTTATTTCTGTTGAAAAAGCTAAACATCTTATTTTGTTTTTAAATTATACTCTTCTTTAGTCCACTTCGGCGCTGTTCTTGCACGGTAAGGATCTGTTTATACATGTTCCAAGCTTGATACACGTTTTAAATTGATTCTGTTATTTTTAAGCCAATTGGGTGCCCATTTTGTTCTTTGTGTTATAAAGCGATGATGTAATTCCTCATACTGTCTCCAAACTGTTCCATTTTCCCTTGAATATAAGTCTGAGAGGTTTCTTTTTGAATGTTCTCACCAATATTGACGTTTATACTGTGCAAAGGTTGGACCACCTTTTTTTATAGCTCTACAAGCTTTATATATCTGTTGAGGGACTGATTCAAGAAAAGATGATACTTTCTTTGAAGAAATACTTATAATAGAGCTAATATTGATATTGGATAAAGCAGATACTGATTTTGCCAATCCAACAGAAGTGAATAAAAAATAAAATTTGGGGTGAACTGGTTCAAGCGGCTTCTCTCCAACCATTTGTCCCCCCTCGATATATTATGCCTCCTATTTCATACGTAGGGGAAATTGATTTGAATTATTATTTACTTTCCTATTCGGTTTTTTAGGACTAAACCAAAGTTATCTATTTGAATAATGGGATTTCCTTCACAATACACAATGCTACCAATATATGGATATTTCTCGCTTAGTGGATCCACCCCATACCAGAGACTTGCCATAGGATTCAAGTACCTTGCACCGTAATAATACAGACCAGTTTCCTCATCAAACTGTTTGCCATTGAATTTATACGGTAGGTCTTCACTTGATGAGTATTCTTCCTTTTGGCTCCCTATCTGGCTCATGAGCTTAATATATATCAATATGAATAACTATCATTATATCCATTCACTGATGCCCTTTCTTGACAGAATTTTTCTTATATAAAAAACACAAGAAAATCATTTCGGTTATGAATATTAAGAATCCAAATGCTATATAGAACGGAGCCTCATATGGCATGTAATTTATGCAATCAATCCATATACATAGATACCAAACAATGAAGACAACACCTATGAATGAAGATATCCATTTTCGTATCATCGGAGTTCCGTATATAAGAAAGGTAATTATGAAACCTAACGTATATAATGTGTTGCTGTAAAAATAAAGGATACCGTCCCCTATATCAAAACTATTTTTGTATCTATATTGAACAAAGGTGGTCACTAAAATATACACCAAAGATAACATAACAATAGATAATATTTTCTTAACTTCGATCTTCATTTTACTTTAAAATATAAACACCCATATTACTTGCTGGATAATCATTCTATTTCATTACAATAGTCATAAGACGGAAATATTAAATTCCACAAACTGCCATTAGCGAACTGTGTACCATCCGCAATAGTGTTTCTCTCTGCATACTCCGAATCAAAACTGTTCTTATAATAATTCCTATAATCATTAAGTGCAAACGGGATTTGTCCGATGGCATCTGCCCAATAAGGAATGCCTTCAATTTCCACAAGAAGATAGCCATTGGCTGGTTTTCCTTCTCCTTTCCAATCCCCATTACCACCTTTATGATAATGCCACATTGGTCTATCTATTTCTGAAAAAGAGATAATATCATCCCATGAGAAATGTTTAAAATTATCCATCTTTCTGATCTTCGTAACTTTCAATCTGGAGCATGTTCCATTTGAGTTAACGATAAATTATTTTTCACTCACTTCCTTTTATGAGAAAAGGGTAATAGTAATACAAGTAAAACTATTATTTCATAGACTATTACTAACAATGCATAATGAATAATATGATTTATATCTTCCATACTTATTGCATTATATTTTAAACTGACTTCCCCGTTCAGTACTACACTAATACTTAAATATAGCACATATAAAGAAAATATAATCACAAAAAGTTTTACTCTCTTATCTCGCATGAACTGAATCTTTTATTTCTCTATTCATTTTAAATGTAACATCTCTAACTGGAGAACCTTTAATCTATGATTTAGCTGATAGCTGATTAACAACTCCTGCAGGAGTTGATGGTTGATACACAACATGTGGTCAATTAGAGACAGGAACATAACCACCATCTTCTAACACCCTTCTTTCTGTGTCTGAATATGATTCATACGTTCAGCATAGTCCTGCTGACCAGCGGTGACGTATGAGCCATTGCGGCCATAAACGTTGTTAAACCTACTTCAAGTTAATTATATGTTATATTTTTTACATACCAATCATTTCCGATATATTTATACTCATGTTTATGCTCTTCGAAAAGATATACTTTGTCATTGTGATTTTTATTTATTCTTATATAGTCTATACCATTACATATGACTCTTATTATTTTATCGTAGTCTATGCGACAATATGATAGCTTTAGCCGTTTATAAGCCCTAATCAGCTTAATTATCTCTTTATCTTTTAAAATATAGTTCCTTGGCTTTTTTATTATTTTTAAATTACTGTCTACAAAAACAAGACCGCTTTCTTTTGCCCTAAATAACTCAAATATTATAACTTCAGAATCTCTATTATAGATTAAGACTCCATCAAAATTACGATAATCATAGTTTATTATTTGACTACTATATCTGACTTCAGAAGTACAGTCGCCAAAGACGAAAAGGACCATAAATAGAAGCAATATCTTTATCTTAGAATTCATATTATTACTTTCTTCTTGTTTTGTCATAAAATTTTCCTATTAATTTCCTCGCTGCACCTTTCCTATAAGTTGGCACATTTATCTCATAGGCTATATAACCTACTTTTGGTCCTTTATGAGAATAGAAATATCCTTTTTCAATGGAGTATTGATCATCAGAAGAATCCAACTGGGGCTTGTAACCATTCTGTGGGGAATTTACAAGACTATTAATGTGACCACATAGTTTCAACATTGATAACGCTACACCAAGTTGGCGTCCACTAAATCCATATAAGAAGTTGCCAAAATTAAATACCCGTTCCTATCCGGTTTACAAATATGTCTTTCCTCGATGAGACAAATGTTTCTATATTTAGAATGCAAAGACTTACGTTTTTCGTAAATTAAACTCCTATAAGAGAATATTATTATTTATAAGGTCATCAATAACAAAACTGTTATTATGTTTTATTATTTTTACTTTGTATTCTCCCCATTTCTTCTTATCACGCAATTTTATTTTGTACCAGTCATGTCCAAGCTGTTCCATTTTTAGTGATGAAAGCATGTCTTGATTATCGGGATCTTGTCCTCCAACTCGAAATAGCCATAAAGCAAGCCCTTGTCCATCAGAATCATCATATTCTTCTATATACCATTCATGAAGACGATGTAGTAAGCTTTTGCTAAATTTATTTTTCAAAGTTCCTATTACATATGGATTCTTATCTGTTAAGATATACTTACTAAGAAATTCCCGATAAAAGGAAAATACTCTTTTATCTATATCATCCTTCATTTTTTTTCTTTTAGCATAAATGACTTTCTCATTATATTTATTGGATAAAATGCTTTTAGAACTTGCCAACTTGCACCCACTTATCAGTGAAGCAAAAACCAAAAATAGAATTGACTTTTTCATTATTTACTCTTTTCTGCCGAATCTTAATATCACAAATGAGGGGTGATGACGTCTATAATCACCTCCTGCCCAAAAACCATTTTGTCTGAAATCGGAAATCCACCTATCCCCATTAAACATTTGAATATGGCCAGCTGAATGATACCTTTTGCCTCCTTGAAAATCTCTAAATATAGCTATATCACCCTTTTGAGGTCGAAAGACTTGACTGGTACTCACAACTTGCCACCCTCGTACTTTCAGAAAGTTATTATAATCCTTTGCATCTACAGGGTGCCCAGCAGTATTGTTGTGATAAGTCACCACTTCACCGTCAGGATAAGTCATCGTCTGCACTTTAAATAATTTTCATGGAAGCTTTTATCTTTCTATTATCCAAATTTTTATACCCCTGTCTTGCAAATATCTGTTATCTCCAGACTTTCTATAGTATTTATAATCTTGAGGTACTTTGTCATACATATCTCCTAATAAAATATCATCTTTATAAAAATAATTATACACCTTTATAGAATCATTTATTAATTGTATTATCTTCTTGTTTGGAATCAAAGCACGTCCTTCTACATCAGTTGTATAACGCTTACTAAGTCTAACAAGAAATATAGATTTATTCCCTGATTTAATTAGCATTTCTGGAACACCTTTTACTTTGGTTGTTAATGGGATTTGCTTTTGAATATAGTTCTTTATAGAAAAAAAGTCCTTCTTTGACATAAAAACAGTGTCATTAACCTGATTCTTTTTTGACTTTATCAATAACTCTTTTGGAGAATCGTTATGCGATGAAAATATCGGACTAAAAAAGACTATAATAGAATCTTTAAAAGTACCATCAACAGTATTTCCTTTCTCACATCCCCAAACAGCAAAAACGAATAGAAGACAGAAGATATTTATGAACTTTTTCATTTTTATAATAATTAAACACGAAGTATCCTTGTTACTTTATGAGCCCATTCCTATTATTCCAGAAATTATAAATGATCGAGTTCCTCTGATCTATAGCAGCTTTTTGTTCACTTGCAGTCCAGGGACGATAGTTGCCGAAGTCACTAACAATACCAGGTATCTCTGTCCTTAAAGTTTTTATTTGCTAATATTAATATCTGAAATAGTCAGTCGTAGAGGTTATATATACTAATTCTTGTGTTGTATTTAAATATTTGAGAATAAAATAAATTGGAGTATGAATACGTGGCTTTTCCACAAACTTTATTCTCCGCCACCTTTTTTTATTTTTTATTAAATTACAAGGAATCTCTTTAGTATTGACCCAATATGTATAACCTTTATATCTGAAAAAATCACAGTGATTAACAGGTGGATAGATGTCAAGTTCTGCCTTAATTATATACGAAGAATCTGATATAGACTTAAAACTAAGCCAGAAATTTAAATCACGATCATTTACTGCTAATAATCTCATATTATCCATATAATTCTTTTTCAAATCATACATGGTTGTATTGAAAGACTTTATAAAAAAAGTATCAATTTCTATTTCACGAGCAATAAAGCTATACTTCCAAGTATTATCTTTTTTACAAAATCTTCCTTGTGCATGACTACACAAAAAGCAACACAAAAAACAAGAAAAAATAAAACACTTACTTAACATAATCTTCTTTTTTAGAATCTTTTGTGTATTGAATGTATTTAAAGCTATCATCATCTTTAAAGTATATTTGGAACTTAATGGAAGAATTCTTAAATTTTTCTGAATAATAACGTACAAAACCTACATCACCCCATGTCCCTCTTGTCTGGCTTGGATTTCTAGGATTAGTATATGCTCCTGAAGGATAACTTACATCATAATAATCTTCTGGATGATTATGATTTAATTCTTTTATGTCATACCCAGTACTTAACATTCCATCCAATAAGAAATTAACAGCATCTTCTGAACCATTTTGATGGCTTGTTGTTATGAAGTCAATAGCATTATTTTTATGAACGGTTTTGATCTGCATCCATTCTACAGCAGTATTCTCAGAAAGGAACTCAAATATCTGTGAACTACACTTACCATTATTAATTCTATAGAAATCACCATTCTTATCTGACACTTTAGTTTCTCGCTCACTCAACTGTGTTATAGCTTGGAAAGGGAGTTCTAAAGAAAGCTCTTCCCCCATAATAGACGATATTCTTGTTTCATACAGACCTTCAGATACATTATAGACAAGATTTATTATATCTTTACCTATATAATTAATCTTTTGAACAACGTTTCCACTTCCCACATCTATATTCCATATATCCGTTCCAAACAAATCAGCTGATTTTATCGGGTTATCCATACAATATATATGGCTCGAATAGTTAGGGTACTTCTCTGCTAACGGATCAACTCCATACCAAATACTCGTGACTGAATTCATATACCTTGCACCATAATAGTACAGACCTGTTTCTTCATCGAACTGTTTGCCGTTGAACTTGTAGGGCAGGTCTTCGGATGATGAGTATTCGTCAAATAATATTTTGGAGCGTCAGAATAGTGTTTGTGGTGAAGTTAGAACATAAATATGAGAGACATCAGTCCCTACTGTGACTCTCATCACAGCACAAAGAGACCTAGTTCTCCTACACCACAACACCTCCTCCACCGTAAGACCTAATGTCCGCAGACTACTATGTCATGTGTTATTTTAAGGCAAATATACAACATTATTTTGTAAATGTATCCGTACAAAGAAGAAAAGCTGTCTGTGTTAGATGTGTTGTATTTTTGGATGTATTGTATATTTGGATGAGTTGGTTATAATCGGGTTAGGAATAAGGCTAAGGCAAGGATTTGAGAGTAGGGATTGCGAGTAGGATATAAGACGGCTGACCGGAGTCATCCAAAGATAAAACAAAAAAAGAGAGCCTCGAAGATTTCTCTTCAAAGCTCTCTCTATAAAAGAAGGCGGCTACCTACTCTCCCGCATTGCATTGCAGTACCATCGGCGCAAACGGGCTTAACTTCTCTGTTCGGAATGGGAAGAGGTGAGACCCCGCCGCAATAACCACCTGATAATTCTTTTCAAGTTGACTATTAAACATCAACAGTATAAGGTGACCTATTTCCACAAGCAAAAAAGAATGAAGAGCAACACAGCTCAAAGTGTGAGTCACCTGTCCTGCCCTCTCCTTAAAGAAATCGGGGCAGAACCGAAGAAAGTTTCGGGCAATTAGTAGTGCTCGGCTTTGACGTCACCGTCTTTACACCTGCACCCTATCAACGTCATCGTCTATGACGACCCTTATGAGGAGTTCTCATCTCGCGGATGGCTTCGCACTTAGATGCTTTCAGCGCTTATCCAGTCCAGACTCAGATACCCAGCGGTGCACCTGGCGGCACAACTGGTAAACCGGAGGTCTGTCCATCACGGTCCTCTCGTACTAGTGACGGCACCACTCAAAACTCCAACGCCCACGATAGATAGAGACCGAACTGTCTCACGACGTTCTGAACCCAGCTCGCGTGCCACTTTAATGGGCGAACAGCCCAACCCTTGGGACCTTCTCCAGCCCCAGGATGTGACGAGCCGACATCGAGGTGCCAAACCACCCCGTCGATATGAGCTCTTGGGGGGGATCAGCCTGTTATCCCCGGAGTACCTTTTATCCTTTGAGCGACGGAGTTTCCATACACATCCGCCGGATCACTATGCCCCAGTTTCCTGCCTGCTCGGGATGTCTCCCTCCCAGTCAAGCGCCCTTATGCCATTGCACTCTGTAAGGCCGGTTACCAATCGGCCCGAGGGCACCTTTGGAAGCCTCCGTTACGCTTTTGGAGGCGACCACCCCAGTCAAACTACCCACCAAGCAGTGTCCGCACCTTTAGGCGCGTTAGACCTCAGACAGCCAAAGGGCCGTATTTCAAGGATGGCTCCACGAAAGCTGGCGCTCCCGATTCAAAGCCTCCGGCCTATCCTACACATCGGATGACCAAGGTCAATGCTAAGCTGTAGTAAAGGTTCACGGGGTCTTTTCGTCCCATCGCGGGTAATCGGCATCTTCACCGATACTACAATTTCACTGAGATCATGGTTGAGACAGCGTCCGGATCATTACACCATTCGTGCAGGTCGGAACTTACCCGACAAGGAATTTCGCTACCTTAGGACCGTTATAGTTACGGCCGCCGTTTACTGGGGCTTCAATTCAATGCTTCCCATTACTGGTGACATCTCCTCTTAACCTTCCAGCACCGGGCAGGTGTCAGGCTGTATACGTCATCTTTCGAGTTTGCACAGCCCTGTGTTTTTGTTAAACAGTTGCCTGGACCTATTCTCTGCGCCTCATTATACATGAGGACCCCTTATCCCGAAGTTACGGGGTCAATTTGCCTAGTTCCTTAACCATGAATCTCTCAACGCCTTAGTATATTCTACCCGACCACGTGTGTCCGTTTGCGGTACGGGTCGCATAAACATTAAGTTTAGCGGATTTTCTCGGAAGTATGATTACCTGCACTCAAGTCGTCCCGAAGGACAACCTGTACTTTCATCCTTCAGCTCGGATGGTGGATTTGCCTGCCATCCTCATAGCCTACAGACTTAAACGCCCTATTCCGTCAGGGCGCGGCAGTGTCACTGCTCCGTCTCCACATCACTGAATATGCGAGTTGCGGAATATTAACCGCATCTGCCATCGCCTTCGCCGTTCGGCTGAGACTTAGGACCCGACTAACCCCGGGCTGATTGGCATCGCCCGGGAAACCTCGGTCTTTCGGCGAAAGGGAATCTCACCCTTTTTATCGTTACTTATACCTACATTTGCTTTTCCATAAACTCCAGGATCAGTTACCTTCACCATTCAACGTCGATGGAATGCTCCCCTACCGATACTTTTAATTTACATTGCTATCCCGCGCCTTCGGTATCTGACTTATACCCGATTATTATCCATGCCCGGACCCTCGACTAGTGAGCTGTTACGCACTCTTTGAATGAATGGCTGCTTCCAAGCCAACATCCTAGCTGTCACGGGGACCAGACTTCGTTAGACTAACTTAGACAGAATTTCGGGACCTTAGACGGCGGTCTGGATTCTTCTCCTCTCGGGGACGGACCTTAGCACCCGCCCCCTTACTGCACATCTGCTATCCATAAGCATTCGGAGTTCGTCAGGTCTCGATAGGCGGTGAAGCCCTCTTGACCTATCGGTCGCTCTACCTCTCATGGAGATCGATGCACGCGGCACCTAAATGCCTTTCGGGGAGTACGAGCTATCTCCAAGTTTGATTGGCCTTTCACTCCTACACTCACCTCATCGGGAAGCTTTTCAACGCTTATCCGTGCGGTCCTCCATCCGGTGTTACCCGGACTTCAACCTGGGCAAGTGTAGATCACTTGGTTTCGCGTCTACCCCATCTGACTCGACGCCCTGTTCAGGCTCGCTTTCACTGCGGATACGTGACTAATGGCACTTATCCTTGCCAGACATGGTAACTCGTAGGTTCATTATGCAAAAGGCACGCCGTCACTGAATTAACAGCTCCGACCGCTTGTAGGCGCATGGTTTCAGGAACTATTTCACTCTCCTCATCGGAGTGCTTTTCACCTTTCCCTCACGGTACTCGTTCACTATCGGTCTCACGGGAGTATTTAGCCTTACCGGATGGTCCCGGCGGATTCGCGCAGAATTACACGTGTTCCGCGTTACTCAGGATACCACTACGTCTCATCATGCTTCGGATACGGGATTATCACCCTCTATGATTATACTTTCCAGTATATTCGCCTCACAATCAAAGTACGACAGCGTGGTCCTACAACCCCTGCGGCGCATTGCTACGTCACAGGTTTGGGCTCTTCCCCGTTCGCTCGCCACTACTAGGGGAATCATTAAATTATTTTCTCTTCCTGGAGGTACTAAGATGTTTCAGTTCCCTCCGTTCGCCTCACTGCATTAGCAGTGATGACAGGCCTTCAGCCTGCCGGGTTGTCCCATTCGGAAATCCCTGGATCAAAGGTTATTTGCACCTACCCAAGGCTTATCGCAGCTTATCACGTCCTTCATCGCCTCCGTGAGCCAAGGCATCCGCCATGCGCCCTTTCTTACTTTCTTCGCCTTCTCTGTAATTCCTTACAAAGAATGTAGCTCATACTTTCAGCTGTTGTGTGATTCTAATTTAAAGAAGTAAAACCTCTTTTAGAATACTGGTCTAAAAAAAGACCAGCTCTACATTACAGTCTTGCTTGTGTCAATATGTCAAAGATCGGATAAAGGAAAATCGAAAATGAATAAGGAAATACCTTAAAACAAATGATTACCTTTAATGGTGGAGAATAACGGATTCGAACCGTTGACCCCCTGCTTGCAAAGCAGGTGCTCTAGCCAACTGAGCTAATCCCCCAAGGGAAAAGAGAGAAGAAATCCTTAAGAAACATCTGCATGAGCTTATGTCCCCTTCAAGGAACTGAAGCCTGGAGCACATCCGACCGAGCCGATGTGTAGTCCCAGGCAGACTTGAACTGCCGACCTCCACATTATCAGTGTGGCGCTCTAACCAACTGAGCTATAGGACTGAGTTGGAAGAAAGCACTGAGGCTATCTTATCAGACTTCCCTTTCTCTTATTCTTGAAAACAGAGTCAGCGCAGTACAAGAAGAAAAACGAACCAAGGTTCTTTTTCAAGTCTTGATATTACCGTCAAATTACAAACTGATATACTTAAGAAATCATCTCAAGATACTCGTCATTATTCAACCGATAAACATCCTCTCCAGAAAGGAGGTGTTCCAGCCGCACCTTCCGGTACGGCTACCTTGTTACGACTTAGCCCCAATCACCAGTTTTGCCCTAGGCCGATCCTTGCGGTCACGGACTTCAGGCACCCCCGGCTTTCATGGCTTGACGGGCGGTGTGTACAAGGCCCGGGAACGTATTCACCGCGCCATGGCTGATGCGCGATTACTAGCGAATCCAGCTTCGTGGGGTCGGGTTGCAGACCCCAGTCCGAACTGGGACCGGCTTTCAAGATTGGATGCAATTTACATTACACCGTCCCTCTGTACCGGCCATTGTAACACGTGTGTAGCCCCGGACGTAAGGGCCGTGCTGATTTGACGTCATCCCCACCTTCCTCACACCTTACGGTGGCAGTATCTCCAGAGTGCCCAGCTTAACCTGATGGCAACTAAAGACAGGGGTTGCGCTCGTTATGGCACTTAAGCCGACACCTCACGGCACGAGCTGACGACAACCATGCAGCACCTTCACAGAGACCCCGAAGGGCGTCATTATCTCTAAATCCTTCCTCTGCAATTCAAGCCCGGGTAAGGTTCCTCGCGTATCATCGAATTAAACCACATGTTCCTCCGCTTGTGCGGGCCCCCGTCAATTCCTTTGAGTTTCACCGTTGCCGGCGTACTCCCCAGGTGGGATGCTTAATGCTTTCGCTTAGCCGCTGATACCAGGTACCAACAGCGGGCATCCATCGTTTACTGTGCGGACTACCAGGGTATCTAATCCTGTTCGATACCCGCACCTTCGAGCTTCAGCGTCAGTTGCGCTCCCGTCAGCTGCCTTCGCAATCGGAGTTCTTCGTCATATCTAAGCATTTCACCGCTACACGACGAATTCCGCCAACGTTGTGCGTACTCAAGGAAACCAGTATGCGCTGCAAGTCAGACGTTGAGCGTCTACATTTCACAACACACTTAATCTCCAGCCTACGCTCCCTTTAAACCCAATAAATCCGGATAACGCCCGGACCTTCCGTATTACCGCGGCTGCTGGCACGGAATTAGCCGGTCCTTATTCGTATGGTACCTGCAAACAATCACACGTGACTGACTTTATCCCCATACAAAAGCAGTTTACAACCCATAGGGCCGTCATCCTGCACGCTACTTGGCTGGTTCAGGCTCTCGCCCATTGACCAATATTCCTCACTGCTGCCTCCCGTAGGAGTTTGGACCGTGTCTCAGTTCCAATGTGGGGGACCTTCCTCTCAGAACCCCTACTGATCGTTGCCTTGGTGGGCCGTTACCCCGCCAACAAGCTAATCAGACGCATCCCCATCCATAACCGATAAATCTTTACTTCACATCTGATGCCGTCAGTGAAGACCATAAGGTATTAGTCTGCCTTTCGGCAGGTTATCCCTTAGTCATGGGAAGGTTGGATACGCGTTACTCACCCGTGCGCCGGTCGACGTCCAAAAAGTGCAAGCACTTAATGCCGTTTCCCCTCGACTTGCATGTGTTAAGCCTGTAGCTAGCGTTCATCCTGAGCCAGGATCAAACTCTCCATTGTAAAATATGGTTTGGTGATAAGTGATGGATGATAAGTGATAATGAATACCACAAACCAAAACACTTTCACCGAATAATCTCTGTTTCAGAACGCTTATCCTAAATAATATCAAGTAAAAAGCACCTTTTTCTTTGATCCATACTTCGTAGCAATACTACTAAAGTACAGACAATGAATTGATCGGTTCGTTTCTTTTACCCATCTATCTGATATAAAATCAAACAGACGCTTCTTGTACTACTTCTCTGTTTATGTAAATCTTTTCAAAGAACTCTTTCTTTATCGGCGACAATTCTCACTCCGAGATGTCCCGGCTTATCGTATAGTTAGATTAAATATCACGTTATATCCGAAAAGCAATGCAAAGGTATGGACTTTTCTACAAACCTCCAAACGTTTCTATGGAAAATTTTAATAAAAATATTATTTTTCTTCCTTAGGGAGGCTCTAAAGTGGATTACACCTTATATTATATAGGGAGATGGATCGGCGGAAAAGCTCTTCTGTCTGTTTGAAAATTAATCCTTAAGCTTTCAGCATCCTAATCTTGCAATTCTCCCTATCCAGTCACTAATAGAGTCTCCATTCTATAGACAGAATAACATAAAGATATCTTTGCACAATGACATACAGCCAACTCATGAACTTTTACAGTATCTTCCCGACTTGCCAAACGTATTTCTCCTTCGGGATTTTCCTTTTGTTCATCCATTATTCCCCACCCTATTAAGGTACGTTTTAACATCTACATCATATTCTTCGTAGACAGAATCGCATATCTCCTTGAATTTAGGAAGATTGAAATACTTCTGTTCATAAAGATATTTGTAGAAGTTTTTATTGTAATATAGCTCATGAGAAAAAAAGATTGGGCTCGTTTCTTTATACTTTGCTCTTAGCTTAAACAAATAATATGCGAAATAAGCTGCAGCCTTGTAACGTTCTTTTTGTGTAAACCAAGAATGCCAATAATAGGTGTCTTTGGTTGCATCTTTAATAAGGAAATCTATATAAATATCAAGCATTGCTAACCATATACTATTCTTTTCATTTACGGGTAAGCGTAGTAGAGACTTTAATAATCCTTCTCTAATCTCCATATGTGGCTTATTAAAGAATATTTTACGTATGAATGTGTTTAGCATGTAAGATGCGCTTCCATCTTGTAAATATCGATGCGCTATATCCGCCAGAACGATATTATTGATTGATTCGTTGGTATCGTAACCATAAGTCTTAAGAAGAGCTATCAATGATAACGGACTATTCTGTTTTAGCCACGCAAGACTTGCTTTATCATTGTTTAATAAAAACTTATTCAGATGAATTGTTTCGTCGCTTAAACTAAATACGACGTTTCCTTTCTTTTCCTTTAAGTAATCCGTAATATATGTTGTTGGCAAAATAAAATTGTAGCCTTTTACAAATATATCATTCGACATTCCATATTTGATATAGTTAAGTTCTTTTTTGTCTAAGCCATCTGATGCCATATCATCGATTGCCTCATAAGTAAAAGAAGGCATAGTAAAATAATGCTTCTTTTCATTGATTACAGGGATTTTCTTTCTTTCTTGCATCTCCAAACCCAATGTTTTTAGTTTATTCTGAAATTGAATTGCAGACAAAGGCACAAATCCTCGCTTTATCAAATCGTTAAAAGCATAAGGAATTAAAGTTTTTATGTACTGTTCATTATCAGAAAACCATTCTGGCTCTTCATAATCATCGCCTTCGGAATCATCAGATAAAGCAATTTTATAATCTTGTATTAGCGAATCCATTCTTATAGAATCAAATGGCAATATCATATCTTCCGATATTCCCAACTGTTGTTGAATTGCTAAAGGCAAAGAGGTTTTGTTCTCCGTATTAAGCACCTTAGTCGAATCGTTGTTATCAGGATTATTTTCCTTTGTACTTGGATTATTTTTGCAGCCAAATAAAATTAAGATGGGTAGGAGTAACAGATATTTCTTCATTATTTCGTTGTTTTATTTTTATTCTTTTCTCTCACTATCTATTCACCTTTCAACTTCACGATTAAGCAAACCACTCTATTATAACGTGAGTTCGATGAATTATAAGTGTCTATAAATTTGGTGATTAGCAAAATTTGTTGTAATTTTAAGGTGTTGATTTACAAACAATTACAAACAAAAATCGCTATGATCACCGAGGACAAAGTTACTGAAATATTTTGTATGGCAGATGACTTCTGCAAGTTTTTTGATACAATGACAGCAAATACACGCTAATACCTACAGGAAAAAGAAAATATCATCGTAATTCTACGACGACAAAGGTAGAAGTTATGCAGACAAAGGCTACATCAGCAAGAGCCCTTTCAAAGGCTTTTCGCTGATGGAATACAGCTTATTACCAAATTGAAGAGTAACATGAAAGGAGCGTTAATGAGCGTTTCAGACAGACTTTTACTTAGAAAAAGAGCCATTATTGAAACAGTGAATGATGAACTTAAGAACATTGCGCAGGTGGAACACTACAGACATAGATGCTTTGACAATTTCATCGTCAATTTATTAGGGGCAATTGCTGCTTATTGCCTGTTTCCAAAGAAGCCGTGCATCAATGTACAAAGGACCGTTGACACACAGCTTGCATTGTTCTGAATTCGTCGAACACACGTTAAAATACAAAGTAACATAAGAACGTTTTTGTGACGAGTTTTTGAGTGCACAAGTCAGCAAGTAGACAAACAACTCGTTAACTTGTCCACTCGTAAATTTGTTACTCAAAAGAACTTTGTTCCTCTGTTACTTTGTCTCTCTATTACCCTGTCTTTCTTAGCAAGCAACTCGTCAACTAAATACGTTCATCAGTGGTATCAATACGCTTTCTTGCAATGTTTTTTTGTCAATAGCGGGGCGCATCTCGTTGCCTATGATTTTAAATGATGGGGTAATACAAAGGATGTAGACACTGCCGTTTATAAAGTATGGAACAGCATACAAGGGTGCCTTGCATTCTTCTATCATGAAATATTCTTTGTTGAAGGTAGTAAAACTCCATCCCGCCTCTGCTGACTCCAAGGCTATGATTGTTACTACTTCTTTTCGTAGGCTGTCTTTAAGCAACCTTACATCCTTTGTTGTAATCGAAAGAGGATGTTTGAGCCATTTGGCATCCAAGCCTTTCACCACAGCCTTGATAAGCCATGTATTTGCTTTGTCTTTGTGAACACCAGTAAAAGCCTTACCAGTCCATCGTAGTTTATAAGTGTTCTCTACAGATATAATGCTGTAAGTAGGGGTAGATTCCTGCCCTTTGGCGTTTTGTTGCAGTTGCTTATTCTGATTTTGTTGTGTATTGTCTTTTGCCGACGATAATACTGTTTGCGCCGTACAATTACAAAGTATGCAAACCAGACCTGCGAAATATAATGCTAATCTCTTCATATTATTGTTATATTTTAAACCTATACCGATTTGACATTGGAGTAATAGAAGGCTTTGGAGCTGCCTCAATCTCTATATATAACTTTCCTGCCTTTGTCAATCTGTGAATAACTTCATCGCTCGGCAAATATCCTCCTATTCCCGATACAGTCTTGATATCTTCCTTAAATTCGGAAAAATCTCCAATAATCTCAACACATCCAGCACTTCCCCACCCACTATCCTCCAAGGTAGGAGGACCGCTATGAATAAGAAAACTATTCTGGATTTGGATTGCACCTTTATGAGGGGAATAACTGTTTCTAGTTCCGTATGTCGCATCGTAATATGCTACCTTAAAGCGTTCTTTACCATCACTCAACCCTGCAACCGTCCACTTTCGCAACCTATAATGGGGAGAGGGTAAGACAGGGTCGTTCCAATAAGGCATGAATCTTAAGCATTTCCATCTGCGCTCAATAGATGGAGTGCTAATATTGATAATATTAATGTAATAAACGGGAACAGCATATAACTCCCCCCAGCCATCATTGTCATAGTCATTGTCAGGATAAGATTTTGCTAAATAACTATCGCCTGTCTGCTCTCCTGTTATTCTAATAAGTACTTCATTCTTCATAAGTTATTGGTGTTAAATTATTATTTAAGCGTAAAGATAGTCTTTCTCTTACATACAAAATGTTTTTGTGCATTAATTATTCTTAATTGTCTGTTTTCTTGAGGTTTTGAAAAAGAATAAACCAGTTAATAGTAAACAAAGCATATAACAGTTAACTTATCAACTGGTTTACTTGTTAACTAAAAACTTGTTCATCTGTTACCTTGTCTTTCTATTACCCTGTCTTTCTTAGCAAAAACTGTGACCTATACGCCAAAAATGTAGCCGAAGATAAGAAGTGTTAGTTAAGATTTTATAAACATAACCTTTATTGTCTAAATTATAGAGAAAAAAATTATTTATCTAAAAATTTATAAATACCTTTGCCCTACCAAATCGATGACATCTATTAATAAATAATGTGATTTACAGAGATGCCACATGTAGATTAGAGAGGATATAATCATATAAAAAAACAGATATGCAAAGAAAAAGTTATGTAAAAAAGGAATACTGTCGCCCCGAGCTTTCAGTTATTCCTGTATTGGCAGAACCAATCATGGGTACAAACTCACCCTTTAAGTCTGATCACGAAAAGGCAGATGATGACAACAGTAACACGTTTGATGTTGACCCAGATTAACTCAAAATAATTATCAATAAGAATTATGAAGATTAACAAGTTCACAAGTTTGTTTGCTACATGCTTGCTTATGGGGCTGACGGCTTGTTCTAATGACAATGTAAGTGACGCGGATTCTAACAATAGTGCTAAGGATAAGGATTTAACAGGTAAGACTTCTTTCTCTATTACTTCAGAGGCTAAGACACGTACCTCAGGCGTTTATGATGGCTCAGGGGTAGATTTCTACTGGACTACAGATGACAATATTTGGGTAAATAGTGGCTCTACATCATCTCCTACACTAACAGCAAGTAGTTCCAACGATATTACATCAACAACAGCTTCTGCAAAGTTCTATTTCGATGGAACTTATACGGCAGCGAGCTATCCTGTTAGATACACAGGGAAAGCAAGCACTTCAGGTAACACTGTTACAATAGCAACAAGTCAGAATCAGGACGAAGCCAACAATGCGACTCAGTTAGGAACTGTTGGAGACTGCGGTGTCGGTACTGCAACACGCAAAACAGATGGATCCTATAAGTTTAATCTCAGTCATAAGGCTTCGTACATAACATTTATGCCATACTACTCAAAAGAGGAGTTGGCTGCTTCTGCTGTAGTAACACAAATCAATGTTACAGCGGCTAATGGTGAAAGCCTTGCTGGAACGTTCAATTTTAGCGACAACGGTTTAGGAACTGCAATTAGTTCTTCTTCTTCTAACAGTGTAACCTTGACTTTGAACGGAACAAGTTCAACAACTGGTTTCCCTATTCCTACTACCGCTACAGCATCTAAGAATGCAGCCATAATGGTTGTAGCTCCAGGAACTTACTCAACCTTTAAGGTTACTTATACTCTATATGATTCCGTAACTGGTACAAATAGCACTATTTCATATACATATAGTGGTATAACATGTACTGCTGGAAAGAATAAGAAAATCAGTACTGACCTTGGCATGGCGACATATACTTCTCGCAAGACCGATTATTACATGTGGGATGCAAAGAGCAATTATTGGAATGGGTATGAGACCAGTCAGCCTTTACTCAACAACGCTGCAAATACAAACTATGCAAAATCATCAGCGGACTCAAGATGGTACAATACTGCATTCACGAAAAATGTCCAGACAAAGGCTATAAACTCATGCAAGGATCAGCCGACCTTCGAAGCACTTACATGGTATGTTAGTGAAGCAGCATCTCCACAATTGGATAAAACAACTTTATGGGTATTTGCAAACCATCTTTATGTAGGAGGCATCTGGATAAAGAAACAGAGCAAAATTTTTAATTTTAGTTCTGCGATGAGCTATCCAGGTACATTTACGTGGAATTTAGGTTTAGATATTCCATTTAGTGTAGATATCTCTGGCAAACCAGAAGCATCAGTAAGAAGTAGTTATTTCTATCTTCCAGCACTTGGAAAATACACTGATGGGAAATTAACCGGTTTAGGAGTTAGTGGCTATTACTGGGCAAGTACACCAAATCCAGTTAACAATGGTGACAGAAGTGCAGGTTATGGTAAGGTCATATCAGCCAACTGTCTTCGCTTTACGATAGATGAATCGGACATAGATAATGTCTATGTACGTAGTTACTATGAACGTTATGTAGGCATGCAGGTACAGAAATTTGAATAGGTCCCCACAATAATGTAAGTAAAAGAGAGGCTGGAAACAATACCAAGCCTCTCTTTTTTCATCTGGAACCTTTATTGAATAAGAATGTAGAGAACACATTTATAAAGAGAGTATAATATAAAAATCATCTAAGATTATGAAAGTAAAACAATATGTACCAAAAGGATTCAATATAAACACGATATCTATACAGTATTTGGCATATATACAGAACAAATTAATAGGAGACCAAGAGAAAAATTAATGTTTAAATCACCAACATTTGTTTTTAACAAAAAGATTCAGTAAATTCGCAATTGGTACTTGAATCTACCCAGTCCAAAAACTTTGAATAATTTTCATCTCTCTTATTTTTATTTCTTAATATCCGGCAGGCGATTCATTTCGCTGTTATTGATATTTACATCCGTTCGTTTGGCTTTATGCTTTCCAAAATTATACGTTAACCCTACACGTAACGAAGTATTGTCATTATCTATGTTATTTCTGAACATATAATCGTTGTATGCCACTCGGTTATGAGCTTTGGTACCTCCAAAGATATCCTGCGCCAGAACATTCAGCAAGAGCTTATTCTTTAGGAGATTGATTTTGCAGCCCAAACCTAAGCAATCGATATTCCCGGTATGAAAAGATTCTTCCACTCCTGGAAATACATGATAATAATTTGCAAAAATGGTCATAGCCTTGTAGCGATAACTAAGATTTGCAGAGAGAGTCGTGTTCAAACTCTTCAAATCCGAATCATCCAGTTCTTCTGCCATAGACTTGGCCTTCAGATAGTACATAGAGGCACTTGTATACAAGTTGAATTTACCCCACGAGAAATTATAACTAACATCTCCGCCGTAGGTGTTTATGGTTAGGCAGTTCTTGGGATAATACTTGGTATATAAATCATCAACCACTTGTCTCAGGCTCTGTATGGCGTCAGAGGTGTGATAGTAGTACAGATCTACATTAAGGTTTCCCTTAAAGACATAGTTAAACTCTAAATTATCCATGATGGACGGAACAAGCCTGTCATTTCCTTCCGAGTAAGAATAAGTGTCGCTATAAACCTTTGTGGGATCCATATTGTTCATACTTGGCCGGTCGATTCGCTTGCTATATCCTAAAGAGAAGGAATGGTCGTCGGAAGGATTATAGGAAAACTCTGCGAACGGAAACCAATGATGATATTTATTGGAAACGGTTAAACCGCCAAGCGTTATCCCATTATTGCTTGTATGCTCATAGCGCAACCCTGCCTTGGCATAAAAAGGACCAAAGTTCCGGTGAACATCTGCATAGAGGGCCGTTATTGTTTCCTTGAACAAGAAACCATTGCTGCCTCCGTAATCCGAAATGTTGCTCGTTCTGAAATGGGAGTACTTGCCACCCACCTCAAAGTTCAGCCACGTAAAGGGAAGGTTTAAGTCTGCGCTGAGAGTATTCACCACATTACTGTAATTGTCCCAACTGCTCGAAAAGAGGTGAGCCGAGCCAGAATCGTACACTTGGTTGACATCATCGCTTAAATGAATGTAATTATAATTCAGCGTTAGCTTCTTACCTATGCTGTCCAGCTTCCATTCCACATAAGGGGAAATCGTTTCCAAACGATACTTGTCGTGAGTCTGCTCCGAATAGGTGTTCGACGGATAAGAACCATCACTGAAGTTCATTTCGCCCCTGTGAAAGCCCTTATTACGGGAACGGTTGAGAGTGGAAAAGAATCCTATTTTTACATGCCCTATTTGATAGCTGCTATTAAGATTCTGGCTCAATATGTCAAAGCGGTTAAGGGTATAATCGTTCGTAACACGTGTGTATGTCGGATAGATGTAAGAACTTTCCATCTTCTGAGGGCGTTTCTCGTTGGAGTTGTCGACTTTGTACTCTACCGAAAAATTACCTGATGAGAACGACAAGTCAGCTCCCTCCTCGGCTGCAAAATGAGTGCGTTGTGTCAGCAATGTGTGAATTTTTCCATCAAAACCTACTGGCTTGCTCTTTAGGATAATGTTCAGCACTCCGCTGTTACCCGCAGCATCAAATCTGGCAGAAGGATTTGTAATGAGTTCTATTTTACTAATGTTCTCAGAGGGTAACGTACGCAAATACATATCCAAATCCTTTCCCTCCAAATTAACCCTGTGTCCGTCCACCAATACAAGAACATTGCTCTTGCCTATTATCTTTATCTCCTCGCTTGTCGGGTCTATGCGAGGGATATTATGAAGTAAATCGCGTGTACTGAACCCCTGGGCAAAAGGACTGTTCTGAACTAAATATACAAGTTTTCCGGCTTTCTGACTAAGCATTCTGCGCTGAGAGGTAACCGTTACCTCCTTCATTGTGTATTTCTTTATTATTAAAGGAATATCACCCAAATCGGTGTCGGCTTGCACATCGAGGGTGTCGGTCTTTAGAATATCGCCCAACTGTCGGTATCTGAACACATACTTGCCCGAAGAAAGCGAAAGAGCAAACCTGCCTTCTTCATCCGATAAGCTGCAGGAAGTGACATCCCCGCCAAGAGGGCTTACTAATATCTCGGCGGCATCCAAAGGAGTAGTCCTGTTGACCTTCTCCACCAGCCTCCCCTTCAGCTGCCATTGCTGGGCATACATAGGCTGGCTCGATAGTAAAAGAAACATAAAACTTATAGGTGTGAACTGCAAAATTGAATGTAAAGATTTTACCATTATCATATTACATAGTATTTTTATATTAGGTTTATAAAACATATATTATACTAAGGTACAAAAGTAGTAAAAAATATCAATAAAAACAATATGTTGCTGTTTTTACGTCATTTTTTATGTTGAGTTGATAATTTTATGAGTATGGAGTTTACAAGTTGTTTGTAGACAGGGTAAATAAAAGACAGAGTAACATAAGAACGTTTTTGTGACGAGTTTTTGAGTGCATAGGTCAGCAAGTAGACAAACAACTCGTTAACTTGTCAACTGGTTTACTTGTTAACTAAAAACTTGTTCCTCTGTTACTCTGTCTTTCTATTACCCTATCTTTCTTAGCAAGCAACTCGTTAACTTGTCTACTCGCATTTCCCCACCCTGAAAAAACATTACACTCCCTTAAACAAATCACTTTAAAAAGCATACAAAAAACAGTTAAAGAGCGACTCTACAACCAACAGAAAATCAAATAGTTATAAAACCGTAAAGCAAAAGGGGCTTTATTGGACTTCAAAAGGGCGTTAGTAAGCGTCTTAAAGGGCATCTTTTATAAGCGAAAAGGGCGTTAATTCGAATGGAATTAACGCCCTTTTGATTTTTAGATTATGAAATTATCTGACAAAAGTTAACGGACCAGTCCGCCTTATTGAACCTTTGTGAGTTCATAAACCAGATATCTTCCTGTGAGTGGAATTCTTGTGGTTTGAAAGGTATCATAATATGGTATTACGTATGCATTGTAAGGAAGAAGATAAATTTTGAACTTACTTGTTTTTACATTATAATATCCGTAGCCGTTAAAATAAGTTCTAAGTATCCTATTTTTTTTTGTTTTGTGACCTCGGTCTATAAAGGCAACTATCCCTCGTGATACTTCAAACCGATATACGCAACTGTCTTGTTGGTTGCGACTGCTGAAACGAATTCCCTCAAGTCCTAAATAATTCTTTTCGTCTCGTTTAGTATATATTCCTGGTAGTGTATCGTTTATCCCAGTTTTGTCAATATTGTGTAACCGCTCATACGTGTCGCGTGGCAATGTTAAAAGGCTATAGATAACTCTGTAGTCATCGTATATGATTAGAGAGTCGAGGTCAAGCCTTGAATTGGAATAATAATTTTTCTTGGTTGAAGGGTCGTAAACATGCACATTACCTCTATACTTACCGGGTAAAGAATTCTGTATTTTAACTGCTTCTTCTCTACTGATAGGTGCAAAATTAGAGGTGTTGTCTGTCGTAGCGTCATCGTCTTTCGTACATGAAACGGCAAAGCTGCCTACCAACAGTAGAAAAAGAGCGAAAAGTAGGTTGTATTGATTCTTGTTATTCATAATCTATTCTTTAATCATAGTTTATTCTTTTTGTAAAAGGGAAATTAGTTTATCCTATGCTGCCTTCTTTAATTTACATATAAAATAAACGTCGTTGAATTCGGCTTTTATTTTATTGTTTTTAACCATACCGTCATGAAACAAGGCACCCGAAGGCTTTATGTAAACCGTTAATTCTTTCGTTGTATTGTTGATAGTTCCACAGATATTAAAAATCAATCGAACCAAGTCATAACGATCCTGCTGGATATAGAATGAATGTGAGAATAACATATATGGGTCATACAATTGGAATGCCACTTCTGAAGGATTTTTCTTGTTTCTTCCAATGAGTATTGTGGGGTCATCACGTAGCTTGTCTTCCTTCCACCAAGTTTTATTTTTGATTATTTTGTATAGTATGTCATAAGCATATTGGTCCTTCTTTAACGCATATAATGTAAAAGGAAGTGGAACAGGATTCAGTTTAAACTTATGTAAGTCTAATTCGAGTTGGACGCTTACATGATTATCAAAATTAGAAGGAATTACCTGTTTGGTTTTAGGGTCATAAACGGTTAGCGTACCCTCGTATGTGCCCACAGCCTTAGAATAGAAATCGTCAGCATCGTCTCTTTGGATAGGAATTGAATAATTAATATTAGGTTGCAGGATATCAGCTGTGAAATCATGATGTTCGATAGGAACAAAAGGCATGTGGTCGTTTGCGTTTTCTTCATCTTTTGAACATGAAGCAAACAAAAGTGGAAGGACTAAACATGCGAGCGCAATAAATAACTTTGATTTGGGATGTTTCATCATTTTTGTGTTTCTAATTTAATAAATAATAGGAAGAGGGAGGTTATTTCACGTAAAGTGTTATTTGTTTTTCGCTAATAACAGTTCTGATGCTTTATCAGATAATATTGTATTACCCAGTGGTCTTTAACCCTTAGAAGCTGATAATCTTCAAAATATTCGGTCATCAGAACGCCTATTTTATGTTGTAAAAAGTTATTTGGTTTATGTGTACAAAGGTACAGATTCCTTTTTTTATGTACTAAGATTTGCAGATTCATTAACTTGCTTTTCTCTTTATTAAATTTATCTATAAAGTTAAACCCAAATCTCTAAGTTTGTAATTCATATTGCAAACTTAGAGATTTGGGTTTAGGAAAGACATTAAAGCAGTAGTGTTAACGTGAGTTCGATGAATTATAAGTGTCTATAAATTTGGTGATTAGCGAAATTTGTTGTAACTTTAAAGAACTAATATACAAACAGTTACAAACAAAAATCGCTATGATCACCGAGGACAAAGTTACTGAAATATTTTGTATGGCAGACGTTTTCTGCAAGTTTTTTGATGCAATGACAGCAAATACACGCTAATACCTACCAGAAAAAGGAAATATCATCGTAATTCTATGATGTCAAAGGTAGACGTTATGCAGACAAAGGCTACATCAGCAAGAGCCCTTTCAAAGGCTTTCCGCTGATGGAATACAGCTTATTACCAAATTGAAGAGTAACATGAAAGGAGCGTTAATGAGTGTTTCAGACAGACTTTTACTCAGAAAAAGAGCCATTATTGAAACGGTGAATGATGAACTAAAGAACATTGCGCAGGTGGAACACTCCAGACATAGATGCTTTGACAATTTCATCGTCAACTTATTAGGGGCAATTGCTGCCTATTAGCTGTTCCCAAAGAAGCCGTGCATCAATGTACAAAGGACCATTGACACACAGCTTGCATTATTCTGAATTTGTCGAACTCACGTTAAGAATTAGTCAAATAATAGGAGGGATAATGCCTAAAATGATCGTTTTAAAGGCAATCTTTCTTATAAAATGGGAAGAAGAAAAAAGTTTTATAGGGCAGTTGTAAAAAGAATATGAAAATTTGGAAGTTTGATTTTTATTACTTACATTTGTCAGCAAATACAAACCTGTTTTTCAAAAAACATAATTCAAAAATGGAACAACAAAATTTAAATAACATGAAGAAAAGTCGACTAAAAGGTCTTTCGCAAATTGCGATTGATAACCAACTTTTTACCAAACTACTGTAATAATACAATAAATATGGAAGTGATATATACACCATAGAATTACCTCCACTTTCGAACTCGGCAAAGAGAAAACTTTCGAACAGAATAATTCCCCAAAAGGCAACAGAGAATATTACTTCTATTAAAGTATATAATTCTAATGGTTTCTACCTGAAGACCATCAAAGATATTAAAGAAACCATAAGTATGTCTTCTGGCATATATATATTGAATTTCTATAATGGAGATACACTAGTCAAATCATCAAAGCTTTTGAAATGAGATTTTTTATTCTTCTCTCTTTCTTTATATATTCTATAGTATCTAGTGCCCAAGTATTAGACAGATATATAGTTGTCAATAATGTCGATAAGGTGACTTCAGATCATGCATTTCTTGATGGAGATTTGCTGTCTTTTAAAATTAAACCTGATAGTGAAGAAAATTACAACTTAGATTGGGAATTATGCATAGAGTTGCAAGATAATAGATTCGCACCTTTAATGAAAGAAAGTGTAACAAATGATTCTTTTTACTTTACGATAACTCCATCGTTATTCAAACAAAATGATTTAATATATAGGCGCATTGAAAGTAGCAAAGATTCATCCATATATTATCATGCAGTGATTTTTTTGTATAATAAATCTGTTGTTGTTGATAGTATGTCAATATTTGTAAATGTATTACCATCTATACCTAAAATTATTAGATCCAATCTTGAAGGCACATTCAACTATGAACAATGTTGCTATAATGATCAGGCAAAACTAACTGTATCTTTTACCTCACATTCAATGGACGAGTGCTTCTTAGTCCGAATTCAATCTACAAAAGATAGTTTATTTCTTAATACATTTCCAGAAGATTATACATTAGTATATATTCCTATCAATTTCGCAGATAATGATAGTGGATACTCAATTCAGTACAATGAAGCGGACTGGGGACAGTATTACAAAATTATGAGTCTTAATAAATATGGAAGTGTTTTTTCTATGGATACAATACATACTACAGAATTGATTAATGATTCTAATGTTATATCTGCAATAGAACATTTTAACCAATCAACAAATATAAAGAGTTTGAATTATGATGCTGTATATCATATCATCTCGTATAAAAATAATAATATATATATCAATACAAATTCTGGATTTGGAATTCCTATAAAGATCTTTTCTCCAGAAGGTCATCTTGTCCTAAGTGCTACAATTTCAAATTGTATTGATATTTCTTTTTTACCGAAAGGATTATATTATGTAAAAGCTTTACTTACCACAGGGAAGTATGTTTCATGTAAAATTATCAAAAAATGAAAAAATCATTATTCTTATTGCTACTTACGATGTAAACAATAGCATCACAGGGGCAAACTAGTACAGAATCTGATTCGTATGCCTTAGACCAATACATTGAAAAACGTACAGATGTGCCTATTGTACGTCAAATTAACGGTGGTACAGTGTTTAAAGTAACTTATGAACCCGAAGAACTTTGGGATAACTCTATGAGAGGTGCATTTGAATATGCATGTAAGATATGGGAAGAGCAACTTCCAAACTCTTTGCCTATAAATATTCTCGCCAAAATAGGCAATATTAGAGGGACTAATAACATGAATTTACTTTCAAAAGTACAATCTACAACATATGACTTTGCCAATTTCGAGACTTTCCTGTCAAGTAGAATGAAATATGTTCTTTTAGCTGAGCATTATAGTGGGCATAATGTAACTTATGTTGATAGTATTACCAATGTTGATTTTTTTTAATAAACCTGATATTGTCATAACATACAATGAAAGGAGCGTTAATGAGCGTTTCAGACAGACTTTTACTCAGAAAAAGAGCCATTATTAAAGCGGTGAATGATGAACTTAAGAACATTGCACAGGTGGAACACTCCAGACATAGATGCTTTGACAATTTCATCGTCAACTTATTAGGGGCAATTGCTGCTTATTGCCTGTTTCCAAAGAAGCCGTGCATCAATGTACAAAGAACTATTAACACACTGCTTGCATTGTTCTGAATTCGTCGAACTCACGTTAATATTAGTTATACAATAATCAATCAGGGATCACTTGATAATGTCTCTTCCATCGAAACCATAACTTCCTTTTCTTTATTTCAACTGCGACGTAATCTCCTCTTGCGTCAATAATATGACGTGTTATACATCTTTTTACTTTCACCTTATCTCTTTTATCGTATAAAATATCACCAACTCTTAACTGAATATCTAAGGATAAAAGATACCTCTTCGTAGGTAAGACTGTAAAAGGACTATTTGTTTTTAATATTTTCCAATCATTACCAACCCTAACAAGGACCTTTCTGGTTGGTGATAATTTACAAAAGAAGACGTAAATCATTAAATCCGGATAATATGAGACCGCATTATCCCTATCTATTTTCAGACACGTTGGTTCATTGCCATTCCTTGATCTTAATTCATCAAACAGAGTTCCATCTAAATTAAGAAATGTATATACGCTATCAGATGATACGTAACTGCCGTTTTTTAAGTAAAGAACAGCAACAAGGTTATCACTCCCCTTAGATATCAAGGGGAGTGATAAAATAATCAATATAAGGAGTGTTTTTTTCATTTTCGTTTTCCAATAACAACTACTTCAGGAATAGCATTTATATACTCTACTGTTTTTATATTGGGTTTGAATCCTTGTAAGTGCAAATGATTGGAATGATTACTTCCTATTCTCCTATCTCTTGCAGAACTTGTATGAGGCAATAATTTATTACTGTATTTTTCTGAAATCATATCCTTCCAGCCAAACTTATGGAGCGCATTTGTTAATGCTTGTTCTATGTTCTTTTATTTATCGTTAGCCACTGGAATGTTTGCAATAGATATTGTCTTCGCCTCATGGGGGAAATGCGCGATTATATCTATATACAATTACCACTTTAAATTGTAGGAAACTTATTTATCGTTATATTTATGAAAAACATATTCGTCTCCATCATCTTGATTTAAATATATAAAAATGTTGTGAGGTATCTCCTCTTTAAAGTTTATTAAATTGAGGATTCCAAGAACAGGCTGCCCATTCAAATCTTCTTCCATCACATCCTTTATATGTAAAATATTATCTTCAACTTTTACAAAAAAACCTTTGGAGAAATTTGAGTAATAACCTTGTCTTATTCTATTTTTATACACAATAATATTTCCAGATGAATGAGGACTTTCTTTTAGCCCAAATGTATCTTCTTTTTTTAAAAAGGATATAGTGTCATTATCTGAATTGAGAATACTCCCCACAAAAAGAATTTCTGACTTACAGATATTATTTCTGTCTTTTGCTATTATAACAACCTTTTGTTTTATATGATTAACAATTTTATTTTCATATCTCACAACGGTCCTATCATATTTTTCAAAGGTTGTATAGATTGTGTCTCTTACAAAGCCCTGACTTATATTGTGCGATAAGCCTTTTGCATTATAATAACTGTTGATGCCGCTTATAAAACAAAATAGTAAAAAAAATCTGCACATATATCTTCTTTTATAAGAGGGTGTGTCAAAATTGATACATCCTCATTGCCCGTTACCTTTATATGGGTGTTGGAATATACCCTTGTATGGGTAAGTGTAAACTATATATATAGTTATAGACTTGCAGTTTTAATGTTATACATTCTGTTTTCTATAGCTATTGTGGCTTGCGTTTTCGTGCCAGGTTTGTTGTTCTTTTTATTTTGACAACTCCCCATTTGGAGCATTACCAAAAATCGTGTGTTATTTGTTTTCATATATAATTTCTTTTGTTTCATAGTGTCGTCTATATATTTTTTCTAATTTTACTATTCGATTATTTTTATCATAAGTAAATACACATGTATATGAAATAATGACGTCAGACATATTGGGCTTGTAAGTATAACTATATTGGGTAATAAGACTATCCTTGACTATAATGTTAATACTAAATACATAGTCAACACTGGCATCAAGGTACGTGTAATACTTATTGATATCTTGTATAGAAATCTTTTTTCGCTCCCCTATAGGCTTTGTAAACGATAAGATTTCGCTTGGGTCATAACTTGACAAAATATCAGCAATAATACACGCATCTTTATATATGACCTCGGGATATTTTAGAATTATTCCATAATCAATCAGGCTATAAGATTGATCTAAAAATATCTTTTGATATTTGATATCATCTGCGGACAATTTAACCAATCTACCTCGTTTATTATACACCCCGATTTTTTTTTCGTTTAGAAATAAACTTCTCTCTACCTTACAACCATTGCTTAAAATTTTTACAACAGTTTGTGATTTCAATTCTAAACTATTTAGAATTGAAATCACAGAAAGTATCAATATAGCACAAAATCTCATTATTAATCTTTTATTTAGTTTCTTTCCAAAAAATAGTTCTTCCGTATACAGCTGTTGATTTTAATCTTGTTTTTCCAGCATTCATATTACGTTTTTTCTCACCAGCAAGATTCATTGGAGCAACGCGAGTTTGAGGTGCTTTAAAAGATTTTCCAACATTTTTCTTCCATTTCGTATAATGTTCATTGGAGATTTTCCATCCCATAGTGTTCATATGAATTTCAAAACGTCCAGTACTTCTACGCATGTTCTTAATTGTTTATGGTTATCAACTATATAAAACACTATTCTTTCCTGTTTATTGCTTACGGCTTTTAATACCCATATAAGGGTATTGCCCGTTACCCTTATATGGGTGTTGGGGCAAACCCTTGTATGGGTAAGTTCAAACAATCGATATATGGTTTACCATAGTCTTGCTGTTTTAATATTATACATTCTGTTCTCTATTGTGATTGTGACTTGTAAAAAGATATTTCCTTTATAACTTTTTTCTTAGGTAAATCACGAATGTCATAGATTGTAACCACAATGGTATCGGGTGGAACTTGCCTTTCAAAATAATAATTAAGCGTGTACGGTGCTTCAAATGCAGGAATGTTATCTATTTCCCAAGTTTCTCCATAACCTTTGCTTTGCAAGTTATCACTACCTGATAAAATAATTATAAATTGGTAGCTATCTCTATCAACTATTAATGCTTCACTATTGTAATCTCTGTAATTATACGGATGTTCTACAAATGATCCTTTTATGTGAATACATATACTATCAAATACTATTGTAGTTCTATCCGTTTTATATATAGACACAAGCGCACCTCGCCCTTGAGATTCTGCTGCAGATATACTATTAGCAATTCTTAAAGTCTTTCGTTTATAAAAACAATTACATGAAGACAAAGCATTTATAATTAATATTATCAAAGTAGTCGATAAAATAATCTTCCTCATAGTATACAAATTGAATAACACTGCCATAACTGATTTTTGTACATAAATAACGTGAGTTCGACGAATTATAAGTGTCTATAAATTTGGCGATTAGCGAAATTTGTTATAAATTTAAGGAGCTAATAAACAAACAGTTACAAACAAAAATCGCTATGACCACCGAGGACAAAGTTACTGAAATATTTTGTATGGCAGATAACTTCTGCAAGTTTTTTGATGCAATGACAGCAAATACACGCTAATACCTACCAGAAAAAGAAAATATCATCGTAATTCTATGATGTCAAAGGTAGACGTTATGCAGACAAGGGCTACATCGGCAAGAACCTCTTTCAAAGGCTATTCGTTGACGGAATACAGCTTATTACCAAATTAAAGAGTAACATGAAAGGAACGTTAATGAGTGTTTTAGACAGACTTTTACTCAGAAAAAGAGCCATTATTGAAGCGGTGAATGATGAACTTAAGAGCATTGTGCAGGTGGAACACTCCAGACATAGATGCTTTGACAATTTCATCGTCAATTTATTAGGGGCAATTGCTGCCTATTACTTGTTTCCAAAGAAGCCGTGCATCAATGTACAAAGGACCATTGACACACAGCTCGCATTATTCTGAATTTGTCGAACTCACGTTATTTACGAGGATAAGATAATATCCAATTCAATTTCCTTAAATCCTCAATATTCACATCTATCCTTTGCAACACAGCATTATAATCGTATCTTTTGTTCGTTTCCAATATGTTAGCATCAAAAACAAATAACATCAGAGTGTCCATCTTTCCATTTTCATGGATTCTCAGTGTCTTTTCATAACAATCGCGAACTTCTAATGCAGTCTTATTGTAATCGTGCGGTGCTATTTTATAGATATCAGGTAAACCTAACACATGGTAATTGGGAACATTTACTGTATCAGGATAATCCAGAGAAGGGGATATATAAACCTCTTTATCGGAATTGTTATAGAATGTTATAGTATAATGGCAAAAATCGCCATCGTGCTTGCAGCTTGAAAATATACAGCAACACATAAGCACTATTGTAGTTAATGTTTTCATATTTATTGCTTTAGTTGATAAATATCTATTATGCCTGGTATTAGAAGTGATGGTCCGAACAGATAGTCAGCCCATCCCAATGAAAGACTTCCTGCACTTAGTGCTTTCTTGTCACTATTAATACCACAATGCCAGTCATATCCTAAAATAACGTGAGTTCGACGAATTATAAGTGTCTATAAATTTGGTGATTAGCAAAATTTGTTGTAATTTTAAGGTGTTGATTTACAAACAATTACAAACAAAAATCGCTATGATCACCGAGGACAAAGTTACTGAAATATTTTGTATGGCAGATGACTTCTGCAAGTTTTTTGATACAATGACAGCAAATACACGCTAATACCTACAGGAAAAAGAAAATATCATCGTAATTCTACGACGACAAAGGTAGAAGTTATGCAGACAAAGGCTACATCAGCAAGAGCCCTTTCAAAGGCTTTCCGCTGATGGAATACAGCTTATTACCAAATTAAAGAATAACATGAAAGGAACGTTAATGAGTGTTTCGGACAGGCTTTTACTCAGAAAAAGAGCTATTATAGAGACGATGAATGATGAACTTAAGAACATTGTGCAGGTGGAACACTACAGACATAGATGCTTTGACAATTTCATCGTCAATTTATTAGGGGCAATTGCTGCTTATTGCCTGTTTCCAAAGAAGCCGTGCATCAATGTACAAAGGACCGTTGATACACAGTTTTCAATGTTCTGACTTCGTCGAACTCACGTTAATTAAGTTTAGTTTTTAGTTGCTGTCACTTTTAACACTTCGTGTAATGAATTTATAATCAGGAGATTAAAAGCATAAGAAGAGTGACAGAAATGACAGCAAAATCAGGAATGGGATGTAATTGACTTTTGTTCTTGGGTGGAAAGGGGAACTGATAGTTATGGGATACGCCTGTTTGTGGTAAAACGCTCCGGCGCAGATCCTTGTAAGATTATCCATCCCGATGTATACCACAGAACCATTACGGAATAATCAGAAATATATTTACAGGAAAATCAAGCTACATGTCTATAAAATCACAAGATATACCAAGCATTCAGACTTGTATCCCATTGTTTACCAAAGACTTACAAAAGCCCTTCTAAAAGGTGCCCTTTTACCGTGCAAAAGGGCGTCTTTCACACCTCAAAAGAGCACCTTTTACCATGCAAAAGGGCATCTTTTACTTTACAAAAAACCACCTATTATTCTCAATTTATGAATCTTTATTACAGCTCTTCTAATGCCCTGTTCCCTTTCATAACAAGCGAGTATCTCTCCCCTTGCATTATTATAACAACACCATAAAAACAACCACCTTTCAATTTTCCTGTCACTCCCGTCACTTTTCTACATGGCTCAACACCTTGACAACAAGATATTTACGAGAAATGTTAAAAGTGACAGCAACTAAAAACAAAAACTATCTTAACGTGATTTCGACGAAGTCAGAACAATGTAAGCTGTGTGTCAATGGGTTCTTTGTAAATGTTTGTATATTAGCTCCTTAATATTACAACAAATTTATAGACACTTATAATTCGTCGAACTCACGTTAAATTAAGAAGTAATCAGAACCGAATTATAATTGAGGCTGCAACAAATAAAGTTCTTATCCGCAACTAATTAGAATTTGATTAGGAACAAAGTAAAAGTTGATGAGCCAAAAAATAAAACCTTGCTTGAGAACAAATGTTATAGAAATCGGGGACCGCCGATGCCTTGGGAAACACGGATTAAGACACCAACAGCCCCCTACGTATTGTTAAATGGGTAAAATTAAATATCTTACAGACTTACTCCTGGATGATGAGATAGCGTGAAACGTTCCAAAACTTATCCGCATCCGTGATGGTCAGCGTCGTTGTTCCGTCTTCATTCTCCGTCAGCGTGTAACTCCCTTCAGGGTTCATTGACAGGATTTTCGGCGATTTTGAGTTTATCGTAAGTTGCTTTAATTCCTTCTTATCAGCCTTGGTAAAATGCTCTTGTGTTATGTTATTATTATCCAATCGCTTAGAGAAGAGCGACGTTTTCAGCAGTCCTTGTTCCTTAAGCGTCTGCTTGTCTGCCATGATATAGAACACTTCACCTTGTTCATCATTACGTTGTCGTTCCTTAGCCTTAAGCCTTGATAGTTCTTGTTCAAGTGAAGACATATTGAATCTATAGCGTAATGCGTCAACACTGTTGGCTTGATTCTGAATGATATACTTCAGTTGTGCCACGCTGACATCCTTTCTGACAGCCACTTTCTCAAGTTTTGTCACGCGTTCCCCCTTCTCTTTCAGCTGCCCAGAGAGGAAACTGATCATCTTATTAAGGTTATTAACCGTGGCATTGTCGCCCACGGGTGCACTGACTTGCTTTGCCTTGTGTTCCAATTCTTCAATCTGCAGCTGCTTTTTAGCCAGCAATGCACCCAGGCTTCGTATCTGTTGGATGATCTTCGTCTTCTTGTTTGTATGCTCCGTCGTCTTGTATAACAACCCTTCTCGTGCCGAAATGACATCCAGATTGGCTGATATCTCATCGATAGAAGCCGTCAGCTGACTGATAGCGGCAGCCTCTTTCGTTTGCGGCGTCACGTTTATGCGTGCCTTAGGTTGTGGTGTTGGGCGTTTCTCCTCCGTACAAGAAGAGTAGACGAAGAGCACCAAGAGCACTATAAAACATGATTTTTTTTTGAGTCTCATCCGTATTATTTATTGAATATATGTGCAAAGTTAGGAGAAAAATAATAAATAAACCTTTTACAAAGTATAAAAAACATTAATGCAAAAAGATTGAAATTTTTACAACTTTCATGCTGAACATCCGAAAGTATTGCCTATCTTTGCAGCCGAGAATACAAATTATTAACATGACTAAAACAGTCGACTAAAGAAAAAAGAATTATTTTATGGATAAAATTACATCGTTAGTACATTGGGTACTTGAGGTATCTGCGTCGTTGAAGGCTACAGGTATCCACCTGATTCGTATTGCCATCTTCATCATTTTCGTATGGATTGGTGGTTTAAAATTTTGGAATTATGAGGCAGAAGGCATCGTTCCTTTCGTTGCCAACAGTCCTTTCATGAGTTTCTTCTATACGAAGAATGCTCCAGAATACAAGGATTATAAGTTGAAGGAAGGCGAGTTCAACAAGGAGAAGCACCAGTGGCACGTTGAGAACAACACTTACACCTTCTCTCACGGACTGGGTATTGCCATCATGTCGTTCGGTATTTTAACCCTCTTGGGCATATGGTTCCCAAAGATTGGGTTCGTTGGTTCGGGCTTAGTCATCCTCATGACGATAGGTACACTGTCGTTCCTCGTCACCACACCAGAGGCTTGGGTGCCCGATCTTGGCAGTGGTGAGCATGGTTTCCCACTACTAACTGGTGCGGGAAGGTTGGTCATTAAAGACACGTGTATCCTTGCTTCCGCCATCGTAGTGTTAGCCGATTGCGCACAGAGGATACTGAAAAAACGATAAGAAAAGCGGGGAAAGAAATGGCGCTTGCAGCCTTTCTTTCCCCGCATTGGTTTTTATAAAGATTTACAAACCTACAATAAGCCTGTATTATTTAGCATAGATAGGACGGATGCTGTACATGTTCTTCTTAGGATTCTGGGCACTTACACCTACTGTTGTACATGGGTAGAACTGTCCGTTATTCAGGTATTGCCCTGTAAAGGACTGTGCCTGATTAGCATTTGTACCATTTGCTGTCCAGTAAGAACCCCAGCTTCCAGGTTTGTTCAGTACTGGATTACCAACATTATAATCAGTGTATGTTCCTGCGAATGGGAAGAATATGCCTCGCTTCATATCGCTGATTGTAAACTGTTTCAGTTTGTTTCCACTTTCGTTAGGCTTCCCTACGTTGACAGCTGAGGCATTTGTATTTGATGCTTTCAGCACATTGTCATTCTTATCCAGCACCTTTCCCTTCAGACTCTCTGCTACGGTAGGATCGAAGAGGACACCATAGACCGTATTCAATCCATCATAGTAATAGCCAAGATACTGTCCTGAATGAGCCATCAGGTCGTCAAAGTCAGCCTTTGTAGGCAACTTCCACCTCCCTTTAGATACATAGTAAGGAAGGTCACCGTACTGATTATTGGATATGTTCTGCGCCTGAATATTACCTGTTCCTGTGTAAAATTTCTCACGACCACTATCCCCATAGTTATGTGCAGCAGCTATATCGCCCCAACGGAAGTGGTCGAACTTAGCATTTTCAAAGTCTGTTGACATCGTCAAACCTTGTCCTGCCAATCCAGATGGCTCTGTATAGAAGTAATCCCATGGGTTCTTTGTAAGTGAATATCCGCTCACCCATCCCTCTTCAGTTACTGATGGGTCATACTGAAGGTTGTATCGTCCCCACTTAATACCGTGGATATCAATCCATGGTGTGGTGTCATCAACCAGCACATTAAGGTCATAATATCCTCCATTGATGATTTGTGGGTTGTGAGTTATCTTCACTCCGTAAGTCTTACCCGTGTTTGTCTCAACAGAGAAAGTAGGGTTGAAGTTACTCTGTGCAAACACAATGACATTCAATTCATTAACTGCGGTCTTCGGAGTAACAGTGAATCCTGCCTTGTCAGTGGTATTCTCCAACTCACCTGTCTGCAGATTCATCACTGCCTTACCTGCGATATTCGTGAGTTTCACGCTCGTGATGTTCTTCACCTGCTGTCCTTCACACTCAAACTTCAGGTGAAGAACGGCGTAACGCTTCTGCATCTGGACATTGCCTGATGCCTTACTACCTACCGCCTTGACGTTTTCAATCTTGCCCCAACTGAAGTCATAGTTTGTAATCGTGTTGTAATCACCGACGGTTTCGTTGAGATTACCCGTCTGACCACTGAGGTCCAGGCTCAGTTTTGACTTGTCTCCCGTCACTTCCGTCACTGTTGAAGCATTCATATAAGGGAAGAACATTGCAATATCATCGCCCTGCTTGCAGGTAACCTTACCTCTTATCTTAGTCTGAATACCAGCGTTTTCGGCTGTCAGCATACTGTATTCGCCACCATCCGTAAGGTTATAAGCAAGGAAAGCATCGCCATATTGCCACATATTGCCCAACGTTGGATTGACGACAGAACGTGATGTTGTAGATTTTGATTTACTGTTTGTAGCGTTATCTGCCATTCCCACAGTCAGCTCGCGTGCTGCTGAGACATTAGGCTGATAGTCGTTAGTACTTTCTTCTGTGTCGTTAGCACATGAGGTAAAGCCCATTAGAAGTGCACAAAGGAATGCACTGAGGATTTTAATCTTGTTCATTTGTCGTTAAATTAATTTCGTTTTCACTTGAGTAGCGCGCGTCGTTACTCACCAAACCATGTTATCCCGCCGCTGAATTTAGCACCTGCCGACTGGCTACCGCTCTGTTGTCCTGCGCTCGAGCTGTAAGGATTTGAAGACGTTGTTGTACCGCCGCCACCAATAGTCTGACTGCCCATGTTCTGTAAATTCTGATTTGAAACAGTCACTCCAGACCCTGCCAACAGCTGACGTTCAGCCGCAAGGGATACTAACTCCACGACTGGAGTTACATACATTTTCTTTTTCATTTTCGTTTTTGTTATCTGAATAATTACTTGCGTTAATCCGAATAGGGGGTTAATTTAATCTGCAATGAAGCTGAGAAAGTACGCTTACCGTCAACTCACAGTGCTCACATCATAGCCGTTCCCTTTGTCTTAAGCCCTTGTTAATCCATAAAAGGAAGTATCGGCATGCAGAAAAAAAGTCGAATCGTTCACGAAATACTCGTTATTTACGGAGAGCAAAGGTAATGTTTATTCACGAATAATACAAACATTTTTTGTAAAAAATACAAAATAATGTTGTCTGAAAGACTATTTATCAAAGGGCGGTAAAGCCTCAACCTATATCCATTTTATAAGTTTTTTTCATCGTTACATACTGCTACTCAGTACCCTACCAGCGATTATCCATCGGGCAGAATCTCCCCTATTGGCTCGTCAAAATATGAGAAAAGAAATTCTCAACTGATTACTTTCTCACCATTATATATATAGGTATCGTGTGCTTTGGGGACTTCATTACCCCTAAGCAACGTGTATAACACGTGCGAACCATCCCCTTTTACACATCAAAAGGTGCCCTTTCACATTGCGAAAGGGCACCTTTTAGAAAGCAAAAGGGCATCACTTGAAACCCTTTTAAGAGTTTATTTCACAAAAGACCATTGCCTTATGAGGGCTTATAGTCGTTCAGTATCGTTCCTGTAGCTGACAGATGGCTCTGTAACTGCGCAAAGTTATTCAGTCGGATAAGGTTCGGATGGTCATATTCCTCCACCACTTCATGTTTCCAAATGGAGTCGGAAGGGATGTGAGCAGCCCATCCTCCGAGCTTCAGAACTGGTTCTATGTCTGACCGGAAGGAGTTTCCAACCATCAGGAACTGATCCACTCGGGTGTTAAACCGTTCACAAAGCTTGAAGTAAGCATCCGTTGTCTTGTCCGAAACGATGACGATGTCATCGAAATAAGACCTCAACCCCGACCGTTCAAACTTACTTTCCTGGTCGAGCAGTTCACCTTTCGTGAAGACAACGAGGTGATAATTCCCCAGATCCTTCAGTTTAGCAAGCGTCGCCCGTACCCCATCAAAGGGTCTACCAGGCAACCGAAGCAGCTCTTTTCCTACTCCAAGGATCAGCGCGAGTTCGTCCCCTTTCACCTTACCATCACTTATATTGATTGCGTTTTCTATTAGCGAAATCAAGAAAGCCTTACTACCGTAACCCAATAGAGGCATGTTTGCCGACTCAGTTGCAAAGAGAGCCTTTGAAACTTTAGCAGCATCAGCATAAGGAGCAAGCACCTCGCAGTAAGCTCTTTCAACGGTATCAAAATAACTTTGACAGCCCCACAGTGTATCATCAGCATCAAATGCTATTAATTTTATCTCATTCATAGGCCTCAAAATATTTTTGGTAAAAGTAAGTCTTTTCCATGATAACCTTGCATATAATGAGAGTTTTTTCTTCAATAGGTGCACTTTCTTAAACATATTTAACTATAAATACTTGTTTAGTCAGATATAAAGGCAAATATATTTGATTCATAGACACTTTCAAATGATTGTGTATTGCGTTTTTCTTCATCATCTTTTATGTTTCAAAGGTAAAACTTGCAGATAACGCATGTAGACAGAATAGATTGCAAGGTAATATTATACACATTTCCATCTAATCTGTCTACAAATCATAAAAGTATCATAAAAGTTTAAAAACCACTGTTGCGTAGAGTAATGTTAACGCCCTTCAAACGGCTTGGTCACCATGCTGTAAACACGGGTTGACCATGCCGTAAGCAATGGTTGACTGATGTTTAAGCCCCACCAGCCCATGCCTTAAGCACTGAATTACCGAACAACCTTCCTGTTTTTTCCTTCCTTATCCTTCACAATCAGCACCTGTGGCGTGCTGGTTTCGGGTGCTTTCGTACCGAGATAGGTACCGTCCAGCGTATAGAATCCTACGGGTTCGGCGGCTCCGATGCCCACTGTTGCGATGCCCGTTGAGGTGTTTAGCGGTGCGAAACGGAACGATACAGTGCCGTCAGCATGCGCTGTGATACCCGTCACACCGCCCTTGTCAGCTACAGGATAGCCTGTATAGAAGCTGAAAGCAGGGCTGCTCGTTGCCGTCAAGGCGTTGTTCAGCGCCGTAGGATAGGTGTCATTGTCCTCCGTCTGGTTACTCAGGAGATTGTCGGCAGGCACCGTTGTGAACCTCGGATGGCGTTGGTACTTCTGTGCATTGACGGTGTTCTGAGCCCATGAGGCAGCATCATAGTCGACATGCAGCACCAGTAAGCCATGCTTAGGCAGTGCTTTGTCCCACCGATAAGCCGACCGGTTCTCCAGCAGATAGTATTCATTCTCCCGTTCAGGATTGTAGATGACGTAAGCATCTCCGCCCTCAGCAAGTCCTTTCAGCGCCTGAACGTCAACCTTCTCCGCCTTCAGCTCCTTCGGTTTGAGCCATCCCATGAACGATTTCTCGTAGGAATTGTATCCTGCAGGCACTGTTCCGATGCCCGAACCCTCATAAGCGTTGCTCAAACTGGCTGGTCCACCGTTGTAACTTCCTGCTGACATGAGGTCGTATTTGCCCGTTCCGACATTCTTTCCACCCCTTGTATCATAGAAATCGGGCAACCCCAGACAGTGAGAAAACTCATGACAGATGGTCCCGATACCCATGTAGAAGATTCTGTCTCTACCGTTATCGTCGGCACGGAGAATCTCATTGCTGCATGCATAGGTGTTGATCTTGATGCCATCAATGGTCATTGGCGACTTTCCGGCGTCACTTAACGCGAACTTATGAGGCCAGATGGTGTTCGGATCACCCCCCGTTGCCTCACCCTGACCGGCATAAAGCACATAAACCTGCTCCACTTCCTTGTCGCCATCCCAGTCATAATCAGCAAAGTTCACCTGTCCTTTCACGGCGTTACAGGCGTCAATGATCATCTGTGCAGGGTTTTTATCATTGCTATCCTCGGTCCGTCCACCGTAAAACTCCGATGGCTGAGGGAGCGTAACAGGACCAACGACATCGAACGAGAGGTCGAACGTACCGTTACTCTGGTCGAGGAAATAGTCGTGAACACTACCTATGGCGTTGCTTTTCTCATCCTTATAGCCCGGCATATTCAACATATGGTCATACAAAGTCTTGACATCCTTCTCCGAAGTAGACTTTGTCCGGATGTCAGCAGGGTTCCTGAACTTCGTATCCTGGAACTGAACGAGGATCACCAAGCCCTTTTTCTTCCCTGCCCACGGCTCCGTTCGCGGTTGTCCGAAGGGTGTTGAGCGCGTCAGCGCCTTAGCTTCCAGTCCTCTGACAGTAGCCATGTCAACAGCCGTCTGCGCCTCATTGCCCTGTCGAAGACCCTCCTCATGCGCCAGCACTGTCGATGCCACGAGTCTGCCCTCCTTAGCCTGTGCATAGTAATAACTGCCCCCACGCGGAACGACGGGTATACCATCCTGCGTCACACAGTAGTTAAAATGTTCGTCACCAACGGCTTTCACCTTCAGGAAAGTACCGTCAGCCTGTCTCACGAGTCGCCATATTGGTAGTGCAGGAATGGCAAACGATGACGCTGCCATCAGCAATGCAGCACAAAGAGTAGATATTCTTTTCATACTATCAGGTATTGTTGATAATTCTTTTGCTTTACTTTCAAAGGGGCTTTCCCCCTTCACTATCGTGCAAAGATACAACTTTTAAAGAAAAAGAGCCGTCAAAACAACAAAAATATCTAAACCCCTCCACCCGCCATCACCTACCAACCGCCCCCCACTCCCCCTCCTTCGAGTACGAAAACATCACCCTTTCTGAATAAAAAGACAGGAAAAATCCACCGTTTTACATCTGTTGAGCGATGAAAAACACAAGAAAAACCCACCGTTTCATACCCACTGACAGAGGAGAAGCATAAGGATAACATGCTGATTAGAGCAGAGATAGCAGTGCGGAGGAATGCTATTAAACAAAAAAAAGGAGCTCTTGTGAAACAAGAACTCCTGCGAAATAAGTTGCGGGTGCAGGACTCGAACATGCGACCTCCAGGTTATGAGCCTGGCGAGCTACCAACTGCTCCAACCCGCGATATTAAATAACCAAAACAATTCGTAGATAAATCGCTCTATTACTGAATTGCGAGTGCAAAATTAAGCATTTCATCTTAATTAACCAAAGATAGTGAAAGGAAATAACGGATTTTAACAATTAAAAGGTTAAAGACCAATGATAGGTAGATAAGGCAGGAGAGTTAAAGGATAAAACCTAACACCTTTATTATAGGAATGAAAAGAGATCAAATAGTAAAAGGAGCACAATTAGCAGATTAGCCATTGGTATTAAGTGCTTCACGTGGTATGTTGACGAGTTAACAAGTAGATGGACTCTGTGCTTTAAGGTATTAGTTGGAATTCCAAACTTTAGGGTTTGGGGAATTAAAACATTAGCGGTGGAGGGTAATTTTTCATCCTTTCATATTTCCAACACGCTGCATTGCGTATCCCGCCAGACATATCCCCTCCTTCAGAAGGACGTGAGGAGGCATCCCCTTAAGGCTTAATAAACACCTACATAGACTAATAATCCCACTGTCATCAGCACATCCCCTCCTTTCGGAGGGGCTTGGGGAGGCTACTCTACACCAACTCTTTCAACGAGTCAATGATGCGCTCAGCACCTGCTTTCTCAAGCTCTTCACGCGTCCCGTTACCATAACTGACACCGCAAGTGTGGGTTCCTGCACGACGACCCATGATGATATCGAACTCCGTATCACCCACAACGAGCGTCTCATGAGGTGCTACATGGAAGTGATCGAGGGTCTTCTCAATGGGTTCAGTATCTGGTTTGCGCCGCACAACATCGTCTGCACCAACAAGAAAGGTGATGTGTTCGCTGAGTTTCATATCCTTTACCAGCGTATGCAACGAATGATGGCTCCTGTTACTGGCTATGGAGACATGGATTTTCTTGGCTGTCAGCGCCTTAATCGTCTCCGAAACGCCAGGGAAAGGAGGCACTGCACCGGGCACATTCTTCACGTTGAAGATCTCACTATACACCTCTGCGCACTCCTCAGCCTGCTCTTCTGTCATGGGGATGATGCTTGAGAAACACTCTGCAAGCGGCAGTCCGATGGTTCGGGCACACTCTTCCCGCGACCGACGGGGCAGCTTCAGCCGTTCAATAGTAGCCAACATCGTGTCAGTGATGAGCCGTTGTGAGTCGCCAAGGGTCCCATCAAAGTCGAAAATCACCAGTTTTATTCCGTCCATTTTCCCTGTTTTTGTCTTTTTACCTCTTATGTAATCCTTCACTCGTCGGTATCCTTCCACCCCCAAAACGGCTACTCCCGTGTACTGGACAGCCTTTGCCAAACCGAAGAACACAGCCCATAACACCCCCTTTGTGCCCACTGACAGGGGTAAAAGCATCTGTGCAAACGACAGGATATAGAAAGGAATACAACACAAAAGGATGATAACTCCCGTTCGGAAGGAGAGCTTCTGGAGCCTTGCTCGGAGCGAATGAATCATTATTTTACTTCTTTTTATTGCCACAAAGGTAAGCATATTTTATGGATAAAAGGGAGTGTCATGTTACAAAAAGCTAACGAGCGGAAAACATCTTTTAACTAATTGCTATTCGTTTTTAACATTATCAGGTAACATTTGTTATCTTTCACCTGCATTATCCTTCGTATCTTTGCACCAGAAAGAATTATAATCAGTGACGAAAAGACTATGACAAATAAAATGAAAGACCATCTTCCCAAGATTGATATGGAGAAGATGCAACGCCTTTTAGAGATTGAAAATCAATACGAATCAGGACAGATTTCACTTGAAGAGGCGCATAAACTGATGCGTGAAAAGGTGGGAACGGTGCGTCCGTATCACCTTGCTTACGTGGAACAGACCCTCAAACCAGAGTCGGAAGACGAGTGTATACGTGTGGATATGCGCAAGGTCATCGACCTCATGGACGGTTTTATGGACAACAGTAGACCTGAACTTCCTGCCGATCATCCTATCGCACATTATTATAAAGAGAATGATGAGATGCGCAAACTGCTCCTCTCTGTGGAGGATCTGGTGCAATATCCGCTCATCAAGAACCAGTGGTTGGAGCTTTATGACAAGCTGCGTGAGTATCCAATACACTATCAACGCAAGCAGAATCAGCTCTATCCGCTGCTCGAAAAGAAGGGTTTCGACCGTCCAACGACGACGATGTGGAACTTTGATGACCTCATTCGGGACGAGATAAAGGCTGCTTATCAGCTACTGCTGGACGACAAAGACGATGAGTTCATCGCTGCACAGCAGGAGATTATAGCACATACGCGCGACCTGATGGAGAAGGAAGAGACCATCCTCTACCCCACTTCGCTGGCGCTGATCACACCGGCTGAGTTCGAAGACATGAAACATGGCGACCAAGAGATTGGTTTTGCATTCATTGATGTGGCTAAACCAACAACCACAACAACGGCACCTGCAGCCTCAACAGACGGTTTTGCAGCTGACCTTCAGGCACTTCTCAGCAAGTACGGATACGCTGCCGGACCACAACAGGAGCTGGATGTGACAACGGGAAAGCTCACATTGGAGCAGATAAACCTCATCTATCAGCACCTGCCTGTCGACATTTCGTTCGTTGATGAGAATGAGTTGGTGAAGTTCTATTCCGATACTGACCATCGTGTCTTCCCTCGTTCAAAGAACGTTATCGGCAGAAAAGTGGAGAATTGTCACCCCCGTAAGAGTGTACACATCGTAAAAGAGATCGTTGAGAAGTTCCGTAGTGGCGAACAGAGTAAGGCTGAATTCTGGATCAACAAGCCAGGAATGTTCATCTATATCATCTATTTTGCCGTGCGAGATGCCCAAGGAAGGTTCCGTGGTGTACTGGAAATGATGCAGGATTGTACGCATATCCGTGCGTTGGAAGGCTCACAGACACTGCTCACATGGGCTGGAAAGGACGAAGAAAAGCCTGCAGAGACAGCTGAACAGGCGCCTGAAAAGGAAGAAGAAACACCGAAAACAGTAATAAAAGACATAGAAATAACCCCCGAGACACGCCTTGCCGATGTCTTCGAGGCTTATCCTCACGTGAAAGATGAGCTGGCTTCACGCTATCTACCCTTTAAGATGCTGAAGACACCATTGGGAAAAATCATGTTGAAGAAGGCTACTATTCATGATGCTGGGGAGCGTTCTGGACTGGGCGAGAAGACCGTTATCATAATGATTAAGGAGGCTATCGCCAAGAAAAAGTAATAGCTCACTGTAAGAAAAATTCGCGTTCAGGATTTAATTGATGCCCTTTTGCATCGTGAAAGGTGCCCTTTTGCATTGTAAAAGGGCACCTATTGCGTTGTAAAAGGGCGTCTTTTACAATGCAAAAGGGCGTCTTTTACAAGCCTCTTTGTAACTGCTTGATAACCTAAAGGTTACAAAGTCGGTTTTTGGCGATTATCCTTCATTTCGGCAACAAGGGCGCTTCATATTCTGTAAGGTTATTTCATAACTTCCGTTTGATCACTGACGGACATAAAAAGAGGGGTAGACACATTCGTCTACCCCTTGTTTGTACTATGAAAAAGGTTCTCCCTTCCTTATTGAATAACGCCCCTTACCCTGTCATCAAATGCTGAAAGAGCCGCTTTCGCACCCTCGCCCATGGCGATGGTAATCTGCTTATAAGGGACCGTTGTCACGTCTCCAGCTGCATAAACACCACTGACGTTGGTGCGATTGGTGGCATCAATGATGATTTCCTTGCGTGGTGAGAGTTCCACCTGACCGTTGACAACATCACTGTTCGGCATCAACCCAATCTGAACAAAGATACCATCGAGCGTTATGTCACGCTCCTCCTCGGTCTTACGGTCCTTTACTCGGATACCCGTCAGGCGTGTTCCGTCACCGAGAAGTGCCGTTGTCTGTGTTGAAGTGAAGAGCTCCACATTCGGCAAACTTGCCATTTTCTGCTGCAGGACATCGTCAGCACGCAGCGAATCGGCAAACTCCAGCACCGTCACATGTCGGCATATTCCAGCCAGATCGATGGCAGCTTCGATACCCGAATTACCACCTCCGATGACCGCAATGTCCTTGTCTTTATAGAAAGGACCGTCACAATGCGGACAGAAATGTTCACCATGTCCGATGTATTTCTCCTCGTCTGGCAGTCCTAAACGTCGCCAGTTAGCACCCGTTGCCACGATGACTGCTGGTGCAAGGAAGGTTTCTCCGCCCCTTACTGACACCCTTTTCACTGCTTCCTGCAGGTTGACAGCCATCACTTTACGGTTGTCGAAGATGTCGATAGGATAGTCATTGAGATGCGTTCTGAGGTCGGCAGCCAGCTTCGTACCCGTTGTTTTCGGCACAGAAGTGACGTTTGCAATCTCCGTTGTGTCGTTGACCTGTCCGCCAATGCGCTCTGCAACGACTGCCACACGCAGTCCTTTGCGTGCCGAATAGATAGCTGCTGATGCACCAGCAGGTCCACCTCCGAGTACAACAACATCATAATTATGTTCTACACCACCTGCTTCAGCATCGTGATCCGTACCGAGTTTGTCCTCTAATTTCCCAAGAAGCATACCCAGATCGCCCCTTCCCGTGTGGAAAGGTTCACCATTCAGGAAGACAGAAGGTACACCCTGTATGTTCAATCGCGTCACTTCATCCTGCCAAAGTCCGCCATCAATCATCTCATGTGTGATGTTCGGATTAGCCAAAGCCATGACGTTCAGTGCCTGAACCACGTCAGGACAGTTCGTACAGGTCAGTGAAACGTAAGTCTGTAGACGTATCTCCTTGCCTCTCAATGCCTTTATCCGTGCCGTAATAGCACTGTCAGGGAGGTTCTTTCCCTTCCCATCAGCATTGAGAACAGCCAAGAGAAGTGACGTAAACTCATGTCCGTTCGGTATGCCACGGAAGCTGATTCCCGTCTGTTTTCCGTCATGTAAGATGCTGAAAGAGAAGTGATCGCCCTCGGCATAGGTAGCGTTTATCTTATCAGAGGTGGATGCTATGTCATCAATGAAGGCTGTAAACTCCTTTGATTGTGCGTCGGCACTGTTACGAATAACGCTGAGTGTTATATCAGAGGTGAGCGAACTGAAGACTTCCCTCACCTGGTTTAAGATGTTTGAATCCAACATAGGCTTGCTTATTTATGATGAGTGGAGAGTTGAACCACGTGTGATTCTTCCCTCCACCCTTACTAATAATGTTTTTATATTACGTTAGTTTAGTCAAAATGCTTAGATCTTTCCAACGAGATCGATGCTTGGTTTGAGGGTTGCACCACCCTGCTTCCACTTCGCAGGACAAACCTCGCCGTCGTGAGTAGCCACAAACTGCGCTGCTTCTATCTTACGAACGAGCTCGTCAGCATTACGTCCGATGCTGTTATCCTGCACCTCTGCAATCTTAATCAAGCCCTCTGGGTTAACGAGGAAGGTACCACGATAAGCCACACCTTCGTCCTCTTTGTACACTCCGAAGCCTCTACTCAATACGCCAGTAGGGTCAGCAAGCATCGTATACTTAATCTTTTTGATTGTATCAGATGCGTCATGCCATGCCTTATGTACGAAATGTGTGTCGGTACTAACTGAGAAAACCTCTACACCCATGCCCTTTAACTGCTCGTATTTGTCTGCAAGATCTTCCAATTCTGTAGGACAAACGAAGGTGAAGTCAGCTGGATAGAAGAAGAAAAGAGCCCATTTGCCCTCGATATCTTTGTTTGATACGGTTCTGAACTCGCCATTCTGAAAGGCCTGAACAGTAAACTCTGGTGCGTGTGCATTAATGATTGGTTCCATTATATTCTGTTTTTTAATTGTTGATGAATTATTTATTTGATGATGCAAAGGTACTATCTATATCTTTTCTCACCAACAGATAAAATCTATTAGCCAATAGAAAAAATCTATCAAGGTGGTCCTAAGCCTTATAAATCCTGGACTTTTCATGGTCATTCGAATGTTTTTATTTATCTTTGTAAGGACCTATTTATCCCAAAAGACGATGACACTACAACAATTAGAATATGTAATGGCAGTCTATCGACTGAAACATTTTGCCAAGGCAGCCGACTATTGCGACGTAACACAGCCCACTCTCAGCTCTATGATACAGAAGTTGGAGGACGAACTGGGCGTGAAGATCTTCGACAGGAAGCGCCAACCGATTCGCCCAACACCTGCTGGTATGACGGTGATAGAGGAAGCTTGGAAGGTAATCAACAGGGCAAAGAAGCTCAAACAGACGGTTGAAGAGGAACGACAGTCGCTCACGGGGACCTTCAATGTGGGTGTTCTGCCAACCATAGCACCGTATCTCATCCCGCGATTCTTCCCACAATTGATGAACGAACACCCCGAAATGGATATTCGTATCACGGAGATGAAGACGGAAGGGATGCTCAAAGCACTGCGAAGTGGGGGCATTGACGCTGGCATCCTGGCACAGGTAGAAGGGTTAGAGGAGCTGAATATCACCCCACTTTACCGTGAACAATTCATGGGATATGTGGCAGAAAACGACCCACTCTATAAGAAAGAATACATCAAACCGGCTGATCTCTCGGGCGAATTTCTATGGCTTTTGGATGAAGGACACTGCTTTCGCGACCAGTTAGTGAAGTTTTGTCAACTTAAATCGGCTGCCCGCAGCAAGCGAAGTTATAACCTTGGAAGCATCGAAACATTTATGCGTATCGTTGAACATGGCAAGGGTGTGACGTTCATTCCACAGCTTGCTGTATCCCAACTGTCCACGGAGCAGCATGCGTTGGTGCGTCCTTTTGCCCATCCAGTGCCCACACGTGACATCGTCTTTGCCACGTCCAAGAACTTCATCCGCCACACCCTGCTCAACAAACTGGCTGCCTGCATAAAGGATTCACTGCCCGAAGACGTGCAGAAAATAGAGGAATAAACGAGGGAAAAGGCTGAGAATAAAAGGAAAAAGAGAAGGTATAAAAAAGAAAGAGAGCCCATCAGAGGCTCTCTTTTTTAGTTTTCTATCGACTCAACCGTAGGTTTTTTGATTTCGGGTTTCGGCACTTTGACAGACGGAGTAGCGTCGGGACGGTCGCCAGGAACAGTCGGCACGATGATCGGTTCATCCGTTTCAGAAGATTGATCCTCCTCTTTCGGCTTCTTTTCCCCGGTAGATTCCGACTTACGTTCCTCCTTTACTTCTTCGTCTTTCACCTCTTCTTTCGTCAGAACAGGCGTCTTCGGACCATGGTCGATACCAATAACCTCACCCGACATGTCCACTTCATACTTCCGAGGAGGTGCCATCTGGCGCGTCTCCATGAGCACAGCAAGGGTTATTGCACCAACAAAAAGGATGATGGCACACGCTGCAACGGGTTTCTTATAGGTTGGTTTTTGCTTCATTATTCTTATTCAGTGATCTGCATACAGAAAGGTAATGGCATCTGAAGGGTCATGAAAGTGATGGTAGGCTGGTTGTCTTTGGTGCAGATGAGCGTACCTTTTGATGACTTGGCAGCCTTTCCCATGTCATATCCCATAGCCCTTACCTGTGCCTGAAGACCGGCAAAGGCTGTGCGATTAAAGACATAAACATAGACTGTCTTCCCACTATTATCAAGTTGAACCATACTGGAATTGCCCTTAGCGAAGGCAGTTGGCACGAAATCCTTCGTCAGATTCATGTTCTTAACCCAGTTATGATCCTTGCCATAGCTGTCTGTTGATATACCTTTATATATATAACCTTGTTTCTCCAGCACCTGTTGTCCGGTGTAGAGGGTCTTGGTTTGGAAAATCTTTATTGCGTCAGCAACCGATACTATGTCGCTTTGTGCGAAGGTTGTCATGCTGACGATGAGTGTCATGATAAGCAGTAGAATCTTCTTCATATTTCTTTTTTGTTTGTTATGTATCACGGTCTGTACAACGATTGTCCCTGCTGCAGGGAGCAATACACATAATAAGGTATGTTACAAAATTAAGAAAAAAGAATGAACGACTGCCGTTTGACTGCACTTTTTTTAAGGTTTTTTGGGATAATATGTATCTTTCAGTGTACTAGTAGGCGTCCTAGCCATCCTAGGAGCCCTAGTTCCAGCACCCTAATGGGCATCCTAGCTATCCTAGGCGCCCTAGTTTCAACGCCCTAGTGACCATCCTAGCCATCCTAGGCACCCTAGTTTCAACGCCCTAGTGACCATCCTAGTTATCCTAGGCATCCTAGTTTCAGCCTACAAAAGCCGAACCTGTGCAGGCTAAGAAATATCCTTACAGAAAACAAACCACGATTCGCTGCCATTAAAGGAAAAACCGTTTAAAACGCCATTCGTAACAAAAAGAGAATCAATGAGTTACAAACAGCAAAGTAAAAGACGCCCTTTTGCAATGCAAAAGGGCGTCTTTTACACCTCAAAAGGGCATCTTTTACATTGCAAAAGGGCACCTTTTAGAAAGCAAAAGGGCGTAGATTGAAAAACAAATGGGAAATAGTTTTACACTTATCTACATTCAATGGCTTTTCAATCCGCCCACTATAGGCTGAAGATGCTTAGTCGTTAAGCGTCTGTGCTGTTGTTATCTCCTCACCTTTCTTTCCTCTTTCGCAGCCTGCTTCACCTGCTCTCTCTGTTCAGAAAGATTATCAATGAGGTTGTCAAGTTGCGTTGAAAGAGCCTTAATATCCTCCATCTGCATGGCTTCAGTAAGTATTCTTTCGAGCATACAAGATGGAACATCCTTCGCTTTCTCCTGCAGTTCCTTGCCCTTTTCAGTAAGGTGGACATACGTTTCACGGCCATCAACCTTTCCTTTCTCGCGTTTTACGATCCCGAGTTTGTCCATACGCTGCACGAGAGGGGTGACGGTATTCGAGTCAAGGAACAGTTTGTGAGCCAGTTCCATCACCTTCATTCCGTCCTCTTCCCATAGCGCCATGAGGACAAGATACTGTGGATAAGTGATCCCGATGTTCTCAAGAATCGGGAAATAAGTCTGTGTTACAAGGCGACTCGCCGTGTAAAGTCTAAAACAAAGCTGGTTTTGAAGCTTTAGTTGGTCGTATACCATAATACAAATCTTTCTTGTGTCTTGTGCATAAACCGCCGGTTCCTATTCACATAGTTGCCGGGTTAATAAGTTAATAATTCTCACATCTGGTGCAAAGGTACAAAAATTTTCCAACTATCGCAGACGATACGCATACTTTTTTAACATTATATAAGCAAAAAAGGCCTTTTAAATGAAGTTTGATTAACGTAACGTAAAAAACTGGAAAACAAGCCTCTAAGACGTGGAAGGTAAAGGATAATTATATAAATTTGCACAATCGCAGTGACGAGATAGTCTCTCTGTAATGATATCATGTGAACATTAATAGTTTCAACGCAGAGCAGACAGTCGTTAAAAGTAACTGTGGTGGCCAAGGATTTAATATAGTTTTATTTACTTTTTATGATAACCTAAAATTACACAAGAATGAAAAAGAATCTTTTAAAGGCGGTCTTGCCAGTCTCATTGGCACTGTTTGCCGTCACATTCGGTTCATGTTCGCAGGACGGACAACTCACTGGAACCAAGGAAGACACAGGAGAAAGGGTACTTGACAACACCCGAGAGATTCAAAACTATCTGCGGACGCTACCATTAGCGCCAATGATGTCACGCGCATCGGACCCTGTTCCGTCCGATGATGGTACGACAGTTCCAGTTGACGAAGGTACTTCGAAGACTGAAGAAAAGGGCGTACTGAACGGCATTCCAGGTAGTTGGGTAAAGACAACACGTAGGTATAAGATGACGCAAGCGTTCGATGAAAGCTTCCTTTTCGACCCAACAAGCGACATTATCTACCCTGGTTGTGTGCTCAAAGGTGGTACTATCGCAAACGGTACCTATGCTATCATCACTTCACACGAGACAGGTGACGTGACTTTCTCAATCAATTTGAGCCCTGCAAACCCACAAGAAGCAAGGGAAACATCGGCTACTGTTCACAACATTCGTAAGAGTGAATACCAAGAAGTATGGAACAAGTGGGCGAACATGCAGTGGAAAGAGTCACCTATTACGACCATTGAGAGCGTTGAAAAGATCAACTCTCAGGAGGAACTTGCCACCAAACTGGGTGTCGCAGTGAACTCTCCTGTTGCCAATGGATCGCTGAACTTCGGGTTCAACTTTAACAAAAAGAAGAACCATATCCTTGCTCGTCTGATCCAGAAGTACTTCTCCGTGTCAACAGATGCACCTAAGAAAGGTAACATCTTTGAGTCAATCGACAAAGAAGCGCTGGACGGTTACCAGCCAGTTTACATCTCTAACATCAACTATGGACGTATCATCTACCTCTCAGTAGAGTCAGATGAGGACGAGAAAGTTGTGGATGAAGCTATCAATTTTGCGATGAATCAGATCAAAGGTGTCGACGTAAGCGTATCAGCCGACCAGTCTCTTCACTATCGCAAGGTACTTGCTAACTGTGATATCCGCATCACTGTACTCGGTGGAGGACAGACAATTCAGAAGGAAGTGCTCAAGGGTGACATCGATTCTTTCCAACGTTTCCTCAACGCAGACATACCAATGGAACAGATGTCTCCTATCAGTTTCTCACTACGTTACGCAGTTGACAACTCACAGGCACGTGTTGTAACAAGCAATGAGTTCACTGTTACACAGCGCGACTTCGTTCCTGAGTTCAAGAAAGTACGCATGCAGCTGCAGGTTCTTGGCTTCTCTGGTACAAACACAGGTCCATTCCCTAACCTTGACCGTGAGGCTGGACTGTGGGGAAGCATCAGTCTTTCTCTCAACGGACAGGACAATGAGCTGGTAAAGATCAGTCAAGCTAACCCGTTCTACTTCAGTTATCGTGAGAAAAAGGAGACCATGCACCCAATAGGCTTTGGTGGAATCGTTACCGTTGAGTTCGATAAAGACCCTAACGAGAGCCTTGAAGACTTTGTTGACCACCAGAAGATGACATTTGTTAGCGACCTACATTCAACAAGAAGTATTTACAATTACAACTTCGGACGTACTACCTTTACCCATACACTGGGTACTCTCTACACGAAATACAAGGGCGATGACCCAATATTCGTGCTGGAAAGCAACAACAAGAACGTCAAGATTCACACCTATGTGAAGGTGCTTGATATGAAATTTTTCAATAAATAATGTGATCCTTTTTAAGTGATTAAAACAAGGAGAGGCATATAACGACTTTGTCTCTCCGCCCCTCAGGACTGTGACAGACTCTCTTTTCTGTCGGAACAGACAGTCTTTTCGGGTAATGAAACAACCCCTAAGAGCCGCTCCCAGGCCCTTAGGGGTTTTTTATTTTAGATAAGAAACAGCCTCTCCCCGGCCCTCTCCGAAGGGAGAGGGAGAACAATTAGCGAGATACCCCGGTGTACTTGAGAGTGCATAACACGGCGTTTGAGAGTTTTGGGGGGCTGGTTCTGAGGTTAAAAAGTAAACGAGTTGACTGCTATAAACTACGAATTTACGAATTGAGAGATAGTTATTTGCATGCTTCAAACCACGAATTTACGAATTCATAGATAATGAATTGCAAGCTAAAAACTACGAATTTACGAATTACAGTTAGGTGAATTGCAAAATAAAAACCACGAATTTACGAATTACAGATAGGTTATTTGCCTGCTATAAACCACGAATTTACGAATTAAGAGATAGGCGGTCTGTGTGTGGTAAAGCATATTTTTGACCTCTAAACATTTGACCTTTGAGAATTAACCCATGAACTTTTAGCTTTAAATCTTCCTCCTTCCATCTCCCCAACCCCCAGCATTTTGTATCCCGTCAGGCACATCCCCTCCCCCTGGAGGGGCTTGGGGAGGCCGCGTTTCGGGGGTTATTTTTGTAAATTTCTTTCCCTTTCCTTTTCCCATCTACGCCCTTTTGCGTTCTAAAAGATGCCCTTTTGCAATGTAAAAGGGCATCTTTTGATGTGTAAAAGGGCATGTTTTGCAATGCAAAAGGGCACCTTTTACAAGCCTGTTTGTAACTAACTGATAATCCAAAGGTTACAAAGGCGATTTTTAACGATAATGAGTTGATTTGCGAACAATAGTGATGTGTAATTTGTAAGGGTATTTCATACAGTCTGAAACACACCCGAAGCAGCCTCTCCCCGACCCTCTCCGAAAGGAGAGGGAGGACAATTAGCGAGATTCCCCATTGTATTTGAGAGGACATAAAACGGTGTTTGAGCGTTTTTGGGGGCTGGTTCTGAAGAAGAAAAATAGACAAGTTACATGCTCTAAACTACGAATTTACAAATTGAGAGATAGGTTAGTTGTATGCTATAGAACAAGAATTTACGAATTAACAAATAGGTGAATTGCAAGCGATAACTACGAATTTACGAATTCATAGATAATGAATTGCATGCTATAAACTGCGAATTTACGAATTGAGAAGTAGATGAATTGCGGGCAATAGCATAAAAGATCACGAGTTAACAAGTAGATGATTTGTGTGTTTTAAGATATTGATTTGAACTCTTAACAATGGATTTTAGGATTTAAAAGTCAAGCGAATTGCGCTTTAATATTTAGAGGAGTTAAAGTACTTATAGTCATTAAAAACCATTCGTGGGAAACCCTTTCGGATTTCCAACAACGCTTTTGACGTAACGGTTTTTATGCCATTTAGAACTCTAACTCCTCCAACTATTCTGACTTTTCATCGGGAATACGTACCCCGTCAGGCACATCCCCTCCTCTGGAAGGGCTTAGTGAGGCTGTTAATAGACTAACAACCCCACCCTTTTTCAGTACATCCTCTCCTTCTAAAGGGGCTTGATGAGGTCACTCTCGAGGCTTAGTGAGCCTCCATATCCCACCGTATCCTCTCACATCCCCTCCTTCGGAGGGGCTTGGGGAGGCCGCCTCTTCCCTTACTCTTCACGCTCCCATTCATCCCAATCACTTACCTGATCTTCCTCAAATGGGTTGGGTTTACTTTCCGCATGGTCACCCTGGTCGGACGCTTCAATCATGATTGATTCTATATTTACATGATGAATGGTAGCCAAAGGCTGTATATATATTTTCTTCATTGCTATCTTTTTATTTTACGGTTATCTTCTTTCCATTTACGATGTATATGCCTGTCGGCACGTGGAAGGCACGTGTCTCACCAGCTTTCACTGTGGTTCTTGCCACCATCTGTCCCGTCAGACTGTGTATTCTCACCTCCGTATCCTTCTTACTCTTGGTGATGATGGTGTTATCAGTTGTGGTAACAGCCAGCGTCACATCGTTGTTCAGTTCGTCAATACCCGTTGGTGTCTTGTCATCTGTGGTGTCATCGAAGGCTATTTCCATTGCTGTGAACGCCTTAGCTGCCGCTGCTGGCGACCCGTTAAACTTATAAACGGCACGGAAAGGCCACTGATAGAGCACGTCTTTGCGCAGGTTTCGAAGGGCAACAAACTTATTATATGAGAAGTAGAACACGTCCTGATTCGTTGCTTTGTTCATCCTTACACCCGAATAAGTGTGGTAACTTGTGAGGTTTGCTGCCGCCCCGTCGAGTGTGTTCTGTACCGTTTCGCCCGCTATGAGCTGGTTTTTCGAGTTTGTTTTCTCAATGAAAGCTCCCTTCTGACGTACTGTGAAGAGCACCTGCGGAGTGGCATTTGTACGAGGAAGGCGCACCATGTAATCCGTGTTTGCAGCTGCATCAGCCGTTAGTTTACTGAACTGTGCCGTGGCATGATAGTCCGTTCCCTGCATGGATGGCGTACTGGTGTAAGTCAGTCCGTTGTCTTTCATCTTTCCAACGGTGAACTCATAGAAGCCGCCGAGGTCGTCTTTATGCTCGCCATTGGCATCCACTGTCAGTGCGAAAGGTAGTACAATAGATGCATAAGTATCGGTACCATAACCCTGATAAGTCACCTGTCGTGCGTATGTAGCATACTTATCTGCAGTGAGCTGGATGCTGAATGGCGCAAAGAAAGGATTCTTATCAATGAGCTGGAAGTCGACAGGTGAGGTGAAATCCGTTGTACTTCCTTCCTTCATAACAGCCACATTGTGTGTCGTTGCCTGTGCTGCTGAACGGTAAGGGAGGTATATGATAGCGTTCTTAGCCAGTGGATTACGGAACGTGTTCATGCTCATTATGCCCGTTGAAGCATCATTCGTGCTACCCACAACACTGAAGAGTTCGGAGTTGTCAACGTACAATATCTGGTCGAATGACGCTGGAGCATTGGTTCCACCGAGTGCCGTTGTCATGGCATCTTTTATCTGTGAGAGTGTCAGATAGCCATAGGAAGCGTTGCCTTCTGTGTCAAATCCGGCATCAGTGGTTGTGATCTTCGCCCCATACATTGCCTCTTCGTTGTCCTGATCAGCAGCCGTCTTGTAGTAATTGGTCTTGTCATAGATCTTCGTCCACTCCACTTTCGGTGTGTAATTGCCCGTTGTCAGCTCGATATTCGTGGTGTAATAGGCATAAGCATCGTGCTGTTCCTTCTTCGTTGGAGCAATGTTGTATCGCGTTTCGTCCTTTGTGAAGAGGTAAAGAGTCTTCGTTTCGCCTATCTGTACCACAGCGTTTGCAGCGTTGAAGTTACCCCCTTGTGCTGTATAAGCAGCTGCACTGAACGGCGTTTCAGTAAGGTAAAGCGTCGAAAGGGTGTTCCTGTTACGGTCGAGCTCCGCCGAATTATTGAACAAGAAAGCCTTATTACCAGCCACATTCACGTCTATTTTGTCGAGATAAGAGTGGTTCGGGTCATATCCACTACCGTAAAGATCGTTGCCATTGACGGGTGTATACTTCGAACCTACAAAGCTATAACGCACCTTTCCATCACGAGGATCACAGTTAAGGTAGGTCTCATCGGCAAAGAGTGACTTCAGATTGCGGAAGGAGAAAGTACCTTGTGAAGGCGTTGAGAAGCCCAGTGGCACTTTATAAACAAAGAGATCGCCACCCATTTTGAAGTCTGTTGCATTCGTAAACGTACGTGTCATCTCCTCACCTTGCGCTCCTGTGCACACGATATCAGCCGTACTGACATACGGATTCAATGGTTCCATCTTCACATCTACGTTCACTAACGCCATACCGGTGGTGTTTTCAATTGCAAACTTCACTGCATCGTTGTTCAAACCATCAATGCTGACAGTGCCATTGCTGTTGGTTGCCGACACGTTTTCAGTCCTTTCAACCGTCGTTCCGGTCTTATCGTATATCTTCAAGGTGAAGTTCTGCGGTGTGAAAGACGACCCTGCAGCCTCTCGTTTGGGGTATTCACCACGTGAATAATAGGAAAGTACGGTCTGTGCAGCGGGATAAGCTGTTCCAGGAACATACGTTAGATAGTATCTTGAACCATAGTTGAGGTTGTAAAGTCTACCTTCTGTATCGAAGAACCAGTTCATACTGGCAGCTGAAATGTTTGTTGTCGTCGTGATGGAGTAGTCGTTTGACGCTGTGCGTGACCCTACTGTGAGATAGGTTTTCGTCCCACCTGTACCCTGCATGTAGATACGTCCCAAGGCATCTTGCTCCCAACTGGAGGCTAAAGAGGTCCATTGCAGGTACCTGTTAAGGTATGCATTCACCCCTTTTTTCTTGATTCTGAAGCCCCGTTGACCACCAGATTGACTCGTACCATACGTATATTTAAAGGTTGCACCAGTGATACGATAGCCCACAGGGACGGTGTTTGTTGTCCCGTCAGCGTATGTATTCACAATCTTTGTAGGTGCTTCTATGTAGTAAACACCGCTCTTCAAAGCATTCCAGTTGGTGCTTCCCGACTGTAAAGCAGAGATGTATTGATTGCTTCCTGTCGTCTTTTTCCATGTTCCGTTCTCAACGGCTGACTCGTGAAAGAGCTTCACCGTGGCTTCCATCTGCTTGATATTGCTTGGCATATAAGCCAGGAACTTCTTGCCATTCTTCTCTATTCGTTTGATTTCTCCTACATCAATCTTACGTGTTTCGAAGCCATTCTCCACGAGATTGGTCAACTCTTCCGACACGTTTGACGGTGAAATAGACACTGGGAACTCCACATCCGGAGCGATATCAACCTCGAATGACTCGTATTCAAAGCCTGCGAGCGTGTTGGAAGTGCTGTGATCACCAATGAAAGTGAAGTAAATCACGTTGCCAAGGTTATCCGTTGTACCGTTACCACGCGTCAGTTCGTAGGTCTTTGTCTTACCGTCACCAGTGTGATAGATTCTGATTGGCGTACCAATCCAGTGCATATTGGAATTGCCTTTGCGTGCATTCTCCGTCGCAACGTCCGATTGTGGAATCTCACCGAAGTACCAATCCGACGTCTGTCGCCATGTTAGCTTCTGTGAACCATCGGAGTATTGGAAGGATTTGTTCAAGATTTCGTAGTCAGCCTGCCCATAGCTACCTTTCAGATTGTTCTTGATGCGGATGGTGTACTTCGTGATGCGGTATCCTTTTGGCACTGCCAGAGCAGCGAAAGAGTTAAAGATACCCGTGATGTGTACCACTCTGTCATCGTCAATACTGGTGGTGTTGTGGTCGTAGAAACGAATGTTTCCCGTGTGATTACGCATCAATCCGTCGGCAGAAAACACTGGTTGGTCGGTTGTTGTGTACGTAAGTGGGGCTTGATTGTGGATAAAAAGCGATCCATACCCACCTTCCGAACCAGCCTCAAGTGCACTCTCTGAGCGCGTCGAGATGATGTTTCCTGATTTAGGACTAATGGTTACTTTTACAGCCTTACTGCCAGTTTGTGCAAAGGAGTTGATACATCCCATGACCAGCAAGAATGTAAGGGCATACAACTTGCAATGGTGCAAGCCTAAAAATGTCCTTTTTGGTTTCATTTTTTAATCTTCGTTTAAATGTTATTTATAAAAAAAGTAAATGTGTTATTAGTCAAGAAGCAAGTTATTCGGTTGCAAAATTATGAATAAAATTGCGTATTATATGTACCAACACAGTGTTATTAATGTTGTTTAACATATTCGTTTAAACCATGAACATTCCTTTCTCACAGCGTTTTACGCCCTCTTTTTGAGTTTCAGAAGCACACTATCACGATTTAATGTTAAATCTTTTTTTATTCATTTATGCATAAATCTGTGTGCCACAGCACTAGTTGCGCCATTGTTAATAAGATTAAATTACTTTTTATCTATGTGATTTTTTGTTTCAATTGACAAACAATCGCCTCCCCAACCGTACGCATTGCGTGCCCCAAACCACGAATTTACGAATTAACAGATAGATGAACTGTAAGCTAAAAACTACGAATTTACGAATTAACAGATAGTCGGTCTGCATGCGAGAAAGCCTATTTTTGACCTATAAACATTTGACCATTAAGAATAAACAAACACCCTTTAAGTCCAATTCTTCCTCCTTCCATCTCCCCAACTCACAGCATTCCGTATCCCGCCAGGCACATCCCCTCCCCCTGGAGGGGCTTGGGGAGGCCGTAACTCGAGGCTTAGTGAGCCACCCATATCCCACCGTATCCTCTCACATCCCCTCCTTCGGAGGGGCTTGGGGAGGCCGTTTTTTGTCAATTTCTTTCCTTCCTGCTTTCCCATCTACGCCCTTTTGCGTTGTAAAAGATGCCCTTTTGCAATGTAAAAGGGCATGTTTTGATGTGTAAAAGGGCATGTTTTGCAATGCAAAAGGGCACCTTTTACAACCCTCTTTGTAACCTATTGATTCCTTGATGGTTACAAAGGCGATTTTTAATGATTATCCTTCGTTTTGTAATCAATAAGCCCTTGCGAATTGTAAGATTATTTTATTAAATCCTGTTATCTACTGTTAACACCCGGAGAGGGCAAAAGGCGGTGGATTCCCGTCCGTGGTTTGTGATGGGGAAGGGTGCAAACCGTCTGTGAGGACACGCTCCTCTGCAAGGGCAATGGCGAGTGTTTCCTCCTTAGGCTTAAGTGATTAACATCTGCAGGGGTCGTCATATTCATGACGAACATGTGTTTTTTAGGTTCAAAACACTTTTTGATTTGCGTCAAGAAGATTATTGATTGAAATTATTTCAGATTCGATTTTTATTCGTACCTTTGCACCGCTATTTTGATAAATAGTGCTAAATTATCACAGAAAACGTATATTCTATATACATATTTACTAAGGATTCAGGATTTTAAAAGCGGAAATTAAAAAATAATTGCTCTATGACAACGAAGAAAACTTATCGTAGACCCAACACAACTGTGGTTCTTCTTGCCGCAGAAAGTTCATTGATGACAATCAGTGCTTCAACCCCAGACCCAACAGAGGGTGGTGATCCAACAGGTGGCAACAACCAGGGTACGAACCCATTCTCGGGTTTTAATGCAGCCAAAGTACAGACATGGGGTGAGCAAGAATAAGAGATTAAGAGAAAATTAACAATGAAGAAAAACCTATAACAGATGAACAAGACAAAGATTCTGCTCCTTGCCATCACCGGAATGATGGCAACGGCGTTCACAGCTTGCCAGTCGGACGATATTGACAGTGCGGCAGGTGGCGACGCAAATGCGAATGTTTATAATGTCACAGCTGATGTTGACGCTGCTCAAGACAACCAACCTGGTAGTCGTGTGCTTAGCGTTGACGCTACAAATAAGAAGGTATTGCACTCTACATGGGCTGCAGGTGACAAGCTGATTGCCTTCGTTTCAAGTGACGGAACAAGCAATACACGTACTTCTTACTGGACTATCGCAGCCGATAAGAGCGGTAAAGGTAGCACGTTTACAGGTCAGATAGCAGCCAAGGGCAATGCAAAAGTGAAAGCAACGGACGACCTTTGCTTCTTCTATCCAGCTGATGCAGTGGGGAAAAGCATTGCACCTGTTACGGAAACGGGCAAGGACGACGGTAAACCTTACCATGATGAGGTCAACCATATATCAAACCTTCTTGCGTTGAACCTGACCCGTCAGGACGGTACAGCAGAGACAATCGGCAAGTTATATGACTACCAATACAAGAAGGTTAAGCCAAAAAGCATCGTCGGTTCGAACCTGAATGTGAGTATTGGAGATATGAAACGTATCGTCTCTTTGTGGGGTTTGCGTTTCACAGATAGTAATAATAATATTCTAACCAACATCGATTCTGTTTACATCTCAAATGTAAAGGGGTCTGATGTGTTCAATCTCTCAACGGGAAGCTTCGTTACGAACAACCCAGCTGATGAGAGTATGAACATCGTTGTTACCCCTCCTACGGGTCAGAAGGTATCGTCTGCAGGTGGGAAATATACATACATTTCGCTCCTTCCAGGCACCTATACCGATGTACTCATCATGGTTTACGTGGGTAATAAATGCTATAAGAAGGAGTATGCAAGCATCACTTTCGATGAAGGAAAGGTATATCACACTGACCTTTTGAGTATGCCAGAGGTGTTACCGCAGCCTTATGTTGAGGTACAAGGCATCAAATGGGCAACAGGAAACTTCATCCATTACGGTCCAGAGACCGGTGGTTACTGGGGTATAGCACCAGCACAATGGTGGATTTCACGCCGTGCGGTGAAGCTCGGAAGCAACCGTAAACCAGCAGCAAATGGCACACTTCAGTCATCACAGTTCGAGAGTTCACCTACACAAACAACTGATGATGTAGACCTTTTCCGCTTTGGTGACATTGTTGATGCCCTCAAACTAGACAAGGGTACATACACTCCTAGGGATATTACTGTAGATAAATACTATGCTCCTAAGCTGTTTGGTATACATCAAGAAGTAGACAGAAGTAGTGCTGAGTTTGGTGACATTGTACGTTATTATACAGCGGATAAAAAACAGAAATATCGTATGCCAACCGAAGCAGACATCACTAACTTGTATAACAAAGCCAATGCTATCCCAGCTTACTGTATAACAGAACAAGGTACATTTGTATATGGTGCATACTTCACAACGGCTGGTGCTATAAGAGTACAGTCCTTCCCAACAAGGGTTAATTCGCTCTATAAGTACACCAATGTTACGGCACTTGTACGTGCAAACAAGGGTTTGTTCTTGCCTATTACGGGTAGACGTATGGACTTATCTCCTACAATGGGATATAGAGATATGACGTATAGAGCAGGTGCATATGGACAGTATATGACCTCAACCGCCAACACAGTGGCTTTGTCAAGAGACTTCCTCTTTGGTCCAACAGAATGGAAAATCTCTCCAAATGCTAAGGGTCAGGCTAAGGCTATCCGCCCTGTTTGGATATCAGGTGAGGAAGATTCAAACCACAAACCTGTACTCGACCAGGATTATAAGAACCTTCAGAACACGTTAAAGATCTGGTAAGACGATAGAATTACATCACTTTAAAATAGAAAATGGTATGCAGTCGGACTGTATACCATTTTTTATTATACTTCAGATTACGCGCTTTCAGCTCACCGCACATCAACTCTTATGTACTAAGAAGTATCTTTATAAATAACAAGAGGCGCACAACGGCAATACAAGGGGAAAGGGACGAAAACCGACTTTGTGACCTTCGGGATGTCAATAGGTCACAGATGGGGTTGTAAAAGGTGCCCTTTCGCATTGCAAAACATGCCCTTTTACATTGCAAAAGGGCGTCTTTTACAATGCAAAAGAGCATGTATTGTTTTCCTCACTACCATTTCTTTTTATATTTTCTGTCTTCTCCACCCAATGTATAGGTTGTCCCGTGCGTTTCCCAAGGTCATTATATAATAAGGTATATGCCCTCCGAAGCACGTCATCACGTGATAGAGCATTAAGGAATCTGTCATTGAAGTATGTTTTTATGTTCATTCTGTCTAAAACAAAAGGTTATTCTGTCTAATACCATCTGTCCCTCTGTCTTGCATAAAACACCGAAAATATAATATTTTTTTAGTGCGAAATGCACATGTTTATGTAATTTTAAACTTTCCTCTGTGTCGTTTTTTTTCAATTAAGATGTATTTCCTTTCTTTCTGCACACATATCTAACCATATTGCATCATATGTGCATTGATTTGAAATAAAACCGCATTTACTGATTAAATTGTGTTAAAAATATACGGTTTTGTGCATAATTGGTTGTGCGCTTATTGCTTTTTCGGATTTTATTCGTACCTTTGCATCAAGTTTTTTTAGTGGTTAATTTAGTTTTAGTATTTAAGCCTTGGGTGATGGGAATCAGTCAAGGTTTTTTCTTTTTACATGTAAATATAGACTAATATGAAGTATGTAAATGACCGGGTACGCCGTCAGGACCGTCTAATGGATGAGCAGCGGGCGTTGGAATTGTTACGTGATGGAGAGTATGGAGTACTGAGTATGGTGTCTGATGACGCCGGTTACGGTATCCCAGTGAACTTTGTTTGGGACGGAGACCATAGCGTTTACATCCATTGTGCACCTGAGGGACGCAAGCTACAAGCCATTGAGAAGAATCCAAAGGTGTCACTTTGCATCATTGGCAACGTGAACCTGTTGCCTCGTAACTTCACAACGGAGTATGAAAGTGCCATCTTCTTCGGTGAAGCACGAATCCATCTGTCGGACGAAGAGAAGATGCATGCATTGCATTTGCTCATTGATAAGCTGTCAGCCGACTTCAAAGAGATTGGTGATAAGTATGCTCATAAGAGCTTCCATCGCGTTGAAATCATCCGAATAGACTTCAATGAGTTCAGCGGAAAGCGTAAAAAAGTGCATACACCAGACTAATTCTTCTTCTCAACAATCTACTCTTTACTATGGACATAGCCATCATTGGCGGTGGTGCAGCAGGCTTCATGGCTGCCATTACTGCCCGAAAAACAAATACAAAAGCAAACGTTACGATCTTTGAAAGGGCATCAAAAGTGCTGGCAAAGGTCGAGGTGACGGGTGGCGGAAGGTGCAATGTGACGAACAGTTTTGCCGCTATCACCGATCTCAAACAAGCTTATCCACGTGGGGATAAACTGATGAAGCGACTCTTCAACGTCTTCGATTATAAGGATACTTACCGTTGGTTTGAACAGCGAGGAGTACCTTTGGTGACGCAAGAGGACGAGTGTGTCTTCCCGAAAGCGCAGGATTCACTTGCCATCATCAACTGTCTGACACGTCAGGCAGCCTCTTTGGGGGTGAAGATCAGCTGCAGAAGTCAGCTGAAAGACATCTATCACACCGCCGATGGACGCTTCGAACTGCACTTCGGGGGCGGAGAAAAACGTTACTTCGACCGTGTTATCATTGCTACTGGAGGCTCTCCCCATGCCCGCGGACTGGTTTATCTGGCACGCATGGGGCACGAAATAGAGTCGCCAGTGCCCTCTCTCTTCACGTTTACCATTAAGGATAAGGCGTTTTGTAGCCTCATGGGCACCGTCGTTGACCCCGTTGTGACGTCCATTCCAGGGACGAAGATGAAGGCAATGGGACCCTTGCTCATCACACACTGGGGCACAAGCGGTCCGGCAACACTGAAGTTATCGTCCTATGCAGCCCGCTTTCTTGCCGAAAACGACTACCGTTCGCCCCTCGCTATCAGCTGGACAGGCGACAGAAGCAGGCAGGATGTGGAGCAGGAGTTGGCAGATCTCGCACTGATAAACCCACGAAAGCAAGTCGGAACACTGCATCCCTTCGGCTTACCAGCCCGTCTCTGGCTCTATCTCATTGATAAAATAGGGGTTGATGTGACCAAACCGTGGAGCGAAATAGGGAAAAAGACTATGAACAAGTTGGTTGAAACGCTTGTCAACGACCAATACACGATTGGCGGAAAGGGTAGTTTTCGTGACGAATTTGTCACCTGTGGCGGTGTGAGTCTTAGCAATATCGATCAGAATACACTTGAAAGTAAGGTGTGCAAAGGTCTCTTCTTTGCCGGAGAAGTACTCGACATAGACGCCATAACGGGTGGTTTCAACCTCCAGGCAGCATGGACCACAGGCTACATAGCCGGTGAAAAGGCAGCCATGGAGTGTTAGTTGTGCGCCATCTTGTTGTTTAATTCGGATAAAATGCGTACTTTTGCAGGTGGAATATTAGACAAGTTATGACGAAACAACTTATTTCTTTCCTCCTCATGGGAGTCGCCCTGCTGTGTTGCAGCGCATGTAAAAAAGAGCGTAAGACAAACGATATCATCACAAAGATAGCCCCTAAGCCCAAGACTCCACGCAATCCGCAGAGTCTGTCCGACTTCAAATACGAGAAGAAGGTGCAATGGATGGGCAGCGTTTACACCATTCGTATCCGCCGTTTTGCTGATAAATCACTTGAAACAACAACTGATGAGGACGGAAGGAAGTACTATGATAATAAGGTACAGTTGCAGATTCTGCGCCAGGATGGTTCGTCTTTCTATGATAAAACATTCACAAAAGCTGACTTCAGAGCCTTTACTGACAATCAATATGGGCGTGAAGGAGCGCTCGTAGGGTTTATGTTCGACCGTGCAGAGGGCAACAAACTCTTCTTTGGAGCAAGTGTTGGTTCACCCGATCCGAACAGTGATGAGTATGTCCCCATTGATGTTACGATTGATAATCAGGGTCGTTTGCACATCACGGATGCCGTAGAACTCGACACGGGTAGTGACCAGGTGCAACCCGCAAAGCCTAAGACGGAAGACGAAATGGCTGAGGAAGAGGGGATGTAGGAGCCCAAGCACTGGAAAGAAGAAGCCTCCCCAAGCCCCTCCGAAGGAGGGGATGTGAGAGGAAACGGTGGGATATGAGTGCTCACTAAACCTCGAAATGCGGTCTCCCAAGCCTGAAGGGGGTGCCTCCCCAAGCCCCTCCAAAGGAGGGGATGTGCCTGGCGGGATACAGAATACTGGGAGTTGGGGATATAAAAGAAAAAAGAATTAAACCTCAAAGGTTAAGGTTTAATTCTCAATATTGTAGAGTTTAGAACTCGAACTAATAGCTTGAAACACACAAACTAACTATTTTTTTTCTCATAAAATCGCATCTTATATACGCGAACCGTCTACTTCTTAATGCGTAATATCTTATGCTATAGCCCGCAATTCACTATCTGTAATTCGTAAATTCGTGGTTTATAGCCTACAATTCATCTATCTGTGAATTCGTAAATTCGTAGTTTAAAGCACGCAAATTCACTATCTGCCAATTCGTAAATTCGTAGTTTTTATCTTGCAATTCCCCTATCTGTAATTCGAAAATTCGTAGTTTATAGCATACAAATTACCTCTTATCAATTCGTAAATTCGTGGTTTAGAGCAGGCAACTCGTTTACTTGTTAACCTTAAAACCAGTTCTTTAAAACCTTCAAACACCGTTTTATGTCTCCTCAAACACAACGGGGAATCTCGCTAATTGTTCTCCCTCTCCCTTCGGAGAGGGCTGGGGAGAGGCTGCTTTACCTCACTCCATCCTCCTCAAATACACCGGGGAATCTCGCTAATTGTCCTCCCTCTCCCTTCGGAGAGGGCCGGGGAGAGGCTTTTTTTCCTCATTTCGTCCTCTTTAAACACACCGGGGTATCCCACTAATTACTCCCCTCTTCCTTCGGAGAGGGGGCGGGGGAGAGGCTGTGTCGGGTGTGTTTCAGGCTGTTTTTTCCACTCTCTCTTACCCTATGAACAGCATTCCGACTTGGAAAACGATGGCACTGACGACCCAAGCGAGGAGCGTTGTATAGCCAGCAGCAAACAAAGCCCAACCCCAACTGCCCGTTTCGCCCTTGATGGCAGCGATGGTGGCGATGCAAGGGAAGTAGAGAAGGACGAAGAGAAGGAAGCAGAATGCCGTCAGAGTGGCTATCGGTTCTGCCTCATTATAGCTGACACCGTGGAGGTTAGCCACGTCCTGTGTGATTTGTTTGTGTAGCTTTACATACTTTCCACCCTCACTACTAAAGCTGTTATCATCCTTGAAACTGTCGTCATTAGAGTAGAGAACACCCATCGTTGAAGCCACAATCTCCTTCGCACCAACGCCTGCAAGCAGTCCAACATCCAGCTTCCAGTTGAATCCTTGTGGGCGGAAGACGGGTTCAACAGCATGTCCGATTTGTCCGATGAAGCTGTGTTCCTGTCGTTCCTGCTGCCCCATGTCGGGCTTATCAGGCAATGGGAAGTAGCCCAAGGCCCACACAATGATGGATGCAACGAGGATGATTCCTCCCATTTTCTTCAGATATTGTTTTCCTTTCTCCCATGTATGACGCCCTATAGCCTTCCATGTTGGGAAGCGATACGGCGGCAACTCCATGACAAACGGGGTGTCCTCACCTTTCACAAGGAAGCGGGAGAAGACCCTACTCATGATGACCGACATCAGAATACCAATGACATAGAGTGACAACATAGCAAGGGAACGATACTTCAAGGCGAAGAATGAGCCTGTAATCATCACGTAGATAGGTAGTCGGGCAGAGCAACTCATCAGTGGAAGGATGAGCATTGTCACCAGTCTGCTGCGTCTGCTCTCTATCGTTCGGGTAGCCATTACGGCAGGAACGTTGCACCCGAAGCCCATGATCAGTGGGATAAACGACTTCCCATGCAGCCCCATCTTGTGCATCAACTTATCCATGATGAAGGCAGCACGCGCCATATAACCACTGTCTTCCATGTAAGAGATGAAGAAATAGAGGATGAGAATCTGTGGAAGGAAGACGATAACGGCTCCCACACCACCAATGATTCCGTCGACAAGCATGTCTTTCACAGGACCATTGGGCATGTTTGAGCTGATGAAGTCGCCCAACCACGATACTCCACCATCAATCCAATCCATCGGATACTGCCCTATGACGAACGTTGCCGTGAACATAATGAAGAGGATAAGGAAGAAGATTGGGAAGCCAAAGTACTTGTTTGTGAGTATTTGGTCTATAAAATGCGTTGTCTGATAGGTATCTTTCTTCTGTCCAGTACTGTAGTCTGCCTCCTCAAGGACACCATGTATGAATCCGTATTTCGCATCCATGATAGCCGTTTCGCTCTCATTTCCAGTCTCTTCCTTCACCCTTTGTGCGGCGATGTCCCGGTGTTTGAAGATCTCATCCGAGTCTTTGAGGGGCTTGATGAGTTCCTCTACGTCCTTATCATGCTCCAGAAGTTTGATGGCAAGATAACGTGTTGAGTAGCGTTGGCAGATGTCGGGATATGCACGCAGGTGTTCCTGAATGTTCTTTATACCCCCTTCCAGCTCATGACCGTGGTTGATATGGATGTGACGGAACTGTGATGTCTCGTCTTCTTTGCCCTCATAAACGGCGATAACCTGGCGGAAAAGCTCTTTGACACCACGTCCATTGGTGAACACAGTGGGCACCATTGGCACTCCAAAGAGCTCCGAAATCTTCTGATAATCAATGTTATCGCCACGCTGTTCGGTCTCATCGAACATGTTTAGAGCACAAACCATGCGCACATGCATGTCTATCAGCTGTGTCGTAAGGTAGAGATTACGCTCCAGATTGGATGCATCAATGACGTTGATGACCACGTCTGGCGTCTTCTCCACAAGCTGTTTGCGCACGTAGAGTTCCTCCGGACTATAGGCAGAGAGGCTGTATGTGCCAGGAAGGTCAACGAGATGGAACTCGTAACCCTCGTAGTTGGCGCGTCCTACCTTGGCATCTACCGTCACACCCGAGTAGTTCCCGACACGCTCATGTGCACCGGAAGCAAAGTTGAAGAGCGACGTCTTGCCACAGTTTGGATTACCAACGAGTGCCACATTGATGACTTTGCTCTTGCTATTGGCGGCATCGGTGAGTTCAGAAGGCGTCAGTGCGTGGTCCGATTCATCAGGGATATTATTGGAGAGGGCACCCTGCTGCGGTTCATTATCAGCCTTAGCCTGTTCCAACTGGCGTGCCTCTTCAGCGCTAACAACCTCGATCTGGTCGGCTTCACTGTGTCTCAGGCTCACCTCGTAGCCCATGATTTTATATTTAACAGGGTCACGCAACGGTGCATTCAGCAGTACTTCAACCTGCTTTCCCTGTATGAATCCCATTTCAATGATTCGTTTTCGGAAGCCTCCATGACCCAAAACCTTCACAATAACACCTGTCTCTCCTGTCTTTAAATCTGATAGTTTCATGTTGATTCTCCTCTTTCATAACCTCTTTTTTCTACTTTCTGGGTTATGATTTCTTCGTTCGCTATGTTTTATTCTGCCGTCTGTGGGCACATGATGCATCGGCTTTCCGCATGCAACAGAGCCTCACAGAGGATTAGCAAAAGTACTGAAAAAAGTTGATATGTGAGCCGCTTGCGTGAAAAATACCTATATATAGGTAGGGAAAACACCGTCTACAACTTAAGGAAAACACCTGTACCGTGCCTTTCGTCATCCCCCCTCTCCATGGTAACAGTTTGGTAATCTGTAATCTTTTTATTAATTTTGCAGACACACAACATTTACAATTATGGCAAAATTAACAGTAAACAGTTACGAGGAACTGGCTGCCCGACTGGGCGAAAAGATTGGTGAAAGCGAGTGGTTGCTCGTTGATCAGGAGAGAATTAACCTCTTTGCAGATGCTACACTCGACCATCAGTGGATTCATGTTGAGCCCGAACGCGCGAAAGTGGAGAGCCCTTACAAGAGTACTATCGCCCATGGATACCTCACTTTGTCGCTTCTTCCACACATGTGGCAGGAGATTATTGAGGTGAATAACCTCAAAATGATGGTTAATTATGGTATGGATAAGATGCGCTTCGGCCGTCCTGTCCTTGTAAACTCACGCATTCGCCTCGTTGCTTCACTCGATTCTATCGAGAATCTGCGTGGTATCTGTAAGGCAGGTATCAAGTTCCAGATTGAAATAGAGGGTGAACGCAAACCCGCTTTGGAAGGTATCGCCACCTTCTTGTATTACTTTGAGTAAAAAAAGAGAGCCAAGCTCCGAAAAGAAGGAGCCCAAGTACTGAGAAGAAGGAGCCTCCCCAAGCCCCTCCGAAAGGAGGGGATGTGAGAGGATACGGTGGGATATGGGTGGCTGAATAGCCTCGAGAGGGTGCCTTCCCAAGCTTGAAGAGTTGCCTCCCCAAGCCCCTCCGAAGGAGGGGATGTGCCTGGCGGAATACGGATTGCTGGGGGGTGGAGAGATAAAAGATAGAAGAATTAAACCTCAAACTGCGAGGTTTAATTCTCAATATTGTAGAGTTTAGAACTCAAACTAATAGCTTGAAACACACAAACTACCTGTTTTTTACTCATAAAATCGCATCTCATACACGCGAACCATCCACTTGTTAACTCGTAATCGTTTATTCTATTGCACGCAAATCAGCTACTTTTTAATTCGTAAACTCGTAGTTATCGCATGCTATTCACCTACTTTTTAATTCGTAAATTCGTAGTTTTTAGTACGCAATCCACTATCTCTCAATTCGTAAATTCGTAGTTTTTAGCTTGCAATCCACTATCTCTCAATTCGTAAATTCGTAGTTTATAGCCTGCAATTCACTATCTCTCAATTCGTAAATTCGTGGTTTTGAGCATGCAACTTATTTACTTTTCAACTTAAAAAACAATCTATAAGAACCCTCAAACACCGTTTTATATATCCTAAATTACACCGGGGAATCTCGCTAATTATCCTCCCTCTCCCTTCGGAGAGGGCTGGGGAGAGGCTGTTCGGGCTTCTGTTCAGGCTGCTTTTTCCCCATTCCGTCCTCTCAAATACAACGGGGAATCTCGCTAATTGTTCTCCCTCTCCCTTCGGAGAGGGTTGGGGAGAGGCTGTATCGGGTGTGTTACAGGCTTCTGTCGAGCTTCTGTTCAGGCTTTCTGAAATACCCTTACAAATTATACGTCACTATTGTTCGCAAATCAGCTCATTATCATTAAAAACCGTCTTTGTAACCTATAGAGAATCAGTTAGTTACAAAGAGGCTGCTAAAAGGTGCCCTTTTGCATTGCAAAACATGCCCTTTTACACATCAAAAGACGCCCTTTTACATTGCAAAAGGGCATCTTTTACAACGCAAAAGGGCGTAGATGGGAAAAGGAAAGGGAAAGAAATTGACAAAAGAAGAGCGGAACTCAGAAAAGAGAAGGAGCCTCCCCAAGCCCCTCCGAAAGGAGGGGATGTGAGAGGATACGGTGGGATATGGGTGCTCACTAAGCCCCGAGAGTGACCTCGTTAAGCCGCTTTGGAAGGAGGGGATGTACTGAAAAAGGGTGAGGTTGTTAGTCTATTAACCGCCTCCCCAAGCTCTTCGGAAGGAGGGGATGTGCCTGGCGGGATACAGAATGCTGGGTATTGGGGAGATAAAAGGGGGAGAAATTAAAGCTAAAAGTTCATGGGTTAATTCTCAAGGTCTAAAGTTTTTGAGGTCAAAATATGCTTTGTCGCACACAGACCACCTATCTGTTAATTCGTAAATTCGTGGTTTTTAGGTTGCAAATAACCTTTTGTTAATTCGTAAATTCGTAGTTTAGAGCACGTAACTCGTTTACTTTTTAACCCCAAAACCACTCCACAAAAATCTTCAAACACCGTTTTATGCACTCTCAAATACATAGGGGAATCTCACTAATTATCCTCCCTCTCCCTTCGGAGAGGGACGGGGAGAGGCTGCTTTTTCCTCATTCCGTCCTCTCAAATACATCGGGGAATCTCGCTAATTGTTCTCCCTCTCCCTTCGGAGAGGGCCGGGGAGAGGCTCCTTTTTACCCCCCTCTCCCTTCGGAGAGGGTTGGGGAGAGGCTGTATCGGGTATGTTTCAGGCTACTTTTCTTTGGACAATCGGGGAAGGAAGCGTGCATATCGCACCACTCTCTCCGCCCATAAACGAAAAAGGAGGCCGCGCATCGCTGCGAGACCTCCACCGAAATCTAGTATCTAACTATTATAAAATAGTTATTTCAAAAGTGGGGTTTCTATCTTTTCAAACGTTGAGCCTTAGCCGCCAGAGCCTTTGCCTGCAGCAAAGAGAACGATGCTGTGCGAGCGCGGAAAGCCTGAACAGCCTTGGCATTGTTCACCATATCATTGATACTTAAGAGCATTGGACTTGCTAACAACGCCACCTGACTCTTCATCTTGCTTGCTCCCGAGCCTACAACATAGGCATCTATACCCATCATGTTGGCTTCGAAGCCTGCAATAGGAGTGTAACCGATGTCCTTCAGGACCTGTAATGACTTAGCATAGGCGAGGTTCTGCGCTCCACCATCCTCAAATGTACCGATTGTCATACCCTTCGTTAAATCGTAATCCATGTTGATGAGCATCGTCAGCTTACTGTTTGCAGCAGCTAAGTAGACCTGTGGGATATACGTCTTCAATATCTCCTGGTATTGAGCCTCAGTCAGTTTGCCCTTGCTGACAGCCTCTTTCAGCTTGTCACTCCATAGCCCCATGTAGTTATAGATATTACTATCCCAGATGGTGGTACGGCTTTCTAACGTCTTACCAGCATCGTCGCCCGTCGTGATAGCACTCTGATTGACAACAGCACCAGCAGAGACAACGAAGGTAAAGGTCTCTGGACGATAAGCCAAAGTCAAGTTTTTGAGAATGTGTTCCTCCTCTGGATCTTCGCAAACGAACTTTGGATACTCGTTAGCACCAGCATTCTCTATCTTGATATGACCATGTATCTCCCTTACTAACTGGCTAAGATCGGTCACACTGGCATTCATCTTCAACAGGTCGTAAGCCACGATTGCTATTGGCATCCTGGTAAAATCCTTCAGCACAGCTTGCATAACAAACACAGTATCAACGCGTCCCTGATTCTTAATGTACAGACTCAGCTTGCGCAGTTGGTTTGTTTCGTTAGGCTTAACCTTCACGATGAAGGCGCTATCCTTCCGTTCAACACTCTCCAAAGCAGCCGTGTCAGGACTCTCTAAGACAGGGTCTGCACCGAGAGAAGTGAAAGGCAACGTAATGGTTTGTGCATCATCAGAAGCAAAACGGAAGACCTTCTGACCCTTATAACTGAACTCTGCACCAGCCTGAAGGATGGACAGATGGACGAAATCAGTACCATTCTTGATGGTCAGGATAGCACTGCGGGAGTCGAGACGAGGGTTGTGAGAGACGCTGACAACGACAGAGTCGCCACGCACTTCAGCCTTTGCCCATGCACTTCCATCCTCATCAACGCTCACCGTAGAGCCTGCAGGCGCCGTAAACTTCACACCGCCCGTCTGTGCCAGAGGGGAGAAAGTGAGGTTAGAAGCAATAACCTTGATAGTATTCTCCTGCAGATAGCTGTTTCCTGCATCGTCGTTGTCGCTGCAGGCAACAAGGCCCACAGCAACAACTAATATTAAACAAATACTAAATATCTTCTTCATAAAGCATTAACTTATTTGATTCTGAACTGTTTATTCGCCTGTGGTGCCAGGTGAAGGTTACTGTTGTAACGTGTGATCTGGTTAGGAACATAAGCCGGAAGGGTAAGAGAAGTGCTCTCATTGTTGCCCTCCTCCAGGATAGAAGGTTTGGCAGAAGAAGAAGGATTCTTCACCAAAGTGACATTCAACCACTGGTCGAACCAGCCATCTAAGTTGTCTTTACCAAACGGTTCAGAGGTGTATGCATTCAGAACGATACGCTCAATACTGTATTGAGAGGCCTCAAGATTGCCTTCTTTGTCGGCAAACAACAGTGGACCACCAGTGAGTGCAGTGCTAATCTTACCGTCATCACCGATATTGAAGCTGATCAGGTTGTAAGCATTTGTGCTGTATCCCGTACCATTCTTCGCATTGATATTGAATGTATTTCCGATGAAGTAAGTAGCATTCGAATATTCAATCTTAGTCACACGTTGGCCAGACTGCATCAAGAAGGCATTGATTGACTGTATATAAATAAGTGGGAAGCGGTAGTTAACACCGTTGACACCCTCTACCAAGAGGTAGAAATGTCTCTCGCCACCACGTGTAGTGTAACGGATAACACCGTTGAACGTACCGTTAGCAAAGCCATTCTTGTCGAAGTTATAGTAGGTCAGTGATACCTGATAGTTGCCCAACAGAGCAGGAAGATCGTACTGGGTGATCTGTATCTTCTTCTCAACATAACCATTCGAGAGTGTCACCCATCCGCCACGTGCATTCACTGCGACAGGGTTAGCATCAACCTTTATCGTCAGTTGGTTGCCGTCTTTAGAGAGATGTACCCATGAAGCATCACAAGAGATGTCAACCTTATTGAGGAAAGGAATGGTCTTTGTGATGGTCTTCTCACCATTTGTGAAGCTCAATCGACCGATGAGCTTGGCAATAATGTCAAGGTTTACGGCTGTCTTAGTTACTTCTGCACCCTCTACTTTGACGGCAGAATTGTCCTTATCAAGGATAAACTCCTGTACAGGAACACCATTGAGCGATACTGGTTCATAGAGTCTTAAACCCTTATCAGTAAAGAGATAAGCCACCGTTTTCACCAATGTGCTGCCGTCATAGACAGCCATCTGACGGTTTGATGGGTCGGTAATGACGAAGTGATAAGGCTTGCCACCAACGCTCAACTCAATGTCAGAGAAGATGAACAAGCTGCTAATCTCAGTCACCTTATCCATATATTCAGCAGGATCCTCGGTCAACTTACGAAGATACATCGTGTTGAGCGACTTCTTACCATGGACTTTGATGACGCCTTTGCCGATACTGTCGATGACAAACTCAAAGTCACCTTGCTGTCCTTGATACTCTCCAACAGCCGGGGTGGCGTACAAATGCATAAAAGCATTGTATGTATCGAAGGACAAAACGGGTCCGTCGTCACTCTTCATCTTGTACAATGAGGTGATAGCACCATCGTCTGGCTTCTTCTCATAACGCACGGAAGCATCATTCTTTGTGAACTTCACCGTGTAAGCGATACCACCATAAGCCCGGTTTTCCTCTGGATAATAGTCGAAAGCCCACCCATATGGAGCGTTGACCAATGAGTCCTGTGCCTGCTGAAGGAAGTCTTCCATACGAGCAGAGTAGGACTTGTCAAAGACATCCTCCTGATCTTTCAGACATGATTGCAGGAAGAGTGCCGGCAGGGCAAGCATAAGACATATAAATATTCTGTTTGCTTTCATAATTGATTCATTCTAAATTAATTAAGACTTCGTAGGTCATAAGCCCCGTTGACAACATCATTCTCACGCTCAATGACTGCATCGCGAACCTTATCAAGGTCGATACCAAAGTTCTCCTTATAGTATAACTTGCAGATGGCGAGCTTCTTCTCAATGGCTTCACGGCCCGACTTGTCTGTCCCTTCAGCCTCTTTCATCATTGCTTCCCACTTCTCTGGAGTTGAAACAATGTAGGTACTGACCATCTCAGCAAAGTCTTCACGTGCCTCTTTCTGTGCGTAATTCGTGATGAAACCACGTGGCAGATAGCCGTCTTTACGCTCGTCTGATGACCAAGCATCGTTCACATAGCCGTTCGGAGTAATCTTATCAAACTCACGAGGATAGTCTTTCGTCTGGTTAAGGATGTGTACAAACTCGTGATGAATGGTCTTCAAAAAATACTCATCCAGTCCTGCACGGCTCTTTTTGAGCTCATCAACATAGTTAACACCCAAGAGACGGATCTTCTTTCCACCTTCAGCGGTACCCAATTTCTTGGAGCCGTTGTTTGAATACTCGAACTCTCCGAGGAAACTAAACAGCTTTGGGAAGTACTTACGGGTGAAGTCTATACCCGCAACTTTGGTATAAGCCTCAACACAAGTGTACTTTATGATACGTGCAAGTTCGACAGACTGTGCCGAATCGGCTGGCACATCATAGTATGCCATGTCTGATTCGTTGTCTTCATAACGCCACTGTATCTGAATATTGTACGGCATAACAAAGTTGCGATGCAACCAATTATCGAAAGGAGTCTGTGCTGTTGCTGGGTTCTTTATAACGCTTTCGCCTGACAATTCATCTTCAGAGCAAGCGGTAAAGGCCACGGCAACTACAGCCAATAACGATAAAACGAATATATTTTTTCTCATTCTTTTGTCCTCCTCATTAATTAATTGTTACGTGGATTCAATGCTACTCCCGCTTCATGTGCACTCTGAGGAATCTGAACGGCCTGTCGTGGGTCGTCCTTTTTCAGCCAATCGAGGTTCTTGGATGGCTTTCCATCAGAACCAATCAGACGACGAGGAATCTCAATATTGTAACGTTTGATGTCAAACCAACGCAACCCTTGATGCAGTGTTTCCACACGACGGAGGTTGAGAACACACTGAAGTAGTGCCTCCTGTACCGATCCTTCCTTGTCGATAGTGAACCTTGGATGCAAGTGTTTCTTCATACTTGGCACTAACTTATCCGTATCATCATAGGCGTAACGTACTCCTTCAAAGAATGTCTTTACGCTGGTTGGCGTCAAAGTCTTGGTCGTATTGAAGTAATTCTTCATCCAAATGGTCATGTCAGCACATGCTGCATCATTCTGACCGAGCATGATTTCAGCCTCAGCACGGTTCAAAAGCGCCTCTCCCATAGAGAAACTGACGTTCAAAGCACGACGATAACCCGTTCCTGCTGCCTGGTTCGTGACTTCAAACTCAAGTGGAAGACACATCTTAAGAGCGAAGTTTGCCTCGCCTTGGTTGACTGTAAACGGTCTCCAGATGATGGTATTGGTACCTCCCCATATGTTATCACTCTTTATACACTCCGTCTCTGAGAGATAGTTCGTGTGGGAATAACGCTTATAGTAGACCCATGGACCCAGTGCAAAGCCTGCATTGCTGATGCTTGTCTGGATAAGAAGGTTACAATCTAAGCTCGCATTACAATATGCTTCAGCAATCTTCACAGCCTGATCTGACGTACTGAGCGGTATTGCCTGCAGTGCACGATAGTCGCGAAGGTAAGCTCCTGGGTTGCTACCAAGCAACTTATCTGCATATTCCTTAGCCTTATCCCACTTCTCATAATACAGGTAGAAGCGTGTAGCAAAGGCATATGCCGCCTTCTTATTGAAGTGATATTTAGGCACTTTATAGTTATCATTGATCAAAGGGATACCCGCTTCGATGTCTTTCGCTATCATTTCATAGACCGAAGCAACTGTCCCACGGTTGGTCTGAGTCTGTATCTCAGTCAGACTCTCCGGACTTGTACTATAATAAATACCCATGTCCTTATCGCTGGTCTTGCTATTGTAAGCCATAGAGAACTCATTTACCAACAGGAAACTGTTGTAAGCACGCAGCAACAATGCCTCGCCCTTCGTGTTCTGAAGCTCCTCTGTCTTAGCTCCACCCAGCTCTTCAATAGATGCCAAAGCCTGGTTAGCCTGTTCAATACAGTTGTAATGCCTTGACCATATATGGTCTGGAGAGTCATTACCATTGATCTTATCCTCCTGCCAGAAGAACATCTGATCCCCCTCACGGTCGCCCAGACTGTTACGAGGTCCCATATAATCCATGTTATCCGACATGAGTTCGTTTATCAACACATTAGATGTTTGAGGATAAGCCGTAACAAGCAGTCCTGCGATCTTGCTTGGTTCGTCCATCGTGGTACGGTTATCTGGCATCGTATCCAGGAAGTCGGAGCAGGAAACCAGCATGGCTACGGATGCAGCCAGTAGTGTACCTTTATATATAATATTATTGATTTTCATGTTAAATATCATTTATGCGTATTAAAGACCTAATCTCAAAGTCAGTGTAAACTGCTTTGGTGTTGGTGCAGCTACACCACCTGTATTGAAGAACTCTGGGTCCTGACCATTCAGTTTCTTATCTGCATAGAACAGGAAGAGGTTCGTTGCCTGCAGCTTCAGTGACATACTGTTCACTCCGATGTAGTTGATCAGTGAAGCAGGGAAGCTATATCCAAGTGAAATCTCCTTCATTCTGATGAAGTCACCCTTAGCAATACGCGCATCAGAATAGTTATAACAGTTATAAGCAATTCTCAGATCAGGGTCGTTCTGACGCTGTCTGCGACTGGCAATGACAGGTACATTCGTCTTAAATTCATCTCCTGCGTGTACGAAACGGTTACGGAATTCCTTTGGTAAGGCATCCATATCATCATAACGAGAGCTGAAGACAGGATCGAGACGCACCTTATTGCCGAAGCTATAGGTGATAAAGACGTTCAGATCCCAGTTCTTATAACGGAACACGTTACCAAGAGATCCTGTTGTCGTTGGGTCAGCTGGACCTTCATACTTTAGGAATCTCACCTTGTCTGGGTCACGTTCCTGGAGATAGATACCCGATGTTGTGAGGTTTCCATTCTCATCATAGAACTGTGGCAAGCCCTCATGACTGAGTCCTGCAAACGGTATACTAAAGATGGAATTGGCAGGATAACCCACGAGACTGTAGCCTTCTCCCTGCACAAGGTCTAAGATACGAGCATGTGAGAAGAGGTCTGTAATCTCATTATGTGTCCATGAGAAGATGAAGTTTGTTTCCCAAGAGAAGTCTTTCTGTTTGATGTTTTGCGTAGTAAGAGATACCTCGACACCGTTCGACTTCATTGATGCAACGTTGGCAAGGTTATAAGATCCTAAGATTGGACTGTTCACATAACCGATCAAATCACTGTTCCGACGCCAGTAGAAGTCCGTTATCAGGTTGATACGGTTGCTAAGGAATCCAAGCTCGAAGCCGATATTGAACTCATTTTTCTTCTCATAAGTAAGTTGCTTGTTACCCACTGTCTCATTGTAACCAGTCTCCTGGATAGAGGTGAATGGGCGCCAAGGCACCAATGCTCTAAAGATAGGTAACGAGTTGGTTACCGGTGGACGGTCACCCGTAAGAGAGTAGCTCACACGGAAAGTAGCGTGTGTCAAGGCTGTCTTGAACACCTTACTGAACCAATCTTCCTCATGTGCGTTCCATGCACCAGACACGTTATAGGTTGGCAACCAGCGTGCTGAAGTAGCCTTACCCAGATAGTTTGTACCCTCATAGCGGAAGGTTCCAGTCATCTGATAGCGTCCTTTATAAGAATATGTACCTGTACCGAAGTATGCTATACTACGGATGTGACGGTTGGAGAGGTCGAAGTAATCCGTACCTTGCTCTTGCCATTTCTTGAAAGCACGGTAATCAAAGGATGCCACCTCACCATTATAATACTGAATACCAGCACCACGGAACCATGTTTGCTTACGGTCTACACTGTTCGACTCCACACCTGCGTACAGGTTTATGATGTGTGTATCATTGATAACATCATTGTATGCAGCAGAGAGACGTGTGTCCCAACCATAGAAACTGTTCTCTGTCTTATCCAGGAAACCACCTACAGGGAGGACAGAAACTGGCAGAGAATAGATGTCATCTGGGTCTTTATAGAGGTAAGAGTTGTTATCACGGATGGTTGTTGTTGCCATAGCGCGGTAAGCCAGCGCCTGGTTTGAACGCTCTGTGATGCGGTGTTCCATAGAAGAAACGGCACTCTTGACAGCTGCCAGAGCAGTCAGTTTCACCTTAGGAATAGGCTTATAGTCAATACTTCCCTGTATACGGAAGTCATGAACATTAAGGTCCATGTAGTTATTCTGCAACTCGTTGAAGATATTGAACGGTGCATAGTTACGTGTATAGTACTCGTTAGGGTCGAGCGTACGTGACGTATTCAACGAATAAGAGTACGGGTTGATGTCGAAAGCACGGCTCACCGTACCCGTTACTGGGTCAAGATTCTGGCTCAATGAGCCTGGTGCGCGCTGCTTACGATAGGAAGCATTGGCAATAAGGTTCACTCCTACCCGCTTATTGATGTTATAAGTGGTGTTAAGGTTACCTGTATAACGCTGTACCCGACTTGCTTTATACCATCCTGGGTCCATCATTGCAGAGAGAGAAGCATAGTACTGACCCTTGTCCGTACCACCAGATGCGCTCACAGAGTGGTTGTGCATGATGGCTGTAGAGAACAACTGATCAAACCAATTGGTGTTACGATACTCTGCAGCACGCAGGTATGCGTTGCGCGCCTCTATCGTATTCTCCAGTCCGAACTGACCTGTCACAGGGTTATACTGTGATATCAGCTGATACATCTTACCATAAACACCACTCGTTGCAGCGTTGGCAATCTCAGCATAGTTAAGGTATCCCTTCTGCTGCAGCTCCTGATAGACACCCATCTGGTCCTGAGAATTCATGATATTGAAGTTCTTATAGCTTGGTTTCAGGCGTAGCGTGTATTCACCTGTATAGCTTAAATGGCTCTGACCAGACTTACCTTTCTTTGTTGTAACAACGATCACACCTGCCATAGCACGTGCACCATAGATGGAAGTTGCCGATCCGTCCTTCAGAATCTGGAAGCTTTCGATATCGTCAGCATTCAGTCCTGCGATGGCAGAGGATATCAATGTCTTGGCATCACCTGATGATAAGGCACTGGCATCAACGTCTGTGATGTCCTCCATGATGACTCCATCAACAACCCACAACGGCTTTGAAGAGCCGAAGATAGACGTTGCACCACGCACACGGATCTTTGGTGCCGTACCAAAGGTACCCGAAACGTTCTGCACACTCACACCGGCAGCGCGTCCTTCAAGCGAACGACTGACGTCAGCCATACCATCAATCTTAGCCTTTGAGGCGTCAATCTTCGTGGCAGCACCAGAGAAGAGACGCTTGTCTTGCTGTGTCATACCCGTCACAACCACCTCTTGCAGAGAGTGGTTATCGGTAGCAAGAGTTACTTTCATCCCATCTTTCGGTGTCAATGTCTGTGTCACCATACCGATGTAGCTGACTACGAGTTTCTTACCAGCAGGGACATCAAGTGAGAATTTACCGTCAATATCGGTAACAGTACCTGTCTGTGTTCCTTGAACCATGACAGATGCACCAATAACGGCCTCACCATCGCCCTGAGAAACTACGGTACCTGTAATCTTTGTTTGCCCGAAAGCCGTCCCAATAGACAACAATAGTCCAAACAAAAAGAGAGTAAATCTTTTCTCCATAGATCTCAATAATTTAACATTTTTGGTTTATTGTGTTCAATTTCTTCAACTTGTATTAGGAGGATTTCCATGTGATAATAGCTTCTTAAGCTGCCACCAGTATAGAGATTCACCTTATTATATATAGAGAGAGTTTAACTAGTTCACGTCAAGATCATGTGTTTCCTTCAATTTCACGATATTTTTGCTTGATTAGTATATCATAATACCATCGATTGCAAATTTAGGAATTATTGATAATAAACGCAAACTTTTCATATAGAAAATTACATAATCGTTGCAAAAAGGTGGTCTTCTCTTTTATTTCATAGATGAAAATGCTGTTTTCATGAAAGGTTATGCATAAATTAAGAATAAAATATTGACATTAATATCGTAACTTTTCCTGCCCCACTCGCTTCTCTTTCCCGACGTGAAAAGGAAACCTTGACAGGATGAAAAGACTGCGTTTAGGTACATTATTTGCAGAATTAGAATATTATTGCTACCTTTGAAAGGGAAAAAATAAAAGGGTAAAAGGATAAAAAGCAAAGGGTTAGCGGTTGGGACGATGTCCTTTAGCAAGCTACCCGACTACTTAATAAACCCGTAAAATGGGCAAATAAGCAAGCTGCATGGCTACTTATTAACCCGAAAAAATGGCAAATAGGCAAGCAACTCGTCAATAATTACACATCCATCAACAATGGGAAGAAATAAATTCGCACAAAACGAGATAAAGGAAATAGCAAAACTCCTGCGACTGAAGAACGCCGGAAACCGCGCTAAACAAAAGCTGGTAAGGCATGATCTGCGCACGATATACGAGTTTAATATCTCTGACTTCAACGAACCGGGTAAGGCTTTCGGTGAAGAGGAACTGCAACTGGCAATACAGCGGGGGGCTATACAGATTCTGGATGACGCCACCATCGCTGACATGAAGGCGAAAAGGGCACGTGACAAGGCACACGACGAGGCTGAAAGGGAGCAGAAAGCCATTGCTGAAGGGGAGATGACCGACTGGAAAAAGGCGATGGAGGAGTGGGAAAACTACGGAAAATAAGCACCTACGCCCCCACCCTTTCTTGCAGAAAAGAAACCAGAGAAGGGTTATTTAAATCGGTTATTACCCATCAGAATCGTGACTTCCGAACAACAAAACAGAACATATAATTAGGTAAAAAAACAAACAAGATAAATACAAAACTTATGACATTATATCCGAAACTGATAACAGATGCACTGGAAAAGGTGATCTATCCGGGCACAAAGAAGAGTATCATTGAGAGTGAGATGCTTGCTGACACACCGAGCATCAACGGTAATAAGGTGAGCTTCACACTCATCTTCCCACGCGAAACAGACCCTTTTCTTAAGTCGACCATCAAGGCGGCAGAAGCACAGATACACTATTCTGTGGGTAAAGAGGTGGAAGTGACGATTGAAACGGAGTTCAAAAGCGCACCAAGACCAGAGGTTGGGAAGCTCCTTCCACAAGTAAAAAACATCATCGCAGTGAGCTCTGGCAAGGGAGGAGTGGGCAAAAGCACCGTCTCTGCCAACCTTGCTATCGCCCTGGCAAAGCTCGGTTACAAGGTAGGACTACTGGATACGGATATCTTCGGACCCAGTATGCCGAAGATGTTTGGCGTTGAGGATGTGCGCCCCTACGGTGTTGAGAAGGACGGACGACAGCTTATCGAGCCTGTAGAGAAGTATGGCGTGAAGCTTTTGTCCATCGGTTTCTTCGTAAACCCCGACACTGCGACACTCTGGAGGGGTGGTATGGCGACGTCAGCACTGAAACAACTCATCGCAGATGCCGACTGGGGAGAACTTGATTACTTCATTCTCGACACGCCACCGGGGACAAGTGATATCCACCTGACGCTCATGCAGACGCTTGCCATCACGGGAGCAGTGATCGTTTCGACACCACAGAACGTGGCATTGGCTGATGCCCGCAAGGGTATCGACATGTATCGGAATGACAAAGTGAACATCCCTATCCTCGGATTGGTGGAGAATATGGCGTGGTTCACACCTGCCGAACTACCTGAAAACAAGTATTATATCTTCGGAAAGGACGGTTGTAAGAACCTTGCAAAGGAACTGGAATGCCCACTGCTGGCACAGATCCCAATCGTACAGAGCATCTGTGAGAACGGTGACAAGGGTACGCCGGCTGCCACAAAGCCCGACACAATGACCGGCCAGGCGTTCCTCTCGTTGGCACAGGCTGTCGTTACCGTTGTCAATCGACGCAATAAAGAGCAGGCACCTACAAAGATTGTGAGGACGGAATAGGCAGGAAACGGACTGGGGAAAATGAGAAAGCAAAATGGTAAAAGAATAAAAATCAAGAAAAAAAGGACTGATTTTCAAGGATAAAAGATAGTTCATTAAGATATAGAAGCAAGTAAACAATTCGTTTACTTGCTTTTTTTGCATATAAAGAAAGTGCAAATTACAACTCAGAAGTTGTGAAATTCGAATATAATACTTATCTTTGTGGCATACAATCTGAGATATGACATTTGATAAAATAACAGAGAACGGTAAGTTATGGGCTGTCCGCTACGATAGAGAAGCTGACAATGCACTCTTCAATTTATTTGATAAATGGAGTGATGTTGTATGGCTTCGTAGTTTCTTTAAGGAAAATTGGAGTGATCTCACTGCCTATTTTAAGGTTACAAACATAAACCAAGCGATTGAAGATACAATAGAAGACAGTGATCGACTACAATGTTTGATATTAGATTTATCCCCTGATACTGATATAGAAACATTGTTCCACCCTTTAGAAAACTTCCGAACATCCGAGATGTTACTGGGAAAAGAGAAGGCAAAACCCATACGGAAAGAACGCCATTCATCATGGTTACGCATCTACGCCATACGGCTTTCCGAAGGTGTTTACGTCATTACAGGTGGGGCGATCAAACTAACGCTGAAGATGGAGGAACGAGAACACACTCAATTAGAGCTTGTAAAAATGGAGAAAGTCCGCCGTTTTCTGTTAGAAAAGGATGTCATTGACGATGATTCGTTCGAAGATTACATACGTAATACATAAAGGAAACGGAGGTAGACAATGAACACAACCATTAAAAAATTAGAGGCTTATCAGTCTGATTCGCCGTCACATTGGCGTGAAGAAGCAGAATACAGACGAGAAAACAAGTCATGGATGAGGTACTCACAACGTATCGCAATGGCTATACTCGACAAGATGGAACAATCTCATCTGACACAGAAGGCACTTGCCGAACGCATGGGCTGCAGTCAGCAATACGTCTCAAAGATTCTGAAAGGAAGGGAAAACCTCTCTATAGAGACGCTCGCTAAGATAGAAAATGCACTCTCCATGCAGCTCCTTTCCACAAAGATTGTGAGGACGGAGTAGGCTGAAAACGGACTGGGAAGGTGGAAAAACAGCCTTCCCAAGCCGCTTCGCAAGGTGGGGATGTGCTGAAAAAAGGGGCTTGTTAGCGATATCCCGTTTACTCATTAAGATGCACTTAAAAGATTTATGATTTCAGAAATATTACAATACAACCAACGGTTTGTTGCCGAAAAGGGCTATAAGCCTTATGAAACAAGTGGACAACCAGACATGAAACTGGCGATTGTCAGTTGCATGGACACACGGTTGACGGAGCTTTTACCACGTGCGCTCGGACTGAAAAACGGTGATGCAAAAATCATAAAAGTAGCCGGTGGAACACTGTTGACACCCTATGACTCGGTGATGCGCTCACTTCTCGTTGCTATCTATGAGCTTGACTGCGAGGAGATTATGGTCATTCACCATTCAGGATGTGGTGCGTGCGACATGCATGCGAGCCACTTCCTGCAGCTGATGCGCGAACGTGGGATAAGTGAAGAGGACATTCGTGAAGCTGAAAAGCACGTCGATCTGAACAAATATCTTGACGGTTTCCACGACACACCACGCAGTGTTCGACGCACAGTGGATGCCATTCGCCAACATCCGCTCGTCCCAAAGGATGTCACTGTGCGCGGATTCATCATCAACTCCAGGACTGGAGAGCTTGAGGAAGTGGGATAAATAATAAGAAAGAGGGGAGAGAAAGGAAGCCCAAGCACAGCAGAAGGGGGAGCCTCCCCAAGCCCGAAGAGTAGCCTCCCCAAGCCCCTCCGAAAGGAGGGGATGTACCTGGCGGGATACGGATTGCTGGGAGTTGGGAGATAAAAAGATGAAGAATTAAACCTCACAGTTCGAGGTTTAATTCTCGATGTTGTAGAGTTTAAAACTTAAACTAATAGCTTGAAACACACAAACTATCTGTTTTTAACTCATAAAATCGCATCTTATACACGCGAACCGTCTACTTGTTAACGCGTAATTTCTTATTCTATAGTATACAAATTATTCACTTTTTAACCCCAAAACCACTCCACAAAAATCCTCAAACACCGTTTTATGCACTCTCAAATACATCGGGGAATCTCGCTAATTGTTCTCCCTCTCCCTTCGGAGAGGGCCGGGGAGAGGCTGCTTCGGGGATATGTTCAGGCTGTTTGAAATACCCTTACAATTTATACTGCACCATTGTTCGCAAATCAACTCCTTATCATCAAAAACCGGCTCTGTAACCTCCGCATTATCAATAGGTTACAAAGAGGGTTGTAAAAGACGCCCTTTTGCATTGCAAAACATGCCCTTTTACACGTCAAAAGATGCCCTTTTACAACGCAAAAGGGCATCTTTTAGAACGCAAAAGGGCGTAGATTGAAAAACGGAAGGGAAAGAAATTGACAAATAAAGCCTCCCCAAGCCCCTCCGGAGGAGGGGATGTGAGAGGAAACGGTGGGATATGGGTGGCTGAACAAGTCCTGAGAGGGGGCCTCCCCAAGCCCCTCCGAAGGAGGGGATGTGCCTGGCGGGATACGGAATGCTGGGGGTTGGGGAGATAAAAGGATGAAGAAATTGGGCTTAAAGGGCGCTTGTCTATTCTTAATGGGTAAAGGTTTAGAGTTCAAAAAATATGCTTTGTCGCATTTAACCCGTTTACTTGTCAATCCCCAAAAGCAGTACTTGTGGGCTTTAACATCGTCGTCGAATAAAGAAAGTGTGCTGCATTGCACCGCTGATGCGCATCCATCAGCGGTGGGGAGGAGCACAAAGACGAAGCAGGATATCACACCGATGGATAATAACAGGACGTCTGCAGAAACGCGGTTTATGACCTTTCACAACGTATTTGTAAGCATCATAAACCGTAAAACACAAAAAAAAGGAACACTCAAGACGAGTGTTCCTTTTGTGATTCCGACAGGATTCAAACCTGTAACCTCTTGATCCGTAGTCAAGTGCTCTATTCAGTTGAGCTACGGAACCATTGTTAATGGTTACATTCAGCATGTACCTAATGGCTTATTGCTGAATTGCGAGTGCAAAGGTATGGCTTTTTATTGGTTCTACCAAATGTTTACGTATCTTTTTTACTTATTTTTTTTCATCCTCAGCATGCAGTGTTGGTAGGGAAATGTGGTAACCTACTGCAACAAAACGGATTATAGAGACCGTGAGGAAGGTGATGACGATAACCCACGGAAGGCTCAATCCGAGGGAGAAGAGTGCCCAATAGACGATTCCTCCGGTCACACTTGCGACGGCATAGATCTCCTTATGGAAGATGACGGGCACGTTATTAAGCAGTACGTCACGTATCACTCCACCTGCCACACCCGTGATACAGCCCATGATGATAGCCACCCAGAAGGGATGACCGAGTGCAAGTGTCTTCTGAATACCCGCTATGGTGAAGAGTGCCAAGCCCAATGTGTCGAACACAAACCAGGCATTGCTGAGTCGTTTTATCCACTTTCGTGACAGAATAACGAGCAAAAGCGCCAATGCAGTACAGAGAACATACATGATATCCGTCATCCAGAACGGGCGTACACCCAGCATACTGTCACGGATTGTACCGCCACCTATGGCGACAGCAAAGCCACAGACGTAGCCTCCAAACCAGTCGAAATGCTTCTGTGCAGCATGTCTGATACCTGAAATGGCGAATGCGAAAGTTCCAAGAAACTCCAGAATGACCTGGAGTGTATGTGCAAGTTGTGGGTCGTTGTATATCATAATCCTGAAAAAAAGCCACCCCTTTGGGTGCATCAAATGTCCATAAAGGAAGGATAGACATCCCGTCTGCCTGTGGTGTTGCCTACGTGTGGGGTGGACAAGGATGCCCTTTCCCACGCATCAGCAGTATTATAGATGATTGATACTCCCTCCCCTTACACGCCTGCCATGGGTTGACGGGTGGCATAATACCATAATTTAATATATTGAAAAACTATTTTGCTGCATCACTGCAGTGTCTTTTAAAATCTCTTTACCTATACTTCGTTCTGTGGTTCACCTGCCATGAAGCGTTTGATGTTCTCCACACAGATGTCCATCAGGCGTTTGCGTGCTTCACGTGTAGCCCATGCGACATGCGGAGTGATGTAGGCATTGGACTGACGGAGCAGTGGATTGTCGGCACGAGGGGGTTCCTGTTCCAGCACATCGGCACAGTAAGCACGCAGATGTCCGCTCTCGAGTGCTGCTGCCACAGCTTCTTCATCAATCAATCCACCCCTTCCGGTATTGATAAGGATCGTTCCCGGACGCATCATTGCCAGTGTCTTGGCATTGATCATATGGTGGTTTTCAGCCGTAAGAGGGCAGTGCAGCGTGATGATATCGGATGTACTGAAGAGTCCTTCCATGGTCACTTTACGGATACATTCTGGTAGATCACTACTGTTTTTGCTTGTTGCTGCAGAGATATCCATCCCCATGGCATGGGCAATCTCAGCCACTTTACAACCGATGTGACCCAGTCCGACGATGCCCATTGTCTTCCCTGACAGTTCAATCAACGGTGAATCCCAGTAGCAGAAGTCGAGCTGTCGGCTCCAAGTTCCCTCACGTGTAGCCTCTGCATAGTGGTCAGCCCGATTGGTAACGTTCAACAACAGTGCAAAGACATGCTGTGCAACGCTGTCCGTACTGTATGCCGGAATGTTCGTAACTGTGATGCCTCGCTCATGAGCAGCATCGAGATCAATGTTGTTATAACCTGTTGCCAGCTCACCAATGTACTTCAACCGTGGCAGTTGTGCAAGTAGTTCACGGGTGATATTGACCTTATTAATAAGGATGGCATCGGCATCTTTCGCCCTTTGCACCACCTCTTCGGGTTTGCTACGTTCGTAGACGGTGCAGTCGGCAAGACCTTTTATCTCATCCCAAGAGAGGTCTCCGGGATTGACTGCATGGCAGTCGAGTATTACTATTTTCATGATTAAGAGCCCCTCCCCTGCCCTTCTCCACGATGACCGCGCGTCAGGCGGCTTGTCATGGGATTGCCTTCACCATTCTGTGGAGAAACTATTACGTTTTATGGGGTGTGTTATTACGTTTTACTTGTTATTATTTCTGTTTACTTTATCATTCTCTTGTCGCTCCCAGAAGCTGACATCTGTGAGTCCGTCTGGCATGTATTGTTGTTTAACATAGTGCCCCGGATAATCGGGTGGATACTTATATTCCTTGCCATAGCCGAGGTCTCGCATCAGCTTTGTTGGTGCATTGCGCAGGTGAAGAGGTACGGGTAGGTTGCCACTCTTCTGTACTTCAGCCAGCGCAGCATTGATTCCGCGGTAGGAAGAGGTGCTTTTTGGCGACATGGCAAGGTACACAACAGCTTCAGCAAGGGGTATCCTGCCCTCTGGCCAACCGATCTTCATCACCGCATCGAAGGCTGCATTGGCAAGCAGAAGGGCGTTGGGATTGGCTAGTCCGATGTCTTCCGAGGCACTGATGACCACCCGTCGTGCAATGAACTGTGGGTCTTCGCCTCCTTCAATCATACGCGCCATCCAGTAAAGTGCCGCATCTGGGTCGCCACCACGTATCGATTTGATGAATGCCGACACGATATCATAGTGCATTTCGCCCCCTTTATCGTATGCCAAGGGGTTCTGTTGCAGGCGTTCTTCAACTATCTCGTCCGTGATCTCCACTGTTTTGCCAGCTTCAGCACTGACGATGAGGTCAAGGATATTCAACAGTTTGCGTGCATCTCCCCCACTGTAACGCAACAAAGCAGCCGTCTCAGTGAGTTGGATGTCGCGTTTCTGCAGTTCAACATCTTCCGTTATCGCACGGTGAAGGAGCTTCAGGAGGTCGTCTTTCTCCAAAGATTTCAGCACATAAAGCTGACAACGGGAGAGCAACGGGCGTATAACTTCGAACGAAGGGTTCTCTGTTGTGGCGCCGATGAGCGTTACTGTTCCCTTTTCTACAGCCCCTAAGAGTGAATCTTGCTGTGATTTGGAGAACCGATGAATCTCATCTATGAAGAGAATGGGCGACACGGAGTTGAAGAAACGTCCGCTCTGTGCCCTCTCAATGACGTCTCGTACATCCTTCACACCGCTCGTTACGGCAGAGAGAGTATAGAACGGCGTCTCCAAACGATGTGCTATGATCTGCGCAAGGGTGGTCTTCCCGACACCGGGAGGTCCCCAAAGAATGAACGATGATATGTGTCCTGAGTCTATCATACGCCTCAGTACAGCTCCTTCCCCTATGAGATGTTGCTGTCCGATGTACTCATCGAGCGTGTGGGGGCGCATGCGTTCAGCCAATGGTTCCATATCTTTCGCTTAATTCTTTACTGTTACAAAAGTAGTGAAATATTTGCATAATGCAAAGGATCCCACTCCCTTTTAAATGCTTTCTGGGCTGATATGACCCGTCAGGATTGCCCTGTCAGCTGCTCTGAAAACTGTTCCTGCAGCATCAACCACAACCTTTACTGTTCAATTTTACAGGAAAAGCAAGGAAAATCTACTATTTCCTACAGTGTCAGCCACTACCTTTACAGTTTAATTTTACAGATAAAGCAGGGAAATTCTACTGTTTCCTGCAGTGCCAGCCACTACCTTTACTGTTCAATTTTACAGACAACGCAGGGAAATTCTACTGTTTCCTGCAGCGTCAACCCCACCTTTTACTGTTCAATTTTGCAGACAATGCAGGGAATTTCTACTGTTTCCTGCAGCGTCAGACACACCTTTTACAACAGACTCTCACCAAAGATGGCGTTCTTAATATCCTTCTCGTGGTCGAAAACGAAGCGTGCTACGATGGCGCTAAGCAGTGCTGTTGAAGGCAGTTTGATACTTGATGCCGACTTCAAACGGTCGAGAACGCTCTTCAGATCGGAGTCAATATACACCGTCGCAAGCCTTGAATCACGTGCTTTATAGTCCCGAGCGAGGTCGAGGAACAGTTGCCAGCTGTCTTCACCACTGTCTTTTGCTATCGTATATTCACGTGCCAACTGTCGTCCTTCAGCCTTTGGGAGCTTCTTTGCAGCTGGTGCTGTACGGTCTTTGACGTCATTTTGCGCCGTCTGTGCAGCATGACGTGTGAAGCTTTCAGCCTGAACAGGCTGCTGAGCTGCCTTTGCTTCAGCCTCTTTCTTTGCTGCTTCTTCTGCTGCTGCCTGCTCTGCTGCCATGCGTTCTGCCTCTGCAGCAGCTGCCTCTTCAGCTTTCTTAGCCTCTTCAGCTGCAACGTTCTCGTCGTTATTTGTTGCCGATGGGGTATCGCTACCTCTCTGTGCGTTATGTGCCAGACCAGCAAGTCCACCAGGCATCACAACCATTGTTTTTTTCTTTGCCATAGTTAATTTATCTATTCTTACTTCATTTTCTTTATCATATACTCAAAAGCTTTCTTCACAGCATCACGTTGTGTTGCCAAAAGTTCGAAGGTATTCGTTCTTTTCAGCGCTGCCCTACTGTTCACAACGGGTGTAACCTTTCCGAATTTTCCGAAGAGATCATCTGTCTCACGCCACATCATCTGCTCGTCAGCAGTACCAATACGGGGGTCAATGCGGTTCGGAACGAAGAAGATTTGCGCATGCATCTGTGGGTTATGTTCGCGTAAGGCGTTGAGAACCTGTACGAAAACGCCTGTAGAATCAAGTGTTTTGTCTTCGTATTCATACGGACAAACGATGAAATCAGCATCCACAAAGAGTGGCGCCAGACCGTCTTCACTGATGTTACCTGGTGAATCGAAGAGCACATAACCATCCACTTGTGCCGCAGAATCCATGAGTTGCTGCATCGTTTCGGGGTCGGTGACATCGAAATCCTGTACGTTATAAGGTTCATCCCAGTCTTCATAGATCTGTGTATCCTTCTGGCGTTGCATAAGAATGGTCTTCTGTAGGTCGGTATCTATTATGCATACGGACTTCCCTTTCCATGCAAGATAGTTGGCAAAGAGGATGCACAGCGTGCTCTTCCCTACTCCACCTTTCTGGTTTGCAAATACTATTTTCCTATTTTTCATTATTTATATATTTATATTTTCTTATTTTCAAGCCTTTATATTCTTATGTTTATACATCTTAAAGTAATAACATAAAAACCTATGTATATGCTTCGTAGGATGTTTTTTTAAGCTTTTTGTCTTCTGTTTCCTCCTCTTCTGAATGGTAAGAGGACAAAGAAAGGATTCTTCTCCATGTCATCCCAAGTACCGAAATGAGTAGAATATACACCAAAGCTACCACTAAATAAACTGTCAATGACAAGTTAAAGAGAAGAATAGGGAGCAAGAAACCTCCCACAAAGAGTAGAAGCAGAATCGAAAAGACCAACGCTCGGTTGGCTAAATGGTACAATCGGTCGGTTGATAAACCTCTTATCATCACCAAAACAAGGAAATAAGCGAGCAAACTTATCATCCAGAACAGTGTACTGGCACCATCAAAGAAAGAGAAAAGGTCGGAGTCTTCATCGGTAAAGTAGAACAATCCAACTTTACTACACAATGAAGCGCAAGCCAAAGTGCAACCTAAAATGGAAGAAAGCCAACTCACTTTGCGCCATCTGAAGTTCCTTTTCCCTACCCTACACGTGATATGACCCAACAAAAAGGCGATTCCTGCCAAAGAGAAACCGACCAAAAGCTCGGAAGAAGCTGATATATAATCGGCTGTTGTGTTCTGTTCTGCAGTGAAAATTCCACCGTTTATGATGTCTGATTGACTGAAAAGTGCTAACAAATCAACCAAAACACCGAGAAAAAAGAGTGTTGAAAGCCCCGTTGAGAGGTTTTCCTCGAATCTTCTTACAGGTAAAAAAGTTAACTTTTTGCTATGTCTCATATCTCAATAAGTACTCGTAAGCTTTATTTGATGTAACAATCCACAAACAAACGTACCATAAACTTTCATTTTGTCAACTATCCCCTACCCTATCAAGGCTCATTTTTGCGATATTTTTAAGCGCTCCGCCATTTGCCCGTAAATACTGAAAATATGAGAGAAATAAAAGCCTTTAAATCACCAATATTTATCAATCAGAGCAAAATCCGACTACCTTCAAAGCATCAATGATAAGCATTCAGGTCGGAATTAGCACTCTCCTCCTCCGTAATCTCTGTCGTCATCGAAGCACGAAGCGCAATAAATGGCAGCAAGCTAAGCACGAAACCAATCAAAGTGAAGATCGTTCCGTAAGTCTGAATGGCTGTCATCGTCACACCCCCCACATTATTATATATATAGAGGTAAGTGAAATTACAAAGTGAAGTGAGCAACGGACAAACGAAAACCGACCAACCGTAAAGGCGAATCATACCGCGGAACTTCCGAATCAGCCCTATTCCAAGAAACAGATTGGTAAAGAATATCGCAATATAACTATTGTCCAGGATGTTACGCAGCACCATTTCCGTGTGCGACATGGCTGGAACAAGATTACCATCTGCCGTCACATCGCTGACAGGATAACAAGAGACACCTGTCACAAGAAGCGACAAAACCATCAGAACGATCACTGCCAACTGCAAGAAGAAGTGTCCCGACTTATGCAAACATCTGCGAAGCACTTCCCACATTGTCAACTGAGTGGCTAAGAGCAATACTGCTTCAGCAATCTGAATGGGCGATGCACTCTGCATAGTAGCAAAGGCTTCAACGAAAGAACTCTGTCCATCATTCGGCGTTCCAGTCCAATGGTCAATCATACTAACCAGACTGAAAGCAACCAAAAGTCCTATTGCCCAGTTTAATGTCTCACCCTGAAAACCGCTAACAAGGAACTTTTTAATCTTCATTTATATATTTATATTTAAATAGATTCAGATAAATAAGCACATAAATGCGCCATTATATTTATACACATGCAAATATACACTTAATTATTGAAACAAACAAATACATTCAAATGTTTTTAATGATAAAAATAAAAAGAGAAAAAAGTAAAAGATTAAATACATTTCCACATACTTATACTTTTATATATTTATCTTATTAAGGAAACAAATAAAGAGAAAAGAGAAGCAAACAAAAGAAGAGAAACGAGAAGAATTATGATAAAACAAAATATAATACTTATTTATATATTTATGTATTATAAAACCAAAACATAGATAATAGTGCATGCTTTATATAATCATACATTCATCTAAACATATAAATAAATACAAATTATACTGCTATTAGAACCGAAGGAACAAAAGATGAAAAGACCGAGAAGAGGGACTTATCCTGCACTATACCCAAAGGAATATGTCAGGAGCAGCCAGCAAATGATCATAAGGAGAACAAAAGGGCACCGACAAAGCTGCCGTGAGCAGGAAGAAAAGCAAAGAAAGTAAGATGATAGAGACAGAAAAGCACACCAGAAGGCATTCAGAATAATCACTAATCAGATATATTTAAATAAACAAACAAATATATAGAAAATTAATTATTAGTGTTTTAGAAGAAAAAGCGACTAAATATAAAGAGAGAAGCAACACCAAAGAAAAACGAATAACGACCCATATAAGACAGAGAGGGCAGACAAGAAGGGCTGCAAAACACAGAGAAAAGAAACAGGATCAGAGGAAAAGAAAAAGACATATCAGCAGCAATGGAGTGAGGGAAGACTACTTGTGAAAAGCTTAAAAGCGTACCGAACAGGGCTGAGAAAGCAGTATAAAGCTGCAGCTAAGTATGACAAAGAAGACTGTTTAAGATATAAATAATTAAAAGTATAAATATATAATATATTAATAAAGAGCACTTTACAGGTAATCATTGAGACTAAAGTAGCAAACACTTCAGAACAAAGAGAGAAAAGAAAGAGCATCCGAGAAGTCAGGGATTAGCACAAGAGAAGTAGTAAAAAGCAATACTATTAGAACGGGAAAGACCTTAAAACCGCACAATAAATATATATACATATTATTATATATAAAACACGTAGTCAAGTATTTAAGTCCAATTAGGCGCAACTATATAACAAGAAGAAGAGAAAACAAGTAGGCAGAAAACAAGAAAAGAGAAGTATTAAACTGTAAAACACTCATAAAACACATATAAACGATTCAATAATGAGCCAAAAAGGCTGGAGAAAAAAAGACGAAGAAGAAAAGAAAAAGGAATTAAACCAGAACGAAATAGATTCTTAATAAACACCAAACACAAAATATTACTCATTTATATATTTATATATTATATCGATATAACAAGATACAAACATATAGTATATATTTAATTATTTATTCTTTTATACTATCATATAAATAACTATAGATATAAATAAGGAAACAAATAAATAAGCATACAACAATGTATTTATATATTTACGTTTATATTCTTTCAAGTATAAACATAACAACATAAGTAAATAGACATGTTTTTAATTATATACATCTTTAAAGAAACGAATAAATAACATAAGAATTAAAGCTATAAAAAAGTAAATAAATTAATCCGTTTATATATATTTATATTATTATACGGTTACAGAAAAGCATAATGATCGGGTGAAACTGGTAAAGAATAAACATAGGAAGAAGGAGAGCAAGAAGGTATTAGGGGATAGAGAAGAGAGGAAATAAAAAGTAATGAATTGGTCGACAAAAGCATCAGCTGCTGCAGTGAAGGACAAAAAAGGGGTATTTTGACGGAAAATAACGTGCTCATATTTTCAATATTTGAGAGCAAGTGGGGGAGTGGACGGAAATATTTGAAAAATGAAAGGAGAGCATCCCCAAGCCCAAAGGAGAAAAAGAAAGGGGGAAAGAGCGGCCTCCCCAAGCCCCTCCGAAGGAGGGGATGTGCCTGGCAAAGTAGGGTTGGGAGTCGTGGTTTGCTGGTGATGAGTACTGGAGGAAGCGATGTTTTTCACTTGTTGAAGGGGATATTTCAGCGTGATGGACGACAAAGAGTGAGGAAGTTGCCGTTTTATATAGTAGTGGAGAGGAATAAAGGAAAGGGGGGATGGGGTCTCCCTAAGCCCCTACGAAGAAGGGGATGTACCTGGCGGGATGTGGTTGGGGACGATGATTTACTGTTAAAATACTTGTAAGTTCCCTATTGAAAAAGGAAGAAGGATGAGCTTGTACTGTGCAAAAACTTTACCAGAAAAAAGGGGCTGAACCGTAAATAAGTTCAGCCCCATGATGAAATAAGCGTGAATTATCGCAATACTACGGCATAAGAGACAAAGAATACTGCCTTATCCTTATACAAATCACCCCTGTAATCATTGTATCTAACGCCCAATCCTATCTCAGAACGGACACGGTAACACAGAGATGATAGTGTATATAAATCGAAATGAGAAAAAGAAAGGACAAAATTACTACTGTAAGATGAAGGAGGGAAGTTGCTGTTGTGGACTGCTATGAGTAGGTGAGGATAAACGGTTGGAATGCTTTTCAGTACGTTTTGGACAGTTGAAAGGGGCTATTGATGACAAGATTTTTCATGATTGGTTTTCAATAGATGCCCTTTCGGGTTGTAAAAGAGCACCTTTTGCACGGTAAAAGATGCCCTTTTGAGATGTAAAAGACGCCCTTTTGCAATGCAAAACATGCCCTTTTACAACACCAACTGTAACTCATTGAGAATCTAAGGGTTACAAAGAGAGAAAAAGAAGGGTGGGGGAGGAAGAATAAAAAATAAGGGGGAGGAAATGTAAAGATTGTTCAGAAGGAACGGCCCAAGCCCGAAGAGCGGCCTCCCCAAGCCCCTCCGAAGGGAGGGGATGTACCTGGCGGGGTGTCGTGAATAGTCTTGGGAAAAGAAAACAAGGAGAAATGGAGGTTTGGAAGACTGTATTTTCCATCTGAAATAAAGGTTATTTTGCATGTAATTCGTATGATCTAAGAACCATAAATAGGGCAGTTCTTGATAAAATATTGCGAGAAGTAAAGTATAAAATAAGAGGAAATAAAGGTTAAAATTCAATTTTGTAATGTCAGAAATAAAGGCTTATTTGTTCGCAAGTCGGGTGAATTTAGACACAAAAATAGGGCTGATCTCGATAACATATTGCGAGAAATAAAGTATAAAATAAGGAGAAATACGGGGTTAAAATTTAATTTTTAGCGGCTGAAATGAAGGTTATTTTGCATGTAATTCATGCGATTTTAGAATCAAAAATAAGGCTGATACTAATAAAATATTGGGAGAAATAAGAGATAAAACAATGAGAAATGGAGGATTGAAAATCAACTTTTAGTGTCAGAAATGAATGTGATTTTACTTGTAAGACGGGTAATTTTAAACGCATAAATAGGATTGATCGAGATAGATTATCGGGAAAAAAGAGGATGAAATAATAAGAATTTGCTGCAAAAAAATCAATATGTAGTTTCCGAATTAAGAGCCAATTTCACACAACGCGTATGAGAATCAAGCCCCAAAAGTAAGGCTGAAGAAATTGAAAACACCAAATGTAAAGCCATAAAATCAGGGTGTATTTTACTAATTTCGCCGCTCTTTTGCAGAAAGAAGACGGCTACTGGGCAGCAGTGCGACGACATATTGGGAGTAAAAACTCTATGGATAAGAAAGCAGAAAAGCGACAAAAAGGGAGTGTTTTTTAGGAAAGTGAATTATAGAGTGGGGCAAACTATGCGACAAAATAGGAACATGTTTCGGGCAAAAGGGATGTGCGACAAATAGGGAAGTGATTTTATATAATTATAGAAAGATGATAAATGATTGAAAATCAGTATATTTACATAGTGCATTAAAGACGAACGGCGACAAAAAAGTGACAAGTTTTGTTTACAGTTTAATCTTTCATTCAATCAGAAAGATATAACATTCGAATTATCAAGTACTTAAATTATAGCATAAAAGGGTATTTATGAGTCTATATGTTCCCTTTTTGTCACCATTGAAGGATGTAAAACGGAGGATAAAAAGGTAAATTTCAGGGGTTGAAAAACAGAGAAACGACAAAAAGGGAGTAAAAACTCAACAGCAAAACAACGTAGATTAGGACCCGAAAAAGGGGTGAATTGGTGGACGATAAGAAGACTAACGTACGGCGCAAGTCGGTCAGTCGTTTTACCGATGCAGCCCACTCAGCCTGTCAAACGATTTTCATTGTACTGCCCATCATCGACAATGGCGCAACCCGCTGGCGCATAAACCAATAAGCACCATAGCAGAGGGAGCGACAACGTACGGAAAAACGAAGCGCAAAAGACAACTGCGACAAATAGGGAGGGTCGCACCAAAACCTCTTAGTTAAAGTCATCATCCCACACAGAAGAGAATCTCTTCTCTCTTAAAACACAAAAATTCTTCTTCAGATTAGATTATCATTAGTATATCTTTATAAGATATTATTTAGGAGGATGTAACTCTTTTAAGTTCAGAAAGTTACACAGACGACTAACGACACAATGGGAAGTTAGCGACGACATATTAGTAAGTATGGTGCGACAGATAGGTAAGTATGGTGCGACAGAATGGTAAGTGTTAGGGGGTATGGTGCGACATGTTGGGAGTTTAGGTGCGACGGATAGGGAAGGAGTTGGCTTATTAGATGAAGAAAGTAGACAAAATACATAATTTTTACGCTTTTTCTCTCCGCAATCTTTAGTTATCTAAAGTGGAGTAGGGGTGAATGCGCTGATTTTTCATGGACTTTTATTTTGTAAATAAAAGTATATATACTGTTGATAATTAGTATTTTACATTATTTACAGTACTAAAGCGTTGACAAAAAGGGAGGGTTTTGTGCAGGGAATGTTGCGCCATTGGACGACAAGAAAGGAGGGTTGAGAAAAGAATTTACATATAATAGGAGGAAGAAGGATGGAGAGGAGGGGCCTCCCCAAGCCCAAAGGGGGAGCCTCCCCAAGCCCCTCCGGAGGAGGGGATGTACAAATTGGGTGTGGTTGGGAGTCTGTTGTTGTTGGCTTGTACACGTTCTTCGAGTGGTGGGGATGTGCCTGGTGGGGATCTGATGTTGGATGTTGGGATAAAGGAAAGGGGAAGGAAAATGGATCAAAGTCTAATGTTTAATGCTCGAAACTTTGAAGGTTAGTGGGCAGGGCGATGGCATTTGGCAGATAGTTCGGTTGCTTGTTAAGTTGATGACTCGTGTTCTGTGGTAGGTAAGTTGGTCTATTGAACACATAAGTTGGTTGCTTGTTGACTCGAGAACTTGTATCCGATAACACATAACTTGTTCTCCTGGACACATAAGTTGGTTGCTTGTTAAGTCGACGACTTGTATTTTGTGGCAGGTAAGTCGGTCGGTTGTCAATTCGATGACATATATCCTATGGCAGGTAATTCGGTTCATAGAAAACACAAGTTGCTTACTTGTCAGGTTGAGAATTTGTGTTCTGTGACGTGCAAGTCGTTGAGTTGTCAATTCGTAAACTTGTATCTTATGGAACGCAATTCATTTGCTTGTCAACTCAAAATTCGTCTACTTGTCAGCTCAATGTCTTGTCAAATAAAATCTCATTCTTTGTTTTTCCTGTCACTCCTGTCACCTTTTTGTGTTCTGGAGAGGGTTGTTGATGAGAGAGTTATCCGAAAAGGCAAAAGTGACAGCAAATGAAATAAAAATAAAATAGGGAAAAAGTATTACTCCCATACCCCCTTCGGTTGGAGAGGAGAGAGAGGGTTGAGCTATGGAAGACGAGTTGTTATGACCTGAAAGCATCCCACGTGGTTGTCAGTTTACCCACAATTACGATATGTCGGATATGAGTTTTAATGAAGTTTTAATAGTGTAACGCTTATGAAACTATTACATTTTTATACGCTTTTGTGCGCAATGTTAATTAATAAATTTTATAAGTAAATTTAAAACTCCATGTATAATTATTACTTACCTTTGCACCGTGATTACTCATGTAACCCAAAGAAACGAAGACGACTGGTCTTAGTCACCATGCCAGCTCATCCCTTGTAAAATATGAAAAGGGGCAAGGCAAGAAAGAAACGAGGTGACGGAATGATCAAAACAAGAAGGTAATAACTCCTATTGTATGCCACTTACCACTAATAAAGTCGTATAACGACCGACATGTGACAAGTAACGATAATCATTCTACCATACAAATTGAGATATAATTCAAAAGATTAAAACCATAAAGTTACTCAAATGGAAATTAAAAAGTATTTGAAACCGTACATTGAATGTACGAAAGTTGAAACGGAGTGTGCACTATTGACTAGTACCGGTGGTGGCAATAATGGTGGATTTACCCCTGGAACTGGTGGTGGCGGTGGTGGTCATCATGCCAAGACTAATCCTTTTGATTATGAGGATGATCAAGATGAAAACGAAAATGAAGAGAATTAACTATATGTTTAATTAATTAAATTCTAAAACATGACCATTAAGACTATCTACTCAGCCCTAATTAGCCTGGCAGTTCTCGGCTTGGCAGCATGTTCAACCGAGGTGAACAATGAACAATCTCAGGTGATAAACCCAGAGACATCATCTACTCGTGCATTCACGCTTACCCCTAAAGAAGGTCCACAAACACGTACGGACGTGAACATTTCAAGTCGTAATAAGTGGACGGCTGGCGACCGACTCATAGCTTATAACATTACAAATCCAGAGGGTTATGACTATTTGACGGCTACAGACGACAGTATTTATACTAAGTTCAAAGGTGATATCCATTGGAAAGAAGGCGATGAATTGGCGCTCTTCTATCCGTTCCGTTATAACACGAAGGAGACTCCTATGGGTATTGTTCCGCTTGGTTTGAAAGAGAATACCATTCTCGTTAATGGTAAACCTGTTACTGGACATCAGAACGGAACGATAGCAAACTTCAAGTACTTCGACTACATATGGGGTAAACTGAAGAATATCCAGAGTGACGGACACAGTGCATGGGAAGACTTTACGTTGAATAAGCAGTACTGTTTTATTCGCTTGAACATTATCTTTAATGGTAAACCCATTAAGGATATGACACAGGTAACGATCAAGAACATCTATACTGACGGTGACTTTAACCTCTCAACAGGTCAGATTACCTATACAAACAAGGGCGAAATGACTGTTACAGCAGACAAGCCACTTGAGTATTTCGACATTGCGTTGCTACCTGATGCGCATCTCAGAGCCAGCTTTATCATCCAGACCAAGAGTGGAATAACATTCCACGCTACTATGGAGCAGGAGTATAACTACGAGAAAGCGAAGTATTATCCTTACACCATCACTGTAAAAGACCCTGATCCATTCATTCCAATAGACGGTGTGAAGTGGGGAAAGTACAATCTTCAGTACGAACCAACAGAACATCAGAATGGTTGGGTAGAAGGTTATCGCCTCGCAAAGAATGCTTGGGACTACTTCTATACGAACAATGACCCATTCAATCTCTATCCAGAGTTCCTCCCACGTGCGTTCAATTGTGTTGCTTTCGACCACTTCCGTTGGGGAAACATCGCTTATGCGCACAACTATAGCCATGATGCAATGCGTTATTACTCAACTTATACGGGTAATATCCAGGGTCAGCAGCTGAACGACTGCTATGGTGACCTTGCTTATTATGCATCAAAGGGTGACTGGAAGTTGCCTACAACGAACGATTTCCGTAAGCTGATGGCGAAGACAGGAGAGTATCTGGGATACTATATTGACAATGGAAACGTTGTAGTAGGTGTGCTCTTCGATCCTACAGTACCTGAGCATCTCAAGGGAAAGGTACTTGATAAGAACGGAAGAGTTATCGGTAGAACCAATCAAACGAATGCTATCTACGTTGGAGACTACAGAAAAGCAAACTGTACACGTATGAAGCACTTCACAAAAGAGGATATCGACAAGGGCGTATTCCTGCCATGTGCAGGTGCATACACCGAGTATAATGACGGTGCACCACGCCTCCAGCGTCCAAGTTCTCAGGCTCTTTACTGGACATCTGACGGCAAGTCATGCGACTACAGATTGGCAACAGCCTTCTCAGCTTACTATATGACGAACGGTTGTTTCTTCCCTGGAACAGTCAGCGGAAGCCGTAGTACGAACAATCCTAAGTGGAGTATGTACAGCATTCGTCCTGTATATGCAAAATAAAAGGTAATCGGGGAGAGTGCACGGGGATATGGAAACGGTCCCCTTCAGTTCTCGAAATGTGACTCTCCCCCTTGCCCTTTCATCGTTGAAGGGAGAAGAATTACCACGGAAAAACGATAGTTATGGGAGTCAGAGGATATACTATACCTCTGGCTTCCATTCTTTTTTACCGTTTAAGAAGCATCAGACATATCGTAAAGGTGCGCAGCAGGCTTGCACTGTCATGCTATCCTTTCCGCTGAAGCAGCATGTCTTATGTTGTAAATACAGCCCCCAGCTTGTTTTAATCACACCGTCCTGTTGGTCAGATAGCGTGCCTTTTCCTGTTAAAGCCAGCCGTTTTATCAGTCAGATAGCGTGCCTTTTCCTATTAAAGCCTACAGTATTGTTGAGCAAGAAAGCGTGGTTTTTATATTAAACCTTACTGTATTGTTTATGAGAGCGTGCTGACCTCCCTGTTTATCCCTATCGTTTTCTTTATCAGGAGGAGATGGTTCTCATATCCAGCCCCATGGTTTCGTTTGTCAGTGTGTGCTGAATTTCATTTCAAAAGCTACAGCCTTGTTTATGAAGAGTGGGTAGTTTTCATGTTAAAACGACCCCTCATATTTGTTAAAAGGTGGTTGCTTCGAAGTTAAAATTTACTGTCATGATTGTTAAAAGAATATAGTATACTTAACAAAGATATCCAATTTGTTTGTTAAAATCGGGTGGGTTGAGTGTTAAATAACACCATCTTTTTTGTCAAAAATTAGCACTTCGCTACTTATATCCCATCCTTTCACTTGCGAAACAACCCCTGATGCTGTGTCGGATGATGGTGAATCGTGCATCAGACGGTGCTGAAATTGTTTTTCGTGTGGCTTGGTTGTGATCAGTAATACCATTGAACAATGCCGAAACCCAATTGCTTCAGCGTGTTTATTACCCTTTCCGTCTACTTCCAACACCCCTTCCGTCCCCTTAATGAATAAGGTATGCAGAGGGCATATGCTGCAAAGTACGAACGGGAGAAGTACCCATAAGGAAGTTGTCCATTATTGATACAAAAGTTTTATTAATGTTAAAAGAAAGATTTTAATGCTTTTCGGGTACGTATTAATATATCTATAGTTGTATTAATAGTACAGTGAGTTATTTTTTTCTTGTGTAAAACCGATACACATTTAAAACTATTTGACTCTAAATGGCCACTATAACTAAGACGGGCGCACCAGTTTACTGATGTGCCCGTTTGTTTTTTTCTGTCTTTTTTGATGTGTTTATGGGTTTACAAGTTAACAGATTGTGTTTCTTAAGGTGTTGGCTTGAATGCTAAGCACAGCCCTTTGCCCTTTTACTATTTCACCTTTTTACTTTCCCCTGAGGCTTTTTTCTCTTTCCTTTAGGGCTTCTTTCTAATTTCCCTAAGACTTCTTTTTATTTTTCCCCAGAGATTGTTATCTCCCCAGCGATGGCTTTTTTCATGTATTGGCGTATGGTTTCAGGGTCATCATAGAGTGCCTGAAGATACATAAGCTTCGTAACAGCAGCCTCTACCGTGCTATCGTAACCACTGATAACACCTGCATCCTTCAGCTGATAACCCGTATCGTAACGGCTCATCTCAACCTGTCCGCTGATACATTGGCTGATATTCACCACGACAATACCCCTGCGTGATGCCTCTTTGAGCATGTTCATCAGCCAAGGCTTCTGTGGTGCGTTCCCACTTCCGTATGATCTCATGACGATACTACGCAGTTCCGGAGCGTCAATGACATGCTTCACGATGTCATCTTCAATGCCTGGGAAGAGCGAAAAGATAACCACATTCGCGTTAAGATCCGTATGTGGAATCATCGGACGTGTATAGTCGGGCTTCAGAATACGGTGTTCGTCAAAGGTAAAGTTCACTCCAGCCTCACAGAGATGCGGATAGTTGAACGAGTCGAAGGCATTGAATTCATCTGCATTCTGCTTCGTTGAACGGTTGCCACGCAGCAGATGTCCACTGAAATAGATGCACACCTCCGGTACCATTGGCGTCCCATCGGCATGATGAGCAGATGCAAGTTCGAGGCTTGTCATGAGGTTTTCCTTCCCATCCGTGCGCAACTGTCCGATAGGAAGCTGTGATCCCGTGAGGATAATAGGCTTGGTGAGGTTCTCAAACATAAACGATAGCGCCGAAGCAGTGAATGCCATGGTGTCCGTACCATGCAGGATTACGAATCCGTCATAGTCATCATAGCGTTCAGAGACGATGTTCACGAGCTGTGCCCACCGTTGTGGCGTCATGTCAGAAGAGTCTATTGGAGGGTCAAACTGGTAAGTGTCCACTTCAGTTGGTATCAGTCTGAACTCAGGAACGTTGTCAACAAGGTGGTTAAAGTCAAGTGGTTCCAGTGCTCCTGTCACCTTATTATGACCCATACCTATGGTTCCTCCAGTATAGATTAGCAGTACTTTGTTTGTTCTCGTCATAATGTATCAGTTTGTTATTTTGCAAAGATAATAAAAAAATATGCACCGTTCTTTATTCTATATATACTTTTTTCTTTTCCTTATTATTAGGCTAATGATTTCTGTTACATAATGTTACGGAAATTAAATGGCATTTGTTAAAATTAATATACGCCCTTAAAGATTTAACATTTATTAGTTTTGTAGATGTAAAAATAGTAGTAATTTTGCACCGAATTATCCACGTAATGTGTAAGTTTTCAGCTACTTAGCAGTGCAAGCCACTTAAAAATAAAAGAATTTCTATTGTATTCTATTTGTAAAGAGATAACTTATTTAATAATTATTTGATATGAGAAAAAAGTATGTAGCACCCTCAATGAGGGAGTTTAATGTGCCATGTGAGGCTATCATCATGGCAGGTTCAGGAACAAATCCGACCTTTAACCCATCCGTAACTCCGCGTGTAGATGGTGGAGAAGAGGACTTAGATGGCGACACTTATGATGCATCAGGTAGCGATACCAGCACACCACAGCCATAAGTAAGTAGGAGAGTTACTAACAAGCATTAAGAAAACGACTAACAAAAAATGAATTCAAGAAACTTATTCACACGTATGATGTTAGGCTTAACAGCCCTGACATCCAGCTTCCTTGTGGCATGTAGCGATGTAGACACTGCCCAGGACCCACAGAAACCAACTGATGGTATCACGTTCAACATGAGCGATGTGCAGGACAGGTCTGATGCTTCACTGCCTAAGACCAAAGCTCCTGAGGTTTATGAGAACCACACTGTAGCACTGCAAGGTGCTGATGCCAAAGGTTTTGTGCTTGAGGAGAGCACCGTTGAGGGTGTTAATCCTGTGCAGCAAAGCCCTGCTACACGTGGTACGATGAAGACTTCTATCGACGGACAGTTCACTGTTTTCGCATGTAAGAACGGTGGAGTGTCACCTGACTATATATATAATGAGAAGGTGAATGCCAACGGAACGATGGTAACACCTAAGAAGTGGCGCAAGTCAGAGGCTTCAACGCTGAAGTTCTATGCCGTTTATCCAGCTGCACAGGACGCTGACCAGCAGATCAGTCCAGCTACTTACAGTGCATCACAGAGCCCTGTTATCAAGTTCAGTCCTAAGAGTGACGTGAAGCAACAGGCTGACCTCATGGTGGCAAAGACCGCTGATATGGCTTACGACACTTATGTTAGCACACCTGTTCCATTGCAGTTCACACACGCCACAACGGCTATCCAGTTTAAGATAGGTAACGACCTCTCTTATAACCAGCAGGTACAGAAGATCGAAATCCAGAACGTTTACGGTGAAGGAACATACGATCTCGCTACCAAGACATGGACTCTTGGCACAACAAAGAAGAGCTATACGCTTACGTTGAACCCTACTTTCTCTACTGCACAGAACCCTGGAACGGTGATGAACGGCGGTGATGGTACGTTCTTCATGATTCCTCAGACCCTTCCAGACGATGCTAAGGTGAAGATTACCTTTGCAAGTGGTAAGTATTGGGAAGGAAAAATCGGTGGAACGGGTAAGGTTTGGGCTGAAGGAACCACAAAGACTTACACCATTTCAAACTCTAAAGACCTCTCTGACCGTGACTTTATCCTGACCGTTACACCAACAAACGGAACAGAAAGAGAGTACAACCAGTTCGACCTTCCATTCACTGTAACCAGCTATAGCCACTTGAAAGGCTATACAGGGACCGACCGTGACAAGGCAGAAGCATGGCAGATTGCGAAGTATGAGACACGTGAAGGAACTTACAGTGCAAGTGAATCAGAGAAAGGTTGGCACGATGCTGGGACAACCTTACCTGCTTTGGCAACTGCAATCCTTAAGACTTCTGGCAACGGAGGTACAAGTGCTGAAGCAAATAAGTTGACCTTTAAGGATGACTATAAGGCTGATTTCGTTGCTTATAGAAATGCTCAGTTGAAGTCAGCTACGCCTGAAACGAACAAAGACCTCTCTATGATCAATGGCAAACAGAACACTGCTAACTGTTATATCGTCTCTGCTCCAGGTACTTATAAGTTCCCATTATACTATGGTAGCAGCCGTGTGGACGGTCATGATGTCGCTGCTTCTTTCTGGAATCATACACAGGATGGTGGCGCAAATGACATGACATTGGGACAATTCAAAGATGGTATCGGTCCTATTAATTATTCATATATTGAACGAACCATAAATGGTGCTGAAGTAATCTGGCAGAGTAAGACTGGCATGATCAAGAATGTTACCGTCTCAGGACAGGGCAGGACGGGTTATGTTAGCTTCGAAGTTGATAAGAATAACATTGAGACCGGTAACGCTATCATAGCTGTAAAGCAGGGTTCAACGATTGTTTGGAGCTGGCATATATGGGTAACTGGTTCTGACGTAGCCGACGTTCAGTCACAAACCTTCCTGCATGAGCCAATCGGTTTCATTCCTTCAAGCTGGAAGCGTACCACCTATTCAGAGAATCGTGAGATTAGAATAACATTTAAACAGCCACGTTCTGGTAAGACGTCATCTGTTGTATTTACTCAGAAACCGCATGTTGAGCAGGCTCAAGGACGCGCAATGTACTTCCAGTGGGGACGTAAAGACCCATTGACAGCGGCTACTGGCTTTACCTCTTCTCCCTGGGGACATAACGTAGGTATTAGCTTAACGTATGCTGCAAGTCATCCTATGGTTATGGGTAACTACCGTCGTTTTAATAATCATTTTGGTGCAATGCCTGATGGAAAACTGTTCTGGGCTGATTATTTTAACTGGAATAATGATCCAAATGAACAACGTACGTATGTGAACCTTTGGGATGCAGAGGCTAAAACGTTTGAAAGTGATTATACACACACTACAGCTTATTCTGGTCCATTCACCAAAACGATTTATGACCCAAGCCCTGCTGGCTTCCATGTTCCAAGATCTGCAGACTTCTCTAAGCTGACTTCCGATCGTAGAAGAGCAGCCTTGCGTATGGGATGTTTGAACCCTGAGGGTGGTTCTGCCTATAATACGCCTGTCTTCTCTAATGCTGGTTATGGGTATTATTGGACAAGTGAGAAGGCATTTAAGTTAAATAATAATGTTTCATGGGCTTATTATAGCATCCATGCTTTTGCTACATCTGATGATGATTTGGAGATACAAAGACACGCACAGTATTTTACTAATCCTGGCTTTGGTTACAATGTTCTCCCAATCAAGGAATAAACAGATGCGTTCCTGCTATTAGGAACAAGATAATATCAGCGACTGCAGACTCTTCGGAGTGTGCAGTCGTTTTGTTTTAGGGGCTTTGTGGGTTACGTTTTCTGGTGGTTGGAGGGAGTGATAGGGGGTGATGAGATAGGGGAGGGAGTGGAAGGGAACAGGAGAAAGGGTGGAATGAGACAGGGGATAGGATGAAATGGGACAAGGGGAGGGGGTGAAGAGGAGTGTATGAATTATCCTTACATAATCTTAACCCTGTTTGTTCTGGTTTGGGTGGATTGTGGTTGATTTTCGGGTTTGTAACCATTGGATTATCAAGGGGTTACGGATGGGGTCGTAAAAGGTGCCCTTTTGCGTTGTAAAACATGCCCTTTTACACTGCAAAAGATGCCCTTTTACGATGCAAAAGGGCGTCTTTTAGAAGGCAAAAGGGCGTAGATGGGAAAGGAAGAAGGAAAGAAATTGACAAAAAAAGCCTCCCCAAGCCCCTCCGAAAGGAGGGGATGTGAGAGGAAACGGGGGGGATAGAAGACGGTTGACCACAGCTCTTCGAAGGAGGGGATGTGCCTGTCGGGATACGTGTTTCCTAATGAGGGGTAAAGGTTTTGGAGCTGTTTGAGTTGTTGAAGGGACAGAAGTCGTTAGAAAAAATGGGGTATTCAATTCGTGAACTTGGGTTTTTAATGCCTGGTTTGTCGGTTTTTCAACTCGTAAACTTGCGTTTTTTAATGCCTGGTTTGTCGGTTTTTTGACTCGTAGAACCTGTTCGTTTAGCATGTAGCCCAATGGCTTTTCAATTCGTAAAACCTGTTTATTTAGCATGCAGCCCAACGGTTTTTCAATTCGTAAACGTATGTTCTTTAAGATGTGAATTGTTTGCTAAGCGCACGGCTTAAGGGCGTGTTTATGTGTCAGGATATATTTTATGATGGATGATTTGTTATGTGTCATGCCGTCAAGTTGTTGGGTTTTATGCCCTTCAGGGGGGCAAGAAACGGCGGGAAAGATAATAATTTTTCCATGGAACGGTTTTCTTTTGCTATTTTATCGTGTTATCGATTTTTTTCGTAACTTTGCTCTCAGAATCAAAATTATAAAGGAAATTATTATGCTTACATTAAAGCTCATCAGTGAAGAGACCGAACGTGTAATCAAAGGATTGGAGAAGAAACACTTCAATGGGGCACGTGAGGCAGTTGAGAAAGTACTGGAATATGACCGTCTGCGTCGTGAGACTCAGCAGAAGCTTGATACAAACAAGCAGCAGCAGAACCAACTTTCGAAGCAGATAGGAGGGCTGATGAAAGAAGGAAAGACCAACGAAGCTAACGATATAAAGGAGAAGGTGGCTGAGCTGAAGTCGGCTGACAAGGCGCTACATGAGATCATGGAGACGGCGCAAAGGGAGATGACGGAGGTGCTGCTGACCATTCCTAACGTTCCGAACGATGATGTTCCGGAGGGAAAAGACGCCAGTGACAACGTCGTTGTGAAGGAAGGTGGCGAGAAACCGAACCTCCCTGCTGACGCACAATGCCACTGGGACTTGCTGAAGAAGTTCAATCTTGTTGACTTCGACCTCGGTGTTAAGATCACCGGAGCAGGCTTCCCGCTATACATTGGTAAGATGGCTCGCTTCCAAAGAGCACTGGAAGCATTCTTCCTTGACGAGGCTCGCAAGAGCGGTTATCTGGAGGTGCAGCCGCCATTGGTGGTTAATCAGGACTCAGGACTGGGCACTGGACAGCTTCCAGACAAGGAAGGTCAGATGTATCATGCCAACCTTGACGACCTCTATCTTATCCCTACGGCTGAGGTTCCGGTGACGAATATCTTCCGGGATGAGATTCTTGACGAGAAGGATCTGCCTATCAAGCGTTGCGCTTATTCGGCTTGTTTCCGTCGTGAGGCTGGTAGTTACGGTAAGGATGTACGTGGATTGAATCGTCTGCATCAGTTTGATAAGGTTGAGATCGTACGCATTGACAAGCCAGAGCATTCCTATGCATCACTTGATGAGATGCTCAACCATGTTGAAGGACTGCTGAAGAAGCTGGAATTGCCTTATCATATCCTGCGCCTTTGTGGTGGTGACATGAGCTTTACATCAGCCATCTGCTACGACTTTGAGGTGTGGAGTGCAGCCCAGGAACGCTGGTTGGAGGTGTCAAGTGTTTCAAACTTCGAGAGCTATCAGGCGAATCGTCTGCACTGTCGGTACCGTCATGCAGAGGATAAGAAGATTGAACTCTGCCATACTCTTAACGGTTCGGCGCTTGCTTTGCCACGTATCGTTGCCGCAATCATTGAGAACAACCAGACGCCAGAGGGCATCCGTGTGCCGAAGGTGCTTGTTCCTTATTGCGGATTCGAGATGCTCGACGACAAGATGGACTAAGAATAAAACCCTCTGCCGTCCTCTCCTGATAAGTGGAGGGGTACGGACAGAGGGCTTTTCATTTGCTAATCCCGAAGTGGATTCTACACATCTGTTTATTACTACGAAAACCTACAGAGCTTAGAACAAGGGCTCAACAAATAACAAATCATCATACTAACATATCACAAAGACAGTATTCCGCCATCTTTCCTCATACCGAAAGGGGCACGACGTGGGGTCTGTCGGATAAAAAACAACAGTATATCATGAACAAGATTATCAGCAAGAAACAGTTTTCGGAGAAGGTTTTCTGCATTGAAGTGGAAGCACCTCTCATCGCAAGGAGCTGCCGTGCAGGCAATTTCATCATCGTACGCGTTGATAAAAACAGTGAACGTGTGCCGTATACCATTGCTAAAGCTGACCCGGAGAGGGGCACACTGACAATGGTTATACAGGAGGTGGGGCGTTCATCAACGAAGCTCTGCGACCTGAAGGTGGGTGATGAGGTGGCTGATATCGTTGGTCCGCTCGGTACTCCGTCACATATTGAGAACTACGGAACGGTGGTCTGCGCCGGTGGTGGTATCGGTATTGCTGCCATTCTCCCCATCCTCACGGCACTGAAGAAGGCTGGCAACAGAGTGATATCCGTCCTTGCGGGTAGGACGAAGGAGCTGGTTATCATGGTGGATGACGTGAAGGAGTATTCGGATGAGGTGATCATCATGACCGATGACGGCTCATACGGCGAGAAAGGGGTTGTCACGGTGGGCGTAGAGAAGGTTATTCAGCGCGAACATGTGGACAAAGTGCTGGCGATAGGACCTCCTGTGATGATGAAATTCACGTCATTGCTGGCAAAGAAATACGGTATTCCTAACGACGTGTCATTGAACACCATCATGGTGGATGGTACGGGAATGTGCGGCGCTTGTCGACTGACGATAGGCGGAAAGACGCGCTTCGTCTGCATTGATGGTCCTGAATTCAACGGTGATCAGGTGGATTGGGACGAGATGTTCAAGCGCATGGGGACATTCAAGAACGAGGAATCACTGGCTAACAGGGCTGCAGAACCAGGACACGCTGCTGCCGATCAGGGGAAGAAAGACGGTGAGGAATGTGCTCTGGGATCTGATAAGAAGGCGTCGGAGGGTGTTGCTGCTGCCGTCAATGAGACTGAACCCGAGGCGTTGAAGCCCAAGGAGAGAGTGGCAATCCCACGTGTTAAGATGCCGGAACTGGATGCTGAATATCGTGCCAAGACCCGTTTGGAGGAGGTAAACATCGGCTTGACACCCGAGATGGCTATGCAAGAGGCAAAGAGATGTCTTGACTGTAAGAAGCCATCGTGCGTAGAAGGTTGTCCGGTAAACATCCAAATACCAAAGTTTATCAAGAATATCGAACGTGGAAACTTCCTGGAAGCAGCGCGCGTTCTTAAGGAAACATCAGCTCTGCCAGCCGTTTGCGGACGCGTTTGTCCACAGGAGAAACAGTGTGAGAGCCGTTGTATACATCTTAAAATGAAGTCGCCAGCTGTCGCTATCGGCTATCTGGAACGCTTCGCAGCCGACTATGAGCGCGAGAGTGGGCAGGTTGCACTGCCTGAAGTAGCACCATCCAACGGCATCAAGGTGGCTGTTGTGGGTTCAGGACCATCTGGTTTGAGCTTCGCAGGAGACATGGTGAAGCGTGGATATGAGGTGTATGTCTTCGAAGCACTGCATGAGATAGGTGGCGTTCTGAAGTATGGTATCCCTGAATTCCGCCTCCCTAACAAGATTGTTGATGTTGAAATAGATAATCTTCGTCGGCTTGGTGTACACTTCCAGACTGATACCATCATTGGTAAAACTATCTCTATCGATGAGCTGAAGGCAAAGGGTTTCAAAGGAATCTTCGTTGGTTCGGGTGCAGGATTGCCTAATTTCATGGGTATTCCGGGCGAAAACGCCATCAATATCCTATCAAGTAACGAGTATCTTACACGTGTTAACCTCATGGATGCAGCCAATCCGGATACGGATACACCTATTATAATAGGTAAGAAGGTGCTCGTCATCGGTGGTGGTAACACTGCAATGGACTCTTGTCGTACGGCAAAACGACTCGGTGCTGACGTCACTCTGGTCTACAGAAGGTCTGAAGCGGAGATGCCGGCACGCCTTGAGGAGGTGAAACATGCCAAGGAAGAGGGTATCAACTTCCTGACATTGCACAATCCGAAGGAGTATAAAGCGGATGAAAACGGACGCGTCTGTGCTGCAGTATTGGATGTAATGGAACTCGGAGAACCTGACGCAAGCGGTCGGAGACGCCCTGTTGAGACGGGAAAGACCATCACCGTGGACTGTGATCAGGTCATCGTTGCTGTTGGAGTATCGCCCAATCCGCTCGTTCCTAAGTCTGTTGAAGGATTGGAACTGGGCAGAAAGAACACCATTGTTGTCAATGACAACATGCAGAGTTCCCGTCCCGAGATATACGCTGGAGGTGATATCGTACGTGGTGGTGCCACCGTTATCCTCGCAATGGGCGATGGTCGGCGTGCCGCAGCCAGCATGGCTGAACAGCTGAAGGCGTAAGAACAACTTATCATATAGCGTGAGCCCTGTATCATTCTGCTCCCTATTGTCGGGTAATAGACAATGGGGTGGGGGAGACACAGGGCTCATTCGTGATGCTTTTATCCGTCATTGATTGGATTTCTCAGCCGGTTTTCAGGTGTCAGAAGCTCTTCTGTAGAATGCAAAAGTAGCTTGGGAAGACAGTAAATGTTTGCCGATGAGGCTGAATAATACGGTCTTCTCATGCTCGAACTCCGTGTTTATTAGCGGTAAACAATTCCCAATAGGGCAAGACTGCAGCTTGTTTTGTGTCTTGATGAGCATGTAAACAAGTAGTACATCACCGCAAACCAAACGAAAAAAGTGCCGAAAGCATGACGCCTCCGGCACTTACCTTATATCCGTTGTTGTAGCTATCGCATGGGAACCAACACCCATGTCAACGGTCTTATAATGTTTTTACAACCTTAGAAGTTGTTCTCCTGGAGCTGGAAGAAGCTCTCTGGGTGGTTACATGTTGGGCAGATCTTAGGAGCATTCTTGCCGATCTCGATGTGACCACAGTTACGACACTGCCAGATTGAATCACCATCACGTGAGAAAACAACCTTGTCATTGATGTTCTTCAACAGCTTGCGATAACGCTCCTCGTGGTGTTTCTCTACCTGACCAACCTTGCGGAACTTAGCAGCAATACCTGTGAAGCCTTCCTCCTGAGCCTCTTCAGCCATCTTAGCGTACATGTCTGTCCACTCATAGTTCTCACCTGCTGCAGCGTCAGCGAGGTTATCTGTTGTTGTTGGAATACCACCATCGTGCAAGTACTTGAACCAAAGCTTAGCGTGCTCACGCTCGTTGATTGCTGTCTCCTCAAACAAAGCAGCAATCTGCTCATAACCATCTTTCTTTGCTTTTGAAGCATAATAGAGGTATTTTGTGTGTGCCTGGCTCTCTCCAGCGAAAGCATTCTTGAGGTTCTGCTCAGTCTTAGTACCCTTCAGTTCTACACTCTTGAAAGCCTTGAACTTGTTTGCTTTAGCATGACAAAGTGGGCACTCCTCTGGTGCTTCAGTACCTTCATAGATGTAACCGCAAACGGTGCAAATAAACTTTTCTTTCATAATGTTTTTGTATTTATATATTAATGTTTTTACGTATATGTCCTTTTCGACGCTTCGATACTGACTATTGATAATCAGTAGGATACGTATTGAATATGTTTCTTGTAATTATTTCAACTTTCTGAGTGCAAAGTTATGAATTATTTTCGATATATTCCAAATCATTTAGCCATCTTTTTACTGAAAACAAGCTATTTAGACGTTGAATAATTAGGAATTATCCATCAAAAAAAGCAGAACTGTTAGGAATCAAAAAGCTTTAAACTATTGACTATTTGGGGGCTTTGCCATCCCTGTCCGTCGGCTCATAAGACCTGTCCGTTTGCCCATAAGAAAGGATATAGTCCTCAGATGAGCAAACAATGATAATCCTTGTGCCCTGTACTCACAAAAGAACTAAAACCTAAGGGGGTTCTAGAAGAGACCTAGGAGCCCTAGAACAAAAAGCCTAGGAATCCAAGATTAACCCTAAGACCCCTAGAATAAACTCCCTAGGAGCTCTAGATTAACCCCTAGTCACCCTAGAACTAAGGACCTAGGAACACAAGTATAAAGCCTAGGGGTCCCAGAAAGAAACCTAGGATTCCCTAGAAAAAGCCCCCCATAGAAGCCCCATAACTCCCTAAAATAGTTTCGTTTTCATTTGCTGTCACTTTTAACACTTCTCTTAATCACCTCTGTTTTAACCCTTTACAGCCCCATAACGTGTGACAGAAGTGACAGGAAAGTTAGGAAATATGCCCTTCCTTGATGTTAATATCATAGTTCCCGTTTTAACTTCCGTACGTTTCTGATAGACTCCCCAGTTGCAAATGTAACAGCTATCGCATTCTTTCTTTTTAGGATTATTCCCAATATATAGAGTTCTTTCTTGGTAAATATTTTGGTAGGGAGCTATGTTAGATGGAAGATTTGTGGACGAATTATTCTACCGCAAAGTCTCTATTCTCTCCTTTCTAAGAGCAAAAATACAGTCTGAAGGGAACTTATCTGCATTCTTGCACATTGCTTCATTGATGCGATGGGTCCCTACTCCATATTAAAAGGGCAGTGTCAGCATCATTAAAAGGGTAACATCTGTATCATTAAAAGGGCAGCATCAGCATCGATTATAATTTGTTTTCCTTGGACGAAAACAATACTTCGTTGAGCGTTAACAAGCAAAAGGTTACTCAGGCGTTCCTTTTTTCATGATCAGTTGGCTTTTATTTCTGTATGCAAATATACATATTTATAATGTGTATGACAAGAAAATGGGAGGTTAAGATGGGCTGTACGGAATCTTTTGGGGGACAGAAGGAAAAACATTTATTCCTATAAACATGGGAATATATATATATATAAATGGCGACAAAAAAGTGTAAAGTTTCGTTATTTTCAGCAAACTCCATATTTGTCGCATATAGATGGAATGCTATAAGGAAACAATACTACTAATTTGTCGTAGTGGTTTATAACCCATTAGGGTACAGATGGTTATGAAGTACACAAAAGATTGTAATACAGAAAACAAAGATTGAGAAGTGAGAGAAAGACAAAGAGAAAATGAATGTTTTGTAAAATAAAACGAACAAAACACGAGATTACCTCCCTATTTGTCGCCCTCTACCTCCCAATCTGTCGCAATAGGTGGGAAAGACCCTCCCTTTTTGTCGCACACACCTTACTTGATTGTCGGAAGAATGTTCCTTAGAAGTCGGCTGAAACCTACTCATTTGTCGTGCGATGGCTTTGCAATCACTTGATAGTCAATACCCTATGGCAGCCTAATTAATCTTTAATAAGAGATTACTAACGACTGTCTAACCCCAAGACGGGTTTTGTTTTAGAGGTTTTTTTATCATGATTACTGTGTCATCTGCGTACGCATGAGCCACAGTGTACTATCCTTCGGAGCGTTAAGTGCGGTGTGCGAGCCGATGGGGGGGCGCCTTTCCCTTCGTGTCTACCTACAAGAAGTGACACCCAGAGAGGTTGCGATGGCAGTGATAACCGTCACAGCGATTTGCAGAATGAGTTTCCAAGTTGATTGTTTCATAATTTAAAGCATGATTAATGTCTGTCCCATCCGCCCCAAAGGTGAGTGATGTGTTTGTGTGAAGTCATCATTTTCAATGAGATGCGCCCACCGTTAAGGGGCAGATGACGACAGACGGTTAGACATTAAAGAACTGATTAAGGGTTGTGCGTCTCACTTCCGCCAGCGCCGGGAGTACCTTCTGCGCCCCCTTCAGCCGCCTTCTTCTTCCCTTTCTTCGGTGCACCGACGTATTTCTCCGCCTCCTGCAGCTTCAGATTGCTGAGTAACGTTGCCACACGCTTGTTCGTTCCGACCTTCATTGACGCTGGAAGGAAGAGCACATGAGGACTGAAGATATCCTTCTGAACATTGAAGTCGTCGGCTTTCTCCACCCCATGCGAATGGATTCCCACACGGAAAGTTCCCAATCCGTCGACTTTCACCTTGCTGCCCTGCGTCAGCGCGTAGTTCATTTCAGTCACAAGTGCCGAGATAACAGCCAGGATGTCAGGCTCAGTCACCGTACAGCTGTTGCTGATGCGGGCTGCAAGTGCCTTGATATCAACGCAGTTAGTCACTACAGTACGGGCGTACCAATGCCCCTTTTTCTTACTGTTCTTACGATTGTCTTGGTACAAACGATAATTGATTGACATAAAATTAAAGATTTAAAAATGTAAATAAATAAAGAAATGAATACATATATATATAACACAATGATTATATATCACCGATAATCTGGTGTCTATTCTCCCCGTTTCGTCGATGGCTGATATGTATCCATCGTTTCAAATGACTGTCGAGAGGTTCGAGAATCATCTGGTCGAAGTCGGTATGTTGAAGAATATTGACGTACTTCTGGCACATCTGTCGCCCCGAAACGTAGATGTCAGCAGCCTCTCCCGAGAGGTGTTGCGACTGCTCCGAGCCTTCAAGAGCACGGTTCAGCGCCGTACAACGATAGCCACTTGTCACAATAACCTTCCCAATTTGTCGTCGCAAAGGCTCCAAAACCTTTGTACAAAGGGCTTGCAAGTTGCTGATAACGGTCTGTTCCGACAGTCCCGGCTGGCAGGGATCACACCCCGGAAGGTTCTTTATCCGTAGTCTTATGGCAGTCCCCGACCGTAGCATCTCACCCACTGTGAAGTGTTCAGAGAGCTGTTCTTCGTAGTTTATGTGTTGCATAATGATGATGAAGTTTAGTTTACAAAGCAATCAACGGGCAGGGGCTGATTGCCATAGGCGCATCCGTCAGTTTCCCCTTTCCTCCCTATTGACATTGCAAAGGTACTATCTTGCGAAGGCGAAGTCAAGAAAACGTAGGATAGTCAATACAATAGTCTTGGCAATAGACGCCGAAATGCGCCTGAAAAGGCTATATATAATAAGGTATAAGGCACTGCTTCCGTTGCCTTTCTCCGTAGGATCCGATGAGGAGTGGGAACAGAGTGACTGTGGAGCTGGAATAGACTGACAACGATATGGGCGCAGACTGAGTGTGAAGTGAGCACAGAGTAACTTTGAAGTGAGCACATACTGCCCACGAATCGTCCCTCCTATAGCTACCGAATACCCCTGCCGATCATCCCCCGATGGACATAATAAGTACCACGAAATATCCTTACATTCTGTAAACCCAATTTTCTTCCTTTTCCAACTATAATCAATAAAAACCGCCTTTGTAACCATCAAGGAATCAATAGGTTACAAAGAGGGTTGTGAAAGGTGCCCTTTTGCATTGTAAAAGGGCATGTTTTGATGTGTAAAAGGGCATCTTTTGAAGTGCAAAAGGACGTCTTTTACAACGCAAAAGGGTGTAGATTGAAAAGTAAGAAGGAAAGAAATTGACAAAGAAGGGCGGAACTCAGAAGGAAGGCGACCGCCAAAATACGGCCTCCCCAAGCCCCTCCAGGGGGAGGGGATGTACCTGGCGGGATACGTAATGCTGGGTGTTGGGGAAATAGAAGGATGAAGAAATTGGGCTTAAAGTTCTGTGTTTAATTCTTGGAAGTCTACGGTTTATAGTTCAAATGAATGCTTTGAAGCATATAGAAAATGGAAGGATAAAATAAGGAAAGAGGAAGAATTAAACTCAAAGTTTGGTGTTTTAATTTTTAAAGTAGTAAGATTTAGAGTTAAAATGAATGGCTAATAGCTTGCAAGTCATTTATCTTTCAATCTTTAAAATCAAACTTAATAGGCTATCAACAACCGTGTAATGCCTCTAAAACCCAAGGGGAATCCCGCTTATTACGCCCCTCTCCCTTCGGAGAGGGGTCGGGGGAGAGGCTGTGCCGGGGTTGTGTTCAGGCTTTTACGGGTGCTTTAGTCGGTATTGAGAGGTGCAGAGGAAGTATGGAAATGGTTTCATTAAGCCTCTCCAAAGGAGGCGAAAAGTCTGCTGAAACCATTGTTAATATTTATCAAACCACGGGAGTTTTGTTAATTAAACTTTTTTTTATAAGAAAAATATTCATAACTTTGCACCGCCACTTATACGTAAGATGCATAGCCATAGAGGCTTACCCATTCCGTAAGAGGAGGACAAGGAAACGAAATTAAACCCGATAGCAAAGACTATATAACCAATAAAAAAGAATGCAAAAGCATAAATTATCAAATGGAATCCTGCTGGATGAGTTGCATACAGCACGCCATCGCTATGTCACACCGTCATGTTCGGTGATGGCTTTAGATGCCGAATGGTCATTGATGGCTGGCTCAACGGAATTCGGAGCAGGGCATAACAACGCCTATGATCAGAACAATTCTGATGCAGAAGAGGGCGAGGATATTAACTAACACGACCTGATTGTACTGAAATAAACTACGATACGGTCACTAAAAAACGATTTTACAACACGATGAAAAGACTTATAAACAGAGTATTCCTTCTGTTTCTGACTGTTGTTGGACTTGCTGCCTGCTCGTCAGAGGATGCAGAGACAACAGGTAAAGTGCAGCAGTCGCCAGCTAATATGACGGAATTCTCCGTTGGAGATGCGCCAACGCGCACGGCAGGAGAATATGTGAACGGTTCGGGAACCGACCCCAATCACGTTAAGTTCTATTGGACAGGAGACGACCATATATGGGTGAACAAGAGCACAACGGGCGGCACCGACCTCGTGAAGAACGACCGTAGCGACCTCACAGCAGCAGACAAGGTGGAACGAACGAAGTTCTTTTTCAATGAGAACCTGTCTGCAAACACTTATAATGTGCGCTATACAGGTTCGAAATCAACCAAGGCTGATGAGGTGGTTTTTGCCAAAGAGCAGATTCAGGATGCACCGAATGACGCCAGAAAGATAGGCGAATATGGCGACTGTGGTGTGGCTGTAGCAACGAAGACGGCTGACCGTAAATACACTTTCAACCTCACCCACAAAGCCTCTTACCTCGTTCTGAACCCCTACAGTTCAGTACATCAGTTCTCAACTGACGTTGGTGTAGTGGCAGTTTTCGTACAAGCTGACCAGCTTATCAACGGTACTTTCAAGTTTGATGACAACGGATTGAAGTACAATGCACCTGACCGTCCCGTGTCAACCGTCACGAATGACACACGGAAGACAACTATATGGTACTATAAGCAACGCTTTGAGAGAAATCAGTTGGTCAGCAGAACACCCAGCGAAAGCTTACCCATCCCAGCATCAGCAGACGTGACAAAGAACGGAATCATCATCGTTCTGCCACCGGGGGAATACACAAATGTCAAGATAGACTACGCACTTGTTGACCAAGCTACCAATGGTTGCGGATATTATCGGAAGATATATAAGAAGCTAAAGTTGGAAGAAGGCAAGACATGTCACCTTGAACACGACATCAAACTGGCTGATTTCTCAAGGGATGATTACTACACTTGGGATGCACCTGTGGGTGAATACTTCTGGAAAGGACATGAAGACAAGCAGCTTCTGCTCCCTGTTAAAGACCCAGTGACGCAGACTGAAGGCTTCCCTGATGCTGATTCAGATGCCAGATGGTACAATGCCACACCTGGAGCAAACACAAATGTTTATCAAAATGTCGCTACACGCAGCGCAAAGGATGCCATGACGGCAAACGGAGCCATGTGGCTTGCATGGCAGGGGACACCTATCATAGACATGGGAAAGATGTATGTCATCCATCATCATCTGTATAATGGTGGCGTATGGTTCGATACTTTGGAAGCATTAAGGCAGAAAACGGGTAGACCAGCATCACATTTCACAGACTTCGGACCGACAAAAGCCTATGGAGGACCAATGATTGATTACCGCAAAAAGACCGAGACAACCGACTTGGCAACCGTCCCTCTGAACAGATCTTACGCTGATAATGAACGTACACCAGGGATCAATAGCAATACAAAAAGGATATTCCTCCCAGCAAGAGGCTATTATGACTTCCTTTATAGGAGTGGAACCACACAGCTCGAGACACCCCATCAGGTTGTAAGTCCTTTCTTTAACACACAGGGAATGTACTGGACTTCAACGGCTTTTGCCGGTGCTGACGGTAAGAAAACAGCCCTTGCACTGATCATTGACTTGGAGAATCACAAGCTAATCCTGCGCCGTATGGACAAGAGAGTTGGTGCACCACTACTGAAATGATGATATGATAAGAGAGAGAAGAGCACGCCTCGGGCGTGTTTTCCTCTCTCTTTATCGTTTTAACCCTGTTTGTCAGCCTCCTGCCTCCAGCCCAAACTGCATCGCTATCACGCCCCATCTGATGAGGACAGAGCGAGGAAACAGAGGCAACAGCATACAAACCGAGTAGCATATAAGCCTATATAGGCGGATGGAAGCATCCCTTATGCCCCTCAATCTATGTACAAATCAAAACGAATATTAACTAAATAAACTATTTTATGATGAGGAAAATAAACCTATTTTTCATTTTGCCAGTAATGATTCTATTACTATGCTCAACGCGTTCTATGGCACAAGGACAGGATGCCAACTACAAATGGGTGGGTAATGAACTGTCAACAGTGATTGGAAACAGCAATGCTGACATGAATGCAGTGTACTTGTACAATGTCGGAACAGGCAAATACCTGAACGTTGGGTCTATCTGGGGAACCAGTATCTCAGCCTATAACGTTGGTATGAGACTAAAGTTAACGAAGATTTCAGCCGATACATATCACATAGAAGGCGTCCTCGAAACGGACGATGGACACATGTTGGGATTCCCACATGTACTCGCTGGAGATGTAGTACCTGATAAACAATCAAGCTGGGATAGGGTGTTCTGCGACCGAATAAGCACCAATGCCTATATTGATTGGACCATTAAAGAAACAAGTTCGGGCAGTAAGACCTATACTTTATACTGCAAAAACGATGCAACACCAGCCATTGTGCATGGCAATCGTTATCTTGTTGTTGATCCAACAGCGTCAGGTTCCAACCGATTGAGCTTCATTTATCCTACAGACCCAACCTCTTACGGTGCCAATGCACAATGGAAATTCATCACACTACAGGACCTTAAAGACGCTTTCAAGGCTCAATTTGCTTCGTCAGAGGCTCCTGCCGATGCTACTTTCCTACTGACTGACCCTGATTTCATGCGCAGTCACAAAGGAATAGGTAAGTGGGTAGTGTCTGGTTTGCAGCAAGATTACCTCTCAACGAAGTATGCTTTCAATCAAGCACAGCCTAATACGTATTACGTTGGTATGGGTCAGATGAACGCTTGGCCTGATAAATACACCCGACAGTACGGAAGTTACTGGATAGCATCTATCCGAAACCTGGGTAATAACGCCCATGCAAATGGCTCCGTAACGCAGAAAGTGAACGTATTGAAGAAGGGTTGGTATCGTGTTTCATGCGATGGTTTCTACAGTCCAGGTGCTGGAAGCAATCTGAAAGCAAGTATTTTCGCTAATGTTACAGGCTCTTCCGATGGTCGTTCAGTGGTTTCTAATGATTTGAATGTCTTTGGAAAGGAGTTCAACTACACCAAAGAAGAACTGACAAAGACGTATAAAGCGGTTGATGTAGGGACTGAAAGCCCTTACATCAAGGCTGCTAAACGCTTTGAAACGGGTATATATAACAACGCAATCCTCGTCTATGTCCCTGCTGATGGTGACGAATTGAATATCGGAATCAAGGTTTCAGGCTCTGATAAGGAACTCGATTGGACAGCTTTTGATAACTTCCAGCTGAAGTATTGTGGTGATAATGATATGGTATTGGATGAGATGCAGACCTCACTCGACTATCTTACCAAGCAGGCTCTTGTACCAACAAATGCCTATACTCTTATCTTAAAGCGCACTATCAAGACGGGATTGTGGAGCTCTATCACACTTCCCGTGTCGCTTACTGCTGCTCAGTTCAAGACAGCCTTTGGTGAACAGGCAAAGCTGGCACGACTGAAAGGACAGGATACAGCCATCCCTTCACGTATTGATTTTGAGAAAGTCGACCTCTCAAATAACGATGCTACGGTAATAGAACCCTGCAAACTCTATATCATGCAGACTACTCGTAATGCGAATGTTGAGGCGGGTAGCTATTCGAAAAGGCTGAATGACGGGTCGCAAGTGACGGTTCAGGCACCTTATTACACCATTAATAATGTTGTCCTTCCTACTGTTCCTTCCCCCATCTTCCGAGAGAATGCACACCAGACGACAACCGTTTCGGGTGATATTCAGTTCTGTGGAACACAGATTAATCAGACAACCACCATCATTCCTGCCCACTCTTACGTGCTGGGAGCTAAGGATGGAAAGTGGTATCACACCGCAAATGCACTCCCAGTGAAGGGCTTTAGATGCTGGATAGCAACGAATGTGAATGCGGCAAGTCCTGCCAAACCACTCACTTTCACCATTGATGGTGAGCTGCAGGGCAGTACGACAGCCATCGAAGGCTTACACATCGAGGGCACAGAGGCTCCTGCTCATGGTGCTGTCTATAACCTGCAGGGACAGAAAGTGGCTGATGATGCATCACAGATGGGCGTCTTACCACGAGGAATCTATGTTGTTAACCACAAGAAAATAATGATCAAATAAGGAGGAACAGTCATGAAAAAGATATATGTAACACCCATAACAGAGGAGATGGAGATAGGTGTAGAACGCTCACTTCTCATACAGTTCTCACAGGTAGACAATGACGGTGACGGTACAACCGACCAACGTCCTATTCACGAAGGAGACCCAGAAGACGGCGTAGGAGCCAAACCGGGCTGGTTCGACCTTGCTGATGAAGGCTATAATCCTTGGGAACATTAAGTCTTAAAGGGTGTATCCGATGACGCCATAGGTACATAAAAGCTAAGCAAAAAGCAGATAAGTCCCTATCCTTAGGGCACCGTCTGACGAACCATAAGGCATCTTTTGCATTGCAGAAGATGCCTTTCTTCATTGTTGGGAGGAAGAGAATAAGAAGCAGGAAATAACCTTATGCCAGTTCGGGATAAGAAAATTCCCTAAAAAGTTGGTAATCTCGCCATTGCTTTGCAACTTTATGTCTGAAAATCAACAACTTACAAATATGTATAGCGATGATTACCACAGACAAAGTTACAGAAATATTTTGTATATTGGATGAGTTCTGCAAGAATTTAGATGCCGAGTTAACTAAAAACCTACATATCGCCCCCATAGACGAGGGATATAAGCGCATGCGAAACCGCAAAGGGCAGATGTCCAAGAGCGAAATTATGACCATCCTGCTGTGCTACCATTTTGGCTCTTTCCGCAACTTCAAGCACTATTACCTCTTCTTCATCAAGGAGCATCTGGCAAGTTACTTCCCTAAGGCCGTGTCCTACACGCGTTTCGTGGAACTCATGCCCCGCGTGTTCTTCGACCTGATGGCCTTCATGCGCATCCAAGGTTTTGGAAAGTGCACGGGCATTAGTTTTGTGGACAGTACGATGGTTCCCGTATGCCACAACATGAGGAGGAAATCCAACAAGGTGTTTGATGGACTTGCCAAGAACGGAAAGGGAACGATGGGGGTGGTGTCATGGTTTCAAGCTTCATCTGCTGTGCAACGAGATGAGCGATGTACTCACGTTCTGCCTAACTCCCGCAAACGTGGACGACAGGGACCCTAGGGTGTGGCAGGTCTTCACCAAGGTGCTCTACGGCAAAGTATTTGCCGATAAGGGCTACATCAATCAAGAGTTCTTTGAGAACCTCTTCAACCAAGGCATCCATCTCGTTCACGGGCTCAAATCAAACATGAAAAACAAGCTTATGCCCTTGTGGGACAAGATGATGCTGCGCAAGCGATATATAATAGAATGCATCAACGAACTGCTCAAGAACAAGGCCAACCTTGTCCATTCACGCCATCGCTCCGTACATAACTTTCTCATGAATCTCTGTGCGGCATTGGCTGCATATTGTTTCTTCGAGAATAAGCCCGAGGCACTTCCCGTGCGCATTGAAAAGACTAGGCAATTGGAACTTTTCTAAGCAAATCCTTATCCCGAACTGGCGTAACAACTACGAAAGACATCAAGCATACCACCCCCTCTCCCCTTTGGAGAGGGGCAGAGGGGTGAGGCTTTTTCCCAACTTCTAGGTATTGCACTATTCCTTACAACATCCTACCTTTGCATTAACAAATCAAAGGCGAGCTCTAGAATCATTGATAAGGTCACAAAAAGCCCTATGGGGCGTGCTGTGACTATATCGAAGATTTACAGAACATGCCTGAATTTAAAACAATTTAAAATGATAAAGAAAAGAACCGTAAAACAGATTTTATGTAAATCAGCGTTTGTTTTCGCCGCTACGTTCGTTCTTTCGCTGCCCACTTACGCAAGGCACGAGAACGAAGTGAAAGTTAATACCGAAGCCAACATTAAGGGACGCGTTGTGGATAGTAAAACACAACATCCTCTTTCGCACGCGAGCGTGCTGGTTTTGGGTACAGTTATCACTACCACCACCGATGCCGATGGCCATTTTATGCTGCGAAATCTGCCTGTGGGAAAGGTGATTGTGGAGGTACGCTCAGCGGGTTATAGGGCTTACAAACAAGAGGTAACAACGCAAAAAAATAATACCCATGAGCTGAATGTGATGCTCAAACCCGACGATATTGCGCTCGACGAGGTTGTTGTGTCGGCCAATCGTAGTCAAACACTTAGACGTGAGTCGCCTGTGGTTGTGAATGTTCTGGACACGAAGTTGCTCGAATCTACCCATTCTACAACCTTGGTGCAGGGTTTAAACTTCCAACCGGGCGTGCGAACCGAAGATAATTGCACCAATTGCGGATTCTCGCAGGTGCGCATCAATGGGCTTGATGGTCATTATTCGCAAATATTAATCGACTCGCGACCCGTGTTTACTGCCCTTCAAGGTGTTTATGGACTCGAACAGATACCCTCTAACATGGTGCAACGTGTTGAAATTGTTCGCGGTGGTGGCTCGGCGCTCTTCGGTGCTTCGGCCATTGGTGGCACCATCAACATCATTACCAAAGAACCTAGCGAAAATTCGGCCGATGTGGCGCACACCATCACAGGCGCAACAAATGGCTCTACTGCTTTCGACAACAACACCACGGGCAACCTATCGGTTGTTACAACCAATAATAGAGCTGGGTTTTATCTCTATGGACAAAGCCGACACCGCGCTGCTTACGACCGCGATGGCGATGGTTACACCGACCTTCCCACGCTAGATAATAAAACCGTGGGGCTTAGCTCTTTCTTCCGACTCACCGATTACTCCAAAATAACCCTTAAATACCACGGCTTGAAGGAGTATAGACGTGGCGGAAACAAACTTTACTTGCCTGCTCACGAGGCCAATATTGCCGAACAAATCGAACATACCATCAACGGCGGAAGTTTGGGCTACGACCTCTTTAGCCTTAATAGTAAGGGACATTTCAGTGCTTATGCCTCGTTTCAAAACGTTGACCGTAAGAGTTATTACGGCGGACTGGGCGAACTGGCCACCGCTGCCGATGGACTTAAGGCCTTGAACGAAGCCTATAAACTGGGACTTAACCTCGATATGAGCGAAGACGATGCCGCCACGCTGCCCGCCAACCAACAACAAACGCTGGCCGATGCGCAAGCCTACGACAAAGCACAACGAGCCTATAACCTTACGCATAACATCAATTACATAGCTGGTGCGCAATATGTGCACAATTTCGACCGTCTGTGGTTCATGCCTTCGAGTCTTGTTGTGGGGGCCGAATATAGCTACGACCGCATTAAAGACCACTCGCTGGGCTACAACAGCCTGATGGAACAGCGCGTGAATATTGGTAGCTTCTTTGCTCAAAACGAATGGAAAAACAACCATTGGGGCTTGCTTCTGGGCGGACGACTAGACAAACACAACCTTATCTCGCATCTTATCTTTAGTCCGCGCGTTAATCTGCGCTACAATCCCACGCCCAACACCAATTTCCGACTTACTTACGCTGGCGGATTTAGAGCCCCACAGGCTTTTGATGAAGACCTTCATACGCGTATTGCTGATGGCGACCGTGTGAAAATTACGTTGGCTAAGGATTTGAAAGAGGAACGTTCGCACAGCTTTAGTGCATCGGCCGACCTCTATAAAAGTTTTGGAACAGTACAAACCAACGTTCTTATTGAGGGCTTTTACACACGCCTTAACAACATGTTTGCTACACGCAAACTGGCTGATGATGTGATTATTGATGGCGCACGTGTTGAAGAACGCTTCAATTCTAACGGTGCAACGGTGTATGGAATTAACCTCGAGGGCAAGGCTTCGCTCTCGTCGTGGGCGCAATTGCAAGCTGGTTTTACTTGGCAAAGCAGCCGTTATCGCACGCCCGAAGAATGGGACGACGATGCTGCTCCCGAGTTTAAAACCACTAAACGTCTGCTGCGAACGCCCAACACCTACGGATATTTCACCCTCACTGTGCATCCCACCATCGATTTTGCCCTATCGTTATCGGGCGTTTACACGGGTAGAATGTATGTTGGCCACCCCAAAGGGGGGAGCGAGCGCACCAACGACTTTGCTATCATTGAGCACACTCCCGCGTTTCTCACGCTTAACCTGAAGCTTGCCTATAATTTCTACATAACTAAGCAGGTGAAATTTGAGGCTAGTGCGGGGGTGCAAAACATGCTCGATGCTTACCAAAAGGATTTGGATAAAGGGGCTTCGCGTGCCTCCGACTATGTTTACGGACCTACTCAACCCCGCAGTTTGTTTCTTGGGGTGAAGTTTTCGTACTAGGTATTATGTCTTTTTTACCAAAAACAGTGGGTAGAGTTGTTTTGATTTTGTGTATTGCTGGACACATTGCCGATGTTGTCATTGAAAATGTGGTGCACTACGCTCAAACAATATCATAGGCAAGATGCCGACAAGCCAACAAAAGATAAACTGGATGAAATGTAAGCAACATCAATTGTGTGATTAGTGGTCTTACAATTGATTTGGGTTTAAAAAGCTGGGTGTAATGATTGAAAGCTACGATAAATAGACTTTACAAAACGCATTTCAGTACTACACCACTTCTAGAAAGGCAAAAACGCCTGTAGGCGATGCCCCAAAATAGGCTTTTAATGCCCCAAACGAGACCAAAATGGTGTAAGTGCTTGTGCATAAGCACGCTAACACAAAAATGAATATTGCATAAAGGCAGGAGCTTAAATCATAACTTTTGCGCTGCTTTTTGAGTTTTTAGTGAGAAAAAGGTGCTAATTCTATGCTTATTGCGCCTTTTTCCCACTTTTTTTGTGGTTCACGTCAGTTGTTTTTGCATAAATTGGGTCGCGCCCTTTGCTCACACGCCTTGCGTTTTGCTGCATTTAGCCTTGCGTTTAGCACGAGTTAGCAGTGCGTTTTGCTGCAAAACGCAGTGTATTTTGCACCATTTTGCAAAGTGTTGAGACTAAGTGGTACGCCAGTTCGGGATAAAAAAGTTCTCTAAAAAGTTGGTAATCTCGCTATTATTTTTTAGCTTTATAGTTGAAAATCAATAACTTACAAAACATATATAGCGATGATTACCACAGACAAAGTTACAGAAATATTTTGTATATTGGATGAGTTCTGCAAGAATTTAGATGCCGAGTTAACTAAAAACCTACATATCGCCCCCATAGACGAGGGATATAAGCGCATGCGAAACCGCAAAGGGCAGATGTCCAAGAGCGAAATTATGACCATCCTGCTGTGCTACCATTTTGGCTCTTTCCGCAACTTCAAGCACTATTACCTCTTCTTCATCAAGGAGCATCTGGCAAGTTACTTCCCTAAGGCCGTGTCCTACACGCGTTTCGTGGAACTCATGCCCCGCGTGTTCTTCGACCTGATGGCCTTCATGCGTATCCAAGGTTTTGGAAAGTGCACGGGCATTACTTTTGTGGACAGTACGATGGTTCCCGTATGCCACAACATGAGGAGGAAATCCAACAAGGTGTTTGATGGACTTGCCAAGAACGGAAAGGGAACGATGGGGGTGGTGTCATGGTTTCAAGCTTCATCTGCTGTGCAACGAGATGGGCGATGTACTCACGTTCTGCCTAACTCCCGCAAACGTGGACGACAGAGACCCTAGGGTGTGGCAGGTCTTTACCAAAGTGCTCTACGGCAAAGTGTTTGCCGATAAGGGCTACATCAAGCAAGAGTTCTTTGAGAACCTCTTCAACCAAGGCATCCACCTCGTTCATGGGCTCAAATCAAACATGAAAAACAAGCTTATGCCCTTGTGGGACAAGATGATGCTGCGCAAGCGATATATAATAGAATGCATCAACGAACTGCTCAAAAACAAGGCCAACCTTGTCCATTCACGCCATCGCTCCGTACATAACTTTCTCATGAATCTCTGTGCGGCATTAGCAGCATATTGTTTCTTCGAGAATAAGCCCGAGGCACTGCCCGTGCGCATTGAAAAGAGTAGGCAATTGGAACTATTCTAAACAAACCCTTATCCCGAACTGGCGTAACCTTACAAAATCTGAAGGCATATGGATAGTAAAACAAAGGATAATGACGAAAAACCGCCTTTGTAACCATCAAGGAATCAATAGGTTACAAAGAGGCTCGTAAAAGGTGCCCTTTTGCATTGTAAAACATGCCCTTTTACAACGCAAAAGGGCGTAGATTGAAAAACAGAAGGGAAATAATTTAACAAAAATAACCCCTCAAAATACGGCCTCCCCAAGCCCCTCCAGGGGGAGGGGATGTGCCTGGCGGGATACGGAATGCTGGGTGTTTTTTCTTTATCTTCCATTATTATTCCAATCTTTCTAAGTACTTTTGCAGGGTAAAGAAGAAAAGAATGACAATTAATTTCCATCATAACAGTAGGGGAATGGAGGTTATGTGGTGGTTGTGTGCAGTGTTTCTGTTGCTCATCAGCATCACCAGTTGCCGTCAGGAGGCTCCTGTGCGCATGTTCTCAGAGAAGGAATACCACTATGAGGAACGGCTCTCGGCACTCTCATCCGATGACTCTGCCTACTGGGTGGGTACGGAGACGGGTGTGATATGGCATGTCAGTGGGGAGAAACGGCAACGTTTTGACACGGGACTGGACCGTATCTACGATGTGGAACGGGACCTACGGCATCCGCAAAGACTGTGGATAGCATCGCGCAACGCGGGACTGCAGCTATGGGAGATGGCTGGTGACACGCTGATTCATCGTGCTACGTTCAACATTCCACGCAAGGGCAACCGTTATTCACCGTATGATATCGACCTGACAGACAGTGTTATCTTCATCGCTACGTCGCAGGGACTCTACTCTATGGCAACGAATCAGGCGGCAGCACGGCTCCGGTTGCTCTACCCTTCGGCACAGTCGGCAACGGCAATGACGGGCGAACCGTTCCTTGTCAACAGTCTGTGCCATGCCGGACGGTGGCTTTTTGCTGCCACACAGAACGGTGTCATCGCACTGAACATGCGCTCCCGAGAGATTACGTTGCGCCATCAAGGCACCAGTTTCCGACAGGTTAGTATCTACAACGGCAGACTCTGCAGTCTGAGTGACAACCGTCTCATCACGGAAGAGGCTGACGGGAGTAAGGCTGTGACGACAACCATACCGCAATCGGCGCTGGCTTACTATCAGGTTGGGGCTACACATTATTATATAACGACCTCTGGTGTCCTCCTTTCCGACGATCAGCACCGTTTCATCAACATCCCTTTGCTGCATAACATTCCCTCAAGTGCACACCACATCGTCATTCCCAACGACGGAACAGGCTTCTCCGTGGTGCTCACAGAGTATGCCGTATGGCACATTCCACACCATCTGGGGGTGTTCAATACCAATGCTCCCGTCATAGCAGCATGCTCTGACGAGGCTACATCGTTCTATCTGAACAATCGGAATGAGCTTTTCCGCCAGCAGAAGGGCGACACGGTGGCTGAGAAAGTGTATGATTTCGAGAAGAATGAACAACCCATTGAGATGCGAGTAGTGGGGGATAACCTCTTTTATTACAACACCAACAACCAACTTTGTAGGCTTACGACGGGTAAAAGCTATCTTATCAATCAGCTCTTTGCCCACCCGAAGGTGCTCTGTCAGTCCGAGACACGCATCACAACGATGGCTATTCAGCCCGGAAAGCAGCGTATCCTACTCGGAGTTCAGGACTATCTGCTGTCCATTAGTATGCAGAAGGGGCACGTTGATACCGTTCCTTGCATGCGTGATAAGTACATCACCTCCTTCACACAGCCTCTGGATGGCGGTCATCTGTTGCTTTCTACACTCAATCATGGTGTCTTTATCGGCAGTGGAGACCGTATGAAACCCGTCACGGGGACGGCTCGTGAGGTGTTTATCAACAGTGTTGCCACCCACAAAGGCACTCCTCAGCACCTCATTCTGCTCACGAATCATGAGCTACAGGTTGTGGGAGGCGACTCACTGAGAGCCGACGGATGCAGTCAACTCTTTGCCATTGGCGACAGTATCCTCTACACTTTGCCCGAGACAGGTGTGCATAAATACGTCCTTCGTGGTAAGAAACTCATTGACAAGGGGCTCCTCTTCGCCGATATTCGGTTCAATTCCAAAGCCACTTTCGTGCGTGATGGAGTGCTTTATGCCGGTTCCGACCTCGGTGTTCTGCGTCTTCAGCCAGGGAAAGAAGGCAAAGCTACGTGGATAGAGTTCAATGGTGATGCCCCCAACCTTCACCTTCTGGGGCTCATCGTACTGGGTATTATCATCATTATCACCATTGCTCTGGCAGGATATCTGCGCCAACGCCGCATAGAACACCGCCAGTTGCAAGCCAGTAAGGACGATCTACACCGCCGATTGGTACCACTTGTCGCCATGAAGGGGCAGTTCAGTGAGGCAGAAAGGGAGAGTATCGACACGATATGTCAGCAGATTGACAGCATAGAGACCACCTCTCGCAACAGTCATGCAGCCAATGAGCAGCTCGCAAGACTGTCGGGAAGCATCGCGAAGATGAACCGTGACGCCGCATTGAGGATGGTGAACATCCTCAATGAGCAGATAGAACGCATCAAGAAGTTTGATGTCTATGACCGTTCAGCGATGATTGAATCCTCACTTCTTGCCCGTCAGACGGAAGAAATAGAGGAGATTCAGCAGCAATGCAGTCGTAATGACATGTGGATCAACCACATAGAAGAACTCAAGGAACGGGTGGAGAAGATTCGAAAGTCGGTTGATGGGGCACTGATACTCCCTGGATTGAACGACGAGATAGCCCTCCTGACGGCACGTATCATCGACAATATGCAGCGCAAACCGATGTCGGAAGTGTATAAAGACTACGCCCATGTGAAGGCAGAATACGAGAATATCTTTACGCCACAAGGGCTTAGTATCATCCAAACATTCGTCACCCGTATGCTGGAAGAGCTGGGAAACATCAATACTTATCCCCACATGACGGCACAGCTGACGGCAGAACTGCGTGAGACAGAGCATGATATGGAAGGCAGAGACCGTATTTTGCTGCTTCGTTCGCTGCATATCATCCATGAAAGAGTACTGCAGATACGTATGATGGAGCGTCTGCAGGAGTTGATGCAATCGTATGCCGAGGTGCACGAGCAGGTTGTTGAGGAGAACGAAGAGCGTCGAATCAGGAAATTTAACACCCAATTCTTTGCCGATATAGAGTCTGCTACACGTGACATCACCGACGAAATAAGTCGGAAGAACAATGAATTCTTTGCATCTTTCAGTGTTACAGACCGTGAAGTGTGCAATGACATCTTCCATTTTACCAATGCCAACAGTCAGCAGGTACGTGTGTTGACCCTCCTTCTGGCACTTCCGAAAGTGAAACGCACGTTGTTGCCGGGAATGTTGGGCATCTATGGCAACCTGAATCCCGTCGTCAGCCGACTCTATCACAGTAAGATTGGTGACAACAAAGAGGCATTAGAGGCGTATTGCAACCATGAAAAGGCAAGTATTGTACACTATATCCTCAAACTTTCTGAATGATATAACCAACTGTTTATCAGTAAATTAATATAGTTGCAATTGATGTTTATCAGGGAAAATGTCAATTGCAACTATTTTTTTCATACTTTTCTGTTACCTTTGCAACAACCAATTATTTAAAAGAAGATAAATTTAAACCTATTTAAACCAAAGACCCCATGACAAAGAAAACTCTATTCGTCGGTCTACTGGCAATGTTTTCAGTAACGACTTTCGCACAGAATGCAGCAACAAAGATTAAGGATGTGCGTACGAAACCCGACCTTTATTATCTTCAGGATGGCCAACAGGTAAGTTCATTAGACCTTCTTCCTGCTCCACCACAGCCCGGTAGCATTCAGTTTCTCTATGATGAGGCACAGTATCAGTGGGGAAAGATGCAGCGCAACACGCCCCGTGGCGATCAGGCAGCAGCCGATGCACGCGTAGGAGGTGATGGTGTGCCTAACGCTTTCTCGGAGGCTTTCGGTGTAAAGATAAGCAAAGAGACCACTCCAGAGATATATAAGCTCGTGTTAAACATGCGTGAAGACGCTGGAGACTTGGCTACTCGCAGTGCTAAAAACCATTACATGCGTGTTCGTCCGTTCGCTTTCTATAAAGAGATGACCTGCAATCCTGAGCAGCAGCAGGAACTATCAACCAACGGTTCATACCCTTCTGGCCACACAGCCATAGGTTGGGCGACAGCATTAGTGCTTGCTGAGATCAACATTGACCGCCAGAATGAGATCCTTGAGCGTGGCTATCAGATGGGACAAAGCCGTGTTATCTGTGGTTATCACTGGCAGAGTGACGTTGATGCAGCGCGCCTTGTGAGTGCAGCAGTTGTGGCTCGACTCCATGCTGATCCTGCTTTCCAGGCTCAACTTGCCAAGGCTAAGAAGGAATTTGCTAAACTTCAGAAGGAAGGAAAGGTTGCAAAGAGCACCTTTAAGGCAACCAATTAAATCGGATAAGGTAGCCAATTAAATCGAATAAGGTAGCCAATTAAATCATATAAGATAATCAATCAGATTAAAAATAGCAGCCAATTAGGTCAAATAGATGCCCAATTAATTGAAAGATGGCAACCGATTGAATCAAAAAAGGTAACCCATTCAATTAAAGAAGGCAGCCAATTAGATGATATGCGGTAGCCAATTAATTAAAAGATGACTGTCAATTAATTTAAAAAAGGCAACCCATTGAATCAAAAGAAGGCTTTATCCTCGTCCCCTCTCCGCATGGAGAGGGGCGTAATCAACAACATATTCCATGTTAAAACAGCGAGGATAAAGAAGCAAAATCTAAATTTGCAACATCGAAACAATGAAATAACAGGTGTTCTGAAGCCTTACTTTCAGATCCCAACCGGCTCCTTCCGGCGACGATTCTCCCCACCTTGGAGAGAAAAGAAAGGATGAAGAACCACCTATTCTATCCAAAATTAAACCTATGAAAAGAATAATTCTCTTCGCAACCTGTGGCCTTATGGCATGTGCAGGAGCCTTCGCTCAGCAAGAAGATGAGCCGAAGTTAGTTGTAAAACCATCTGGACGTATCCTTATGGATGCAGGTGTTATGCACTCAACTGATGAGTCTGTGGACCAGAAACTCAATGATGGTGTGGCTATTCCAGATGCTCGTGTGGGATTAAGTGCCACCTATGGCAAGTGGAAAGCAAAGGTTGACGTGGGTTATGCACGCCAGGCATTGTCACTGAAGGACATCAGTCTTGATTATAACTTCAACAAAGAGAACCTCGTAAGGTTAGGTTATTTCGTTCATCAGTTCGGTCAACAGAGTGCTACTTCATCAAGCTTCAAGGTCTCAATGGAGGAGCCTTTGGCTAACCAAGCATTCTTCAATAGCCGTCTGCTCGGTGCTATGTACGTTCATGCTGGTGAGAAATTCCATGCTACAGCATCTGTCTTTGCAGAGAATGATGCCATGAAAATGTCAACAGACAAGCTCGGTAACGAGGCTTGGGGTGTGATGACACGTCTGATTTGGCGCCCAATGACCGAGCGCGGAAAGATCTTCCACGTTGGTATCAGCGGTGCTTACGAGTCTCCAAGATATAATAAGACAGCTGCTTTGAGCCATAGTTCATACACCTTGAAGGCTCCATTCCCAACCCGTATAGCAAGTGTTATGGCACAGGAAGCTACCATCACTGACGCAAAGGCACTCTGGAAGTTCTCTCCAGAACTCACTGCTGCATGCGGAAACTTCGGTGTTGAGGCTCAATACTACTATGTTGGTATCAAGCGTGACAATGCTATGCCTAACTATAGTGCGTGGGGTGCATACAGTAATCTGCGTTATCTCATCAAGGGACAGGGCTATACCTATACCAAAGCTGACGCCGGTATCGCTACACCAGACCCAGGTTCAATGGAGCTTGTAGCTGCTTATAACTACTCAACATTGACCGATAAGGATGCAAACATCTATGGTGGTAAGGTAAATGACTGGTCACTGACCTTCAACTACTACATCAACAAGTACATGATCTGGCGTGTTCGTGGTTCTATCACACGTGCTACTGACAACGCAGCCTTCGCTAACAACACTGTTTCAATGCTTGAAACACGTTTGCAGTTTAAGTTTTAAATAATTGCCTCCCCCAACCTTTCCGAAGGGAAAGGAGACAAGATTGCATAAGGATTACCGATAGATGGAAACACAATCGGTAATCCCCAACACCATGATAAGCCCATACTTATCAGCACATCCCATCCCCTGGAGGGGTTGGGGGAGACCCTTTTAAGAATACATAACCATGCGTAAACTAAATTCATTATTACTTCTTCTGGTGCTTGCCATCATGTGTCCATCCCTTGCAATGGCACAGTTGCAGCGCCCACAGGACTTCAAAGGAAAGTACAAACTAAAGGAAGTCGTCATCCTGTCACGCCATAACATCCGCTCACCGTTGTCAACAAACGGCTCAGCACTGAGCAAGATGACTCCTCATCAGTGGACAAACTGGTCGTCAGCATCCAGCGAACTGACACTACGTGGCGGTGTTCTGGAGACTGAAATGGGACAGTTCTTTCGCAAATGGACGGTCAACGAAGGACTCTTCACCGAGAACTACGTGCCAACAGTTGATGAAGTGAACGTCTATGCCAACTCTATGCAGCGTTGTATTGCCACAGCACAGTACTTCTCTGGCGGCTTCATGCCTGTTGCAGGACTGCGTGTGAACCATCGTTATGTGCCATCTAAGATGGACCCAATCTTCTTCCCACGTCTCACAAAGAGCACAGAAGCCTTCCGTGCTGAGGCTATGAAGCAGATAGAAGCAATGGGTGGAAAGGAAGGACTCGTTGGTATCAACAAGAGTTTGAAGGACAGTTACGACATCATCTCAAAGGTTCTCGACCTCAAACAGAGTGACTATTATAAGAAAGGTGAGGTGAAAGACTTCGTAAACAACGATACCCGCATCACACTCGAACTGAACCAAGAGCCAGGAATGAAGGGTTCACTGAAGAACGCAAACTCTGCTTCTGATGCCTTCATCCTGCAGTATTACGAGGAACCCGACGAACTAAAGGCAGCCTTCGGACACAAGATCACACGTGACGACTGGACAAAGATTGCCAAGATAAAGGATGTTTACGGTGACGTTCTCTTCACTGCTCCTATCGTAGCTGTGAACGTTGCGCACCCACTCCTGCAGTATATGTATGACGAACTGAACGCTGAAGGACGTAAATTCACCTTCCTCTGCGGTCACGACTCCAACATTGCAAGTGTTGATGCAGCACTCGGCGTTGAGGAATACTCCCTCCCTAACTCTATAGAGAAGAAGACTCCAATCGGCTCAAAGCTCGTCTTTGAGAAGTGGGTCGACGCTTCCGGCAAGGCATATGTGGGTATAAACATCGTTTATCAGAGCACTGATCAGTTGAAGAAGATGTCACTTCTCGACCTCCAGAACGCTCCACAGATCTACGCTTTGAAGCTGAAAGGATTGCAACAGAATGCCGATGGACTCTACACATTCGATGATGTGAACAATCGTTTCCTACAAGCGATACGCGCTTATGATGATATTAAGTAAAGAAAAATAGCAGTAGAGAAAACAATCTACGCTCTTTTACATTCTAAAAGGTGCCCTTTTGCGTTTCAAAAGGGCACCTTTTGCATGGTAAAAGGGCATGTTTTACAACGCAAAAGGGCGTCTTTTACAAGCCTATCTGTAACCCCTTGATAATCTAAAGGTTACAAAGCCGATTTTTCACCATTTCCTTTCATTTTCCTGTTCATCGTGTTTTCTTTTTTGTAAGGTATTTTCTTGTTATGAAAAACATTACTATGGCGCATTCAATCCCTCGGACGGTCCGTGTGAAGACAGCACCCCTCACCCCCCAGCTGATACCCATCATCCCTCACGGACAGCATCATCAGTCGCCACCCTGCGCCATCTTCCCATCCGTTCTCCCCATACCTTTTTCCCAAAAGGCAGCAAAGCACATCCCGTTTCGTCCAGAAAAGCGACAAGAGAGGCGGCACTTTCAGTAGAATTCAACTCATTTCACCCTCGCAAAAGTTAAATAGAGAAAAAATGATTATTCGTTTGTTGCTATCAAAAAATAATTGTATTTTTGCAAAAATTAATGTTGATAGTTGACAATCACGCTATAACTTAAATGAAAAAAATTATCTATTCCCTCGTAGCTACGGCTATGATCATGTTCCTGACAGGGTGCGGTTCCGGCAAGGGAGTGCCTTATTTCACGAACATTGATTCAACGAGTCTGGCTGGTTCACGTGGACTGTTTGATGCGCGTATCATGCCAAAAGACGAATTAACCATTACAGTAAACACTACAGATCCCGATGCAGCAGCACCTTTTAACCTACAGGTGCGCAACCAGCTTGGCTCAGGCAAGCAGATGAGCGCTGGTGGTGGCTCATTGCAAGGGTATCTTGTAGACAACTCAGGATTCATCAATTTCCCCGTAATCGGTAAGATCCACGTCAGTGGACTGACGAAGTCGGAGTGTGAAGACTTAATCAAGAGTAAGATTCAACCTTACCTTGCACGCACGGAAAACCCCATTGTCACGGTGCGCATGAGCAGTTACCGCATCACGGTGACGGGTGAAGTGGGCAAGCCAGGAGTCATTCCTGTGTCAACAGAGAAGATGAGTGTGATGGAAGCATTGGCTCAAGCCGGTGACTTAACCATCTATGGTAGACGTGACAACGTGATGTTGATACGCGAAGATGCAAAGGGTGAGAAGCATGCAGTACGCCTGAATCTCAACGATGCAAACCTCATCAACTCACCTTATTACTATCTCCAGCAGAACGATATCCTCTATGTTGAGCCAAACACGGTGAAGGCTAAGAACTCCGGTATCGGCAGTTCAACCACCATCTGGTTCTCTTTCATTGGTATCGTGACGTCCATCGCCTCGCTGCTGGTAAGTGTTTTAAGAAAATAACATGCACACCTTGCCCCGGACAAAACGTCCTGGGCTGTGGCATTATATTAAAGAAATGGGAATATTCTGTAACATCCAATCTCGTAGCACCGTATGAAACGGTTGCTCAGAGTGATGAGAGAATATTCCCATTTTGGTCGTTTTTAAAAAGAAAGGATAATAGTTTTTATGTGTGGTATTGTAGGATACTTAGGAAAAAACCGCGACGCTTACCCCATTCTTATCAAGGGATTGAAGCGTCTTGAGTATAGAGGATATGACAGTGCAGGCGTTGCTTTGATCAATGAAGACGGTGATCTCAGTGTCTATAAGACGAAAGGTAAGGTGGCAGACTTGGAAGAATTCTGCACCGATAAGGACATAACGGGTCACATTGGCATTGCTCACACCCGCTGGGCAACGCACGGTGAGCCTTCATCTGTCAATGCTCACCCTCATTATTCACAGTCGAAGAACCTCGCCATCATCCATAATGGCATCATTGAGAACTATGCAGAGATAAAGCATAACCTCATGGAGAAGGGCATAGAGTTCCAGTCTGAGACCGACACTGAGGTGCTTGTGCAGTTGATTGACTACATACAGACAAAGAAAAACCTCAGTTTGCTCATGGCAGTTCAGGTTGCTTTGCATCAGGTTATCGGTGCTTATGCCATCGCATTGCTCGACAAGCGTCATCCAGATACCATCATTGCAGCCCGCAAACAAAGTCCGTTGGTAGTGGGAATCGGCGATGGTGAGTTCTTCTTAGGCTCTGATGCCAGTCCAATCATTGAGTATACGGACAAGGTAGTGTACCTTGATGACGGTAACATTGCCGTGATGAAACTCGGAGAAGAGCTGAAGGTGGTGAACATTCTCAATGAAAAACTGTCACCAGAGGTGCAGACCGTCGACATAAATCTGGGTCAGATAGAGAAAGGTGGATACCCTCACTTCATGCTCAAGGAGATCTTTGAGCAGCCAGCATGCCTGACCAACTGCATGCGTGGACGTATCAATGTTGAGCATGACCGCGTCACACTCAGTGCACTCATTGACCATCGCAGCAAGCTTCTCAATGCTAAACGCATCATCATCGTGGCATGTGGCACCAGCTGGCATGCCGGATTGATTGGTAAACAGATGATAGAAACCTTCTGCCGCATCCCCGTTGAGGTGGAATATGCCAGTGAGTTCCGCTATCGCAACCCCGTTGTTGGCGAGTCGGATGTCGTCATTGCCATCTCACAGAGTGGTGAGACAGCCGACACCTTGGCAGCCGTTGAGCTTGCAAAGTCGCGTGGTGCCTTCATCTATGGCATCTGTAACGCCATCGGATCGAGCATCCCTCGTGCCACAGACACGGGTACATATATCCACGTAGGACCGGAGATCGGTGTGGCATCAACGAAGGCTTTCACCGGTCAGGTTACTGTTCTGACGATGTTTGCCTTGGCGCTTGCTGACGCTAAGGGCACCGTCAGCCATGACGAATACGTCAAGACGGTGAAGGAACTGGCGCAGATCCCAGCCATGATAAAGGACCTTCTGAAGGTGAACGACCAGATTGCCGACATGGCACGTACGTTTACTTACGCTCGAAACTTCCTCTATCTCGGTCGTGGTTTCAGCTATCCGGTAGCTCTGGAAGGTGCTTTGAAACTGAAGGAGATCTCCTATATCCACGCTGAAGGCTATCCAGCAGCCGAGATGAAGCACGGTCCTATCGCGCTGATCGACTCTGATATGCCTGTTGTTGCTATCGCAACGCACAACGGAATGTATGAGAAAGTACGCAGTAACATCCAGGAAATAAAGGCAAGACAGGGTAGGGTGATAGCTATTGTGACCAAGGGTGACACGACAATATCGAAGATTGCCGATGCAGTCATCGAACTTCCTGACACCATGGACTGCCTGGAACCGTTGGTAGCAACCATCCCTCTGCAGCTGTTGGCTTATCATATCGCCGTCTGCAAGGGCAAAGACGTTGACCAACCACGTAATCTTGCCAAGTCGGTAACGGTAGAATAGAACTTACATACACGGTACGCACAATATCTGTGCGTACCTGTACGTTTGATAACTGTAGCAGAATAAATATTAAAGGAAGACATAACATCTTATTAATGGAAAAGAATATTCATGAGGATTGCGGTGTGGCGATGATCCGTTTACTGAAGCCACTGGAGTATTATCAGGAGAAATATGGAACCTGGATGTACGGTCTTAACAAGCTTTATCTTATGATGGAGAAGCAACACAACCGTGGTCAGGAGGGCGCAGGACTTGCTTCCGTGAAGCTTTCGTCCGAACCTGGGAATGAATATATGTTCCGTGAGCGGGCTGAAGGGAAGAATGCTGTTACTGAAATCTTCGCTAATGTTCACAAACACTATAAGGACTTCTCACAGGAGAAGCTGTCTGATGTGTCTTTTGTAAAAGCTAATCTTCCCTTTGCAGGCGAACTTTATATGGGCCACCTACGGTATTCTACTACCGGCAAGAGTGGCCTTTCTTATGTCCATCCGTTCCTTCGCAGGAACAATTGGAAGGCTAAGAACCTCTGTATGTGCGGTAACTTCAACATGACCAATATAGAGGATATCTTCGAGAAGCTGACTGATCAGGGACAATGTCCACGTATCTACAGTGATACTTATCTGCTCCTTGAACTCATGGGGCACCGCCTGGACCGTGAAGTGGAGCGTAACTTCGTGGATGCACAGAAGCTCGGACTGACGAAAAAGGACATCACACATTATATAGAAGAGCATGTCCAGATGAGTAATGTGCTCAAGACAACGATGGAAGACTTCGATGGCGGATATGTCATCTGTGGTCAGACGGGGTCGGGAGAGATGTTCTCTATCCGTGACCCGTGGGCTATTCGCCCCGCATTCTATTATATAGATGATGAGATAGTAGCCCTTGCCAGTGAGCGTCCGGTGCTTCAGACCACCTTCGACCTTGAGTGTGAGGACATAAAAGAGCTGCAACCGGGGCAGGCTTTGATAGTAAACAGACGTGGAGAGTGCTCTCTTCAGCAGATATTAGAGCCCAAAGAACGAGCTGATTGTTCGTTTGAACGCATCTATTTCTCACGTGGTTCGGACCGAGATATCTATAAAGAGCGTGAGCAACTGGGTCGACAACTGACGGAACCGGTGTTGAAAGCAGTGGATTATAACACCACTCACACCGTTCTTTCTTATATTCCGAATACCGCAGAGGTAGCTTTCTATGGTCTGATACACGGATTTAAAGAGTGGATAGACGCCCGGAAGGTGGAGCAACTGTCTGCTTTAGGCGATAATCCATCACCAGATGAACTCTATAACATCATCCGTCAGGACGTAAGATCAGAGAAAGTGGCATGGAAAGACATCAAGTTGCGCACGTTTATCACGGAGGGTACATCCCGAAAGGATCTCGCTTCGCACGTCTATGACATCACTTACGAGTGCATTCAGCCCTATAAGGACAACCTTGTCATCATTGATGACTCCATCGTTCGTGGTACAACACTGAAGGAAAGCATCCTTCGTATCCTCGATAGGCTGCACCCTAAGAAGATAGTTGTGGTCTCCAGCGCACCCCAGATACGCTATCCTGACTATTACGGCATCGACATGCCACGTCTGGAAGAGTTCTGTGTCTTTCGTGCAACGATAGCGCTTATCCGCGAAAGGGGTATGGAACATCTGTTGAAAGAGATCTATGAGGCATGCAAAAAGGAGCTTGAGAAGCCGAAGAATGACGCAAAGAACCCAATCAAAAACGCCGTTCGAGCTATCTATAAGCCCTTCACCGTTGATGAAATCAACCGAAAAATCATTGAGATGTTGCGCCCTGAGGGTATGACAACACCTGTTGAACTGGTCTTTCAGAGTGTGGAAGGACTCCATAATGCCATCCCTAAGCATCGGGGTGACTGGTATTTCACGGGTAATTACCCCACTCCAGGCGGCATGAGGTTGGTCAATCAAGCCTTCATCAACTATTATGAACATGTTCATCCCACGCTTTCTGAGGCGTAGAACACAAAAGAAGTATCAATCCAACAATATTAAACAATAAAATGAGGAACGTAACTTTAGTCCTAAGTGATGGGACAAAATTCCATGGAAAGTCATTTGGATATGACGCACCAGTGGCAGGTGAAGTGGTATTCAACACTGCCATGATGGGTTATCCAGAGAGTTTGACCGACCCTTCCTACGCTGGTCAGCTGCTAACAATGACCTTCCCGCTTGTCGGAAACTATGGTGTACCACCCTTCACCATTGAGAAGAATGGTATTCCAACGTTCATGGAGAGTGACAGAATCTATGCCTCAGCCATCATTGTGTCTGACTATACCGAGGAATATTCCCACTGGAACGGTGTAGAAAGTCTTGCTTCATGGCTGAAAAGGGAGCATGTGCCGGGCATAACAGGCATCGACACACGCGAACTAACAAAGGTTTTGCGCGAGCATGGAGTGATGATGGGAAAGATTCTCTTCGATGATGAGCCTGACAATATACCAGAGGCTGACTACGAAGGGGTGAACTTTGTAGACCTTGTTTCTACAAAGGAGATCATCCATTACAATGAAGGTGCAGGCAAGAAAGCTATCCTTGTTGACTGTGGAGTGAAGGCAAATATCATCCGTTCACTCATCAATCGTGGTGTGGAAGTGATTCGTGTACCATGGAATTATGACTATACTGGCATGCAGTATGACGGTCTATTCCTTGCCAACGGACCGGGCGATCCTGACGTATGTAACGATGCTGTGGAGGTCATTCGCAAGCAGATGAACATGAGCAAGAAGCCTATCTGCGGTATCTGTATGGGTAATCAGCTACTCTCAAAGGCTGCCGGTGCAACGATATATAAGCTGAAATACGGTCATCGTGGCCATAACCAACCTGTCAGAATGGTAGGAACAGAGAAGTGTTACATCACTTCCCAGAACCACGGTTATGCTGTTGATGCAACGACGTTGGGCACCGATTGGAAGGAATTATTCGTGAATATGAACGACGGTAGTAATGAAGGTATCTGCCATAAGGAGAACCCTTGGTTCACATCACAGTTCCATCCAGAGGCTTGTTCAGGCCCGGTTGATACTGATTTTATGTTTGATAAATTCGTAGAAACACTGAAATAATAATGAAAGACGAGTCAATAAAGAAAGTCCTGATACTTGGTTCAGGCGCATTGAAGATTGGTGAGGCTGGTGAATTCGACTATTCTGGCTCACAAGCGTTGAAGGCATTGCGTGAAGAAGGTGTTTCTACAGTGCTCATTAACCCAAATATTGCTACGGTACAAACTTCAGAAGGCGTTGCAGATCAGATCTATTTCTTACCTGTGCAGCCTTATTTCGTGGAGCGCGTCATAGCAAAGGAGCGTCCAGATGGTATCCTTTTGTCCTTCGGAGGACAAACAGCACTGAACTGTGGAGTGGAACTTGACCGTACGGGAGTACTGAAAAAGTATGGTGTACGGGTGCTTGGAACACCGGTAAAAGCCATCATGAACACCGAAGACCGTGAGCTTTTCGTTGAGCGATTGGACGAGATCAACGTCAAAACCATCAAGAGTGAGGCTTGCGAAAACATCCAACAGGCTCGTGCAGCAGCCAAGACCCTGGGTTATCCTGTCATCGTTCGTGCCGCATATGCACTCGGTGGACTGGGCAGTGGGTTTGCTGATAACGAGGAAGAGTTGAACACGCTCTGTGAAAAAGCGTTCTCTTTCTCACCTCAAGTGCTTGTGGAAAAGAGCCTGAAGGGTTGGAAAGAGATTGAATATGAGGTGGTACGCGACCGTTACGACAACTGTATCACGGTTTGTAACATGGAGAACTTCGACCCATTAGGTATCCATACGGGTGAGTCAATAGTCATTGCTCCATCACAAACACTGACCAACAGTGAGTATCACAAGCTGCGTGCACTGTCCATAAAGATTGTACGTCACATCGGAATAGTAGGAGAATGTAACGTACAGTACGCCTTCGACCCACAGAGTGAGGACTATCGTGTCATCGAAGTCAATGCCCGTCTCTCTCGTTCTTCAGCCCTTGCAAGTAAGGCAACGGGCTATCCTCTGGCCTTTGTGGCAGCAAAACTAGGCATGGGATACGGTCTTTTCGAACTGAAAAACTCCGTTACCAAGACCACTTCAGCCTTCTTTGAACCAGCACTCGACTATGTTGTCTGCAAGATTCCACGTTGGGACCTCAGCAAATTCCGTGGTGTTGACAAGGAGTTGGGCTCAAGTATGAAGTCAGTGGGCGAGGTTATGGCAATAGGACGTAACTTTGAAGAGGCTATTCAGAAGGGTTTGCGCATGATAGGACAGGGCATGCACGGCTTTGTTGAGAACAAAGAGCTGCAGATTCCCGACCTTGATGCAGCGCTCCGTGAGCCTACTGACAAGCGTGTCTTCGTCATTTCGAAGGCTATGCACAAGGGTTATACCGTTGATCAGATACATGATCTGACGAAGATTGACCGTTGGTTCCTCAATAAACTCAAGCATATCATCGACATTGATGAGGCTTTGAAGCGCCGAAACATCAACACTCTCGATAAAGAACTCCTGCGTGAAGCAAAGGTTTATGGCTTTACCGACTTCCAGATAGCACGTGCTGTGGGCTTGGAAGGCGAAGAACAGAACATGCACAAGGCGATGCTGATAGTACGCCAACTGCGTAAAGGCTTCGGCATCGTGCCTGTTGTCAAGCAGATTGATACCCTTGCAGCAGAATATCCAGCCCAAACGAACTATCTATACGTCACCTATGCAGGCGTAGCATCGGATGTTTCGTTCAGCAATGACCGTAATTCCGTCATCGTTCTGGGCTCTGGAGCTTACAGAATAGGTAGTTCCGTGGAGTTCGACTGGTGTGGTGTGCAGGCACTTAACACCATTCGTAAGCAGGGATATCGGTCTATTATGATCAATTACAACCCTGAAACGGTGTCTACCGACTATGACATGTGCGACCGTCTCTACTTTGATGAGCTTACTTTCGAGCGTGTTATGGACATCATCGACGCTGAAACGCCACACGGAGTGATTGTCTCAACGGGCGGACAGATACCAAATAACCTTGCCATGTACCTGGATGAGCAGAACGTTCCTATCCTTGGTACGGCAGCAAAGGACATTGATAACGCCGAGGACCGTGCTAAATTCTCGTCAATGCTCACCGAAAACGGCATCAATCAGCCTGAGTGGAGCGCACTGACAAGCATGGATGATATTGATAAGTTCGTCGATCGGGTGGGCTTCCCAGTCCTCGTTCGTCCTTCATACGTCCTCTCTGGTGCAGCGATGAACATCTGTTCAAACAAGGATGAGCTGACACGCTTCCTGCAGTTGGCAGCCAATGTCAGTGAGGATCACCCTGTTGTGGTAAGCAAATTCATTGAACATGCAAAGGAAATAGAGATGGATGCCGTGGCACAGAACGGTGAAATCATGGCGTATGCTATCTCTGAACACATCGAATTCGCTGGTGTTCACTCCGGAGATGCCACCATTCAGTTCCCACCTCAGAAGCTTTACGTGGAGACAGTGCGCCGTATCAAACGCATCAGTAGGCAGATTGCAAAGCAACTGCACATCAACGGACCGTTCAACATCCAGTATATGGCGCGCGACAACGATATTCTCGTCATCGAGTGTAACCTCCGTGCGAGTCGTTCGTTCCCATTTGTGAGCAAGGTTCTGAAGCTAAACTTCATTGATCTGGCTACGAAGATCATGCTCGGCGTACCTGTTGAGAAGCCAAACAAGAACCTCTTCGACCTCGATTACGTGGGAATCAAGGCGTCACAGTTCTCTTTCAACCGTCTACAGAAGGCTGATCCTGTGCTGGGAGTGGACATGAGCTCAACGGGTGAGGTGGGTTGCTTAGGCGATGACTCGTCAACAGCACTGCTGAAGTCTATGCTTTCCGTCGGACAACGCATCCCTAAGAAGACTGTTCTGCTCTCAACGGGTGGCGCAAAGCAGAAGGCTGAGATGCTTGATGCAGCCAAAATGCTCCTGCAGCATGGTTATGAACTCTATGCAACGGGTGGTACTTCGAAGTATCTGACCGAGAATGGCATCGAGAATACGCTTGTTTACTGGCCTTCTGATGAGGGAAAAGCACCGCAGGCACTCGACCTTCTGCATGAGAAGAAGATTGATATGGTGGTGAATATACCGAAGGATCTCACTCCACGTGAGCTGACTAACGGGTATAAGATACGCCGTGCTGCCATCGACCTTAACGTTCCTTTGATTACTAACAGTCGACTGGCAAGTGCGTTCATCACTGCTTTCTGCAACGTCAGCATGGATGATATCGACATCAAGGCGTGGGGAGAATACTAAGAAAGTGGGGTGAAAGATAGCCCCGAGTCCTAAGAGGAGGGGAGCCTCCCCAAGCCCCTCCGAAGGAGGGGATGTGATGAAAGCGACGGGGGTTGATAGTCGTTGATGACCTCCATAACCCTTCTGAAAAGGAGGGGATGTACAGAAAACGACTGGGAGGTATCGTTGTTACATCCCTAAAAAGACTTTCTTACAAAGATAAAAGGGGGAGAGTAGACCTGTTGAAAACGTGGGTCTCTCTTCCCCTTCAGCTTTCTTTAAATGCTGCTTTATATTCTGTTGCCTTATAATTCAGCGTTTTTCACTCGGTGCTTTATCACTCCTTACCCTGTGATGCAGTGTGTGTTCATCCAGTGTTTTATCGCTTTTCCCCCTGTGATGCATCATCCCTTTACCTTTCTATGTCATCATTGTCAACTTATGTTTTATCTCTTCCCACCTGATAATTCAGCGGTCTGAGCCTGATGTTTCACCTCCTTTTCACCTTATTATAATAACACATATTGCGTATGAAAACAATGCTAATTCTACCTTTCATCTTCTTATTGATGATGATAACAACGCTTACTTCCTGCGATTCCTGTACCTCTCGTGGCGAAGATCACTATGATACCACGCTGGTTGATACGATGAAAGCCATCGTACTGGACAGTGCGAAGGACACCATCTGATGCCCGCTCCACTTGACTTTATACTCCTATCATTGTTCCCAATATCATTTAAAGAAATAAATAGCACATGGATCCACAACAATATATGGTGATTGATTTAGAGAGATTAGATAGTAAACGCATGTTTATTACCGAGGAAATCTCCTATATTAATAGGAATGATCAAGGGCTATGGACGGTACGTTTCAAGTCATCACCAAAGGTTTTCAATTACAATAAAGGACGTTTGTTATACCTTAGTAAGCCCGAACGCATTGATATTGTGGAGAAAGGACTGTATATACAGAACAAACACATAACCAACGTAGCTGAATTATTACGTTTCACCGATGGTCATTATACTTTTTATCGAGTAACATATACGAATGGTTCCGTTGAGAATCTGGACGGGAGTGAGGTGTATGTAACACGTACACCGATTGATAAAATCGGCAGTTCTTTATGGGATTATCTGCGTAAATTAGCCGATGAGACAGGTCTTATGGCTGATGATGAAACCAATCTCCTTTCTAAACAGTATGAATTGGTTGATGTAAAGCGAGACAATGTACCATTGGCACAATTCCTTGGGGATAAGACAGAGCTGAGGACTTACCCTCTACCAAAGCAGGTTTATTATGCTTTTAGTTGTAATACCAGCCAGAAAGAGGCTGTTGAGGCAGCCTTAACACATCAGGTAAGTGTTATCCAAGGACCTCCAGGAACGGGTAAAACACAGACGATTCTTAATATTATTGCTAATTTGTTAATAGCTGGGAAGACAGTACTTGTAGTCTCAAATAACAACTCAGCGGTAAATAATGTAGCTGAGAAGTTGGAGCATGAAGGGCTCGGATTCATTGTTGCAAAGCTTGGTAGTGTGCAGAAAAAGGAAGAATTTGTTGCTGATCAGCAACCTCTTCCCGATATGTCATCGTGGCATATAGATGCTTCTTCATCTGTAAAACAATGGGTTAAAGACGCTTTGAATAATGTTTCCCAAGGATTCAGTGCTCAACTCCGGCAGGCAGAACTCAGAGCTGAATATGATGCATTGCTAAAAGAGGCTACATATAATGAGAAGTTAGCGACTAACAGCATTGCCTGTGATTGGCTTTATAGTAAGTCTTCCAGTAAGATAATGGAGCTACTCAGCTACTATCAGATAAGGCAGAGTAAGCAGATTCCCGGTGTTTTTTTCCGTATAAAGTGGGCTTTGAAGCTGGGACTACCTATGTTTTCCTTCCTTCAGAAAGATGTATCGGATGTTATTGCCAGCTTAGAGAATGCTTATTACATCGTTCGCAAAGCTGAGATAGAGAAGGAATTGCAAAGTGTTGAATCAACCTTACAATCCGTTGATATCAAGGAAAACCTTAGGCTGTTACGTGATTATTCTTTGCAGATATTAAAGAATGAGATAGCAGAACATTATCGTGCGGATACAAGAACAGCGTTCACAATCAAGAACATAAAAGCCAAAACGGAGGATCTCCTACGGGAATATCCTGTTGTTTTGAGTACTACCTATTCTGCAAAAAGTTGTATTAGTAAGGATATGGTGTTCGACTATGTCATCATGGATGAGGCTTCACAGGTGGATATAAAGACAGGAGCTCTGGCACTTTCATGTGCTATGAAAGCAGTGATAGTGGGTGATGACAAGCAGTTACCCAACGTTGTAAGCCAGGAAGAGGCACTTGCTCTGCAAGCAATTCAGTTGACATATAAAGTTGATGATAGGTATAATGAAGTAACACACAGCTTCCTACAATCTTGCGTGGAGGTCTTTAAGGACATCCCTGTTACCTTATTGCGTGAACATTATCGCTGTCATCCAAAGATTATAGAGTTTTGTAATCAACATTTTTACAATGGTGAACTGGTGGCAATGACGGATGATAACGCTGAAGATAACGTGTTGCAGGTGGTACAGACAGTTGAAGGTAATCATGCCCGTGGGCATTTTAATCAGCGTGAGATTGATGTTATTGTGCAGGAAGTATTGCCACAGTGTGCAGATTCAGGGTCTGTTGGTATCATAACCCCTTATCGGCAGCAGGCAGATGAGATAAACAAAGTACTGGGAAAGGATATTGCAAGCACTGTACACAAGTATCAAGGACGAGAGTGTGATACCATAATTATGAGTATGGTGGATAACAAACCGACTGAATTCTCCGATGATCCGAATCTTCTGAATGTGGCTATTTCACGTGCGAAGACACATTTATACGTTGTCACCAATGGCAATAAAATGCCCGAGGAGTCTAATCTTGCACAGCTCATAGACTATGTTCGCTACAACAACTTCGAGGTTCGACAAAGTGAGGTGTCCTCAGTTTTCGACTTACTCTATAAACAATACACCTCACAACGGCTGGATTCTTTAGCCAATAAGCCTGTTGTCTCTGATTATATTTCGGAGAATCTGTTTTATAATACGCTTATGGAAGCCATTACAGCATTGGGCTTGGTGCATATTGATGTGTTGTGCCACTATCCTGTAGTACGGTTTATTAGTGACTGGAGTGTGCTTACGGAGGAAGAAAAGGCGTTTGCAAACAATCGCTTGTCTCATGTAGACTTCCTCGTTTATAACTCTTTGACGAAACGACCACTGTTGGTAATAGAGGTCGATGGCTGGTATTATCATAAGAGACAAGGCGGACAGGTGACGCGTGATGCGTTAAAGGACAAACTCTTGGCAAAGTTCGGACTCCCTCTACATCGTATATTAACGACGGATACCGTAAATGTGGAGTCTCTAAAGGCATTGTTAAGTTCATCTTTGATGGGGTGAATGCTATCCCCTGAAGAACTTTCTGGTACTTTATAAACCCATATATACATGACTCCTGTATGTCACTGTATGGTGTATGGGGCTCTATATGGTTTATCATAGAATAACAATGGTGTAACCTTTCACCTCCATTGCAAGTGTTGATTCCTAAGGATTAGATTAAAGGAAATAATCTTACAAAACAGAAGAGCTCATTAATGCTGAAATGAAGGATAATCATGAAAAATCGCTTTTGTAACCTTTGGATTATCAGAGAGTTACAGATGGGGTTGTAAAAGGTGCCCTTTTGCGTTGCAAAACATGCCCTTTTACACATCAAAAGATGCCCTTTTGCAATGCAAAAGGGCATCTTTTAGAACGCAAAAGGGCGTAGATCGAAAAGCAGAAAGAAAATAAATTGACAACATTAAAGTAAAACATGCTTCTCAGACGGTCTCCCCAAGCCTCGAAGAGTAGCCTTCCCAAGCTCCTCAAGGGAAGAGAATGTGCAGATGAAAAGTGGAGAACTTGGTCTTCCAGGAATATCGCCGAGGTCCTCGGGAAGGAGAGATTACTTTGTGGGGTATGGCAAATCCTACAGAGAAGGTGGGGCATTAACGGTAGGATGTGGACTGAATCAGTTCTTGGCTTATGCTACTTTGGTTCTTACAAGGTTAGGAAGAAAAAGTGGCAATATTGCCAAAAATTCTTCGTAAGGTGCCTGTTATGTTCTCGAAAAATTGTCTTTTGCGAAGAAAAAGTGGCAATATTGCCATTTTTTCTTCCCAGAAAAGGCATGGTGTTTAGTGTATTACCTCATCCATTGGCATGTCAGTTGGCTCCGTGGGGATGTGCGGTAGGAACTGGAAAGGGAAGCAAATGCCTACTTTTCGAGCTCTTGTCATGAGCGGAAGGAAGCGGTCGTAATAGCCTTTCCCACGTCCGAGGCGGTTGCCATCAGCATCGAAAGCCATGCCAGGGATGAGTGCGAAGTCGATGTTCTCATACTGTGTGAAGGGCTCACCCGTAGGTTCGAGGATGCCATAGGAGCTAATACGTAGTAAGTCGGGACCCGTATAGCGGCGTATTTCCATCTCCGTTTCGCTGATAACGACAGGTAACAGCACCGTTTTTCCCATTAAAGCCAAATGGCTGATGAGGTTGTGTGTAGCAACCTCATCAGCCATTGAGTTATAAAGCAGTACGGTTTGTGCCGTCTGTAGTTGTGGATGGGCAAGTACTTGGCGGATCAGTGGGTCGGATTGTCCGACCAGTTCCTCCGCCGTATAGTGTGCTTTCGCCGCCCTTACTTGCTTTCTCAGATCTTTTTTCGATAGTTTTTCCATTATCTTCGGTTTGCTTGTGGCGTGTTTCTGACCGTCCTTGCTGGTACATGTCTCGGCTTAGCAAGGTACTTGGTGTGGTTTTTGAAGACGTTCAGTGCCGCCTTTACCGTCTCATCGGAGAGGTTCAGGTATTCAATCCACGCCTGTTCGTCAAGGATATTATAGATGATTCTACTGTCAATGTAGTTCTGTAGCAATGAATGTGACCGCATAATCATCAGGTTCCGACGCCGTAATCCGTAGCGCGCAGCATAGTTTGCGAAGTCGTTCACAAGGTTCTGACGGTCGAGATAGTTCGCTAATGGCATCATTTCCGTGAACTTACTCAGTATCGGACGGTGCTCATCGGTGTAGTTAAAGGCGTATTGCAGGATCAAACCGCTCATCGCTGCCTCCTTATAATAGGATGTAACGTGCGACGTATCCTCTGGTACGAAGATGTCAGGAGTGATACCTCCACCGCCATATACGGTGCGTCCGTTGTGTGTATGGTAAGCTGGTCCGACGTGTTTGATGCTGTCCTGTGAGAAGAACTCCCCATGACGATAACGCGAAAGGAGGTCATTTTCATAGTCAGCATTGTCCCCTGGCTTGAAAGGTTTCTGTATGCAACGGCCTGAAGGGGTGTAATATCGAGCCACAGTGAGGCGTATCATACTGCCATCGGGGAACTGTATCTGTTGCTGCACAAGTCCTTTACCGAACGAACGACGCCCTACGATCGTTGCACGGTCGTTGTCTTGCATCGCACCAGCAAATATCTCGGCAGCTGAAGCAGTACCTTCGTTGATGAGAACAACCATAGGAATGTGTTGATAACTGCCCTTGCCATTGCTTCGATATTCGGCTCTTGGACTCTTTCTTCCTTGTGTATAGACAATCAGACGGTTCTTGGGTAGGAACTCATTTGCCATCTGTACGGCAGCTTCGAGTATGCCTCCACCGTTGTCACGTAGGTCTATTATGAGGTGATCAGCCCCTTCTATGTTCAGTGTTTGCAGTGCTGAAAGCATCTCTGCATAGGTCCTTTCACCGAAAGACTTCACCCGAATGTAACCCGTTGTGTCATTGATCATGTAGCAAGCAGAGATACTCTTCACGGAGATGTCACCACGTGTGACCGTGAATACCTTCACTCCTTTCTCTCCAAAGCGCTTCACTCCAATCAGAACCTTTGAGTCTTTCGGACCTTTAAGACGGTGCATCGCCTCCTCATTGGTGACGATCTTACCAACGAAAGGCTTGCCATTGATGCTTACTATCTTGTCTCCAGCAAGCAAACCAGCACGGTTGGCAGGTCCATCCTTGATGACATTCTGCACACGAATGGTATCATCACGGATGATAAACTCAATACCTACACCCGAAAAGGAGCCCTTTAAGTCGTCTGTAGCAAGCTGAACGTCCTTCGCACTGATGTAAACAGAGTGCGGATCAAGCTCCGCCAGGATCTGAGGGATGGCCTTTTCGACAAGACTATCGATGTTTACGGAGTCAACATACTGATCATCGATGATGTGAAGTAGGTTACTCAGGCGGCTACTACCACTGTTTATGATGTTAAGGCGATTCCCTGAGAAGTGATTGGCATAGAAAGTACCAATCATAATACCAACGACAACGCAGAGCGCCATCACCAATGGCATGAAATGGTTGTTCTTTTTCTGGTTCATAGTTCCTTATATTCTACTTCAATTCCTGCCCATTCGAGTAGGTCGATACCATCTGTGAGGCGGTATTTCTCCCCATATACGACCCTGCGTATGCCTGCTTGGATGATGAGTTTAGCACATTCTATGCACGGAGAGGCTGTGACATAGAGTGTAGAATCCTCACTGTTGTTCCCGCTTCGGGCGAGTTTCGTGATGGCATTGGCTTCTGCATGGAGCACATAAGGCTTCGTTACACCTGCTTCATCCTCACAAATGTTCTCGAAACCACTTGGTGTTCCGTTGTAACCATCGCTGATTATCATCTGATTTTTCACTACTAAAGCACCTACTTGGCGGCGTTGACAATAAGAATTCTCTGCCCATATGCGTGCCATACGTAGGTAACGATAGTCGAGAAGGTCCTGTTTTTTATCTTGTTTTGTTATCATTTATGTAAGAATATATCGTAGTTCTGATGCCTTTCTGAGCCCTTCTGGGTTGTTTTCTGCACCCTTTCTGCGGGGAGGGGAGGGCAGATTGCGTGCGGAAGGGGCATGTCTGAGGCTGGGAGTGTTACTGTTTTAAGGGTGAAAAAACGAAGGAATGGAAGAATGAAGAGCTCATCTTCAATGCTCAAACCTCGTGTTCAATCCTTTTAAAGTCCCAACTTCTCAGCTCAACGCTTGATTTTTTATCTATCAAGAGTCCAAGTTTCCAAGCCCAAAAGACTAACCTTCCAAGCTCAACGCTTGATGTTTTATCTCTTAAAAGTCCAACGTTTCAAGTTCAAACACTTGGTGTTTTATCTCTCAAAAACTTAACGTTTCAAGCTCAACGCTTGATGTTTTATCTCTCTAAAGTCCAACGTTTCAAGCTCAAAAGTCCAACGTTCCAAGCTTAAGAGTTCAACGTTTCAAGCCCAAAAGCCCAGATTTCAAGTCTTGAATCTTGCTGTCTGACCTTACTTTGTTTACTCTTTTGCTCTACTTTGTTTACCCTTTTGCTCTTTTTTCTTTTAGCTTTTCCGTACTATTCCGTCCCTTTCTATCAGCGCATCGATGGTTGGTTCCTGTCCACGGAAGCGTTTATAGAGCGTCATTGGATGTTCCGTTCCACCCCGTGAGAGGATGTTATCACGGAAGCGTTGGGCTGTTTCCTGATTGAAGATACCCTCTTTCTTGAAGACACTGAAGGCATCTGCATCCAGCACCTCAGCCCATTTGTAGCTGTAATAGCCTGCTGCATAACCGCCAGCCATGATGTGTGAGAACTGAACTGTCATACAAGTATTGGGCAGTTGTTCACCAACAATGGCGTCAGCCCACGCCTTTTTCTCGAAAGGAATGATGTCTTCAGTGAACTCATCACGCTGTGTATAGTAAGCCATGTCGAGCAATCCGAAGCTCACTTGGCGCAGACAAGCCGTTGCAGCACCGTAGTTCCGACTGGCAATGATCTTCTCTATCAGTTCATCGGGCATCGGTTCACCTGTCTCATAATGGAAGGCGAAGGTGCGAAGAAAGTCCTTTTCCACTGCAAAGTTCTCCATAAACTGTGACGGAAGTTCAACGAAATCCCACCACACGTTCGTCCCTGACAGACTCTCGAAGCGTGTATTGGCAAACATACCATGCAGAGAATGTCCGAATTCGTGCAGGAATGTCTCCACTTCTCCTAACCTTAGCAGTGCTGGTTTGTCCTCTGTTGGCTTGGATAGGTTCATCACCAGCGAGGCATGTGGGCGTATATTCTTCCCTTCACGGTCAATCCATTGTCCTTGGAACTCGGTCATCCATGCTCCGTCACGCTTCCCTTTGCGTGGGTGGAAGTCAACATACAGCACGGCAAGGTAGCTCCCGTCCTTGTCATACACCTCATATGGGCGTACGTCAGGATGGTATACTGGGATGTCTTTGTTCTCCTTGAAGGTGATACCATACAAGCGTGTAGCCAGTCCGAAGACCCCTTTGATGACGTTGTTAAGCTCCAGATAAGGGCGTAACATCTCTGGATCGAGGTCGTATTTACGCATCTTCAGCTGGTGAGAGTAGTAGGCTACGTCCCACGGCATGACCTTAAAGTCGTCGCCTTCCATCTCTTTTGCGAGTGCAATCACCTCGTTTCGTTCCTCAATCGCCGTTGGTTTATAGGCTTTGATGAGGTCGTTGAGCAGTTTATATACGTTCTCTACGGATGTTGCCATGCGGTATTTCATCACGTAATCGGCGTAAGTATCATAGCCCAAGAGCTGTGCCATCTCTCTGCGAAGGTTGATAAGACGCTGACAAACCTTAAGGTTATTCGTGTCATTGTCCTTTATGCAGAGTGTGTTATGCGCCATATAGAGTTCCTCACGCAGCTTCCGCCGTGTGCTATACATAAGGAACGGACCGTAACTGGGGGCATCCAAGGTGAACACCCAACCCTCCATTCCGCGTTCTTTGGCAGCCTCTTGTGCTGCTTCACGTGCGGTATCAGGTAGTCCATCGAGGTCTTTTTCGTCAGTAATGTGCAGTGTATACGCCTTATTCTCCTTCAAAAGATTCTGTGAGAACTGTAGGGAGAGCATCGAAGCCTCCTCTGTCAGCTTGCGAAGGCGGTCCTTTCCGGCTTCATCAAGCAGTGCACCACTGCGTACAAAGCCGTCATAGCTGTTCTCCAAGAGGCGGTTTTCCTCAGGAGTAAGTGCTCCGTGATGTTCGTAAACATACTTGATACGTTCGAAAACCTTTGGATTCAGACTGACATCATTGCTGTGTTTCGTCAGGATAGGGCTCATCTTCTGCGCCAAAGCGTCCATCTCGTCGTTCGTTTCAGCGCTTAGCATATTGAAGAAGACACTCTCCACCCTGCTCAGAAGGTCGTAATAATGCTTTCTTCCCTTCACCTCATCCTCTGGAATAATGGTATTTTCAAAGGTTGGTTCATCAGGATTATTGATGATTTTCTCAATCTGTTCGTTCTCTCTTCGTATGCCTTCCATCATCGCTTCCTCATAGTCGGCAAGCTCAATGCGGTCGAAAGGAACGGTGTCATGCGGCGTATCATAGGGTAAGAAGAAGGGGTTTACGCGCCCTTTCTCCTCTTTTATGTCTTTATTCATGTCTTTGCTTTCTCTTTATTAACCCACAAAGTTAACATAAAAATTGGACATATTACATATAATAAGGTGTATTTTAACGCAATTTATTGCGGCGTTTGTACCAGTGTTGATACTTTTCTGCAATCCCCCTAACCGTTCTTTGCCTTATTTCTCTACACTTATTAATCCCCCTTAACGTCTCACGGGCGTCTGGAGAGGATAATGTTAACCTCGCTTTATTCAGTGGGTTATAAAGAAAAAATCAATTAAAAGCAAGCTGTTTTTTCGTCTGTTTGGATGTAATAGGCTTATCTTTGCCACTGTTTAATCAATAATATTGAAATCATGAAAAGAAGTAATTTGTTTAAAAAAGCGGCATGGGCACTCCTGATGCTCGCAGGATTATTTACGTTTGCTTCGTGTAGCAGCGATGAAGAGGAAGACTATAAAGGTAGTGACAGTACTGTTGTAAATAACAAAGAGACGGAGTTGAAGCTGCACGGCACATGGCAGTCATCCGAAAATGGTAGTTATGTAGTTCTGAGAAACCCAAAGACGGGGAAAGAAACGATAGTACAATACCGTCGACTTGACGATAAACTCATCCCTTATCTCAATGGTAAGATAGCCGATTTGGACACCCTTGCCGGACTGAGTCGTGAGGATTTGGGCGATAGATACATCCGAATCCAGTTCCAACCAGAGGGAAAACTGCAGAGTTTTGAGCAGAAAGAGAACGGCTCATGGGAGAAAGATGACGATGGAAACTACGGCTTTAACGACGATGGTTTCTATATGAAGATTGGCGGAACGAACTATACGAAGTTGCGCATCACGAAGTTGACGCTGACAGAACTTGAACTTACGGAGACCACTTTTGATGATCATGACCTCAATGAGGTGGTTGTTAAGAAGGTCATCCAGTTCGTTCGGGCATGAATGGAGCGCAACTGGGAGTTGCCAAAGAGCCTCTCACCCCACCGAAAGAAGGTGGGTTGAGAGGTTTTTTTGTGACAGTCCGACCGCTTTTTCTGCGTGCTTACAAGTTGACAAATAGCTGAATTGCCTGCTATAAGGCAATACTTTGACTTCTAAACTTTATAATTTCGAGAATAAAACACTGACCTTTAAGCCATATTTTTTCATCCTTTTCTATCCCCCAGCAACCAGCATTCCGTATCCCGCCAGGCACATCCCCTCCTTCGGAGGGGCTTGGGGAGGCCGTATTTTGGGGGTGTTATTTGTCAATTTCTTTCCTTCCTGTTTCCCCATCTACGCCCTTTTGCATTCTAAAAGATGCCCTTTTGCAATGTAAAAGGGCATCTTTTGACGTGTAAAAGGGCGTCTTTTACAACGCAAAAGGGCACCTTTTACAAGCCTCTTTGTAACCTATTGATACTGCGGAGGTTACAAAGTCGTTTTTTCTCCCTTATCGTTCGTTTTGCCATCCATATGCCTTTACTTTTTGTAAGGTTATTTCGTAATCACGTAAAGAGGATACTTTGCAATCGTCATGCAACCCTTTCTCCCTACAAGACAGAAGCCTTCACCGACCAACCCACCACAATTTTGCAGGAATTATTACGAAGTGAAAAATGTGTAAGCAAAGAAAATATAATGTTACTCATACTTATTTTTTATTAAAGGATGGGCTGCAGAGTCCGTTGTTTATCGGGGATTCAGTAACTTTGTACAACGTTTAGAGGATTGTTTACATAGTAATAATAATTTAATATATTATGAAGATTTACCTTAAAGTTTTCAGGACATTACGCAAAAACAGCCTGATGCTCCTTTCGTTGGGCGTTTTTCTACTCTCTGGAACGCTGACCTTTGCTGGCAATGTGACGCCGGCTGAAGCCGTAGCCATAGCCGAACGCTACGTGCAAGTGAACAAACAGGTGCGCCGAATGGCACAGACACGCACCGCAAAACTCTCTCCTTATTATATATACAACGACGATCGGGGCAAAGGTTTCGTAGTTGTTGCAGGCCATGACGGCATGGGAGAGCTGCTGGCTTACAGTGATGATGGCAAGTTAGACACGACGAATGCCGACTCAGGGGTACGCGATCTCCTCCGTGCTTACCGTCAGGTGTATCGCCAACTGAACCTTCATCCGTCGCTCACCACACGTGCCGTGGCACTGAAAGCAACGGGTGACGAGGTCAGACCACTGCTGAAAACCTACTGGGGACAGCATGCGCCGTTCAACAACAGACTGAACTTCGGGTATGATGTGCCCACAGGTTGTGTCGCAACAGCCATGTCGCAGATCATGTATTACCATCGATGGCCCGAGCATGGACGTGGACAGAACAGCTACAAGCAGCAACAAGGCGACTCCATTATGACCCTTTCGGCTGATTTCTCCAAGTCAACCTATGCCTGGCAGAGCATGCTTCCCGTCTATCAGCAGGGCAAGTACAGTGCAGAACAGGCTGATGCCGTAGCCAGACTGCTGCGAGATCTGGGCATAGCAACCAACATGCAGTACTCAAAAGAGGGTAGTGGAGCTACTGATAACGATGCTGAGAACGCCTTCGCGACCTACTTCGACTATGACGTAGCAGCCATAAGCCTTGACATAGAGTCGCCAGTTGGCTTCCTGGACATTATGCGTAGCGAGCTGAGGAAGGGCTTCCCAATCTTTATGGCAGGTTCTTCAGACCTCGGAGGACATGCTTGGGTGGCTGATGGGTTCAACCATGACGGACTGGTTCATATGAATTTCGGATGGTATGGCAATGGTAATGGATACTATGCAGTGTCTGTTCTGAACTTAGTAGCTAAGAAAAAGGAGGATTATAAGCAACTATTGGACTTCAGATACAACCCTGTTATCATCCTCGCACACCCTAATAAGGCTGGCGTTCCTAAGATAGAAGAGTCCTTAAGAGAGCAAACTTCAAAGCTATCGTTCGATGTTGGGGGTGATATGCACTTCCTTGGAGCGAAGCCAACAGCACCAACGGCTGATGCAAAGGTGGTATATACCCACTTCTATAACCGTGGTGATAAACCCTTCAAGGGCGATGTCGGACTCGGGATATACGATGAAAAAGGCAATATGATGCGTACTTGTCCGTCTGATTATTACGCAAAAGGCGGTTATACTGTAGCCCGTTTCCAGGGTGGAGAACTGGCTCATAACATCCTGGCAGCCGATACTCTCGCCTTCAAAGCCGACCTTTCCAACCTGAAAAACGGTACTTATACCCTCGCACCGGTCTATGCTGAGCGCAAAGCTGACGGCAAATGGGGACAATGGACACGCATGAAGATGGCACCACGCATCGTCCTTGAGGTGCAGAACGGTAAGGTTCTCTATGATGAGTTACCCTCCAACGAACCTGCGTTGCAGCTTGTTGAGAAGCCAATCCTTGAGGATTCACTCCAGATTGGCGTACGAAACATGGTGCATCTGGCTGTTCGTAAGCTCGACGGAAGGGATGCTAAGTGTGTCATCAGGGCTGAAGTGGTTGACGAAAAAGGGCAGTTGGTGTCCACAGGGGTGTCACGTAGCCTTATCATCTACCCTTATGGCACCACCGTTTTCGATGTTCCGCTGACGCTTCCACGCCAGGTGAAGGGGCAGAAGTGCAGGATTCGCATCAAAGCTGACGTCACTCATTACATCGTTGACAAAGAAGTAGGCACACGAATAGACGTTAAAGACTACAAGATGCGTGAGCCTTGGTACGTCACAATAGCCAAAACGGGCAATGAAAAGTTCTTTGGTTCGACGATAATCAGCGTAGAAGACGCCGACGGAGTGGGTCATGGAAATGAGATTGACTATGAAGCACTGCAGAAAGCACGCCTACATGCGTCGTTTGAAGTCGTTGGTGCTGCTGGCTACGTGGGTCCTGTGCGCTATCAACTGACGGATATGGTGACGGGAAGAGTGGTTCCTTTGGGTGCCGACCCATCCTCACTCAACCTTACTGATGGGCAGAGTGGCATAGGAGTATATAGCATCTGGATGGCTAAAAACAATGTGCAGCTGGTCAACGGCCGCTGGTATAAGGTGGGATTGATCGTGAATCTGGATGGAAAAGACGTAGATGTCTTCCCGAAATGGGAGAACCCTTACTGCATAAGAGTCCTCAACGGACCGTATAATTCAGATGATGATATAACGCCAACGGGCATCAACACCACCGAGACAAAGGGTAACATCACTTTCGAAGGGGGTGTGCTGAACATCCAGCAGACGGGACTTCAGACGGTGAGCGTGTACAGTCTGAACGGTGCATTGGTACAGCGTGTCGATGCAGCAGGCAAGAATAACCTCACCATTAGTCTGCCTCACGGTACTTACATCGTGAAGATTACCACCAATACTGCCGCAGGTAACCTCGTTCGGAAGGTGAGTTGGTAGGATGAAGGAGCCTCTCCCTTTCGGTGAAAGAATGGGGGATGAGGCTTCTGAAATACCCTTACAAAGTTTGTGTGCTTATGGTTCATCTGTCAGATGGAAACCACTGAAAGCCGACTTTGTAACCCTTGGATTATCAAGGAGTTATAGATAGGCTCGTAAAAGGTGCCCTTTTGCGTTGCAAAACATGCCCTTTTACACATCAAAAGACGCCCTTTTGCATCGCAAAAGGGCGTCTTTTAGAATCCAAAGGGGCGTAGATTGAAAAGCGGATGGGAAGAATCCTTACAAAAGAAGTTCTTCCCTTCATCTCCTAATACTTACGTCCAGCCTCCGTTAGGATGTTCTGGAAGACATGAACCTTCGCTGCATCAAGCGGCTTTGTCTCATCATTGTTGTCTGCACCAACGTATACTGGGCGGATATTACTACCTTGATCTCCGCTTCTTACAATCTGTTGGGAACTTAGAACTACCCCCTTGTAAACCTTATATCACTGAGAAAAGCACCTCTTTATTTCATTATTTAACCCCTTAGGACGCTTGTATTTAAAAAAAAATGTGTTACTTTGCAAGGTCGGAGTGGCTCAAAGAGCTAAATTAACAACACGATAGGTATGAAGAAAAGACTGAAATGGCTGATAGCAGTGGTGGCAACCCCTGTCATACTGTTTCTCCTTTTGATAGCGTTACTTTACTGTCCGCCGGTTCAGAACTGGGCAGTAAAGCGTGTTGCTGCGTACGTTTCAGACCGTACAGGCATGGATGTGAGCATTGACCATGTCACCCTTTCTTTCCCCTTAGACCTCCAGATGGACGGTTTGAAAGTGCTCCGACAGAATGATTCCATAGCCAATCAGAAAGACACTGTGGCTGATGTGCACCGTCTGGTGGCAAGTGTTCAGCTGCTTCCCTTGCTCGAAAGTAGGGTAGAGGTGAACGAACTCACCTTCACACAACTCAAGACAAATACCGTAAACTTCATTGGTGACCTCCGCATACGGGGCAATCTGCAACGTCTGCATGTGGTGAGTCATGCCGTAAACCTTGCCACTGACTCCATACGAGTGAACAAAGCCGATGTGGAAGGGGGATGGATTGACATCGCATTGGGCGACACTGTCCCGACGGATCCGCATAAGAAACGTCCTCTTTGGAACATTAATATTGACCGGGCAACCCTTGTCAAGACTGATTTCCGTCTGCATATGCCCGGTGATACGATGAGTATTCGTGCACGATTCGAGAAGGCTCAGGCACAAAGAGCCGAACTCCAGTTGCATGATAATATATATAAGGTGGGGGATTTGGACTGGCAAGGTGGTACACTGAACTATGATCAGAACTTCGTTAAGCCAGCCCGTAAAGGCTTTGATGCCGCACATATCGCCATGCGTAACGTCTATCTGGGCGTTGATTCCTTGGTTTACGCTGCTCCAAGACTGCATCTGAGGGTGCGAACGGCACACATGGAGGAGAAGAGTGGACTCACTGTGCGTGAGTTCCGCGGCCCGTTCACCCTTGATTCGACGAGTATCTACCTGCCGAATATCTATCTTCGCATGCCCGGAACAGAGCTGGCAGGACGTTTCCAGATGAACCTCAATGTCTTCTCCGACACCCATCCGGGAACACTTTCGACACAGTTGGACGGCTATGTCAGCAAGTCTGACCTCCTTCCTTTCCTCTCTTCACTCCCTTCACAGCTCTATCGTGCCATCCCATCGGCACGCCTTACGGTGCAAGGAAGGCTGGAAGGCAATCTCCGTTCAGCCTCTTTCCGACAGTTACACCTTGCTATGCCGGGGTATTTCAACCTCGTTGGGACTGGTTGGGTAGCCGATCTCATGGGTAAAAAGCCCTTCCGCAGTGACTTAAAGTTGCAAGGTACAGCCACAAACCTGGGCTTTGTCAATGCATTATTGCCCCGTGACGTGCGCAAAACAGTGTCTTTACCGCGGAGAATGGGCGTGAATGCCACGGTGCATGTACGTAAAAACCTCTATTCAGGCAATGTTCTTCTGACGCAAGGAGGCGGAAAGATTCGTGCAGTAGGTGCTTTCAACCCAGCCACAACACTCTATCGTGTCACGGCAACAGCCACGAATTTCCCACTACAGAACTTCCTTCCACACATGGGACTGTCACCTTTCACGGGTACAGTGAAGGCACAAGGAAAGGGAACGGACCTCCTTAGTCCGCATGCTTCAGTCAATATCACAGCCAGAATACGCCGTTTCAGATTCCAGAAGTACGACCTTGACGGTCTGAACGGTGACATATCGAAGAAAGGAGACCATATTTCGGCACATGTTCAGAGCTCAAACAGGATGATAGCAGGCGACTTTACGTATCAAGGAAGGTTCAGTCAGAAGCTCGTTGATGGTCATTTGCGAGGTTGGTTACGCCGTGTTGACCTCCATGCGTTGGGCTTGATGCAGCAGAGATACGTCCTTTCGTCATGGACAGACATGGATGTGCGCAGCGATATGAAGGCAAATCACCATGTGAGTGGGCCTCTTCGTAACTTCAGACTCACGGAGGAAGGACGGAAAAAGGCACGCCTCTTGGCTGCAGGAAACTTCGATGTGCAAGCCAATGTACGTAATAATCACCTTGATTCTCACCTCAAAGGTCGTCTTGCAGAGGCTGATCTGCAGGCACTTGGGATGGTAGATAAACACTATATCACCTCTGCTGACGCCGATCTTGAGCTTCGTTCCGACCTCAAGAACACCTATGCTGTCAACGGATATGTGGGCAATCTCCACCTGAATGAGCTGCGCAAGGATGGTCAGGTGTCACTGGCGGAAGGTAGTTTCAACGTAGATGCCACGATGCGTGGTAAGCGTTTGGATGCTTCAGTCAATGGTCTTTTCCCGCATGTGGACCTCTATCAGCTCGGCATCGTTGACCATCCGCTCACCAGTAGCTTTGCTGCCAATGCCTCTTTCGGTACAGATGGACGTGAAGGAATGACCCTTCGGGGTGTCTTAGGCGACCTGAAAGTGAAGGATCAGCAGCGTAGTTACGCACCGGGTGACGTCCATGTCGACCTCATGAGTAGGCGTGATACGGTTCATACCAGCATCACTGCAGGTGATTTCCACCTCAGTACAGCCTTCAATAGCAGTGTGAACAAACTCGTCAAGACGGGTCAGCGCATCGCAAAGACACTCCAAGCACAGATTGAAAACAAACGTATTGACCAGCCAGCGATCCTCCATCAGCTGCCGAAAGGTCATTTCACCCTCCACAGTGGACGTGGAAATCTCTTCAGTAACCTGCTTGCACAGAATGGATATGTGTTCCGTCAGGCAGATATAGAACTCACTTCTTCACCCCAGAAGGGATTGGATGGTACGATAAAAGTGGACTCTCTGGTCTATGACAGTCTGCGGATTGATGACGTGAACATCACCCTTCGCAGTGACAGTGACCGTGTAAACTATGATATAGCACTGGAGAATCGCCCCGACAACACCTTTCCTTATAGGGGATATCTGCAGGGTTCGTTCTATGAACACGGCTTAAAGAACCACATAACCATCCTCGATAACGCTGGGAAGAAGGGTCTCGACCTTGCTCTTCAGTCAGCTATGGAGGGGCAAGGGATAAAGGTTTCCGTCACATCACCACAGTCAATACTGGGTTATAAGACGTTTGCTGTGAATGATTCCAACTACATTTACATCGGTAGGGACCATCGTGTGTCAGCCGATCTGCGCCTGCTTGCCAATGACGGGACGGGTGTTCAGGTGTTGACAGACGATGCTGACGAAAGCTCTTTGCAGAACATTACCATCTCAATGAACCGTTTCGAGCTGGGTAAACTGTTCACAGTCTTGCCGTTCGCACCGAAGATGTCGGGTATGTTGGATGGTGATTATCACATCGTAAAGACCAAAGAAGACCTCACAGTGTCCAGTGATATGACCATAAAGAACCTCATTTATGAAGGTAATCCTATGGGAGATGTGGGCACACAGCTCGTATATATGCCAAAGGATGACGGTTCCCACTATGTTGATGCAGTGATAACAAAGAACGGAAACGAGGTAGGTGAGCTCTCAGGGGTCTATCATAGCAAGGATAAAGGTGACCTTGATGCAACGCTAACCATGGACCATTTCCCGCTGAACTACGTCAATGGCTTCGTACCTAACCAAATAGTAGGACTCCAAGGGAATGGGGAAGGATCGCTAACAGTGAAGGGTCCGCTCAAGAACCTTGATATAAATGGTGAGGTTTACCTTGATTCTGCCTATCTCGTCAGCGTCCCTTACGGTCTGAAGATGCGCTTTGCGAATGATCCTGTACTGATAAAAGACAGTAAAATACAGTTTGAGAACTTCGAAATGTTCTCCAGTAACGGGTCACCTCTTACCCTTTCAGGGTCTTTGGACTTCTCAAATCTCGACAATATGCAGCTGAATACGCAGATAAATGCTAAGAATTTCCAGATCATTGATGCGAAGAAGAATGCACGATCGGAGGTATATGGCAAGGCATTTGTCGACTTTATGGGTGAGCTGACAGGACCTGTTAACAACTTACTGTTGGCTGGAAAGATTGATGTTCTGGGCACAACGGACATGACTTATGTGGTACGTGACGGGACATTGGCATCAGATGACGAACTGAATGAGCTTGTTCGCTTCACCAATTTCAATGATTCTGTGGTGCATGTGGTACGTCGTCCAGACATCACAGGGTTCTCAATGCGCCTTGCAGTGGACATTGATGAGCAGGCACACATCGTCTGTGCACTCGATCCGCAACAGTCGAATTACCTCGATTTAGTGGGTGGTGGCAGTCTACTTCTTAACTATGACCCAACCAATGGGGTGCTATTGCGTGGTCGGTATACCATCAATGACGGTCAGATGAAGTATTCTATGCCAGTCATTCCATTGCGAACCTTCACCATAAAGGAAGGTAGTTACCTTGAATTCTCCGGTGATCCGATGCAGCCAAAGCTACATATCACGGCTACGGAAGCCGTCAGAACGAGCGTAACGACGACCTCTGGCACCAGCAGAATAGTCGATTTCAACTGTGGAGTGAAGCTTCGTAAGCAGTTCCCGAAGCCAAGTGTCGAGTTCATCATTGATGCTCCGGATGATCAAGAGATGCAAAGTATCCTCAATACCAAGAGCACTGAGGAGCGATCGAAGCTCGCTGTGACGATGTTAGCATCTGGAATGTACTTCGATGGAGAGAGTTCTGCCAGCGTGAACACGGCTATGAACGGTGCTTTAGCAAGCTTCTTGCAGACACAAGTCAATGCTATTACAGGCAAAGCACTCAACTCTATGGGCTTAGACCTTAGTGCAAACATGGAGAGTACGGCTGATGTGAATGGTAATCTACACACGGATTATACCTTCAGGTTCTCCAAACGCTTCTGGGATAACCGTCTTCGTATCATCTTGGGAGGACGTGTCTCCACCGGTTCTACCTTCTCTGAGGAGAATGGAGCATACTTCGACAACTTCTCTATGGAGTATAGACTGAACCAAAAGGAGACGAAATACTTCAAACTTTACTATGAGCGTGAGGCTTATGACTGGCTGGAAGGCAACCTAAGTGAGTTTGGTGCGGGTATCCTATGGCGCCGTAAGCTGCGTCATTTCAAGGACATCTTCCGTTCAAAAGACGATGGTCCGCTCGTCATTCCACAACCAAAGAAGGAGCGAAAGGACTCGTTAATCAATTTTGTCAATGAGAAAAAGAAACAATAACCACCTTATCGGAATAGGGATGGCAGGGCTTGTGGTCCTGACATCCCTATTGTCTATTCTGTCAGGATGCAGCACTACCTCTGCTATTCCTGATGGTGAACAACTCTATACGGGGATGGAACCCACGCAATATACGGACTATGAGCGCAACAAACACTTCTCTTCCGTGCAGGAAGAGTTGGATGTTGTGTTGGCAACGAAGCCCAATGCCGCTCTGTTTGGTAGTCCGAGCCGTCGTTCTCCATTCCCTGTAGGTCTCTGGATATGGAATGCTTTCTCTCCAGACACCACCCGTTTCTCTCAATGGTTGGTCAAAACGTTCGGCTCATCGCCCGTCTTGATGAGCTCTACCACCCCCGATCTGCGTGTCACTGTGGGTGAAAACCTCCTGAAGAAACGTGGATATTTCAAGGGAAAGATAAGCTATGAGCAGGTGCCACAGCGCAATCCGAAGAAGATGAAGCTGCAATACAGTGTGGACATGGGGCACCTCTGGACCATTGACAGCATCCGTTACACCAATTTCCCACCTGCTAATGACTCGCTGATAAGGCGGAATCTTGATAAAGCGGTCATCCATCCCGGTGATCCTTTTGATGTTTTGACACTCGAACAGGAACGAAAACGCATCACAGACCTCTTCCGTAACAACGGATATTACTATTATCAGAACAACTATGCCAGCTATCTGGCTGATACAATAAGCATGCATGGACAGGCAGATATGCGCCTGCAGATGGTGGATTCGGTCAATCCGCGTGCCTTACAACGGTGGTATATAGGGAAGGTAACGGTCAATCTGCGCCGACAGTTCATGGATTCACTCACACGTCAGAGTCGTTTCCGCGACCTTATGGTCAATTATAACGGCAAGAGGATGCCCTTACGTATGCGAGCCATAGCCAATGACTTGAAGATGTGGCCAGGAACGCTCTACAATGCGGAGGCACAAGAGAAGAGCCAAAGGCAACTTAGCGCAAGCGGACTCTTCTCTGCTACGAGTCTGAACTTCACCCCTCGCGACTCTGCTGACACCTGTCACATGCTTGATGTGGCTATAGATTGTGTCTTCGACAAGCCTTATGACTTCTATATTGAGGCTTACGGGAAAGGCAAAACAAGCGGACGGTTCGGTCCAGAGGTCATCGTTGGTCTGACGAAACGCAATGCTTTCCGTGGTGGAGAGAAGTTTGATGTGCGTCTCCATGGCTCTTATGAGTGGGCATGGAACGATGAAGACGACGGCAGAGACCGTCTTGGCGTGAACAATTATGAGTATGGTGCGGAGACAAGTCTGCAGATTCCACGTCTTGTCAACCCCTTTGCCATCCCTCCACGCAAGCGTTGGGACCGTATACAAAGGAAGATTGCAAGGGCAGAGGCACTGGGTATAACGTATAAACCGAAACCTCCACGCATCTATTATACCACACCTACAACAACACTGAAGGCTTCCGTCGACGTGCTGAACCGTGCTAAATACTTCAAACGGCATGTTGTCTCGGGCGAACTGACCTATCAGTGGCAGCCTAACGAGCGTAACAGTTACTCCTTCTCACCCCTTGTTCTTACCTATGAGTATATGCATAAGGTGACGGATCGTTACATTCATCTTGTTGACAGTATGCCTTATCTGGAGGTTTCCATGGCTGATCAGTTCATACCGAAGATGATGTTCCAGCACACTTTCATGAGTCCTGCATCCTATCGGAGCCCTGTGAAGGTGTGGACAACGGTCAGTGAAGCCTCCAATCTGCTCTCTGCTGGCTATGCCATAGCGGGCAGGAAATGGAGTGAAAAGGGTAAAGAGCTGTTCAAAAACCCCTTTGCACAGTTCGTAAAGGTGGAGACAAACGCCACGAAGGTGTGGGCATTGACGGAGAAAAGCAGCATTGCTCTCCACGGAAACATCGGTGCTTTATGGGCATATGGCAACAGTCGGTTTGCTCCTTATACGGAACAATTCTTCGTAGGAGGTGCCAATAGCATCCGAGCCTTCAATGCCCGACAGATCGGACCGGGGCGTTATCGGTCGTCAATGCGGCGCCGTTCGTATGTAGAACAGACGGGTGACATCAAGTTTCAGGTCAATCTTGAGTATCGACCCCACCTCATGGGCTCTCTCTATGGTGCCCTTTTCCTCGATGCAGGTAATGTGTGGACGATGCACCATGACCCCAATCGCCCTGGCAGTTACTTCAAAATAAAGAACGTAATGCGTGAGATGGCACTCGGAACGGGCGTCGGTCTGCGTTATGACCTTGGCTATTTCATGGTGCGTCTCGACTGGGGTTTCGGTCTGCATGTCCCTTATTCAACGGGCAGAAGTGGCTTCTATAACATCACTCGGTTCCGTGATGCGCAGGCTCTCCACCTTGCTATTGGATTGCCATTCTAAGGAAAAAGGGAGGAAGTAAAGCCTCCCCAAGGGCAAAGGGGTGCCTCCCCAAGCCCCTCCGAAGGAGGGGATGTGAGAGGAAACAGTGGGATATGGTGGCTCACTAAGCCATGAGGGGGTGCCTCCCCAAGCCCCTCCAGAGGAGGGGATGTGCCTGGCGGGATACGTATTTTCTATTGATTGTTAAAGAAGTCAGAGTAGTTAGAGGAAAAATTATGGGGAGTTAGAGTAATTGAAGGAGTAAAGGTCGTTAAGCCAAATGTGTTATTGGAAATGTCAAAGTGTGTCCCACTAATATTTTTTACCCCTATAACCACTTTAAATATATACCTTATAATATAAGACACATCTACTTAAACTACCATAAAGACCTATGTCCCCCACCTCAATCCACTGTATCCTATCTCACATCCCCTCCTTCGGAGGGGCTTGGGGAGGCCGCTTCTCTTTTCTTAGTTCCGCTCCTCTTTTGTCAATTCCTTTCCTTCTTACTTTTCAATCTGCGCCCTTTTGCGTTCTAAAAGATGCCCTTTTGCAATGTAAAAGGGCATCTTTTGATGTGTAAAAGGGCATGTTTTGCAACGCAAAAGGGCACCTTTTACAAGCCTCTTTGTAACCTATTGATTCTTTGAAGATTACAAAGGCGTTTTTTCACCCTCATCGTTCGTTTTGCCATCTATGCGCCTTTGTTTTTTGTAATGTTATTTCTTAGCATCCCATCCTGTATCCTTCACGTTCCTACTCGTGGCTCCTCGCTGTGGTTTTTATAGAGTCCGCAGCTCCCGTTAGATACCCTCATGAGTCGTTCTCCTCGATGAAAAAAACTGTATATAGGTGTTGTTTTTCTAATCAGAAATACCTATCTTTGTCACATTGTTATAGTTAATCAAAATAAAAAATACTACGATGAGGAAAAAGATCTTTACCCTTTTGGCAATCTTCCTTGCCTTTACGGCGGTCACTATGCAGGCACAGACCGTGCAGGATGCGCCCCGACACGAGGTGTTACTTGAGACGGACAGTGGTGATATACGCATAGAACTGTTTAACGAGACGCCCAAACACCGTGACAACTTCCTACGACTGGTGCGCAGTGGCGCCTATGACGGTGTGTTGTTCCACCGTGTTATCAAGGATTTCATGATACAAACGGGTGACGTGGGGTCGAAGAATGCCAAGCCGGGGGAGGCAGTTGGCGATACGCCAGAGACCTATACCGTGCCGGCAGAGATATGTTTCCCGAAGCTTTTCCACCATCGTGGTGCACTGGGTGCAGCCCGTGAAGGCGATGATGTCAACCCGAAACGGGAGTCATCAGCCACACAATTCTATATTGTTTGGGGATATAAGTTCACCGATGGACAGCTCGACAAGGTGCAGCAACGGCTCAATGAGCGCACGGACAGCACTGTTCAGCTCACTCCAGAGGTGCGTGAAGCATATAAAACGGTGGGTGGAACGCCCCATCTTGACGGTCAATACACGGTCTTCGGACAGGTTATTCAGGGACTCGACATCGTTGATATCATCCAGCGTCAGCCCGGTGACAAGAACGATCGTCCGTTGAATGACACCCGAATACGCAGAGCACTGGTAGTGAAATAAAGGAGAATGAAGCTTTTCTTTTAACTTCTTTAAACTTATTAACGCCATTGAAAATATATTAATTTACTATCTTTGCATACCTAAACAATAAATACCCAATATGACAATCAATAAGAGATTAGCTGGCTGTTTGCTTGCTTTGATGTTCGGAACGGGTGCAGGACTCGCTTCGGAAAGATATGTTTACTATGCTGTAAACGACTCTACTGATCAGCAGACAACGGCAGACAAGGATAAAAATAACAAGGGAAAAGTCGACGGAAAGGATGCTAAAGGCAACGACAAAACGCCGTCTTACGAGCAATTAATTAAGAAAAAAGGAAGTGTTCAGGAAGGTCTTTTCACCGTAAGACACATTGATGACAAGTGGTATTTTGAGGTTCCAGACTCCGTTCTGGGCCGTTATCTGCTTGCAGTGACACGCTTCACAGCCGTACCACAGAACTTCGGGAAGTTCGCAGGAGAGAAAGTTAATGAGCAAACGGTCTACTTTCAGCAGCGAGATAACAACACTTTACTGCTCAGGGCATACGTCCTTTCGCAGGTAGCCGACCCTAAAAGCAAGATCTCAAGGACGCTGACTGCATCCACTGCCGACCCTATCATCGCCGCTTTTAAGGTCATCGGACGCAACAAAGGGAAGCATACTCAGATGGTGGAGGTCACTCCGCTCTTCGCAAAAGATAATAATGTGGTGAGCGTTTCTACATCGGATGCTAAGCAATTAAAGCTCGGAGGACTGCAGGCTGACCGTACTTTCATTGATACAATGAAGGTTTATCCCATCAATGTGGAGGTCGCTACGACCCGAACCTACGGCAGTTTGGAGGGCTCAGCACCTGCTTCTCGCACGGGCTCAATGACCATCGGACTCAATACGAGCATCGTTCTGTTGCCGGAAACGCCTATGCAACGTCGCATTTGGGACCAACGTGTGGGCTATTTCACCAACAAATACACCATATTCAATGATGAACAGACGAAAACTGACCGTGAAGAGTTCATCTCAAGGTTCCGTTTAGAGCCGAAAGACAAGCGTGCTTACGCCAAAGGAAAGCTCACTGAACCTGTCAAACCCATTGTCTTCTACATTGATCCTGCCACACCTAAGAAGTGGGTTCCTTATCTTAAGCAAGGTATAGAAGACTGGAATGCAGCCTTTGAGACCGCTGGTTTCAAGCATGCAATACAAGCTCGTGACTGGCCAGACGACCCAAAGATGAGCGTGGATGATGCTCGTTTCAACGTACTTCGTTACCTTCCGGCAGAGATTGAGAATGCTTATGGACCGCGAATCGTCGACCCTCGCAGTGGAGAAATCATCGAAAGTCACATCTGTTGGTACCATAATGTGATGAATCTGTTGACGAAATGGTATCTGACACAGTGTGGACCGCTCGACAAAAGGGCACAAACGGTGCACATGGATGACAAACTTATGGGCGAACTTGTGCGCTTTGTGTCGAGTCATGAGGTGGGTCATACACTCGGATTGCGCCATAATATGGGTGCAAGTCACGCCACTCCCGTTGAGAAACTACGTGATAAGAAGTGGGTTGAGGAGCATGGTCACACGGCAAGTATCATGGATTACGCCCGATTCAACTATGTTGCGCAGCCAGAAGATGGTATTTCAGAGCGCGGACTGTTCCCTCGTGTGAACGATTATGACAAGTGGGCGATCCGTTGGGGCTATCAATACCGTCCGGAATTCAAGGATGAGAAGGACGAAAAGGAGCATTTGATGACTGAGACAACAGCCATCCTGGCTAAGAACCCACGTCTTTGGTTCGGTGGAGAAGGGAAGAATGAAGACCCACGTGCCCAGCGTGAGGACCTCGGTGACGACAATGTGAAAGCGAGTGATTATGGTATCAAGAACCTAAAGCGCATCATTGTGGCGTTACCAGCATGGACCAAGCAGCCCAATGACCAATATGAGGACCGTATGGAGATGTGGAAGAGCGTCGTAAGTCAGTTCAATCGCTATACAAACCACGTACTGAAGAATGTCGGTGGGCGTTATCTGAACAACATGCCGGGGCAGAAACCGTATGAAGTGGCACCTGCTCAGAAGGGTAGGGACGCTGTAGACTATCTCTCACGTCAGCTTTTCGATGCACCAGAGTGGCTCTATCCGACGACGATGACCGACATTTCGGGTACGGATGCGGTGGAAGCCATCAGCAATGAGCAGGCTCGTGTGCTGAAGGTGATGCTGAATCCTGCACTGATGGATAAGATTTACAAGGACCAAAGAGCACCGGGTGCTTATCAGTTCAAGGATTACTTGAATGATGTTTACCGCAGTGTATGGAAGCCATTGACAGGTCTTTCGGAGGTGAAAGCACGTACACGCCGTATGCTGGAGCGCACTTATGTTGAGCAGTTGAATGCTATTCTCAACCCTGTGAAGACTGAAAAGGCTGGTGCTGCCGACCGTATTCAATCGTCGGATGTGCTCCTTTATGCTGAACAGCAGCTTGATACGATTGAGAAATTCTGTAAAATACAGGCTGCACACAGTACTGGTATCAACCTGATGCACTACAATGACCTCCTCCGACAGCTGAAACTCATCCGCGAAAGGAGAGTGACGGTGAAGTAAAGGGGTGTTTCATACAGCCTCTCCCCGGCCCTCTCCGAAGGGAGAGGGAGAACAATTAGCGAGATTCCCCAGTGTATTTAAAGAGGCATAACTGGGTGTTTAAGAGTTTTAGTAGACTGGCTTTGAGATAAAAAGTAAACAAGTTGTTTGCTATAAAATACATGTTTACAAGTTAACAAGTAGATGGATTGCATGCTATAAAGACTTGTTTACAGTTTGACAAGCAGATGGATTGCGTGCTATAGAAACTTGTTTGCAAGTTGGCAAGCAGGCGAAATACAAGCTATAAACACTTGTTTGCAGTTTAACATGTAGGCGAATTGCGGGCTATAGAATACAAGTTTATAAGCCTAGGTGTAGAGCGGTTATATATTATAAGGTGTAATTTTGAGTTCCGAACGTTGAACTTTTGGGTTTAATTCTTCATCCCGTTATATTCCCAACACGCAGCTTTTCGCATCCCGCCAGGCACATCCCCTCCTTTGTTGGGGCTTGGGGAGCCCCCATATCTTCCCCTTTTTTTATTCAACTGACATACGATTCTATGGCAGAAGATTATCATGTGCGAGGGGAAAGAATATGTTTATAAACGTTAAATAGTAGTATAAAGTAAGTGATAAAACCTTATAAAGTGTTATATTTGCAAACGATGGTGTCTAACTAACACCTCTTTTAGCCATTTAGGCACAGTAATTTACGCCTGATAACCAAGAACTTAGGAACCTAAAATATAATAATTAAAAACCTAAACCTAATGAGAAATTTTTACGAAAGAAAGCAGAAGCATCTGTATTTCTCGGTAGCCTTTGCCATGTCTGTGGCTTTGACGCCGACAAATGCCCATGCAGTAGGTAACGCTGGAGGCTTACCCGATGCCGCAACGCGCCAGATTGTGCAGCAAGACGGTAAGCATAAGGTGACAGGACGTGTCGTTGACGCATCAGGAGAACCCCTGATTGGTGCAACGGTCATGGTGGAAGGAACCAAGGATGGTGCCGTAACCGACATTGATGGTAACTTCACCATCAACGTTTCGTCGGCTGCAAAGCTCGTCATCTCCTATGTTGGATACACCTCACAGACTGTTTCCGTGGGCGATAAGACAAGCCTTGCCATCACGATGAAGGAGACTTCCAACACGATGAATGAGGTGGTTGTCACCGCTTTGGGTATCAAACGTGCTGAGAAAGCATTGAGTTACAACGTTCAGAAGGTAGGTGCTGACGAGCTGACACGCAACAAAGACGCCAACTTCGTTAACTCCCTGAACGGTAAGGTAGCAGGTGTTAACATCTCGAAGAGCGCCAGTGGTGTGGGAGGAGCAACCCGTGTCATCATGCGTGGAGCCAAGTCCATTGAGGGAGACAACAACGTTCTCTATGTCATCGACGGTATTCCAATCTTCAATTTCAGTGGTGGTACGGACAGTGGCATCATGGGTGAGGGTCGTGTTAGCAGTGAAGGCATAGCCGATCTCAACCCAGAAGACATCGAGAGCATCAACGTTCTTGCCGGACCTTCAGCCGCTGCACTCTACGGAAGCAACGCTGCTAACGGTGCAATCCTCATCACTACGAAGAAAGGAAAGGAAGGACGGGTAGAGATTTCGTTCTCAAGTGCAGCCGATTTCAGTTCCCCTTTGCTCATGCCAGAGTTCCAAAACAAGTATGGAAACAAGCTTGGTTCCTATGAAAGTTGGGGTGAGAAGCTCGCAACACCAAGTTCTTACGATCCAAAGAAGGACTTCTTCCGCACAGGAACGAACTTTATCAATGCCCTGACAGTCAATACTGGTAACGAGTTTAACCAGACTTTCGCTTCCGTTGCAGCCACCAATTCACGTGGTATCGTACCGAACAACACGTATGACCGTTACAATTTCACCATCCGTAACACCTCACGTATGTTCAAGAACAGGGTACAACTCGACCTCGGAGCATCCTATATCAAGCAGAAAGACAATAACATGGTGTCGCAGGGAGAGTACTGGAACCCTATCGTTGCAGCCTATCTCTTCCCACGTGGAGAGTCGTTTGATGCCATCAAGACCTTCGAACGCTATAACAACGTGCGCAATTTCCCAACCCAGTATTGGCCTATCATGGACAGCAGGTTCGCCAATCAGAACCCATACTGGACCGCTTATCGCAACCTTGCACCTGATGATAAGGACCGTTTCATGTTCAATGCCGGTCTGACTTATAACATCTTCGACTGGTTAAGTGTGGCAGGTCGTATCCGTTTGGATAAGACTTTCATGACAAGTGAGCGTAAGATATATGCTTCATCATTTGATTATTTCGCCAAATCGAACGGTGCTTACGACTATTATGACTATAAAGAGCATCAGACTTACATTGATGCTATAGCCAATATCAATAAGCATTTCGGTAAGATCAGCCTTGCTGCCAACGTTGGTTACAGCTATTCTGACTACGCATCCCTCACCCGTGGCTACGGTGGTAACCTCATCTTGGTGCCTAATAAGTTCTCTCTGAACAACATCGCACCGACCGATGGCAAGATACGTGAGGACGGTGGAGCCTCTAAGGTACGCAATGTTGCTGCCTTCGCAAGTGCTGAAATCGGTTATAAGAGTATGCTTTACCTCACGTTGACAGGTAGAAACGACTGGAACTCACGCCTTGTCAACTCGTCAGAGGAATCCTTCTTCTATCCTTCAATAGGTATGTCAGCCATCGTTTCAGAGATGACAAAGCTGCCATCCTTCATCTCTTACCTGAAGGTTCGTGGTTCTTACACTGAGGTTGGTTCGCCTGTCTCACGCTCAGGTATGACCCCTGGCACCATCACCACACCTATCGTGGGCGGTAGTTTGAAGTCAACTGACATCTATCCTTTCACTGATTACAAGGCAGAACGTACGAAATCGTATGAATTCGGACTGACAGCACGCTTCTGGAAGAAGCTCTCTTTCGACTTCACATGGTATAAATCAAACACCTTTAATCAGACTTTCATTGGCGAATTGCCTGAGAGTTCAGGTTATAAAGCCGTCTATCTGCAGGCTGGTAACGTGGAGAACCGAGGCATAGAGATGTCACTTGGATATACAGAAAACTTCGGTGGAGTGCAGTGGAACTCATCATTGGTATACTCAAAGAACGTCAACGAGATCAAAGAAATGGTGAAAGACTATCATCATCCATTGAGTCCTAAGCCCATAAACATCCCTGAAGTGTCGAAAGACAATGGTCGAGTGTTGCTGAAAGTGGGTGGAACGATCAATGATATCTATGCTCGTAAGGTGCTTGCAAAGGACAATCAGGGCTTCGTTAACGTCAGTCCGTCTGGTGGAATGAGCCTCGAGACCGTTGAACCAATCTACCTTGGCAAGACAACACCAGACTTTACGATGGGTTGGAACAATACTTTCACGTATAAGAACTTCGGACTTAGCTTCCTTGTTAATGCTCGTTTCGGTGGCGTTGTCACCTCATCAACACAGGCATTGCTCGATCGTTTCGGTGTCTCAAAGGCGTCAGCTGATGCACGAGATGCAGGGGGTGTGATGCTACCTCACCAAGGATTGTATGATGCAAAGAAGTATTATACACTCGTGGCAACAGGAGAAAACGACCTCGCAGGCTATTATACATATAGCGCAACGAACATTCGTATACAGGAATTCACACTGAGTTATAAGTTCAACTCACGTTGGTTCAATAACATTGTCAAGGACTTAACCCTCTCATTCGTGGCTACTAACCCATGGATGATATACTGTAAGGCACCTTTCGACCCAGAGCTTACGGCGTCAACGGGTACCTATGGACAAGGCAATGACTATTTCATGCAGCCCAGTTTGAGGAGTTATGGTTTCAATATTAAATTCAAATTCTAATAGAATGATGACAACAAAAGCATATAAACACAAGCTATCTAAATATATAATAGCTGTCCTGGCACTCTCTTCCCTCACTGCTTGCGACTTCGAAAAGGTCAATACGAACGAATTCGAACTGCTTCCTGAGGAAGGAATGATGGACGGAATCACCATTGGTGGGCCTATAACGGCAATGGAAAAGTGTGTATTCCCCGTCGGAACACAGGCAGATGGCACGTCAGTAGTGAACAGATACCAGACTGCTTACAACCTTGCAGCCGACTGTTGGAGTGGTTATTTCGGGCAAAACAACAACTGGGGCGGTCCGAATAACCTCAATTACTTCCTCAAAGATGGGTGGGTGGCATCGTCATATACCGAGGCTTACTCAACAGTTGTGCCTCTCTGGCAGGATTTAAAGGGTAAAACGGAGACGAAATTCCCTGAAGCTTTTGCCTTGGCACAGATACTTAAGATATCAGCTTGGCACAAAGCAACGGATATGTTTGGCCCTATTCCTTATAAAGAGGCAGGAAAAGGACTCATAACAGTGCCTTATGACAGTCAGGAAGAGGTGTATAAAGCGATGTTCAAGGAGCTTTCTGATGCCGTAGATGTACTGACAAGATATGCCGATAATGGTACTACTTCCCTCTTACCAAAGGCAGATGCCGTTTACGGAGGCGATGTTAGGAAGTGGGTTGTCTATGCTAATTCATTGATGTTGCGCCTTGCTATGCGTGTCTACTACGCTGATGCAGCGCTCTCACGTCAGTATGCTATGCAGGCAATCAACCATCCTTACGGTGTGATGAAGGCCAAAGAGGATGAGGCAAAGATGGAGAAAGGAGCCGGATTGGTATTCAAAAACAACTTTGATGACCTCATTAATCAGTACAATGAGTGCCGTATGGGCTCTTCAATGTTGGCTTATCTGGGCGGATATCAGGACCCTCGACTGGCAAAATACTTCCATACGAGTTCGCTTTCACAAGCTATGACAGTTGGAACGATGGGCAAATACATGGCAATACCTACTGGTCATGATGTCAATTCGAACGAAACGTTCAAGAATACATCACGTCCTGCCATCTCAAATACGACCCCAACCTACTGGATGCGTGCTTCTGAGGTTTACTTCCTCCTGTCCGAAGCAGCCTTACATGGCTTCCCTGTTGGGCAATCTGCCGAAGATCTATATAAGAAAGGTATAGAAATGTCATTCGAAGAGAATGGTATCCCAACCTCAGAGGTCACCGCTTACCTGCAATCAGGGCTGCAACCAGCTGCTTATAACATGTCAGTTGCCAATCCAAGTGTCAACGTTAGCGTCCCAGCAGTGACCCAAGCGACGACAGAATGGACTGGAACGGATGAGGAAAAGCTTGAGAAGATCATGATACAGAAGTGGATTGCCCTCTTCCCTAACGGTCAAGAGGCATGGACAGAGTATCGTCGTACGGGCTATCCTAAGCTCCATAGCGCAATAACCAACTACAGTAACGGTGAGGTTGACAGTGAGATTGGTATCCGAAGGATGCGTTATCCGACAAACAGATCAACCTCTGCGGAGGACATTGCCAACCTTGAGAGTGCACGACAGATGCTACGTGGCGGTCAGGATAAGGCTGGAACACGTCTGTGGTGGGACAATAAGAATCATTAATCTATAAAGGAAAAAGAAATGAAAGGCTTTAAATATATTAGTTTGTTGCTGCTTCTGATGGCGGGATTCATCGTCTGTGGATGTAGCGATACGGCTGACATTGAGAACAAACCGTATGACCATATCGGTGGATATAACACAATGAACAATGCCGAGAGTGAGAAGTATTATGCTGAACTGCGTGCTTATAAGCAGCAGGCTGTCAACTATGGGCGTCCGGTAGCCTTTGGTTGGTATTCCAACTGGTCACCAGCTGGCACGTACAGAAGAGGATATCTCACCTCAATGCCCGACAGTATGGATATCGTTTCCATGTGGAGTGGGGCGCCAAACCGCTTTACTATCACACCAGAGCAGAAGGCTGACAAGGAGTTTGTGCAGAAAGTGAAGGGTACAAAGCTGTTGGAAGTGACGCTCTTGTCCTACATCGGCAAAGGCAGAACACCTGATTCAGTGTATACAAAGGTGGAGAAACAGGCTGAAGAAGAAGGCTGGGCAACTGATAAAGCACGTGTTGAAGAGGCTAAGAAACAGGCTCGTTGGAAGTTCTGGGGCTTCGATGGCGTCATTGGTTCCGATAATCACAAGGAGGCTTTGGCTCGTTTTGCAAAGGCATTGTGCGACTCTCTCGTTGCCAATGACTGGGATGGATATGACATTGACTGGGAGATTGGCAGTGGTGTGTTCGATATGGACGGTACGTTAAGCACCAATGAGCAGCTCATTTATTTGGTCAAAGAGATGAATAAATACATTGGTCCGAAGAGCGATCCAGAGCATAAGGGACACCGACTGATCTGTATCGACGGTCATTTCTGGGCACTTACTGAGGCGTTGGATGGCTATGTTGACTATTGGATTGACCAGTCATACGGGCGTATAACGAACTTTGATAACTTCGGAATAGACCCGAAAAGCATCATCACAACCGATAACTTTGAGGCTTCATTCAAGACTGGTGGCGTACTGTTAAGGCAGGCTGCAAGCATGCCATCAACGGGTTATAAGGGTGGAGTTGGTGCATATCGTTTCGATAACGACTATGACAACACACCTAACTATAAGTGGATGCGACAGGCTATACAGATTAATCAGAAGGTGTTTAAGGAGAGAATGGGGCAGACAACACAACCTCATAACCCTTAATCCTACATAATTTAAAAACAGAATATGAAGATGAAAAAGCATATTTTAAAACATATTGCAGTGGCAATCGCCGCATGCTGTGTGGTGAGTTGCCAAGACAGTGAGAGCGATTTGCTGAAGCAGAAGGTTTATTTTGATAACAATCTGCAGAGCGTTTCCATGCCTGACACGGGCACTTCAGCGGAGGTTGACATCACATCACGTCTCTCCAACAAGCAGAACGCTGCTGTTGAGGTGTCCTATACCTTGGCGGATACGGCTTTGGTAGCGGCATATAACAGTCGGTACGGTACGAATTACGTTCCTTTCAAGCCGGAGAATGCTGCCTTCAGCAAGGCTGCTTCAACCATTGAGGCTGGTCAGGTGTATGCTGAGAAGGTGTCACTGACACTCAATAACCTCGACCAGTTGCAGGAGGGTAAGACCTATATGCTGCCCATTCAGTTGCATTCCGGGTCAGTGACTGCCATCAGTGGCGAGAATGTGATGTATGTTGTCCTTGCCAAACCCATCAAGATTGGCAAGGCTGCGAACTTCTATTCAAGTTACATCTCCGTGAAGTTCCCTACCGGAACACACTTCAAGTCGTTCACTTATGAGGCTCTGATCAACTCAATATGGTGGGGTAGCAACAACACCATCATGGGAACTGAAGGCGTAATGATACTCCGTGTCGGTGATACTGGCGGTGGTATACCATCTGGAATACTGCAAGCTGCGGGCAGACAACACTATGAAGCACCCGATAAGCTGCAGACCAACAGGTGGTATCACGTGGCTCTGACCTTTGATCAGGCTACGGGTAAGACGGTGATGTACCTCAATGGCGTGAAATGGGCTGAGTCTGCATGGAACATTCCAGGCTTTGACCCGAACTCCGACATCGGTTTCAACATCGGTAAACTGGCTGGTTTCCCATGGGGCGAACGTCCTTTCTATGGTCACATGAGCGAGGTTCGCGTGTGGAGTGTGGCTCGTACGGAGAACCAGATCAAGCAGAACATGCTGGGCGTTGACCCTAAGTCGGATGGGCTGGAGCTCTATTTCAAGATGAATGGTTCGGAGAAGATGGAGAACGGCAAGATAAAAGACGCTGCGAAGGGTATCGAATGTCCGATGAGCGGCATACAGATTGATGACCTCTCACAGCCTCTCACCGCAAAGGATCTGCAATAATCATCAGTCCTGTAGTGCCTTCCTGCCATCGCACATAACGCCATTGGCGAAGGCACCTACAGTGTTTCAATAACCGTAAAAAGCCAGATTGCACCTGCAAGTCTGGCTTTTCTTGTTTACCTTTTTATCCTTTTCCCTTTCAAATACCCCCTTTTCTCTCTTTCTTTTTTATCCTTTTTCTTTTCAAATGCACCTTTTACTCTTTCCCTTTCTTATCCTTTTCCTTTTCAATTCCCCTTTTTTTTAGTTTTACCCTTTCCCCCTTTGTTCTTTCGCCTTTGCCCCTTCTTTGTCAATTTATTTCCCTTCTGCTTTTCAATCTACGCCCTTTTGCATTCTAAAAGACGCCCTTTTGCAATGTAAAAGGGCATCTTTTGACGTGTAAAAGGGCGTCTTTTACAACGCAAAAGGGCACCTTTTACAAGCCTCTTTGTAACCTCTTGATACAGCGGAGGTTACAAACCCCGTTTTTCACCATTATCCTTCGTTTTGCCATCAACACCCTTTTATTTTTTTGTAAGGTTATTTCTTATTCCTCACATCACCCTCCCATCCTGTTTATCCCATCCTCCCCCCGCCCTCACCCTGTTGTCATCCGCCCCATTCCCCTCCCCCTTTTCCCGCTTTCGTGGGCATGAATAGATAACCGCACCACTCATAGGAAGCACCTCAAACGACATGTCCCACCGTTTTAAAGTTTGTTTTGTAAATGTGATCTTTTATGATCATAAAACTTAAACAATGATCCTTTCTTTGGCGTTGTCTCACCTTTTAATGACCTTTAAACTGATGATTTTCAGAATAAAAAGCTACGGAATACCATATGTTTTACGTACATTTGCACTGTAAATACTATTTAAATGACTTAAAACAGACAAGAGACGGCATTCTATGACAAAGAAATATACACAGGCAGACCAAGTGGTTGATGCTATGAGAAAGCATGGAGGATATTCAACTTTAGGTAACCTTTACCATATAGTAGACACTTCTCATTGGGCAACAAAGACCCCGCAGGAGTCTATTCGGCAAATAGTTCAAAAGTCACCAAAGATCTTTAGGGTGCAACCAGGGCTGTGGGCGTTAGAAGAATGTCGTGAGATTGTTTTGTCAAAGTTTGATTTAAAGGATAAAACAAGTAAAGGTTCTGAAGTCTTTACACATGGTTATTATCAGGGAATCATCACAGAGATAGGACGAATGAAGCACTTTGAGACTTATATTCCAGCACAAGATAAGAATCGTTTGTTTCTTGAAAAGCCCTTAAAAGATGTGTGTGACACAAATAAGATACCTCCTTTTTCATATCCAGAATTAACGACGCGTGCCCGTACAGTTGATGCAATATGGTTCAATAAGCGTGGTATGCCCGATAGTATGTTTGAGGTGGAGCACTCTACGGATATGCAAAATTCATTTCTAAAGTTCTGTGATTTACAGGACTTCAATACCCGTTTTATCATTGTAGCATCTGAAAGCAGACATGCACAGTTTGAGAAAGTCAGGGAACATTCAGCCTTTGACAATGTGCGTAATCGTATAACTTTCCATTCTTATGAAGATATTGTGAAACAATATGATGTGCTTTGTCTGCAGACCTCGCGTAAAGGATGGATTTAAAGAGAATTGATCTTTTATGATCACAAAACTTAAACAATGATCTAATGCCCTTTTTGTATTTTCTTTTATGGAACTTTGCATTCAGAAATGATGTGCAAAGTGAAGTTACAGGATAAATTAAATAAGGTGTTTACAGTGGAGAAAGACGACTTTCTCCTTGCTCATGGCGATTGTTTCAAGCTGCTTCGTGAGTTTGATTTTAAGTTTGATATGATCTTTGCTGACCCTCCTTACTTCCTCTCCAATGGCGGTATTTCGTTGCAGAGTGGGCATGTAGTGTGTGTGGATAAAGGGTCATGGGACAGGGGGAAGAGCCCCGAAGAACTGATGACTTTCAACCGTGAGTGGCTCAGACTGTGCCGTGATAAGCTGAAAGATAACGGTACGATATGGATCAGTGGGACGTATCATAACATTTTCTCCGTGGCTAACTGCCTGACGGAACTGGGCTATAAGATTCTGAATGTCATCACTTGGCAGAAGACAAACCCACCGTGTAACATCTCTTGTAGGTTCTTTACCTATTCAACAGAGTTTATTATCTGGGCTCGGAAGCTACCACGTGTGCCGCATAAGTTCAATTACCGACTGATGAAACATCTCAATGGCGACAAGCAAATGACGGATGTGTGGCGGTTACCTGCTATCGGACGATGGGAAAAGTCGCAAGGAAAACACCCTACACAGAAGCCTTTGAGTGTGCTGACCCGTATCATTCTTGCTTCCACTGACCCCGGTGACTGGGTTCTCGACCCCTTTAGTGGCTCCAGTACTACGGGTATTGCAGCCAATCTCTGTGGTCGTCGTTTTGCCGGAATAGAGCAGGAAGAGGAGTTTTGCAGGATGTCACGGGGTAGGAGAGAGGAACTTGAACTGTTGAGTAGACGTGATGATCTGGCTCACCATATTGCTGATCTCCGCCTGTTGGAGCATGAGCAGACAACGGTTGCAGCACCTCTCCTGGATGGTTCTTTACCCTTCTGATGGCTCTGTGGTCACAACCGCATTGCCATAAATGCGTCTTTTTTATGATGAAGGTAGGTGCGTTGATGGGTAAGGGATTGAGATGAAGCCAGTGAGAAGAATCACATTTGCTGTCATTTCTGTCATCTTTTGTAGTCGTATAACCCATTATACATGAGGTGATTACATGAAATGTTAAAAGTGACAGCAAACTAATTTTAAACTAAGATAGGGGAAAAGAGTAATTTTTCCCCTATCGTTTAAATCCCGAAAACACATCCGTTCCCTAAGAATTTATTGTCCAGAAAGGACACTGTGCAGCCTTTCTTCTTGCTTCATCTGTGCATCTTACCTCTCTGCTGAGCGTGTTATGGCGGGTAATGAATCCCTTTCCGTTTAGCCTTCTCTCCCATCACGGAGCGTGAAGGTGGGCTTTCTAAAAGAAAAAGCATGGTTGAAAGGATGCAACGAAGTTGTCTGTGGGTCTCCTTTGGGCAAATAATGACATAGCACATGAGGGTTGTTTAATAACCTTAATCAGTGTTATAAGGTGCAGTTTTTGAAGTGTATCTACAATAAAAGATAACTAACTTACGTTTAGGAGACTGTATATACAACCACACCTTGGGCTTCTCAAGGTGAAGAATTTTGAATTATGATAGAATACATCAAGGGTGAACTCACCGAACTTACACCTGCTTTGGCTGTTGTTGAAGCACATGGCGTGGGTTATGCGTTGAGCATTTCACTTAATACTTATAGTGCTATACAAGGTAAAACGGCTGTGAAACTCTTTGTGCATGAGGCAATTATGACGGGAGGACGTGACGATAGCTACACGCTTTACGGCTTTGCAACGAAGCAGGAACGCTCACTTTATCAGTTGTTGATTACCGTTTCGGGTGTAGGAGCCAACACTGCACGTATGATTCTCTCGTCATTGACACCTGCCGAACTGTGCAATGTCATTGCAAACGGTGACGAAAAGATGCTGAAAACAGTGAAAGGCATCGGACTTCGTACGGCACAGCGCATCATTGTCGACCTCAAAGACAAGATCATGCAGAGCGGAGTAGCCGACGAACTACATGTAAGTAGTCAGCCAGGGACGCCTGCTGTTGATGCAGGAATCAAGGATGAAGCCGTCAGTGCATTGACAATGTTAGGCTTTTCTCCTGCTCCTTCGGCAAAGGTTGTGGTCAGTATTCTGACAGAACAGCCCGATCTTCCTGTTGAACAGGTTGTAAAGATGGCTCTGAAGATGATTAAGTAAAGTGTGATTCGCAATCGCTTTTGAAAAGATACCATAACATATTCCTCCTTCTTGTCGTCCTCCTTGGCAGCGTTTGTCTGTTGAGCTGGGGACGTGGAGCCTTTGGTTTCGCTTCAATAGAGAAGATTTTGACCACCATTGCACCGCCAGACACGGTGAAAAAGGCGAAGAAAATTGACGTGGAGATTGACGATGAGAAGATCCCAGACTCCCTTTTACACCCGCGATGGAAGGTGCAACGCACCTCACCCGTCACCTATGACGATCTGAAAGAGAACTCCACCGACCTCAGTCGTCCGGAGAACATGCGGCAGACCGTGGAATATAACGATACACTCGACCGATACATCATTGGCAATAAGATTGGGAATACCTACGTGACAGCCCCTATCATGATGACACCAGAGGAGTATCGGAAGTGGAGTGAGAAGCGAAGTTTCTCTGATTATTACCGCTCTAAGAACCAGGAAATACTCCAAAAGAAAGGCAAAGAGAAGTTTGATTTCACAGATATGCACTTCTCTCTGGGTCCTGCAGAGAAGATTTTCGGTCCCGGTGGTGTACGTATCAAGACACAGGGAACGGCAGAACTGAAGTTTGGAGGAAACATAAAGAACATCGATAATCCCTCATTACCCATCCGAAACCGCCGTACTACGGCAATGGACTTCGATGAAAAGATCAACTTAAACGTCAATGGTAAGGTGGGAGATAAGGTGAATATGAACCTCAACTACAACACTGACGCCACGTTTGACTTTGATACTCAGAACTTCAAGTTGAAGTATGAAGGGAAAGAAGACGAGATCATCAAACTCGTTGAAGGTGGTAACGTGTCCTTTCCATCCAATAACTCGCTTGTTCAGGGAGCCACATCCCTCTTCGGTATACGTACCGATATGCAGTTTGGAAAGCTGAAACTGCAGACCGTTCTGTCACAGAAGAAGAGCTCAAACAAAAGCGTTAGCTCACGAGGAGGTAAGCAACTCACTCCTTTTGAGATTGATGCTACGGAGTATGAGGACAACCGTCACTTCTTCCTTTCGCAGTATTTCCGTAACAACTACGATGCTGCGATGAAGACTTTACCCAACCTTACCACGGGAATAACCATCAACCGTGTGGAGATATGGGTTACTAACAAGACAGGAACGACCAGTAACACCCGTAATATCGTTGCTTTGACCGACTTAGGTGAGAACACAAAGGTCAGTCGTACCGACCTTTGGGGTGCCGGAACAGGCCCTGTTCCTGCCAATAATGCCAACACCGAGTATGCCACCATCGCACAAGGCTATCCCGCAGCACGTAACATTGACCAGGTGACGAGCATCCTTGACGGTGCAGGACTGGTGGGTGGAAACGACTATGAGAAGCTTGCCAATGCCCGATTGCTCAGCAGTTCGGAGTATACTGTCAATAGTGCGCTGGGTTATATATCACTTCGTAGTGGACTACAGACCGACCAAGTGCTGGCAGTAGCCTATGAATACACCTATGGAGGAGTAACTTATCAGGTGGGAGAGTTCGCCAGTGACCGTACAGATATCAATGAAGCACTCTTCGTAAAGTCACTGAAGAACACCAGTAACAACCCGAAACAGGGCAACTGGGACCTGATGATGAAGAACGTCTACTACCTTTCGACAAACATTGAACGTGATAAATTCCGCTTAGACGTCAAGTATCAGAGTGATACCACAGGTGTTTATCTCTCTTATATCCCCGAACCACAAGTGAAAAGTCAGCCTATCATCCGCCTTCTTGGCGCTGACCGCCTGGATAATAACAATAATCCGCATGCCAATGGATACTTTGATTACGTGGAAGGGTACACCGTTGACAACGGAAGAGTGTTCTTCCCGCTGGCTGAACCCTTTGGTGAAGGACTCCGAAAGGCACTCCTTGCGAAAGGTGTAGCAGCTAATATCGCCAATAAATACGTCTTCTCCGAGCTCTATGACTCCACAAAAACCATTGCAAAACAGATTGCAGAGAAAGATAAATACATGCTTGTTGGACAGTATCGGGGTACGGCTGCCAACGTCATCTCACTTGGTGCATATAACGTTCCACAAGGTTCGGTGGTCGTAACAGCCGGTGGTGTCACGCTGACAGAGGGTTCTGATTACAGCGTTGACTACAGTGCTGGAGAGGTAACGATACTGAATCAGAGTATCATTGATGCCGGAACAGCTGTCAACGTATCGCTGGAAAGCCAGAGCAGTTACCAACAAGAGCGCAAGACAATGCTTGGTTTGAACTGGGAATATGACTTCTCCAAGGACTTCCAGATTGGTGGTACGTTCATGCATCTGTCTGAACAACCACTGACAACGAAGGTGAATATGGGTGCGGAACCACTCAATAACACCATCTGGGGACTGAATATCAACTGGAAAAAGGAAAGCCAATGGCTGACGAATATGCTGAATAAGATTCCATTCTTGCATGTTACACAGCCTTCTTACATAACGTTCTCGGCAGAATTTGCCCAGCTTATTGCCGGACAAAGCAAGGGAACACAGAACAATGCTTCGTATCTGGATGACTTCGAGGGGACAAAGAACACCATCGACGTGAGTCAACCGAAGTCGTGGGTTATCTCAAGTGTACCGTCAGACTTCCCGGAATCAACGGATAAGACAAGCCTTCGCAGTGGTTTTAACCGCAGTCTTCTGGCATGGTATAACATCGATCCGTTGTTCACACGCCGTAGTAGCTCACTCACACCAGGACATATCAAGAGTGACCTTGAGCAACTCTCGAACCATTATGTGCGTGAAGTGCCTGTCAGAGAGCTCTTCCCGAACCGTGATTTGAACTATACTGGCTCCATATCAACGCTGAATGTGCTCAATCTTGCGTACTATCCAACGGAGAGAGGGCCGTATAACTTCAACCCAAACATCGATGCAAACGGTAGACTTACTGACCCAAGAGGTTCTTGGGGAGGTATGATGCGCAAGCTCGATACCAATGATTTCCAGGCAGCTAACATCGAATACATTGAGTTTTGGATGTTAGATCCCTTCATTTATTCGAACCTTCAGCCCGACGCAAGCCACTATGGCGGTGATTTCTACATCGATTTAGGTGAGGTTTCAGAGGATATTCTTAAGGATGGGAAGAAGTTTTACGAGAGCGGAATGCCTGTTGACGGTAGCTCTTCATGGACAACGACGCAGTGGGGACGCATTCCTACACAGTCAACCATCACCTATGCCTTCGCAACATCAAAGGGAAGCAGAGCCAAACAGGACATAGGTCTGGACGGATTGACGAATGAAGAGGAGCAACAGTTCGCTTCTTATCAGAACTTTCTCACTGCTGCAAGAGCCAGAACGAACCAAGCTGTGTTCGATTCTATATGGGCTGACCCTTCAAATGATGACTATCATTACTTCCGTGGGTCGGATTGGGATGCAAAGAAGGCATCCATCTTGGAGCGTTATAAGCGTATCAACAACCCACAAGGCAACTCTCCTGACAACGATAACAACAACGAACGATACGATACTTCCTATAAAACGACACCTGATGTGGAGGATATCAACCAGGATTATACGCTGAATGAGTATGAGAAATACTATCAATATCATATCAGTATCCGACCACAGGACCTCGTTGTGGGTAGGAATTTCATAGTGGATAAGCGTACAGCATCTGCCGCACTACGCAAAGGTGGGTCCGAAACAGTGACCTGGTATCAGTTCAGAATCCCATTGGAGGAGTTCCAAAAGCGTGTGGGTAACATCAGCGACTTCACCAGTATACGTTTCATGCGTATGTTCTTGACCGACTTTGAGAAGCCTGTTGTACTGCGTTTTGGTACGTTCGACCTCGTAAGTGGTAAGTGGAGACAGTATTCACAGAACCTTACCAACGCTGCATCTACCTCTGGAACGATGGCAGTAAGCGCCGTTAGCATTGAAGAAAACAACAATAAAGTACCTGTAAACTACACCCTTCCTCCTGGCATAGACCGTGGACAGGACCCAAGTCAGCCACAGCTTGTTCAGCAAAACGAGCAGGCTTTGTCTATGTCGGTGAGCAATCTCGGTACTGGAGAGTCGAAGGCTGTATATAAAAACACGACCCTTGACCTGCGCCAATACAAACGTCTGCAGATGTTTGTACATGCCAATGCCTTCGAACAGAACACCACTAACCTTACTGATAACCAGCTGGCAGTGTTCGTTCGGTTGGGTTCCGACTATAAAAACAACTACTATGAGTATGAGATACCTCTGAAACTAACCCCTGCAGGATGGTATGATACCTACACAGCAGAGGGTTGTAAGGCTGTATGGCCAGAGGAAAACATGATGGATATACCCTTGCAGTTGCTCACATCGGTGAAGAAACAACGCAACCAAGCACGTGGAGCAGGTACTGCAAGTTACAATCGTCCGTTCTCAATATACGACGCTGAGCACCCAGCCAACCGTGTTACGATCATGGGTAACCCAACGTTGGGAGAGGTGAAGACGATGATCATTGGTGTTCGAAACCTCGCAAGCAGTCAGAAAAGTGGTGAGGTATGGGTGAACGAATTGCGCTTGTTAGAGTTCAACAACGAAGGTGGATGGGCTGCACGTGGGCAGTTGAACCTCCAGTTGTCCGACTTTGGTACCGTAGACATCAATGCCAGCCACAGCACGGATGGCTTTGGTGGTATTGAACAAGGCGTCAATGAGCGGCAACAAGAGACCAAAACGGACGTCTCAGTCACCACAAGCCTTGAGTTAGGTAAGTTCTTCCCAGACAAAGCGAAGGTCTCTGCACCTTTATATTATAGTGTTACGAAGAGCGAAAGCCGTCCGAAGTATAACCCACTTGACACGGATATGGAGCTGAAAGACGCCTTGGAAGGTGCTGCCAACCGGCAGGAACGCGACTCCATAGAGTCCATTGCGGTGACAAAACGCCTGACAACGAACTTCTCTTTGTCTAATGTACGTGTCGGAATACAAACGACGAGCCATCCAATGCCGTACGATCCTGCCAACTTCTCCTTCTCTTACAGTCATTCGCACTCACATACTACGGGTGAGACGACGGTCTATGAGAACGAAGACACCTGGCGTGGAGCTGTCAACTATACGTGGACTCCAGTGTATAAGACATGGGAACCGTTCCGAAAAGTCATCAAAGGGAAGTCAAGATGGTTTGATATCCTCAAGAACTTCGGGCTCAACTGGTTGCCACAGAACATCACTTTCAACACGGAGATGCTCCGAAACTACTACGAACTACAGGAACGTGACATGGAAGCAACGGTCAATAACATGCTGCCTCTGACCTTTAACTCACAATTCCTGTGGAATCGTGACTTCTCTTTGCGGTGGGATCTGACACGAAACCTGCACATGAACTTCCAGAGTGCTACCCATGCGGAGATTGAAGAGCCGTATACACCTGTCAATAAGGACCTCTATCCAGACCGATATGAGGCGTGGAAAGACTCTGTTTGGACAAGTATCAAGCACTTCGGAACGCCACTTGACTATCAACAGAACTTCACCCTTTCTTATCAGTTGCCACTCAATCTCATTCCAGCCTTCGACTGGGTGAATGCTGATGCCACCTATACTGCGGCATACACGTGGGTACGTGGAACGGAACTGGAGGATGGTACGTCACTTGGAAATACGATTACGAGCAACCGTATGCTCAATATCAACGGGTCATTCAACTTCGAAAGACTCTATAATCACGTTCCTTTCCTTAAGAAAACCAACGAGCGTTTCAACCGTACAAAGCCTCGTCTGCAGCCGAAGAAGCCAATGACGCCGGAGGAAAAGAAGAAGAAAGAGAAGGAAAAGAAGGAGGAACAGGACAATAAGAAGAAGGAACTGCCGAAGAATAAGCGGAGCTTTGAACAGGAGATAACCATCAATGCCGACTCAGCCGTTGTCATCTCACATGGTAAACACACCAAACGACTCATGGTATCTGCCAAGGATGCAACAGGAAAGAGTATACAGATAAAGTGGAAGAAGGTGGGCGATAACCAGGTGAAGGTATATAACAAGGCTGACTCTGCCGTACGTATGAAGCTCACCGTGACACCGAAGGAGCCACTCGAGAACAAGGGATGGTACAAGACGGCACAGTATGTTGCACGTGCATTGATGATGGTTCGTAATGCAAGTGTCTCTTATCGGAACCAGTATGCCATGGCTTTGCCGGGCTTCATGCCTACTGTCGGGAAGGCATTCGGGCAGAGAAGAGGAACGGGAGCCATGTCTCCGGGACTCGATTTCGCCTTTGGTCTCATTGATGACGACTACATTGGCAAGGCTCGTAATAATAATTGGCTACTCGTTAATGACAGTGTTGCTACACCAGCAACGACCAATAAGACCGAAGATCTGCAGTTGCGCGTTACGTTAGAGCCTTTCAGAGACTTTAAGATTGACCTTACTGCCAGTCGGACGGAGACCACCTCACGTAGCATTCAGTATATGTATGCTGGCAATCCTACCACGCAAAGCGGTACGCTGACCATGACAACGCTCTCTCTGGGTACGGCTTTCGAGAGTCAGGGGGATGCTAATAACGGGTATCACAGTGCTACCTTCGACCGTTTCGTGGGTTCGCTCGAGAAATATCGTGGGCTTGTTGAGGCTCGATATCAAGGTTCTACCTATCCAGCAGCCTATGGTGGAGGAACATATAACCCTGCAAACGGAGCCGTAAACAAGTATAGTGCGGACGTAATGATACCTGCTTTCCTTAATGCTTACACCAGTATGGGCGGTAACGGACTGAAGTTGTTCCCTACTTTACGCAGTCTGCTGCCGAACTGGACCATCCGTTACAGTGGATTGTCACGCCTGCCGTTCTTCGAGACACTGTTTAAGAGTATCAATATCAACCATGCTTATCGCAGCATCTTTGCCATTGGCTCTTACCAGAGTTACAGTACTTGGCAGGAATACATGAACGGTTTGGGCTTCATCACCGATGCTACAACGGGCAATCCATTGCCAAGTTCAATGTATAACATCTCACAAGTGAGCATCAATGAGGCTTTCTCACCGCTGCTTGGAGTAGATGTGACGTTGCAGAATGACCTTACGGCACGTCTGGAGTACCGCCAGACACGTGTCCTTTCGCTCTCAATGACGAGTATCCAGCTCAATGAAGCAACGTCAAAGGACTGGGTTATCGGCATTGGATACAGGATAAATAACTTCAATCTCTTCAATACGGGAACACGAAGGGTGGTTAAAAGCAAGAAAAAGCAGAATGATAACAATCAGAATGACAATAACTCGACGAACAAGAATGGTGGGGTGAACCGTGATTTGAACCTCCGTCTCGATATGAGTTATCGTCAACAGGCATCGCTGACACGTGACATCGCATCGCTGTCGTCGGCAGCATCAAGTGGTAACACTGCCTTTAAGTTCTCCTTTATGGGCGACTATACACTGAGTAGGTTGGTTACGGCAAGCCTCTATTACGACCTGCAGATCAACTCTCCACTGTTGTCATCGGGCAGTTATCCTACTACAACGCACGACTTCGGTGTCAGTCTGAAACTCAGTCTGACCCGATAGGGCGTACCGCTCTTGGTCTTTCCCTGCTTCGTGATTCGTAAAAAAGACGGCTAAGGCGCGGTAGTCTTCTTCTTAAAGGGACAATACCAAATGACGAACCACGACAGAATGGATATCACAAGCAAGGAAATCGTCAGGTAATTGTCTAAGATTCCATTGCCATGTTTGAAGAGATTGAAGATGCCATGGGCACAAGCGCATAGCAAAAGAGACCGTGTGTCGTGTGCAAACCGGTCCAATCCCCAGGAAGCCAACAGTAAGATGGCGAAGAATATCAGTCCACTCATGTTGAAAGAGAAGTTCAAATGCCAGAAAAACCACAAGACAGTAATGGTCAGGATACGTTTTATCGGGCGCATTGCTGCAAGCTCTCCCGTTAGATAACCACGCCAACCCACTTCCTCAAGGAAAGCATAGAGCGTGCAACCTAAGAACACCAAGGAGGTTCTTAGCCCGTGATGCGTGTCGAAAATGAGAAAGAGCAGGGTGGGGAAGACGATACACGCAAGGCTGCGTATCCATGATTTACCTGCTATGGAACAGAAAAACTTCTTCTTAAAGATGCCCATTACCACCACAGCTCCCAGTGCTGGACCCACTCCTTCACATAGCTGCAAGATGATGGAAGAGCAACTGTCAGGGAACAGACGGGGTAAGACGTAAAGCGAAACGAGTCTGCATGCCACCGCAATAACATAGAAAAGAAGCAGTGGCATGCCTGCCTTCTTCCAGTATTTTGTTACGTTTGTCATAGTTATTTTCAATGTTATTAGTCTTTGTTCTGTCGCAAAGATACAATTAATTCTTTGTAAACTGTCGTTGGAACATTAAAAAATTACCGACTGAAAGACACATTTTTGATTGCCAATCCCGCCGTTTCTTTCGTCTTTTTCTCGTCCGTTTCTCAGTCTGTTCACCCGTCTGTTGAATCGGTAAAACCGCTACCCTGATGACAAAGCGCACTGACCTTACTTTGAAAACACAACGAAACGAAGAGTAACAAAAATCCTTACACTTTCCGCTCCGTCGTCTTTCACTTTCCCTAGCATACCCCTTCTTTTCCGCCTTTGTAACCTTTAGATTATCAATAGGTTACAAAGAGGCTTGTAAAAGGTGCCCTTTTGCATTGCAAAACATGCCCTTTTACACATCAAAAGATGCCCTTTTGCACATCAAAAGGGCGTCTTTTACATTGCAAAAGGGCGTAGATTAAAAAGCAGATGGGAATAATCTTTACAACAGAACAGTCCTCCCCTTCCTCCGTTCCACCCAAATGCGAGGAGAGAAAGCGCAGAGATTCTTCAAAATAAGCTCAGCATAGCCTTCGCTTTATGTTGTTATTCACCCTTATTTACTATGTGTTGAGTCTTGCGGCGAACCAGTTGTTATATTCATATGGTTGCTGATTTTCTCAGCGTTAATGTGTTGTCTGTATTCATTTGGGGTTAGATGTATCTCGGAATGTCTATGAAATGGTAGATTAAACTCAGTGTATGTGATGTGACAGCACGTGGTTTGCACATTATGTACTATCTTTCTATCAAGTATTACCATTTTTTCTGCAAGTGTAAATATACTCAATAACAACGCAAAGATAATGTATGTTATTATTAAAAAAAAGTAGTAACTTTGCACTTTCAAGATAACTGTAGTCAAAAAAAGCGGATTTTTAAAACATAACAATTAATTTTTAATTCAAAAAAGATTCTCTATGAAAGAAAAAAACAACTTCATTATTCCAATGCTTTTCCTTGCTTTCATGTTCTTTACTTGTGGCTTTGCATTGGGAATCAATTCCTTATTAGTACCAGTATTGAAGGTTTCGCTAAGCGTTTCGTCCACAGAAGCCTATATGCTCATAGGAGCTACGTTCTTACCGTTCCTTATCTTTGGTTATCCAGCAGGCTTATTGATAAGTAAAATTGGATATAAGCGTACGATGGCTACGGCTTTTGCCATGTTTGCTATAGCCTTCGGAGTGTTTATTCTCTCTGCAGCTGAAAGGAGTTTCATTATCTTCTTATTGGCATCTTTCCTTTGTGGAACAGCTAATACGTTCCTACAATCTGCCATAAATCCTTATGTAACAATCCTTGGACCAACGGAGAGTGCAGCAAAAAGAATCTCTATTATGGGCATGATAAACAAGTTAGCATGGCCCGTATCACCTTTGTTTATTGCTCTTTTTGCAAGTAATAGTGGCGGTGTTGGCTTGGAAGATCTTGACAAACCGTTCTTGGTTATAATCTGCTTATTTGTAATCTTAGGTGTCGTAGCACTCATATCACCCTTGCCAGAGGTGAAAGCAGCTGGAGAAGATGACGCCGATGCAGATTCAGCAGTGTCCGACTACGCAAACAGTAAGCATTCTGTCTTCCAGTTCCCACATCTTGTTCTTGGAGCAATTGCCATATTCTTTTATGTTGGTTCAGAGACCATCGTCTTGGGTACACTTATAGATTATGCAAGTGAATTAGGTCTTCCTCATCCTCATACGTACTCATGGATTACCCCAATCAGCATCAGTATAGGATATATCGCAGGTATTATTCTTATTCCTAAGTATCTTTCACAGACGAAAGCCTTACAGATCTGTTCCTTCGTTGCACTGTTTGGAACGCTACTTGTATTGTTACTCCCGGGTGTTTATAGTATTTATGCTGTAGGTATCATGGCATTAGGCTGCTCATTGATGTGGCCCGCATTCTGGCCTTTGGCTCTTATGGACTTGGGTAAATATACCAAGGAGGGCTCATCACTAATGACAATGGGACTTATCGGTGGTGCTGTTATCACTGTGTTGTTCGGACTTATTAAGGATGTTAGCAACATTCAATATGCGTATGGGATCTGTTTTGTCAGCTTCTCTTATATCCTTTTCTATGCATTCAAGGGCTATAAGTTGAGATAAAAACTTCTTATTCTATAGCATAAGCATATTGGTAATCCATTTGAGAAGTGATATAAGTTGAATTGAAAACTTCTCCTTCTACAGCTCGTGAAGCTCTTTGTCCTTTTTAAAGGAGGACATAGAGCGTGCGAGCTGAATCTATTAAGTAGGATCTCTACTTACTGTATATCCATCATGGTCCATATTATTGGTCATGATTCTGTCGCTGAAACACAATTAATTCTTTGTAACCTGTCGTTGGAACGTTAAAAAATCATTGGCTGAAAGATACATTTTTGATTGCCAATCCCGCCGTTTCTTTCGTCTTCTTCACGTCCGTTTCTCAGTCTGTTTACCCACCTTTTGAATCGGTAAAGCCGCTACCCTGATGACAAAGAACACTGACCTTACCTTCGAAAAACACAACGGAACGGACAGCAACAAAAATCCTTACACTTTCCGCTTCGTCATCTTTCACTTTCCCTACCATATCCCCTCTTTTTCACCTTTGTAACCTTTAGATTATCAATCGGTTACAAACGGGCTTGTAAAAGGTGCCCTTTTGCATTGCAAAACATGCCCTTTTGCACATTAAAAGATGCCCTTTTGCACTTCAAAAGGGCATCTTTTAGAACACAAAAGGGCGTAGATTAAAAAGCAGATGGGAATAATCTTTACAACAGAACACTCCCTCCCTTCCTCCGTTCCATTGGGTTATACTCAATGAATACTTGTACGCATATATCTTTTGGTGAAGGTTTTTGATGTAGGTTCATGGTATAAGTATAAAATAAAGTAGATAATTTAGGATATTTAAAGAGAAAATCATACCTTTGTAGCAGAAACAAACTAATAAATAAAGGACGATGGGAAAACTTCTTGAGCAACTTAAGAGCTATTTCGAGAATACTCCAAAGGAGATTCTTGAGAAAGAGAGTGCTGAGTGGGACTACCTTAATGAGATAGGTCCTGATGTGTTGGAATATGCTGATATGTTAAAAGGTTATATTGGAACCGAAATGGAATATAACCGTTCAGATGACTTCCTGAGTGGGAACTATCGTTATTTTACAGTCCCTACTGATGATATAGATTCTAAAGTACAGTATGGCAGGACAGCATGATTATGAATGATGTAGCATTTAGATTAGACAAATATAGATTTACTAAGGCAACCTTAAACTTTGATATACCGAAGAAATCTGAGTTCTTTATACATTTTCTCCCCTCTGGTAAGTATGATGAGGGAAGTAGGCGATATAAACTTTCTTTTGAAACAGTTGTTAAATGTAAAGAGACGGGCACTGTCGTTGTTAGTGTTTCTTGCATAGCATCTTTTGTTTTCAATGGAGATATTAAGTTTAATGATATTCCTGATTTCTTTTATCCGAATAGTCTTGCCATAATTTTTCCATATATAAGAGCCTTTGTTAGTACGCTTTCACTTCAAGCAAATACATCTCCAATAGTATTACCGACAGTAAACTTAATGGGACTTACAGAAGAACTCCGTGAAAAAACTTCTGTCGTTAAATGACAAATGAAGCCTACGAAAATCTACCAAACCCTTGAATATCGTAATAACAATAAGGAAATAGAGGAGCATGGTCCCTATTTCTGTACTCTTCGTGACGAACGGGGAAGGATAAAGACGGGTGCAAAAACCCCTTGGCTTGGTGAAGGTTATTATTTTTGGGATACTCGTGTTGAAGATGCAAGATGGTGGGGCGAGACTATATATAGTAATAAAGGTTATGTTGTTTGTGGAACGTCTTACGATGCTCATACCCCCCTTCTCTATGATCTCTTAGGTGATTTGAAAGCTTTTGATGATTTTGTTGAGATGGCACGTATGGTTAAAGAATTTAATAACTGTGCTAGTGTTAGTTTCGCCTTGGTCCTTAAATATTTAAAAGAACATACAGATTTTAATTATAAAGCTATACGAATTCTAGCTGTGCCGAGTTCTTTCAAAAGCACGAATATTCGTTTTCCTAAACGTGGTATATATTTAGCGCAAATAGGAAAGGTACAAATCTGTTTTTTCAAGAAGAACCTATTTAAAGGTTCTTTTAAGGTTACGGAGGAACATCCTCGTAATGGTAATCTTACTATATAAAGCTTGCTGAATTATAATTAACGTGAGTTTGCCGAATTATAAGCGTCTATAAACTTGGTGATTAGTGAAATTCATTGTAATATTAAGGAACTAATATACAAACATTTACAAAGAACCATTGACACAACCTACATCGTTCTGAACCCGTCGAACTCACGTTAGATTAGTATTTTTCAATAATTAGTATTTTACCTAAGATACTAAATTGTTATGTGAATGTCCTTCTAACTAGGGTCTCTACCTTCTTTACTTTTTAGTTACACATTTCTTCTTGCTAACTCTGTTATCCACTTTTCTTATTATTTAATGTTAAAACTTAAGAATCTTTATGTAAATACTCTTATTTTTTATAATTTTGTTTCCAGAAATTAAAACCAACTACTACAATGAATATAACTCCTAAAATTGGTATTCTCGCCACCTTATTATTTGTAAATACTAATCTTTTTGCACAAGAAGCACCATTTAAGCTGGGTGTCCGTTTAGGTGGTGGAATGTCTGTCAACACAGGAATGGATAAGATCCTTGTTCCAGAAGACTATTATTCCAATTACAATTTCAAAGACAAGTGGCAAATTACTCCAACAGTTGGTGTGTTTGCTCAATATCATGTCGATGGTTCCATCATTGGTATTGAAGGCGGATTTAGCTATTGGCAGAAGGCATCACAACTAGTCTATAATGATAATAAGGAGTTAAACTATAAGGTTACACCTCGTTATAATTACATTGGCGTATCTGCTTTGTTGAAGATTTATCCTTGGCGCAAAGGCTTCAATATCTCTATTGGTGGACGTGCGGGAGCTAATCTTAATGGTAAGGGCATATCTTACGAGAGTAATCAAGAAGAAAGTAAGTTTGCAAACTATCATTTTGCCACAGTCGCTGAGACGGAACGTCTAATGAAAGAGAAGCTGACAGGACAGCCAGACATTGCTGTTGGAGGTGGCTTCGGATATGAAATAGACCATCATTGGGCTGTGGACCTACGTTATTTTTATGGTTTAAACTCTACTATCAAGACAGAGCATAATGACTATAACTGGGCAGAACACGCAACTCACAGTCAGAATATAGAACTCAGTGTGAGTTATCTTTTCAATCTGTAAATCATTGTAATGCCTTATGAATAACAGATTTAACAAACGAAACTACCATCTTTTTAATATCATATTTGTTATATTTGCAATCGCTTTCGTTGCAATGGGTTGCAAAAATGACAAACCAGAAGAGGTACAGGAAGTTCAGCAACCCATTAAAAGCAACCATTCTACGCCCTTACCTCCACCTATTATCAAAGATGAGCAACCGCCTTTATCTGAACAGAACGTCGCCAAGCATACCTATAATAAGGTAAAGAGTCGGACACATTATACCATGAAGAAAAATACGAAAAGAGGTTATAAACATCATTCACTGCGAAAAACAAAGTATACTAAAACGATATCACGTACTAAGGGGCAAAGCGTTTCTTCATCAGTTCCTGCATCAGACGGAACAAATAATATAAACAATCAGCAAAATAAAAAAACTGAATCAGTCCAACAATCTGTGATTAAGGGAGAGGATAATATTGCTAGAGACAAAACAGAAAGCAATATTTCAACGAGTTCTTCCAATACAGAACAAAATCTTTCGAACGCCCAAAGATATTCTTATCCTTACACACACTTGTTTCGTATAGGACTTCGTACGGGCATCGGTTACTCAAAGATAACAGGATTAAGCAGTATTATTGAAAACTATGATATACGTCCTACTTTCACAATGAGTGAACGTGGTGGTATAAGTCCTCGTATTGGAATCTTTGGAACATGGCAATATCGTAGATTAGGTGCTGAGCTGGGCATTGATTACACCCGTATTCTCAGCAAGCTGACAGAGCATAAGATACCTGAAAATGTAACCGAGACTACACGATTTCATTATAATTTCATTACTCCACAAGTCCTGCTTCGTTTCTATGTTTTTCCAAAATTCTATATGGGAGCAGGAATTAGTGCCGCTATTCCGTTTGGCAGCCGTAATATCGACTTCACCAATGACCGCATTGGAGAGGTATACCGACAACAGGCTGAACGCATCCAGGATCATCTGAGAGAATCAGTCAAAGCACGAGTGACATTCATTCCTACTATAAAAATTGGCTATGTTGATATAAAGAACGGTCTTGAGGCAGGACTGGAATACGGTTTCGGATTTAATGATATGCTCCGCACCAGTGCCAATGACTATGGCTATCAGGAGCGTATGAATAATCTTCAGACTGTCAGCCTTACCATTGGTTACAGTCTTCCTATTGGCAAAGCTAAATAAGCAGCATAACTACAATCATATTAAAACGGTCTTTAAATGAAACATAAATACCTCACAGCAGTTTTCTTCTTTCTATCCACTCTTTCTGCTACAGCTCAGACCCCTGGTGGTGTAGATAAGCCAATGGTATGGTCACACGATTCCACCTCTGTCCGTGTCTCTGCTGGTGCTGGACTTACCTATATAGGCGTAAGTAAGGTATATGGCGAAAAGGAGCAGGCAATATGGTCTCTTGGAAGTGGAAAAGCTATTACCCGTATACAGACAACTGAACGTGCTGCTAACCTTGGCGATGGTACATTCATGAATTATGCCAAGGACTCATTGCCTGAAATGCGACTTTATAGCTATACGACCTCTTCCAATATGGGGAATGGTCAGACTTTGCATATCGGTCGGAATGGGAACGCTAAGTTGCCTGTGAGGAACCTTGAAGGTAGAACTGTTGAATATACAGTCTTCGATCGCCGCCTTTCTGATACAGAACGGTGCCGTGTGGAAAGCTATCTTGCTTTGAAATATGGTGTGAGCCTTCGCAGCAGTTACCTTAATTCAAGGAGCGAGGTTATTTGGAATGGGTATACCAACAAGGACTATAGCCACCGTATAGCTGGTCTTATCTCAGACAAAGCCTCTGCCCTACATAAGACAAGAGCCAAGAGCTGTGAGGAAGATGGTTTCCTTACAATCAGTATGAGCAAGCCTCTTGAAGATGGTGAGAGTCTTCTTTGGGGTGACAACAATGGCAAACTTTCTTTCCGCCAGAGTAAGGCCTACGGTAAGTGGCTAGGTAGACGATGGATGAATGCAGCAACACGGGTTGACAAGCCTAATGTTGATATTGTAGCTGATGGTAAGCAACTACGCCAGATACAGCCTCTTGCAGAAGGTGAGAGCTACTATCTTGCCGTTGACCCTACAGGAACGGGTAGCTTTCCTGTCAAAACTCTAAGCTATCATAAGGCAAATACGACTGTTGGTGACAGTATTGTCTTTAAGAATATACCGTTAGGCAAACGTGATGTGTTCACGCTACGAGCTGCCAAAGATATGTTTACAACAATAGAAGTAAAGCAGCCAACGGAGAAAAGCGGCAGCACAGGAACACTTTCTGTCAGGGTAACAGGTGGTATCGCCCCTTACAAGATGACCCTACAGAGAGAACACATGTCTGTTTTCAATCGTACCACAAGTGACAGCATACAGTCTGCTGACGGACTCATAGAAGGGAAATACCTTCTTACAACGACAGATCATGTGGGCAATAAGTCTGAGAATGAGTTTCAGATATCTAAGACGGGTATCACAGAAATTCCTTCCATGAATCCTTCCGATGGAAATAGTGACTTCTTTGCGAATGTAAGTGTAAGTCCTAATCCAACGGCGAATGGATATGTCGGTGTCCAGGTGGAACTGAGCGAAGCAGCCCCATTGGACATGGCACTCTATACGACGGGTGGAGCTCTTGTCAGTCGTCAGACCAATATGCCAGATACATATTTCTCCACTAAAGTCTATCTTCCACAGCTGGGTGTTTACCTATTGACACTGCAAAGTGGTAGCAAAGAAAGGACATTTAAACTGGTGAGAAAGTAATTCTCTTTTTATCCTTTATAAAATTTTCCAACGCAAGTATATATACTGAGGACCTTTAGGCCTGAAACAAAATAGCAAGAATAATGAAGTATTCTACACATTCACTCCTCCTTCCGTTCCTGTTGCTAGCAGGAATCATACTAAACTCCTGTAATGGTGGAAGTAATCGTTCTACTAAAGAAACTGTAACCAGTGACTCTCTATCCAGTGATACAGTCTCTTCTGTACAAAAAGATAGCACTTCCCGAAAGGCTACTTCCTTACGAACACAAGTCAAGGACAGTGTACAGAACTCTTCTGTGAAGAGATTCTCCAAGGAAGTTGTAAGAAATCAAAAGGGGAATCGTGTAGATACTCACAAGGCGAACAGGAAATCTGCAAGACTTTTTGCAGACTTAGGCAAACGTACCGTCAGTAAGTTCTTTACCAATTCCGACAGCGATACGCTCAATGTTGGACGAGCCCAGCTTGCCGTACCACGTGAGGCTATGGCAAAGGGTAAAGTTCTTAGTATTACACCACTTAGAAAAGGTGAACTACCAACCTTGCCTACTGGTATGGTGAACGTTACAGGTGGTTGTGATACATTGATGGCAAGAACAGATACGGTGTCAGGTTATCGCTTCTTACCTCATGGCAATCATTTCGTCCATCATCTGGCAAGTATCGCAGTACCTTACGACAGCACGTTGATACCGAAAGGCTATACCGTAGATGATATCCACACCTATTATTATGATGAACTACACCAACGCTGGACAATGCTCCAGTCAAAAGGTATTGATACTAAACGTGAAGTGGCAATGGCGGAGACTTCTCACTTTACAGATGTCATCAATGGTATCATCAAAGTTCCTGAGAGTCCCGAAACACAGAATTATGTCCCTACAGGTATCAGTGAACTGAAGGCTGCTGACCCAGCAGCGGGTATTCAGCAGATCGAAGCCCCATCAGCTAATCAGAATGGTACGGCAACACTGTCCTATCCTTTCGAAGTTCCTGCAGGGCGTAATGATATTGGTGTAAGTGCCGGCTTACAGTACAGCAGTGAGGGTGGTAGTAGCTTTGTTGGCTATGGATGGAGTCTTCCTGTACAAAGCATTGACATAGAGACCCGATGGGGTGTGCCACGTTTTGATGATAAGTCAGAGACTGAGAGCTATCTTCTCATGGGACAGCAGCTCAGTGACCGACTCTATCGTAGGACTGATTCTCTGGCAAGACAAGCTGACAAGCAGTTCTATCCAATGACTGAAGGGGGTTTCAGTAGGATTATCCGAAAGGGTAACAGCCCGAAGAACTATTACTGGGAAGTGACAGGCAAGGATGGTACAGTCTACAGTTATGGTGGTCATGGTGGTCATGTCAGTGATGCTACTTCTCTTACCGACACCAAGGGTAACCGTATCAAATGGGCACTTGACCGTGTTACCGATGTTCACGGAAACTTTGCTGCTTTCCATTACATGAAGTCTGGCAATAATCTTTATCCGGAACGCTATACCTGGACAGGATTCGGAGAGTCGGAAGGACTGTATAGTATTGAGTTCGATATTGACTCTATAGCCACAGACCGAAAAGATGTAACGAGTAGTGGAAGACTTGGCATTATGCAAAAGGACAAAGGGCTACTCCGCAAGGTCACTGTGAAGAATAATGGTCAGCAGCTCCGCAGCTATACCTTAAACTATGAAGAAGGGCCGTTTGGAAAAATACTGCTAAAGAGCATTGATCAGAACGATAGTAGGGATGGTAAGGTTGCTACACAATCCTTTGACTATTACAATGACCTTAGAAATGGACTTTTCTCTTCTAAAGCAGAGGTATGGAAGGCCGAAGGAGAAGATTACGAGGCATTCCTCAGCCATTCGGTTCGTGGGTGTGATGACAATCTAAGTCTTCTTGGTGGTGGAGCTTCAAAAAGCCACACTACGGGTTATGGAACAATGGTAGGTATTGGCTTCGCTGCTGGAACAGTAAATATAGGTCCATCTATCTCTAATAGTAAGAGTTCAAATTCAGGTAAAATTGCTTTTGTAGATATTGATGGTGACGGGTTGCCAGATAAGCTCTTCAAACGAGGTAACAAACTTTACTATCGTAAGAACATGAGCGCAGATGGAAAGAATTTACTCTTTGGAGAAACAATATTGATATCAGGAGTAAACTCTTTCTCTGATGGTAATAGTACCAGTCGCTCTCTTAATGCTGATGCAGCTGTTGAAGTTGGTCTTATAGGTAAACTTAAAGCCTCTGTTGGAATTTCTTATACACACTCAAAAGATCAAGACAAGACAACCACCTATCTTTATGATTTCAACAGTGATGGTCTTACGGACATAGCTGTCAATGGTCAGGTATATTTTAATCATATTGTAGACGGGAAACCAGTATTTAGTCCAGCAAGTAGTGTAACTGCCAATCCTATTATTGGCGAAGGGGCTCCTATTGATAAACATTTTATCCCAGACTATAAGGTTATCCGTGACTCCCTGGAAAAGGAATATCCCCTGAATGATGCCGTCCGGATGTGGTGCGCACCTTTTGCTGGCAAGGTCAACATACAAAGTACTATAAAAAAACTTAGCAATCAAGGTGATGGTATCATCTACAGCATTCAACATGAGAGTGATGGTTTTATGGTCCGCGACTCTTTATTACAAGCTGGTAGCAAAACCAACAATCTTAATTGTGATGTAAAAGCAGGAGACAGAATATTCTTTCGTCTTCAGTCCCGATATGATGGTGAGGATGATAAGGTTCTTTGGAATCCTATAATTACTTATGTCTCTTTACCTGTTGGCAAGGATCGGTATCTGTCAGAAGACTTAAAAACATATAATAGCAAGGCTGATTATATAGAGGGTGAAAACAATATTGCGTTTTTTAATCGTACTGGTAAGGTTACGCTTCACGCTCCTTATATGAAGGGGAAGACTTCTGATGATGTTACACTTATCGTCACACGATTGGATCATCATGGTGAAACGATTGTAAAACGACTTAAACTTTCAGCTGATAGTGTAGTCAATGGCTCCTACGATTATACTGGTAACATTAATGAGAAAGATTCTGTTTCATTCTTCTTTGAAATTACAACCACATCCCCAGTTGATTGGACAAAAGTACAATGGGCGGGTAGCTATAATTATGAAGATGACCAAGAAAGTGTACGTTTTGTAGCATCTCGTAGGATGTTCAACAAGCCTGTTAGTATAGCAGAGAGCAAAGTGTTGAAACAGGGTGTTACCGTATTAAATAGGAAATACCGTCCTAAACTTTTCATTGTTCCAACACTCTCCGTTGTACGTGAAGATAAAAAGAATGACACAGATACTACTACTGTTTACCTTACTTTACATGATCAAAACGGACTCCCCGTATTGCATCACACTTGTCGTCTGAATACTTCCAATACGCTCAAGGTAGATACTATTGTAGTTACAGACACAACACTTATTAAACGATTAAATACAGGTAAGGTGACTGCTACTTTTGCAATAAGTAATGAATTAGCTAAATCTACTTATGCTAAAGTTAGTTTCTTACGTGATAGCCTTTCTTACCAAAGTGCCACATCCACAGTTGTTATTGCTGAACAGCGTGTTCTTGTGGATACGTTAGAGGCTTGTGTATTCTCTGGGTATAACTCTGTTGATTATGGAAGGCTCTACCGAGGATGGGGACAATTCGCCTATAATGGCAATAAGGCCTATGCCACCCAGCCAATAGAAGTATCAGCACTGACCATTGACAGGGATAAATATAAGGATATAGCCGAGCATTATCATTCTACCCACGATGGGAACAGACTTGCAGAGAGTCTTACTCCTGTCAACGAACAGCGCTTCTTTGTTATGGGATATGATGCAAATAAGAGGATGTATGTTGGTGGATCTGAGCATGTCTTTGTCTCTTTAGATACAATCTGTAGTTCTCGTATCGGCGAGGATGCTATTATAATTGACAGTGTTCATTATGCTAAAAATGCGGGCGAATTGTCTGCACCTGTACTTATGAGTGAGTCAAAGAGTAATGGCTATGGTGTAAGCGGTGGAGTCTCTTATGCAGGACTCAGTGGCAGTAAGAGTACACAGACTTCTTATAGCAAGGTGGCTCTAATGGATATCAATGGTAATGGTTATCCTGATTGGTTAGAGGAGGTAGATGGCAATATTGTTACTCAATATACCAATGCAACTGGTACACTTGGGAAAGGTCGCATGAAGTTAAATGTCAATCGACCAAAATTTAAAGCAAGTTCTTCTACTATAGGAGCAGATGCTAGTCTATCAAAACGGGCTTCGTCAAAGAGTGCTTTAGCTATCAGTATCAACCCTAAACCACAAGACGATGAAACATCAGGCGGTAGTGATGGACATAATTCATCCAATGGTAATGCTATCTCCAGTGTGTCTGTGAGTGCAAGTGGGAACTTTACTTCTGGAACCTCTCATACAGAAAGTGATTGGACTGACCTTAATGGTGACGGACTTCCTGATATGCTCTTTGGTGATAAAGTGAAGTTTGGTCTTGGATATGACTTTACAAATGAAGAGAATAGCGGTGTTACGTCATTGGAGTCTTCTGAAAATAGCACATGGGGTGCAGGACTTGGTACATCCATTGAAGTTCTCGGTAATGCCGATATATCTTTTGGTGTTAATGGAACGAAGACAACAACAAAGTATAATGTATCTTTTATAGATGTTAATGGCGACGGTTTACCTGATATGGTAACTCGTAATGCTGAAAAGTTCACCATAATGCTGAATACGGGTTCTGGATTTATTCCTTATTCCGAAGAACAACAAGGTCGTTTCAATGAGTCATTGGCAACGTCCGTTTCTCAATATGGTAATTTTGCTGTTTCCATTCCAATACATATTCTGTTTTTAAAACTAAGGTTTACAGCTAAGGTTACCAAATCTTGGTCAAGTGGAGTTAGCCGTACGAGTGCTGCCTTAAGGGATATAGATGGCGATGGAAGACCTGATCTTATCATATCTGACGGAGGAAAGCAGCTTATTGTTTATCGCAACCTTACGGGAAGAACGAACATGCTGCGCTCTGTGACGCTTCCTTTCGGCGGACATATCAATATCAACTATGAGCAGACAACTCCAAGTTACGACTTGCCGGGACGTCGCTGGGTGATGTCATCGGTTGAGACGACAGGTGGATACAAGGAGAACGGAGCGGTACGAAGCAGGAATACCTTCGAATATAATGGTGGCTATCGTGACCGTCGTGAGCGTGACTTCTATGGTTTCAAGCAGGTACGTACCAATCAGATAGACACAGAGAACGGTGACAGACTCTATCGTTACTCGGTACAGACCTATGGCAAGAACAGGGATTACTATGCACATGGACTTGTTACGAGTGAATATCTCTATACCGCTGATGGAAAGAAACTGCAGGGAGCTGTCTATGACTACGACCTAAAGACACTCGCCGTTGGTCATAACACGGCTGATGCTGTTGTCTTCCCTGCCCTAAAGACGCTTGTTCAGAGTAACTTTGATGAAGCCAGTGGAGACAGTCTTTCGGTTGCTGTCAGCAATACTTACGATGACTATGGTAACCTACAGGGATATAAGGAGACTACAACGGGCTATAGCTTAGAGGCAGATATCAACTATCATAAGATAGCCGACAAGTATATTGTCAGTGTTCCGAGCCATATCACTGTCAGCAGTGGCGGTAAGACTTATCGTGAACGCAGCACGAAGGTGGACGGTAACGGTGAGATAACGGAGATCGTGCTTCATAATGGTGACAAGCCTTCTGTCTATAACATGACTTACGATGGCTATGGTAACATCACACGCATGACGAAGCCGGAGAACTATAACCATCAGCGTATGTTCTATGCTTATACGTATGACGACCGCTATCACAGTCTTGTGACAAGTGTCAAGGATGCATACGGCTATAGCTCCAGTACGGCTTATGATGGTCTTTGGAATGCTCCGTCTGTAACGACCGACCTTAACGGGCAGAAGATGGAATATACTTACGATGCCTTAGGACGTCAGCAGACAATCCGTGCTCCGTATGAGATAGAGAGCGGTCAGCCGTTTACTATCCGCTTTGAGTACTTCCCTGCAGAGCGTAAGGCACATACCATTCATTATTCTAAGGAAGGCAACATAGATACCTACACCTTTGCCGACTCGCTGATGCGTGCCGTCCAGACAAAGCAGACAGGTGTGGTGTGGTCTGGTGGCAGCAATCAAAAGGTCTCCATCGTCAGTGGAAGGGCTGTTATCGATGCCTTCGGACGTAATATTGCGACTTATTATCCAATGACGGAGAGCCATGGTAATATTGGTACTTACAACCATGCTACAGGTGATTTGCAGGCAAAGACAGAGTATGATGCGCACGACCGTACCATGAGTGTTACGCTTGCTGATGGCAGTGTGACACGCACAGCCTACAGTATCGGCAACCATGACGGTGAACCAATGCTCCAGACAACAGTCACGGATGCACTGGGACGACATGCGGAGAACTATACGGATGCCAAGGGACGTAACCGGGAGACGGTGCAGCATGCCCGTGGTGAGGATATCACGGTGAAGTACAGCTATGACCCTGTCGGTCAGGTGATGACAGTTCAGCATCCTAACGGTAGGGAGACGAAGTATGCCTATGACTTGCTTGGTCGCAAACTGATGGTGAATCATCCTGATGCAGGTGAGACGGATATGACTTACGATGCGGCGGGTAACCTCCTGACGAAGCTCACGGCAGAGCTTAGGAAGTCGATATCTGACAAGGGCTATATCTCTTACACCTACGACTTCGAGCGACTCCATGAGGTACTTTATCCAGAAAATCTCTTTAATCGTGTTACTTATACCTATGGTAAAGCTGGCGATAAGTATAATCGCGCTGGTCGTCTTGCCCTCGTAGAGGATGCGAGTGGCGGTGAAGCCTATTACTACGGTCGACAGGGTGAGGTGACAAAGACCGTCCGTACGGTCATGGCGAGCGTGGCGGATATTAGGACTTATGTCTATGGTGCTACCTATGATAGCTGGAACCGTGTGCAGTCGATGACTTATCCTGATGGTGAAGTAGTTACCTATCACTACAATGCTGCTGGACAGGTTGAGCGTCTTACGAGCAATAAACAGGGACGTCAGAGCGTTATTGTTGATAGGATAGGTTACGACAAGGAGGGTCGTACGGTCTATACGAAACTCGGTAATGGCACGGAGACTACCTATACCTACGACAAGCAGCGTGAACGTCTGCAGGTGATGAACCTTACAGCGGACGGTCAGACTGTGATGGAGAACAGGTACCAGTATGATGCTGTGGATAATATCCTCGGTATTACGAATGCTGCCAACCCAACGTCGCTTACAAAACTCAATAGGGCGAAGTTAGGAGGAAGGAGTTCGCATACGTATGAATATGACGAACTAAACCGCCTTATTCATGCAAGCGGTAAGGCTAAGCGTGCATCGTATGATATGGTGATGTCGTTCGGACGGATGAGTGAGCCGCTGACAAAAGTTCAGAAGGTGGACTCAACGAGAACTGCCAAGTCTTATAACTTTGCTTATAAGTATGAGGACAATAACCATCCGACGGCTCCAACGCAGATTGGTAACGACCATTACACATACGATTCCAACGGTAATCCAACACTGGTAACGAACGATTCGGCGAACACTACCCGTGAGATGTATTGGGATGAAGACAACCGTCTGATGGTTCTCTCTGACAACGGTAAAACAAGCCGATATACATACAATGCTGCTGGTGAACGCATCATGAAGAGTTACGGCACGATGGAAGGTGTGTATATCAACGGAGCACCACAGGGTATTACCTTCCACGAGACGGACAACTTCACACTTTATCCTGCAAGTATCCTCTCTGTAAACAAGAATCGCTTTACAAAGCATTACTTCATTGGTGACAAACGAGTTGCTTCAAGGATAGGAACGGGTCTGTTCAATAACGTCTATGGGCGTAACGGCTCATATGTAACGGCTGGTCAGCAGGACTATGCTGAACGCATGAATCAAATACAGAAGCAGAAAGAGGCTTATTATAAACAGCAGGGCATTGCCCCTGGTGTACCTACAATGAAGGGTGCGTATGGTGATCCAGAGAATACGGGTGTAGGGTATAATGCCGTCCTCACCGAACTCGGTAACCATGATGTGCCACAGGGTTGGATTCAGACTCCACGCCCCAACACCACACCAAATACAACCCCCGGTCCACCTGTAAGCTGGAATGACCCAAGCAACCCTGGTGACCCACAGGCTGGTTATGGTTACATTGCCAACGACACAACGAAAGAGGAAACCTTCTTCTATCATAGTGACCACCTCGGTAGCACATCTTACATCACAGATGATAAGGGTAACATCACCCAGTATGATGCCTACCTGCCGTACGGCGAACTCCTCGTTGATGAACACAGCAGCAGTGAAGACCTACCGTACAAGTTTAACGGCAAGCAGTTTGATGAGGAAACTGGCTTGTACTATTACGGTGCAAGGTACATGAATCCTATGGCAAGTATTTGGTATGGGGTGGATAAGTTAACAGAAAAGTATGTGTCGGTAAGTTCGTATACATATTGTAACGGGAGTCCAATTGCGAATATCGATGTTATGGGAATGTTCCCTAAGGGCATTGTTGTAAAACATGTCGAAACCGTTGTTCTGTACCAAGCAGTAGGCTCCGCCAATACGTTAATGGGGATACCCCATGAAGTAACATACTATACCTTTACGGAATCAGCCGCTCACTTATTGTCTTTGGTAGCGAACGTTCCCATTACGTATGTGAAGAATGCAAGGCTTGAAGAATTCATTTCTCAACCCGAAGGCAATAGCATTACAGTTGGCAGCTCTCCCAATAATGCACGAATCCTTGTGGGGCCATATTATCTTGATAATAGCAAAGGTGGGCAGGATTATGGCCTCTGGTTCCGCCAATTCTCGCACGAGGTGGGACACATTAAGCAGATTGCGCGCGATAAGGATCTGACAAAATATTTGCTTAAAACAATAGCAGGTTATATTAAGGCTGGCAACCACGACGATGCTACTCGCGAAATAGAGGCTGAGCAAGGGACTAAAACATATAACGATTTCCGCGAGTTCGTTACGACACACTTCAAAGCATCTGTCGAGAATTTGTTTAAGAATGACAAACTGAAGGAGAAAGACAAAATCGAACAAATCAATAAATGGTGGAATGAATTCAAAAAACAGACAAGCAATAAAAAATAGAATAATATTGGTAACAATAGTGTTTACACTTTGTGCATGCGACAATCATGATTTCACGTTTGACGAAGAGAAACAGACTTTCTACGTGTATGATATGTTAAGTTTTTATATTGAGCCTGATGGCGAAAAAGAATTATTTTATTCCTATGATATAGAGTTAAAAGAAAAAAAGAAAGAAAAAGGAATTGACACACTTGATCTAAATAATATTTCTTCGAAATATCAAGTGGAGGCATGCTTTCCTAACATTGATACGGTTGTAAATAATCCAAAGCGTGCCGTATTGAAACCCAACACTCGATATAGAGTCTTGCACATGGGAATGGGAAGAGTGTATGGTGTCAAATATTATCAGACAGATTCCACAGGGAAACTAAAAAATGAAGAAGAACCAAAGTCAAGTACAAGGTAAAGAAACTACTCTTGGAGAAAGACCAATACGCATTTATATCTATGAGGCGTTAAACCGACTGATTCATGCTACAGGCAAGGCGAAGAACGCCAGTTACGACATGGCAATGACCTTCGGCAGGATGAGCGAGCCGCTGACGAAGATCCAGAAGGTAGACTCTACGAACACAGCCAAGAGTTATAACTTCGCTTATAAATACGAGGACAGTAATCATCCGACAGCTCCAACGCAGATTGGTCATGACCATTACACCTACGATGCAACGGTAATCCAATGCTGGTAACGAACGACTCAACGAATACTACTCGTGAGATGTACTGGGATGAAGACAACCGCTTGATGGCTTTAAGTGATAATGCAAGTTGAATCCTTACTTTTACAATGTTGTTGGTGTTCACTAATGGAGAGGCGTTATTTATGCAAAGAAATGAACTAGGTGCTCCATTGTTACTCTAAACTCCTAACATAGTTTTTGTTTTTAGTTGCTGTCACTTTTAACATTTCATGTAAATGCTTTGTTATCAATGTATTGTGACATGGGAAGGAGTGACGGGAGTGACAGGAAAATTGAAAAACAGTCGTTTTTATGATGTTCGACTAATTATGCAGGGGGAGAAGTACTTGCTTGTTATGAAAAGGAAAAGGGCATAAGAAGGGTTGTAATAAAGATTCATAAATTGAAAATAGCAGGTGAGCTTTGATACGGTAAAAGATGCCCTTTTGCATGGTAAAAGGTGCTCTTTTGAGGTGTGAAAGATGCCCTTTTGCACGGTAAAAGGGCACCTTTTAGAAAGGCATTTGTAAGTCTTTGGTAAACAATGGTATACAAGTCTGAATACTGTGCATTTCTTTTGATTTTGTGGACACATAGCTTCTATCTCTTGTAAATATATTTCTGATTAGCTCGTAATGGTGCAGTGGGAATCTGGAAGGACGGATAAGTTTACAAGAATCTGCACCGGAGCGTTTTACCATGAACAGGCGTGTCCCATAACTATCAGTCGCCCTTTCCCATCCAACGACAAAAGCCGATTACATACCATTCCTGATTTTGCTGTCATTTCTGTCACTCCGTTCTCGCCTTTAATCGTCTGAATATAAACCCATTACCCGAAGTGTTAAAAGTGACAGCAACTAAAAAATAAACTTAATTAGGGTTTTTGATGGTTTACGTTTGGTTACATTTAAACATACAATGCACCCTTATCCATCCTCGTTTTCCCATATCCTAAAGACGCATTTACAAAATAAAGTTGTATATTTGCAGTTGTACACTTCCGTTTGACAACGTATAACGGTGACAAGCCATCAGTCTATAACATGACTTACGATGGTTATGGTAACATCACACGGATGACGAAGCCGGAGAACTACAATCATCAGCGTATGTTCTATGCTTATACGTATGACGACCGCTATCATAGTCTTGTGACAAGTGTCAAGGATGCATACGGCTATAGCTCCAGCACGGCTTATGATGGTCTTTGGAATGCTCCGTCTGTAACGACCGACCTTAACGGGCAGAAGATGGAATACACCTATGATGCCTTAGGACGTCAGCAGACGATTCGTGCTCCGTATGAGATTGAAAGCGGTCAGCCATTTACTATCCGCTTTGAATACTTCCCTGCAGAGCGTAAGGCACATACCATTCATTATTCTAAGGAAGGCAACATAGATACCTACACCTTTGCCGACTCACTGATGCGTGCCGTCCAGACGAAGCAGACGGGTGTAGTGTGGTCTGGTGGTAGCAATCAGAAAGTCTCTATTGTCAGTGGAAGGGCTGTCATCGATGCCTTCGGACGTAACATTACAGCTTATTACCCAATGACGGAGAGCTATGGTAACATCGGAACTTACAACCACGCTACGGGTGATCTGCAGGCAAAGACGGAGTATGATACACACGACCGTACCACGAGTGTGACGCTTGCTGACGGTAGTGTGACACGTACGGCTTACTCTATCGGCAGCCATGACGGTGAACCGATGCTCCAGACAACAGTCACGGATGCACTGGGACGACATGCGGAGAGCTATACCGATGCCAAGGGACGCAACCGTGAGACGGTGCAGCATGCCCGTGGTGAGGATATCACGGTGAAGTACAGCTATGACCCTGTCGGACAGGTGATGACTGTTCAGCATCCTAATGGCAAGGAGACGAAGTATGCCTACGACTTGCTTGGTCGGAAACTGATGGTGAATCATCCTGATGCAGGTGAGACGGATATGACTTACGATGCGGCGGGTAACCTCCTGACGAAGCTCACGGCAGAGCTTAGGAAGTCGATATCTGACAAGGGTTATATCTCTTACACCTACGACTTCGAGCGACTCCATGAGGTACTTTATCCAGAAAACCTCTTTAATCGTGTTACTTATACCTATGGTAAGGCTGGTGATAAGTATAACCGTGCCGGTCGTCTTGCCCTCGTAGAGGATGCGAGTGGCGGTGAAGCGTATTACTATGGTCGTCAAGGTGAGGTGACGAAGACCGTCCGTACAGTCATGGCGAGCGTGGCAGATATCAGGACTTATGTCTATGGTGCTACCTATGACAGCTGGAACCGTGTGCAGACGATGACTTATCCTGATGGTGAAGTGGTGACTTATCACTACAATGCTGCCGGACAGGTGGAGAGCATGACGAGCAATAAACAGGGACGTCAGAGCGTTATTGTTGACAGGATAGGTTACGACAAGGAGGGTCATACGGTCTATACGAAGCTCGGTAACGGCACGGAGACCACCTATACATACGACAAGCAGCGTGAACGTCTGCAGGTGATGAACCTTACAGCGGATGGTCAGACTGTGATGGAAAACAGGTACCAGTATGATGCTGTGGACAATATCCTCGGTATTACGAATGCCGCCAACCCAACGTCGCTGACGAAACTCAACAAGGCGAAGCTGGGAGGAAGGAGTTCGCATACGTATGAGTATGATGAGCTGAACCGCCTTATTCATGCAAGCGGTAAGGCTAAGCGTGCTTCGTATGATATGGTGATGTCGTTCGGACGGATGAGTGAACCGCTGACAAAGGTTCAGAAAGTGGACTCAACGACAACTGCTAAGTCTTATAACTTCGCTTATAAGTATGAGGACAGTAACCACCCGACGGCTCCAACACAGATTGGTCACGACCATTACACATACGATGCCAACGGTAATCCAACACTGGTAACGAATGATTCGGCGAATACTACCCGTGAGATGTACTGGGATGAGGACAACCGGTTGATGGTCTTAAGCGATAACGGTAAAACAAGCCGTTACACTTACAACGCTGCCGGCGAACGTATCATGAAGAGTTACGGTACGATGGAGGGTGTGTATATCAATGGTGCACCGCAGGGTATTACCTTCCATGAGACAGATAACTTCACACTTTATCCTGCAAGTATCCTCTCTGTCAATAAGAATCGCTTTACAAAGCATTACTTCATTGGTGACAAACGAGTTGCTTCAAGGATAGGAACGGGTCTGTTTAACAACGTTTATGGACGTAACGGTTCATACGTAACTGCTGGTCAGCAGGACTATGCTGAACGTATGAATCAGATTCAGACACAGAAGGAAGCATATTATAAGAAGGTGGGTGTAGCACCTGGCGTACCTACAGAGAAGGGTGCATATGGTGATCCAGAGAACACGGGCGTTGGTTATAATGCCGTTCTCACCGAACTCGGCAACCATGATGTGCCACAGGGTTGGATTCAGACTCCACATCCTAATACGACACCAGGCACCAACCCCGGTGCCCCTGTCTCATGGAATGACCCGAGCAACCCTGATGACCCACAGGCTGGTTATGGCTATATTCCAAATGACACTACAAAGGAGGAAACCTTCTTCTATCATAGTGACCATTTAGGAAGTACGTCTTATATCACAGATGATAAAGCCAACATCACACAATATGATGCTTACTTGCCATACGGTGAACTCCTCGTTGATGAGCACAGCAGCAGTGAAGACCTACCGTACAAGTTCAACGGCAAACAGTTCGATGAGGAGACTGGTCTGTACTATTATGGCGCAAGATATATGAATCCCGTCACGAGTTTATGGTATGGGGTAGATCCGTTGGCAGAGAAGTATCTTATGACAGGAGCCTATGTCTATTGTGGTGATAATCCAATAGTTTTAAAAGATCCTGACGGTAGAGGATGGATACAAACAAAAAAAGGAATTTATTATAATCCTAGTATTCATTCACAGAAGGATATAAGTGTACGTGATGCTCGGAGAGGCTTCAAATATCTGGGAGAAACTTATCAGAATGACAAACGGGGGATATCATATAGGAATGATGGCAGTATTTTATTCCGCCATGAGTCGGATGCTTATAACCATATGTGGAATAATGCTAATAACTTATATAAGGTTCCACGTAATCCACAAGGAAAAGAAGTTGGAGGCTTCTTATTATCTAACGGAAGTGTGCTTGTATTACCAGATTATAATAATGACAGTAGAACGACGAAAATTTCTGCATACGGATATAAAATAGGGAATCATACCGTCAGTAAAGGGAATGTTGTATACCATGTTGTTGCACAAATTCATACGCACCAAGATACATCTGGCGACCCAACTCCATCCTATTACTCCATGGATGACGCATACGATGGGAAGCTTGCAGAAGATATGAGGGCTCCCGTCTTTGTACTTGGTCACGATAATAAGGTTACTGGTATTCTTCAGAATAACAAACATCAAGCTTTTATAGATGATTTACCTAAACCTTTTAATAAAGTTTCGACATTTCTGAGATCTAATAAAAGTTTCTCTTCTTATGTTGCAAATAATACATGGTCTTTTAAAGAATGAATATGAGAAAAATTCTATACATATTGGCATCACTTCTTGTCATAAATTTAACGGCATGTAGACCGGAACAACAAGGCTATTTGAATAATCAAATCAGTAGTCAAGTAAAATCTGTAGTTGATGAATACGCAAAGCGCCATCCTAAATACAAATCTTTGATTTTTATTACAGACTTTGAATACAATTGGAGAAATGGATATAAACGTAAAAATATAATTTTTTTACTTGGTCCATCTTTGGATTGTTTACCTTCAAAATATAGAATATATCCTTCCCAATTGCAGTATTATAAGGATAAACTAATATTTATCCAGTCATCTTCTGGCCTTCTTTATGAGCAATCGAATATTCTAAAGACTTATAATAAAAACAAAACGAATATTGATAAATGTGATGATAACATCGCATTTTTCCTAAAGGAAGCTTCTGCATACCAGAGTCAGAATGATGGAACTATAATAAGAATATCAGAAAGATCTGATACAATCCTATTGAAAGAGAGAGTTGAGTTTCATGCTCCACCAATAAGAGACCGTAATATTAAAAATAATCAATGAGACACTTGGTAAGTTGTCTACTCTTTTATAATGATTGCGTGAAAGAATGATACCCTGGGAGTAAATATAAGACTCTCAATCAGGTAATTGATTATTACTCAAAAAATAGGAATATGAATCTAAGAAGGATAGTGGAGCCTTCTGCAGAGCATATTTCAACATATACAAATAACGGAAGAATGTTACAACAAGCATATCAAAATAGAAGGAGAAAAAAGAAATGAAAGCAAAATTATTAATATTAATGATTTTAGTAATGTTTATATCATCTTGTGGGGCTCACAAAACACCTCAATCAGAAGAAAAAGATTCTATTACAAGGCAATTGTCTTTTATAAACAATAAAAATATTGATTTTTCAATAAAAAAGGTAGCTTGCGATTCGTGCTTCCCGATAATTGATATAGGCTATCGTGTAAAGGTAAAGTTATCTGCAAAGCAAGAAAGCCTTATAGCAAAGCTAAAGAAAAAAGAGTGGATACACATGCTCAATGACGAAACAACAGACTATGCAGCAAATATTCTGCTCTATTATATTTATAAACGTGATGCCATAGTTCTCTTATATAATAGAGATATTCGAAAGTGGCGTGACGGGATGAAAAGCGATGACATGTTGTATTGGAATCATATCCTGAAATGACCTATCTTAAAAAGGATATTTGAACAAAATAGTAAATTAACGTGAGTTCGACGAATTATAAGCGTCTATAAATTTAGTGATTAGCGAAATTTGTTGTAATATTAAGGAGCTAATATACAAACATTTACAAAGAACCATTGACACACGGCTTACATTGTTCTGACTTCGCCGAACTCACGTTAACATAGTTTTTGTTTTTAGTTGCTGTCACTTTTAACATTTCACATAAATGCTTTGTTATCAATGCGTTGTGATGTGGAGAAAAGTGACAGGAGTGACAGGAAAATTGAGAGGTGGTCGTTTTATGGTGTTGTTATAATAATGCAGAGGGAGAGATACTCTCTTGTTATGAAAGGAACAAGGGCATAAGAAGGGTTGTAATAAAGATTCATAAATTGAAAATAGCAGATGGACTTTGACACGGCAAAAGATGCCCTTTCGCATGGTAAAAGGTGCTCTTTTGAGGTGTGAAAGACACCCTTTTGCAGCGTAAAAGGGCATCTTTTAGAAAGGCTTTTGTAAGTCTTTGATAGAGAATGGTATACAAGTCTGAAAGCTTTGCATAACTCCTGATATTGTGGACACGTAGTTTCAAATCGCTGTAAACATAATTCTGATTATTCCGTAATGGTGCGGAGGTATGTGGAGGAACGGGTAAGTTTACACGAACCTGCTCTGGAGCGTTTTACCATGAACAGGCGTATCTTATAACTATCAGTCGCCCTTTCCCATCCAATAACAAAAGCCTACCGTATACCATTTTTGATTTTGCTGTCATTTCTGTCACTCCGTTATCGCCTTTAATCATCTGAATATAAACCTATTACACGAAGTGTTAAAAGTGACAGCAACTAAAAATTAAACTTAATTAGGGGTTTTGATGCTTTTCTCTTGGTTATATTTACACACACAACACCCTTATCCATCCTCGTTTTCCCATACTCTAAAGACGCATTTACAAAATAAAGTTACGCGAGTTCGGGATAAGAAAAGGCTTGAAAAAGTTGGTAATCTCGTCAAAAATTCGTATCTTTATAGGTGAAAATCAATAGATTACAAGATTTTTGAACGATGATTACCAAGGACAAAGTTACTGAAATTTTCTGTATAATCGACGAGTTTGATAAGAATTTGAGTGCCGAATTAGCGAAAAACCTGCGTCTACCGTCCCATAACAGTGACGGCAAACGCTACCGAAACCGCAAGGGCAGACTCTCGGAAAGTGAGATTATGACCATTTTGGTATGCTATCATTTCGGCGCATATCGCAATTTCAAGGAGTATTATTTGAATTGGGTCAAAGGGGTGATGCGTCAGGATTTTCCCGACGCGGTTTCCTATAACCGCTTCGTTGAACTCATGCCAAGAGTGTTCTTTAAGATGATGCTGTTCATGAAGCTCTATGCCTTCGGCAAGTGTACGGGTATAACATTCGTTGACAGCACAATGATACCCGTATGTCACAATGTACGACGATATTACAACAAAGTCTTTGCCGGCCTCGCCAAGGACGGAAAGGGTACCATGGGCTGGTGTCATGGATTCAAGCTGCACCTGCTATGCAATGATTCTGGTGAAGTGATAACGTTCTGTCTTACAGGAGCAAATGTGGATGACAGAGATAGCAGGGTATGGACGGTATTTGCAAAGGTCTTATTTGGGAAGATCTTTGCTGATAGAGGGTACATCAAGCAGGAACTCTTTGATAGTCTGTTCAGTCAAGGTATCCAACTCGTTCATGGGCTCAAGGCTAAGATGAAGAACAAACTGATGCCTATGTGGGACAAGATTATGCTGAGGAAAAGATACATTATCGAGTGCATTAACGAACTACTCAAGAACAAAGCCAACCTTGTTCACTCAAGACACCGCTCGATACACAACTTTATCATGAACTTGTGTTCTGCCCTTACAGCATACTGCTTCTTTGAGAACAAGCCAGAGGCACTGCCAGTGTATGTGGAAAAATCAAGGCAGTTGGAACTTTTTTCATACTAAACTTATCCCGAACTCAAGTAAAGTTGTATATTTGCAGTTGTACACTTTTGTTTGACAACGTACAGTAGAAGAATCCTTATAGAATCGAATGACTATTTATTGCACCATTCTATAGACAACTTTGTCCACCTCAAACTTCCAAATTAAATAAGCTTATATGAAAATTAACAGGTATATATCACTAATGGCACTATGCTTAGTTTCTTGTGGCCTTCCATATTGTAAAAAGATACGTCTTTCTGAAGAAGAGATGGAATGGATTAATATCTATGGTAAAAAAGAAAATATACTATTTTCAGATGGTTTGTCTATAGATACCTTTGCTTTTATAAAAAAAAATATTTTTAATAAGGTGCACATTCCAATTACAGACTTGAAATCTTGTAACTGGATAGAAGGACAACATGAATATATAGCTAATGCATCTATAGATTTCAAAATTAAACATAATACTCAATGGTGGCAAGGTGTCTTCATAATAAGTAAAAATATGGATTCTACCTTTGTTTCTGAAATTTCTTTTGGCGGCTTATATTCTGATGAAGTAGCTTTGGATAAGACTGACACTAGCATTTCCTTTAAAAATGGGGTTAATTCGGAAGAGGGGAGCAATCAACCGTTATTAGGTATAGAGGAAATAATATGGGATAAAGAAAAAGGAATCATTTGCTACAAATTAAAAGATGGAAGAGTCTTCCATAAACTAGAAGATTGAGACCACCGACCTTAACGGACAGAAGATGGAATACACCTACGATGCCTTAGGACGTCAGCAGACGATTCGTGCTCCGTATGAGATTGAAAGCGGTCAGCCGTTTACTATCCGCTTTGAGTACTTCCCTGCAGAGCGTAAGGCACATACCATCCATTATTCTAAGGAAGGAAACATTGACACCTATACCTTTGCCGACTCGCTGATGCGTGCCGTCCAAACGAAGCAGACGGGTGTGGTGTGGTCTGGTGGAAGCAATCAGAAAGTCTCTATCGTCAGTGGAAGGGCTGTTATCGATGCCTTTGGACGTAATATTGTGGCTTATTATCCAATGACGGAGAGCTATGGTAATATTGGTACTTACAACCATGCTACAGGTGATCTGCAGGCAAAAACGGAGTATGATACACACGACCGTACCACGAGTGTGACGCTTGCTGACGGCAGTGTGACACGTACAGCTTACTCTATCGGCAGCCATGACGGTGAACCGATGCTCCAGACAACAGTCACGGATGCACTGGGACGACATGCGGAGAGCTATACGGATGCCAAGGGGCGCAACCGTGAAACGGTGCAGCATGCTCGTGGTGAGGATATCACGGTGAAGTACAGCTATGACCCTGTTGGTCAGGTGATGACAGTTCAGCATCCTAACGGTAGGGAGACGAAGTATGCCTACGACTTGCTTGGTCGGAAGCTGATGGTGAATCATCCTGATGCTGGTGAGACGGATATGACCTATGATGCAGCGGGTAACCTTCTGACGAAACTCACGGCAGAGCTTAGGAAGTCGATATCTGACAAGGGTTACATCTCTTACACCTACGACTTCGAGCGACTCCATGAGGTGCTTTATCCAGAAAACCTCTTTAATCGTGTTACTTATACCTATGGTAAAGCTGGCGATAAGTATAATCGTGCCGGTCGTCTTGCCCTCGTTGAGGATGCTTCGGGCGGTGAAGCCTACTACTACGGTCGACAGGGTGAGGTGACGAAGACTGTCCGTACGGTCATGGCGAGCGTGGCGGATATCAGGACTTATGTCTATGGTGCTACGTATGACAGCTGGAACCGTGTGCAGACGATGACTTATCCTGACGGTGAAGTGGTGACTTATCACTACAATGCTGCTGGACAGGTGGAGAGCCTGACGAGCAATAAACAGGGACGTCAGAGCGTTATTGTTGACAGGATAGGTTACGACAAGGAGGGTCATACGGTCTATACAAAGCTCGGTAATGGCACAGAGACCACCTATACATATGACAAGCAGCGTGAACGTCTGCAGGTGATGAACCTTACAGCGGATGGTCAGGCTGTGATGGAAAACAGGTACCAGTATGATGCTGTGGACAATATCCTCGGCATTACGAATGCTGCCAACCCAACGTCGCTGACGAAACTCAACAAGGCGAAGCTGGGAGGAAGGAGTTCGCATACGTATGAGTATGATGAGTTGAACCGCCTTGTTCATGCAAACGGTAAGGCTAAGCGTGCATCGTATGATATGGTGATGTCGTTCGGACGGATGAGTGAACCGCTGACAAAAGTTCAGAAAGTGGACTCAACGACAACTGCCAAGTCTTATAACTTTGCTTATAAGTACGAGGACAGCAACCACCCGACGGCTCCAACACAGATTGGTCATGATCATTACACATATGATGCTAATGGTAATCCTACACTGGTAACAAACGACTCTACGAATACTACTCGTGAGATGTACTGGGATGAGGACAACCGGCTCATGGTACTCTCTGACAACGGCAAGACGAGCCGTTACACTTACAACGCTGCCGGCGAACGTATCATGAAGAGTTACGGTACGATGGAAGGTGTGTATATCAATGGTGCACCACAGGGTATTACTTTCCATGAGACGGACAACTTCACACTTTATCCAGCAAGTATCCTCTCTGTCAACAAGAACCGCTTCACGAAGCATTACTTCATTGGTGACAAACGAGTTGCTTCAAGGATAGGAACGGGACTGTTTAACAATGTTTATGGACGCAACGGTTCATACGTCACTGCTGGTCAGCAGGACTATGCAGAGCGCATGAATCAGATTCAGACACAGAAGGAAGCGTACTATAAGAAGGTGGGTGTAGCACCTGGCGTACCGACAGAGAAGGGTGCGTATGGTGATCCGGAGAACACGGGTGTTGGTTATAATGCTGTCCTCACAGAACTTGGCAACCACGATGTGCCACAGGGTTGGATTCAGACTCCACGTCCCAACACCACACCGAATACTAACCCTGGTCCACCTGTAAGCTGGAATGACCCGAGTAACCCTGACGACCCACAGGCTGGTTATGGTTACATTGCCAACGACACTACGAAAGAGGAAACCTTCTTCTATCATAGTGACCACTTAGGCAGCACGTCTTACATCACAGATGACCACGCCAACATCACGCAGTATGATGCTTACTTGCCATACGGCGAACTGTTAGTGGATGAACATAGTAGCAGTGAAGACCTACCATATAAGTTCAACGGCAAGGAGATGGATGAAGAAACAGGTTTGTACTATTATGGTGCAAGGTACATGAATCCTATGGCAAGTATTTGGTATGGAGTGGATGCATTTGCAGAGAAGTATGTTGAAAGTAGTGGTTATGTCTTTTGTATAGATAATCCTATTAAATTAATAGATTCTGATGGTAATAAATGGGATATCCACACTTCGAAAAATAAAGATGGTAAAACAAATGTACTTATAACTGTTACAGGAGTAGTTTATAATAACTCCAGTGATAAGAAAATAAATATTAATAAAGTCAGAGATCAAATAAAAGCACAAATAGAATCGAGATATACTTTCTCCTCGAAAAAATATAATGTTAAAACTAATATTAATTTACGGGTTGTCAATTCTGTTGAAGATATTCAAAAAGATGATCATGTTTTCGAAATAGTTGATCAAAATAGGTTTGAAAGTAATTCCATATTAGCTAATAGTGATATAAACGGATTACATATTAGGGTAGGACCAAGAGCTGTGAAAGGTTTACTAAATGGTTCAAACACTCGGACCATCCCCCATGAATTAGGGCATTCTGCAGGATTAGATGATGCAAACATAGAAAATAATGGAACTGTTAATTTATATAGTAATCTTATGACTCAAACTGGGTATTTAAGACACAATCATGTACATAATTATGCAAATGTAGGTAAGCTTGAGGATTCTCAAATACAAAGTATTATTCATAACTATAATACTGGGCAAATTAATCGACGTTCTCCAATTAGTAACCATATTGGTATCAGAATTGGAACAATGAGTTGGACTAGTTCATTTTTGAAGATGTATACATATAAAAGACTAAGCAGATGAGACTTTACATTATAATTATCATATTATGTGCTTTCTTAGTTTCTTGCAAAGAAAAGAAATATAACTATAAAAGCAAAGGAGAATGGGTCCACTTAAAAAATGGAGAAACTATAGATGGTTATACCAGAATAGGTGACAGCATTTATGGGGGCTATGGAGATTCAATATATTTACATACAACGATGCCAGCACTAAAGGGCGTTGATGTAAGTAGCTTCATGGTATGTAAAAATACAGGGTACGCGAAAGACTCGTACCATGTTTATTATCCGTTATGGGTTGTTTGTGAGGATGCTATGGACTTTGGTGGATGTTATTTTAAGGACTATATTATGGAAGATGTCTCTTCAGAGTCGTTTATATATATAGGGCGAGGATATGCTACTGATGGCTATAAATTATTTAAAGAAGGTGAAGCTGTTAACAATCTAACAGTCAGGTGACTCGAAAATTAATCTGGTAACTATTCGGCAATAAGGCGTATAAACTATATATTGAACATCAGGAAGTTACATAAACAGATATATACGAATTCTGATGAAGAAAGTTATTTCAATCCTTTTGGTACAATATTTCGTTTATCAACGGAGCACCGCAAGGAATCACATTCCATGAGACGGATAACTTCACGCTTTATCCTGCAAGTATCCTCTCTGTTAACAAGAATAGATTCACGAAGCATTACTTCATTGGTGACAAACGAATCGCTTCAAGGATAGGAACAGGTATGTTCAATAACGTCTACGGACGCAACGGCTCATACGTAACGGCTGGTCAGCAGGACTATGCAGAACGTATGAATCAGATTCAGACACAGAAGGAGGCGTATTATAAGAAGGTGGGTGTAGCCCCTGGTGTACCGACAGAGAAGGGTGCGTATGGTGATCCGGAGAACACGGGTGTAGGTTATAATGCCGTTCTCACAGAACTCGGCAACCATGATGTGCCACAGGGTTGGATTCAGACTCCACACCCCAACACCACACCGAATACCAACCCCGGTCCACCTGTAAGTTGGAATGACCCGAGTAACCCTGATGACCCACAGGCTGGTTATGGCTACATTGCCAACGACACTACGAAAGAAGAAACCTTCTTCTATCACAGCGACCACCTCGGCAGTACGTCTTATATCACAGATGATAAAGCCAACATCACACAGTATGACGCTTACTTGCCATACGGCGAACTCCTTGTAGACGAGCACTCATCGAGTGAAGACTTACCTTATAAGTTCAACGGCAAACAATTTGATGACGAAACAGGTCTATACTATTACGGTGCAAGGTATATGAACCCTGTTACCAGTCTGTGGTATGGAGTGGATCCGCTGGCAGAGAAGTATGTAAGTACGGGTGGATATGTGTATACACTGGATAATCCGGTAAAGTTAAGTGATATAGAAGGGCTTTATCCAAAAAATGTGGTTATCTTTCATAAAACACCTTTTTATCTCCCTGATTATTATACGTTAACAGCGCCGGTAGCACACCTTTTATCTTTGGTTAGCGGTGTACAAGAAGAATATGTTAAAAACCTTCATGTAATGGAAAAAGGATTAGGAAAAGAACTTCCATGGTATCCTCTTTCTTCAAAAGCAGATGAGGCAGGAGGTGCGATTACTTTGGGTGACAATCCGAAGTATGCATCCACAATAATGACTAGAAATTATTTTGAAGAAGATAAAAGCTTAGGGAAAAACGATTTTTCTAACAATACTTTTGAATGGCTATATTTATTAAGTCATGAAGTGAGACACTTGAAACATATAGAGAAGGCAGGATCCTATTTTAAATATACAGGTAAATTCGCCAAAATGTATCTGAAATATTTTATTAAAGAAGGAAGTTTTAATGCAGGTCATGACAAAGTGCCTGAAGAAAAGGAGGCTATAAGTAAATCACAAGTATTCATGAGATTTAATAACTTTGTTACAAAAACTCTTAAATACAAAGGAGGTTTATCTGCATTGATAAATAATACCGAAATGACAGATTCACAAAAGATTAAAATGATAGATGTGTGGTGGAATCAATTCAATCCTAAAAATATCTTACAACTATTCAAAAATGGAAGAAGATAATAAATATTTATTGATGAAAAAATATTTATATGGTACATAAAATAAGGAAATGTAGATTTATTAAAATAATAAGTCTTCTTGCGCTTTGTATTATATATGCTTGTAAAGATCAAGTTAATAAAATAGACCTTAGTGAGCAGAGGCAGTATGTTTACTCAGTTACCCATGATCAAATAGAAAACATTCTAATTTATAGTCAGGATGGTGATGAGTGTTATTCAATAGAAAGAAAAGAAACAAAACAAGGTGCTTATTATATAAACATTAAAGATATTTCAGATGACTATTTCGTGTTAAGTGGATGTCTGTTAGAAGGTGATACAGTTCGTACACATAAGATTATTTTGAAACCAAATAAAAATTATGACATAATAAGTATTACTTCTAGTAGGACTCCGCCTGATACAATTCATATTTATGTAGATTACAAAGGAAGAATGATCAAGAGGAAAAGCATCAAACATGTGTAAACACCATACAAATAAAATTTGAAATTATCTATTATAAATGTTTCTTACGAGAACGAGATTCTGCATGAGGGTTATGGTAAACAGCTGGGTGTTGCCCCTGGCGTACCAACAATGAAGGGAGCTTACGGTGATCCGGAGAATACAAAACGAGGATATAACTCTATCATTGACACACTCGGTAACCATGATGTGCCACAGGGTTGGATTCAGACTCCACGCCCCAACACTACACCGAATACTAACCCCGGTCCACCTGTAAGCTGGAATGACCCAAGCAATCCCGAGGATCCTCAGCCTGGCTATGGCTACGTGGATAACGACACGACCAAGGAAGAAACCTTCTTCTATCACAGTGACCACCTCGGCTCAACGTCTTACATCACAGACGATCACGCCAACATTACACAGTATGATGCCTACTTACCATACGGTGAACTGTTGGTTGACGAGCATAGTAGCAGTGAAGAACTGCCATATAAGTTCAATGGCAAACAGTTCGATGAAGAAACAGGTTTGTACTATTATGGTGCAAGGTACTTGAATCCAGTTACGAGCCTGTGGTATGGGGTGGATCCGTTGGTGGAGAAGAATCCAAATATATCAAGCTATATATATTGTGATAATAATCCTATAAGATTTATTGATCTTATTGGTAAAGAAGGAGAGAATGCTAATAATTCAAAAGGAGGAAATAAAACTGTCCGTGTATATATCTCTGAAAAGAAATGGAAGTATATATACATGAATCATAAAAGAGGTATTGCGAAAGGTAATCCAACGCTGTTAACTTATGATTCAAGTAATATAAATGCTGCTAGAAGAACTGCTGCATTGAAAGCCAGCGGAATATCTTCTTCCTCACAAGTAGATCGGGATGAATACCCATATGCACATACAGAAGAAGGTGGATCTAATGCTTCTGTTATGCAAGTTCCAAGATCAGAGAATCGATCTCATGGATAGTATCTGAGTACTTTGGTGAAAAGTAATAATATGAAGACAGGGGACCATTTCCTAATTATTTTAGTTCCTGACAATAGTAAAAAAGAAAAGCAGCATATTCCTATTGGTTCTACAGTTCCTGTCACTGAGAAAATACATCCCAACCGAGATGTTGTTAAGAATATTGCAATAGGAACAACTGTGGTAGCATTCTTAAAAGTATAGGCACAATTGCTGAAAAGATAGTTCCAAGGACTGTAACTCCAATAATAGTTCCGCCAACAATATCAATGAGTATAGAAATGCAGTATCAACAATATAATGATAATTTACGATGAACTTAAAGGAGAAATTAAATTTACTGGAAGATGAATTAACTCGAATAGAGAGTCCCATTCTTAGATTGTTAAGAGATGGTAATGATGGTTTTGACAGAGATCAAACTGCTCATGTGCTTACAAATCTTGGAATGTGCCCTCTTCAAATGGTACTTGATTTTTATGATTGGGCTACAGGGGCAGATGAGAATATTCTTTTTAATATAAATAATCAGGTAAAACTTTCCACAATAGGGAATCCCGCAAAAGTTTCAATTACTACGAGTTTGTACATGTTAGATGTAACAACAGATAATTTTTTTGCACATAGAAAGATGCTTCCTTTTATTTATAATGGTATCATGGAAGATCCCATACTGATTGATTTGTCGCCGAAAAGTAAAACCATTGGAGCACTATATTATTATAGTCCACAAGTAACATTATCTGTAGATCCTATTATGATTTATGATTCATTAGAGTTATGGATTGACACCATGTTATTATGTTATTCAAATGGCATCTATAGCATAAAACCTAATGGAATGTTAGTTGCCGATGTAGATAAGGAGATTAAAATAACAAGGAAACTCAATCCACACTCTATCTATTGGGATTAATACACAACACTGTATGGTCTTTTCCATAAAGACGCTTTCAGTTGTACATTTCCCATCCCTAATGGTTACAAAAAATAAAAAAAATACATATACAGTCGTAGGAGGAATAATTAACAAAGATCGGAATATATATATAATTAATGATGGCAGGAGAGTAGGTGTTTTAGGTGAAATGCTTACCAAGTACTCTTTTTTTAGTAGTGAGAATAAAGTTGTCTATGGGGCAGTAATCAACCCATCTGATCATTCTGGACAAAAGTTCTTTGATTCTGAAATAGCTTCAAGTCATATTGATGTCATAACGTATATGCGTAATGCATATGGAAATAGACCGTTAGATTTTAAGAAAAGAGGCATAGCTAATAGAGGCAAACAGAGTGTTGATCAATATATGTATAGAGGGATGCCTTTTAAGGATCAAGATGGAAGAATCTATTATGCTACAGCTCGTGACATCGGTAATTATAGCGCAGGGTACGTAGCTGGAACAGCAGGGCAAGGTTGGGTTGCTTCACGTAAAGCTTTTGATGCGTTGGAGAGTCTTCAGCAAGGTATACCAAGTAAAGAAGCTATGGTTAGCCAATTTGCAGAAAAGGCTGGTCATAACAGAGGAATTAAAGTATACTGGCAAGAACAACACGATGTACAGAGAATTTTACAACAAGGGCGTGAACATACTTGGAAAAGAATCTCTGATTTTTTTAAGTCTGTCTTTAAATAGGTTGTTGATATAAAATGAGAAAACATATTAGTCTTATAACTATATTTATAGGAGCCCTGATATTTTTTTATGAAACTAGACACTTCTATAAGATAGGAGATAGAACTTTAACCGTTTGGAAAACGAATAGTGGATGTTTTGTCATACCATATTCGTATTATGGGATTCTTCCACCTCAAAAGAATTATCTCAAACTATCTAATATTGGTACTGCCTATATCTTTCTAGTACCTAAAGATAGCTTATATATATTTGTAGAACCATATAGTGATGGATACAGTGAATTAAGTAACCATATGTATAGTTCTAAACTGATCACTTATTCAGCAGCAACTTCGAGTGCGCTAAAACAGAGTAAATTATGGGTAGATTCTTTTGAGAAATACAAAAAGCTATATCCTTTTATTTCTGTAGAGGCAAGATATATGGACATATTGATAAAGGAGAAATAACTCTAATATTTTCTGAGGTATACTTATAGCTCAATGATTCACACCTATGCAGATAGATTCTAAGCATTACACTTCTGATGCCAACGGCAACCAGGATAGTATTCCTAATATAGAACGGAGAATGTACTGGGATGAGAACAACCACTTGATGGCTTTAAGTGATAATGCATGTTGAATACTTACTCATACAATGTTTTTGGTGTTCACTAATGGAAAGGCGTTATTTATGCCGAAAAATGAACGAGAGGTTCCATTGTTACTCTAAACCCCTAACATAGTTTTTGTTTTTAGTTGCTGTCACTTTTAATATTTCACATAAATGCTTTGTTATCAATGCGTTGAGACGTGGAGAGGAGTGATAGGAGTGACAGGAAAATTGAAAGATGGTCGTTTTTATGGTGTTGTTATAATCAATAGTCCGTTAAAATTTTGTGGTTTGCGAATCTTTCGTCCCTAAGCTAACAGGTATTGTGGCAGAAAGAAAACATGACAGGTCTGTAAAAAAGAGATAATTAGGTAATAAAATATAACATAATATAATCGGCTATCTCATTGAATTTCAGTAACTTTATAGATGTAAAAAGACAATAAAGTTTATGCTGATAACCAACTTGATTAGCCGATATATGAAGCTCTGCAAAGCAGCATTTAGTGCTGGCGATGGAGCAAAGTTAAACAAAAGTATTCAAACAAACGTCATGGAAATGCTTTTTCTTTTGATGGTCATCCCAAGGAAATGCAATTTCACGCAGATGGGACGCTATGGAAAGCGTGGCGAACAATGCTATCGGCAGACGGCAGAGCGCAGCGTGAACTGGCTCGAAATGAATATGTGGCTGAGTGCTTTCGTCTTCAAGCAGGGTAAGGGTCGCACTGCCATCGTTATTGATCCAAGCTTCATCAAGAAGGCTGGGAAGCATACCCCATACGTGGGTACGTTTTGGTCGGGCTGTGCAGGTGCTGTAAAGCACGGTCTTAAGATTCTCGGCATCGGTGTGATAGACGTGGATTTGCATGAGTGTATGATGCTGAAGGCTGTGCAGACCACATTGGAAAAAGACGAGGAGAAAAAAGAGATGAGCCTATACGACTGGTATGCCAAAGTATTGGAGGACGACAAGGTAGCCTTACAGTGTATTAGCAAGGTTCTTGTCGCCGACTCAGCCTTCTCCAAAAGACCTTTCATCGACAAGGTAATGAAGATGGGCTTCCATGTTGTGAGCCGCTTGCGTCATGACGCAGCCTTGTTCTACACGTGGGACGGGGAACCTACAGGAAAGCCTGGCCGTCCTCGTGTCAAAGGTGATAAGATTGACGTAAGGAACATCGACATATCCAAAGTCAATGAGCTTGATTTAGGAGAGACCGAAGGCAAAGCCTATGCGCTAAAGGCATGGTGCAAGTCCTTGCATAGGGTCGTGTCACTTGTCATCCACGAGTTACCTAATGGCAGTCGGCGCTTGTATTTCTGTACGGATGAGAGTATGGACGGACGCGATGTGGTGGAGTACTACACCACACGTTTCCAAGAGGAGTTTTGCTTTCGCGACGCAAAGCAGTTCCTCGGCCTTACAGATTGTCAGGCACGCGACAAGAAAAAACTTGAATTTGCTTTTAACTCTTCATTCACAGCACTCAATGTGGCGAAAATTATGTGCAAGGAACTTGGTACGTCCATCGGTCGCCTTAAAGCGAAGATGATCAATGCATACTATGCCAAACGAATTATTGACGTGTTCGAGAAGAACCCGAACACGCCATTAAATAAAGAAAGTGTTAATGATATATTTAGTTTCGCTGATGATGCAGCATAATATTTAACGGACTATTGCTTCTATACAAGTCTTAAAAAAGATGTGTAGAAAGAGTAGCTCCCCTTTGGAGAGGGGCAGAGGGGTGAGGCTTTTTCCCAACTTCTAGGTATTGCACTATTCCTTACAACATCCTACCTTTGCATTAACAAATCAAAGGCGAGCTCTAGAATCATTGATAAGGTCACAAAAAGCCCTATGGGGCGTGCTGTGACTATATCGAAGATTTACAGAACATGCCTGAATTTAAAACAATTTAAAATGATAAAGAAAAGAACCGTAAAACAGATTTTATGTAAATCAGCGTTTGTTTTCGCCGCTACGTTCGTTCTTTCGCTGCCCACTTACGCAAGGCACGAGAACGAAGTGAAAGTTAATACCGAAGCCAACATTAAGGGACGCGTTGTGGATAGTAAAACACAACATCCTCTTTCGCACGCGAGCGTGCTGGTTTTGGGTACAGTTATCACTACCACCACCGATGCCGATGGCCATTTTATGCTGCGAAATCTGCCTGTGGGAAAGGTGATTGTGGAGGTACGCTCAGCGGGTTATAGGGCTTACAAACAAGAGGTAACAACGCAAAAAAATAATACCCATGAGCTGAATGTGATGCTCAAACCCGACGATATTGCGCTCGACGAGGTTGTTGTGTCGGCCAATCGTAGTCAAACACTTAGACGTGAGTCGCCTGTGGTTGTGAATGTTCTGGACACGAAGTTGCTCGAATCTACCCATTCTACAACCTTGGTGCAGGGTTTAAACTTCCAACCGGGCGTGCGAACCGAAGATAATTGCACCAATTGCGGATTCTCGCAGGTGCGCATCAATGGGCTTGATGGTCATTATTCGCAAATATTAATCGACTCGCGACCCGTGTTTACTGCCCTTCAAGGTGTTTATGGACTCGAACAGATACCCTCTAACATGGTGCAACGTGTTGAAATTGTTCGCGGTGGTGGCTCGGCGCTCTTCGGTGCTTCGGCCATTGGTGGCACCATCAACATCATTACCAAAGAACCTAGCGAAAATTCGGCCGATGTGGCGCACACCATCACAGGCGCAACAAATGGCTCTACTGCTTTCGACAACAACACCACGGGCAACCTATCGGTTGTTACAACCAATAATAGAGCTGGGTTTTATCTCTATGGACAAAGCCGACACCGCGCTGCTTACGACCGCGATGGCGATGGTTACACCGACCTTCCCACGCTAGATAATAAAACCGTGGGGCTTAGCTCTTTCTTCCGACTCACCGATTACTCCAAAATAACCCTTAAATACCACGGCTTGAAGGAGTATAGACGTGGCGGAAACAAACTTTACTTGCCTGCTCACGAGGCCAATATTGCCGAACAAATCGAACATACCATCAACGGCGGAAGTTTGGGCTACGACCTCTTTAGCCTTAATAGTAAGGGACATTTCAGTGCTTATGCCTCGTTTCAAAACGTTGACCGTAAGAGTTATTACGGCGGACTGGGCGAACTGGCCACCGCTGCCGATGGACTTAAGGCCTTGAACGAAGCCTATAAACTGGGACTTAACCTCGATATGAGCGAAGACGATGCCGCCACGCTGCCCGCCAACCAACAACAAACGCTGGCCGATGCGCAAGCCTACGACAAAGCACAACGAGCCTATAACCTTACGCATAACATCAATTACATAGCTGGTGCGCAATATGTGCACAATTTCGACCGTCTGTGGTTCATGCCTTCGAGTCTTGTTGTGGGGGCCGAATATAGCTACGACCGCATTAAAGACCACTCGCTGGGCTACAACAGCCTGATGGAACAGCGCGTGAATATTGGTAGCTTCTTTGCTCAAAACGAATGGAAAAACAACCATTGGGGCTTGCTTCTGGGCGGACGACTAGACAAACACAACCTTATCTCGCATCTTATCTTTAGTCCGCGCGTTAATCTGCGCTACAATCCCACGCCCAACACCAATTTCCGACTTACTTACGCTGGCGGATTTAGAGCCCCACAGGCTTTTGATGAAGACCTTCATACGCGTATTGCTGATGGCGACCGTGTGAAAATTACGTTGGCTAAGGATTTGAAAGAGGAACGTTCGCACAGCTTTAGTGCATCGGCCGACCTCTATAAAAGTTTTGGAACAGTACAAACCAACGTTCTTATTGAGGGCTTTTACACACGCCTTAACAACATGTTTGCTACACGCAAACTGGCTGATGATGTGATTATTGATGGCGCACGTGTTGAAGAACGCTTCAATTCTAACGGTGCAACGGTGTATGGAATTAACCTCGAGGGCAAGGCTTCGCTCTCGTCGTGGGCGCAATTGCAAGCTGGTTTTACTTGGCAAAGCAGCCGTTATCGCACGCCCGAAGAATGGGACGACGATGCTGCTCCCGAGTTTAAAACCACTAAACGTCTGCTGCGAACGCCCAACACCTACGGATATTTCACCCTCACTGTGCATCCCACCATCGATTTTGCCCTATCGTTATCGGGCGTTTACACGGGTAGAATGTATGTTGGCCACCCCAAAGGGGGGAGCGAGCGCACCAACGACTTTGCTATCATTGAGCACACTCCCGCGTTTCTCACGCTTAACCTGAAGCTTGCCTATAATTTCTACATAACTAAGCAGGTGAAATTTGAGGCTAGTGCGGGGGTGCAAAACATGCTCGATGCTTACCAAAAGGATTTGGATAAAGGGGCTTCGCGTGCCTCCGACTATGTTTACGGACCTACTCAACCCCGCAGTTTGTTTCTTGGGGTGAAGTTTTCGTACTAGGTATTATGTCTTTTTTACCCCAAAACAGTGGGTAGAGTTGTTTTGATTTTGTGTATTGCTGGACACATTGCCGATGTTGTTATTGAAAATGTGGTGCACTACGCTCAAACAATATCATAGGCAAGATGCCGACAAGCCAACAAAAGATAAACTGGATGAAATGTAAGCAACATCAATTGTGTGATTAGTGGTCTTACAATTGATTTGGGTTTAAAAAGCTGGGTGTAATGATTGAAAGCTACGATAAATAGACTTTACAAAACGCATTTCAGTACTACACCACACGTTTCCAAGAGGAGTTTTGCTTTCGCGACGCAAAGCAGTTCCTAGGTCTTACCGATTGTCAGGCACGCGACAAGAAAAAACTTGAATTTGCTTTTAACTCTTCATTCACAGCACTCAATGTGGCGAAGATTATATGCAAGGAACTTGGTACGTCCATCGGTCGCCTTAAAGCGAAGATGATCAATGCCTATTACGCGCAACGAATTATTGACGTGTTCGAGAAAAGCCCGAACACGCCATTAAATAAAGAAAGGATAAATGATATATTTAGTTTCGCTGATGATGCAGCATAATATTTAACGGACTATTGTGTTGTTATAATAATGCAGAGGGAGAGATACTCTCTTGTTATGAAAAGAACAAGGACATTCGAAGTGTTGTAATAAAGATTCATAAATTGAAAATAGCAGATGGACTTTGACACGGCAAAAGATGCCCTTTCGTAGGGTAAAAGATGCTCTTTTGAGGTGTGAAAGACGTCCTTTTGCAGCGTAAAAGGGCACCTTTTAGAAAGACTTTTGTAAGTCTTTGGTAGAGAATGATATACAAGTCTGAAAGCTTTGCATGACTCATGGATTTGTGGACTTGCAGCTTCCATCTCTTGTAAATATATTTCTGCTTAGTCCGTAATGGCGCGGTGGGTATCTGGAAGGACGGATAAGTTTACAAGGATCTGCACCAGAGCGTTTTACCAAAAACAGGCGTATCTTATAACTATCAGTCGCCCTTTCCTATCCAACGACAAAAGCCTACCGTATACCATTTCCGTTTTTGCTGTCATTTCTGTCACTCCGTTATCGCCTTTAATCATCTGAATATAAACCTATTACACGAAGTGTTAAAAGTGACAGCAACTAAAAACAAAACTTAATTAGGGGTTTTGATGCTTTTCGTTTGGTTACATTTAAACACACAACGCACCCTTATCCATCCTCGTTTTCCCATATTCTAAATACCCATTTACAAAATAAAGTTGTATATTTGCCTTAAGATAACACATGACATAGGAATCTGCGGACATGAAGTCTTACGGTGGAGGAGGTGTTGTGGTGTAGGAGATACAGGTCTCTTTGTGCTGTGATGGAGAGTCACAGTTGGGGCTGGTGTCTCTCGTTTCTTCCTTCAATCTATGCCCTAACTTTATTACACACACTAATAATGGAAATTTTATAGATTCTGTTTTAAAATCCGTAGGTGTTAGAGAACCTGTTAATTATAATATAGATAAATAACAAATGGAACGTAGATTATTGTTTTACTTTATATGGGTTATTATATCCTTTCTCATTTTCATTTTAGTCTCCTTTATCACAGCTATAGCACAAAACACCCCTTTCTATCTGTATCTGGTTGTATATCTACCATTTATTACAATCTCAGCCTCTTCCTTTGCTACATTGCTTAAGGATAAGTGGTGGGTGAGTATACTTGAAGGGATTTTTACTATTATGTTACCTTGGGTGGTACTCGCGTTAGATTATTAAGAAAATGCCTAAACGTTGTTACTTGGATGCATATCTTTGCACACGTATCATTATAAAATAAAAACGAGGAACTACCCGTAGGTAATCCCTCTTAGTTCTTTTTTAAGTGCAGTATGAAAGTCGGAACAAACAAGTGCACTTGCTCTAAATGCGTTGCAAAGTTAGATATCTTTTTTAAAGGAACAAGCGCTTTAACGTTTTTGCGTAATTCTTCTTCCTTTAAGCCAGAAGCATTCAAAATAATGTCTTTTATACATTGAAGTGGTATTCTATCATAGGCTTCTACAAACTTACTTTCCATTTCTACTACTCTGTTTCCTAATTACCACTTGTCATGGTATGAATATATGCAGACGGAGGGAGTACCCGACTGTTGGAACTCATTCAGACAGTTTTGAAAAGAGGCTTATTTCTGCTCACAACTTCCAGCTAACAGTATGTAGAGATGGTAAGAAACTACTCATTTGTTCCAGTTCTGTGTAACTATAAGTATGGAGGTGGAGACGAAAGAAAGAAAATTTGCTGTCACTTCTGTCATCTTCCTATGCGTTCTAATTATCTAATTTTCAATCCGTTACTGCAAATGTTAAAAGTGACAGCAACTAAAAACAAAACTAAGATAGGGGATTGGGAGGGTGTGATAACACAAGGTTGCGTGAAAGATGTGTGTGTTTCTCAGAATGGATAAAAGCTATCTGGTACGTTAATCTCAGGAGAAGATAGTAAAACGGGAAATCTGAAAAAATACTAAGGGATATAATATAATTTAAAAAAAAGTCATACCTTTGTCGACAAATAACAATATATGGTGCATTCCTTATACTATTTACGAATAACTAAAAGCTCATAAAACATGAAATATGCTTTAATAACCGGTGCTTCACGAGGAATAGGACGTGCTGTAGCCTTGCTTTTAGCAGAACAATATTCTATAATAATCAATTATCATTCTAATTCAGAATGTGCTCAAGAAGTGAAACAACTGATAGAGGAGAAAGGTGGTCATGCTGAACTTCTGCCCTTTGACGTTGCTGATCCGAAGGCAATAGAAGCTGCTATTGATTGTTGGGAAGCTGCTCATCCAGATGAATTCATCTCCGTATTGGTGAATAATGCAGGTATCCGGAGGGATAATGTCATGTTTATGATGTCGGAAGACGACTGGCACAGTGTTTTGGATACGAATATGAATGGTTTCTTCTATATCACACGTCGACTGTTGAAACACATGATGCCACGTAGACATGGAGGAAGAATCATCAATATGACATCACTGTCAGGACTGAAAGGAATGCCTGGACAGGTTAATTACAGTGCAGCAAAGGCTGCTCTGCTTGGTGCAACGAAGGCTTTGGCACAGGAAGTAGCACCACGAAACATCACCGTAAATGCTGTAGCGCCGGGATTCATACAGACTGATATGACGAAGGAGTTGCCAGAGGATGAACTGAAGAAGCTCATCCCTGTGGGGCGTTTTGGTAAGCCAGAGGAGGTCGCAGCCGTTGTGGCGTTCCTTGCTTCGGATGCAGCTGCATACGTTACAGGTGAGGTGATAAATGTGAATGGAGGATTATATACTTAATGAGAAGTGAAAGAAGTTATGAGATATCCCTAACTTCTAAAAAAGAAATATGGAAAGAAGAGTTGTAATAACCGGAATGGGAATATGGTCATGTCTTGGTACTGACCTTGAAACGGTAAAGAATTCATTATATGAAGGAAAGTCGGGCATAGGCATTCAGGAAGAACGCCTTACCTATGGCTATCGTTCGGCATTGACAGGTGTCGTTGCAGAACCAGTCATCACGAAGAAGATGCTCGACCGTCATATACGTGCTGGTATGTCGGAAGAAGCACGTTATGCTTACATGTCTAGTTTGCAAGCCTTTGCTCAAGCGGGTATCACGGATGACTATCTGCGGGAGAATGAAGTAGGTTGTATCTTTGGTAACGACTCTTCAGCCCAGCCTGTCATTGAAGCCTCAAAGATAATGGACGAGAAACATGACTCAGCAATGTTGGGTTATGGACTCATCTTCCAGTCGATGAACTCAACGGTGAACATGAATCTCAGTACCATCTTCCATCTGCGAGGTGTGAACTTCACGGTCAGTTCAGCCTGTGCCAGTGGTAGCCATTCCATAGGCTTAGGGTTTATGATGATCAAGCAAGGACTTCAGGATATGGTTCTCTGCGGTGGTGCACAAGAGACAAACTATTACTCAATGGCATCATTTGATGCACTTGGTGCTTTCTCCGTTCATATGGATGAGCCGACAAAAGCCAGTCGTCCGTTCGATAGAGACCGTGATGGACTCATACCGAGTGGTGGTGCAGCGTCATTGGTATTGGAAGACTATGAACATGCGAAGGCACGTGGTGCAAATATCCTTGCAGAAGTTGTTGGATATGGCTTCTCAAGTAATGGTGGTGGTATCAGTCAACCATCCGATGAAGGGAGTGTTATTGCCATGACTCGGGCTTTGAAGTGTGCAGACATGGAGGCAGATGATATAGACTATATCAACGCCCATGCTACGAGTACACACCAGGGAGATATGTATGAAGCAATTGCTTTGAACCGTATGTTTGAAGGTAAACATGCCCTCATCTCATCCACCAAGAGCATGACTGGTCATGAGTGTTGGATGGCAGGAGCATCAGAAGCAGTGTATAGTATCTTGATGATGCAGCATAACTTCGTAGCACCTAACATCAACTTCGAGAACCCTGATGAACATTCAGAGAAGATGAACCTTGCTACAACAACCGTTGACACCGAGGTAAATACCGTACTGAGTAACTCATTTGGCTTTGGTGGAACCAATTCTGCCCTGGTCATTAAGAAGGTCAAAGCCTAATGAAGATTAACTAAAAACTTAATTTATATTATTATGAGAACGTATGTAAAGACCTTATTGGTTCTTATCGCTGTAATACTTTACAGTCCAGTAGTAAATGCACAGAGTGGTGAAAGCTATGGTTGGGAGCAAGCCCCTCGTTATAGAGGATTCATTTCAGAAGGCTATGTGTTTGGAACAGGTGATGTGAAAGAGAATCGTAGCTTCCTTTCCACTTCCCATGGTGTACAGATCACCCCAGAATTCTTTGTCGGTGGTGGTGTAGCCGTTAATTATTGGTGGGACAGTGAAAGCTGGAGCTTTCCTCTTTTCGTAGACACACGTGTGGAATTTCATAAGGCATTGCGTAAGAATTTCTCTCCATACATTAGCACAAAAGTCGGTTATAGTATAGGAGACTGTGAAGGGTTATACATCGCTCCACAAGTAGGATGTCACTTCTATTTCGGTCATAGCAAGTTTGGTATCAGCACAGCTCTCGGTTATACGTTCCAGAACTGTGAGGTTGAGACGGGTTTCGGGACTGTAAACCGTAATGCTGGTGGTATAGAATTATCAGTAGGCTTAGACATTTAAGAGGATATTTATTTGATTATTAATTTATATTTTACCTATTATGAAACGAGTCGTATTATTATTATCTTTCGTAGTGTGTTGCGTGATGAGTCTGTTTGCTAAGTCTGATGTAACATTAAAGAGCGGTTCACTTTCTAAACTAAAGACCTCAAAAGCAAAAGTTTATGTTGTTTGGGACTATAGCCATGCGACATTAGAAGGACAGGATGTGAAGACCTTCTTGAAAGAGAAAGGCAAAGAGTGGGAGCGTGATTATAAGGCAGAACTTGAACGTGCAGAAGCAAACTTCATGGAGCGTTTCAATGACAAGACGAAGAGTGTGACAATCACGGATAAGAAGAGTGAGGCAGACTACACCATAGTTATTGAGGTGAAAGACTTCCATTATGGTAGTACTGGTGTCTCAGTTCTCATTGGCTTTGGTGCTGGTGATGCTCACATGAGTGCTCTGATGAACCTCTATGAGAAGAACACGAAGCAGCCATTTGCTGTTATTGATGTTGATGGAGTTGCTGGTGCAGGCTACGGTAATGAGAAGCGCCGTATTGAAACCTATCGCGAATTGGCTGAACAAGTTGTGAAGCTGATAAAGAAGGCAAAGTAATTATACCCCTTTATATTATATAAGGTATGAGAAAGTTTATCATATTGATGTTTTTTACACTTCTGAACTTATCTTGTTTTGCAAGTGTAAGGCTAGAGAGTGGTAGTCTTAGTTGCCTGAAAGGTGAGAAGACTATTGGCGTCAGTTTGGACTTGACCAGGATTAAATACAAAAAAGATCTTCCTTTTAAGGACTTCTTAGCCCTTGGAAGAAGAGTGAGTGATTGGAAAGAACGCTCTTTGGACTATTTCGTAAAGGAGTTCAATGAGGAAGGTTTTAAACATGATCTTAGTGCAACAACTCATACCAGAGCCACAAAATATGTCCTTGTTCTAACCCCATTGATCGTTTATAAAGACGGAAGTATCAGTGGTATTGCTTATTTACGTGAAGTAAGTACCAAAAAGATCAAGGCAACAATGGTGTTTAAGTCTGATGATGGCGATTATGATGATCCGATAACATTTAAGGATCCGATGGATGATTTAGGTGAATCTTTCGCTAAGTTATTTATAAGAGAAATAAGAAAGGCAAATAAATAAGGATGAATCTATTCCAATCAGAGAGTGATAGATACACTCAGGAACAGCTCTCTGCTCGTGAAGCACAACGTCTTGCAGAGTATATAGCATGGGGTCCCGTCATTTTTCAGGTGTCTCGCCTGATGGTGAAGTGGGGCATCTTGGATGCTCTGCGTGACAGTCTGGAGGGTTTGACATTGGATGAATTGGTGAAACAGACGCAGCTCTCGGAGTATGCTTTGAAGGTTTTGCTTGAAGCTTCACTGAGTGCAGGGACTGTTTTGGTGAATAAAGATACTGACCGATACACCATATCCAAGACAGGTTGGTTCCTACTCAATGACCCAGCTACACGTGTGAATATCGATTTCAATCATGATGTCAACTATCGGGGCATGTTCTTTCTTGATGAAGCATTAAAGGAAGGAAAGCCAGCTGGTCTGAAAACCCTTGGTGACTGGCCAACAATCTATGAAGGATTGTCGAAACTTGATAAGCAAGTACAGGATAGTTGGTTTGGTTTTGACCATTTCTATAGCGACCATTCCTTTGATAAGGCTTTGGAGATCGTGTTCGGTAAACATCCCAAACACCTGATGGATGTGGGTGGGAACACAGGGCGTTTTGCTTTGCGCTGTGTTGAATATGACCCTGAAGTCAATGTTACAATCGTTGATCTACCCGGTCAGATTGGAATGATGAAGAAGAATATCGAGGGGAAAGAGGGTGCAGAGCGCATCAACGGGTATCCCACAAACATTCTTGACGAACACAATGATCTGCCACAAGGAAGCTGGGATGCCATTTGGATGAGCCAGTTCCTTGACTGTTTCTCAGAAGAAGAGATCTATAGTATCCTTGTTCGGGCAGCCAGAGTGATGAAGAATGATTCCACCTTATATATAATGGAGACCTTCTGGGACCGACAAAAGTATGAACCGGCATCACTATGTCTGACCATGACAAGCGTCTATTTCACTGTTATGGCAAATGGAAACAGCAAGATGTATCACTCTGATGACATGATAAAGCAGATTGATAGAGCTGGATTGAGAGTTGTTGACACCCATGATGGTATCGGTCAAGGACACACAATACTGGAAGTAAAGTTGAAATAAATCATAAAGTATAACACATAATGGAAAGAAAAGAAATTGAAGAGAAAGTAAGAAACTTCCTCATAGAGGATCTGGAGATTGACGAAGAGAACATTGCACCGGAAGCAAAGCTGAAGGATGACCTTGGCATTGACAGTCTGGACTTTGTTGATATTGTCGTTATTGTCGAGAAGAACTTCGGCTTTAAGATCAAACCAGAGGAGATGCAGGGAGTCGTTACTTTGTCACAGTTCTGCGATTATATAGAGAGTAAGGTTGGCTAACACTACATATGGCAGTGGCTGGATGCATCGATTGCTGATACAATCGTTGCGCTGGTTGGATGTGCGGATGGTCTATTTAGTCACATCCCTCTTCGTTATACCAGTCTGTCTGCTACTGAATACCAACCATAGTAGGACCTCAGCCTATCATTTCTACCGTCACCGCTTGTGCTATGGGCGTTTGCGTGCAGCATGGAGTGTTTACATCAATCACTGTTTGTTCAGTCAAGTAGTGGTGGATCGCTTTGCAGTCTTTGCAGGTAAGCACTTCCATTTGGATATCGAAGGGTACGAACACTTCCGTCTGTTAGAGTCAGAACCGAAAGGATTCATGATCTTCAGTTCTCATATAGGTTGTTATGAGGTGGCGGGTTACTCCCTTATCTCAAAGACAAAACGATTCAATGCATTGGTCTTTGGGGGTGAAAAAGCCACTGTGATGGCAGGAAGACAAGAGGTTTTGGGACATCATAACATCCGTATGATACCCGTTAAGGAGGATATGAGCCACCTTTTCCTTGTGAATGAGGCATTGGATAACAATGAAATCATGAGCATGCCAGCCGACAGGATCATTGGTTCAGCTAAGTCGGTGACGTCTGTTTTCATGGATGCTGAGGCTCGTTTCCCTGCTGGTCCACTCTCTGTGGCAACGATGAAAGGGCTGGATGTCCTCGCAGTCAATGTCATGAAGACGTCTGCTAAGCACTATAAGGTATATGTAGCACGTCTTTCTTACGACAAGCACGCACCTCGTCGACAGCAGATACAGCAGTTAGCAGACAGTTATGTGAAGGAACTTGAACACAGAGTGCGACAGTATCCTTTGCAATGGTTTAATTTCTATGACTTCTGGTCACGATAAGTTGATGATAAAGAAGATGGTAAATTTTGATGTAGCGAATCCTTCTGAAGCTGCACTTCGGGCAATCGACGTACATGAGTTACTGCCACAGCAGGAGCCTTTCGTCATGATTGGTACACTGATACATTTCGATAAGACACTTACTGTCACAGAGACTGAGGTACAGAAGAACAACATCTTTGTGGATGATGACCGCTTTTCCGCTTCAGGTATGATGGAGAATATCGCCCAAACCTGCGCCGCCCGTATAGGATATGTCAATAAATACATTCTCAAGAAAGGAATTCAATTAGGCTTTATCGGTGCCGTCCGTAACTTTGAGGTCATTGATTTGCCCCATGTAGGAGACGTTATAACGACGCGTGTAGAGGTGAAGGAAGAAGTGTTTGGTATGACATTGGCTGAAGCAAGCATAACATGCGGTGATAAAGTGCTCGTCACATCCGAGATAAAGATAGCCGTTAAGGAGCAAGAAGAAGCTTGAAAAAGAAAGAAATCCAGTATTGAATGAAAGAATTAAAAGCATCAAAAACATTTTCAATCCGCTTCAGTGAGGTTGATTCCATGAATGTTGTATGGCATGGTTCTTATCCTCTTTACTTTGAAGATGCACGTGAAGCATTTGGAAAGAAGTATGGATTGGAATATATGGGATTCTTTGATCATGGCTATTTTGCTCCATTGGTCGACCTCTCCTTCCACTATAAGAAGCCAATTAAATACGGGATGACACCTCGTATAGACATCATCTATCGTCCGACAGAGGCTGCAAAGATAGTCTTTGACTATGAGATTCATGATGCGGAAGATGATAGTCTGATAGCAACAGGACATTCCGTGCAGGTGTTTATGGACCTCAACTACCAGTTAGTGTGGGACAATCCTCCATTTTATCAGCAGTGGAAAGAACGCTGGGAACAGGTGGATAAGAAGTAATAGTGTGTAGGAAAGAATCAGAAGAAATCATGGTTTACGTTTTAGCTGATAATATTATCTCCCCTCTGGGTGATACTTCAGAGGATAATTACCAGGCTGTAAAGGCTGGTAAGTCGGCTATTCGTGCCTATGCTCCAATGACGGATGGCATCCCAGATGGCTTCATGGCATCCTTGATGTCAGCTGATTTTGAAGACTTAGTCTTTCGTTCTGCAGGCAAAGCCATTGAGGCTTCGGGTATACATGTGGCTGATGACCGTTCCGTGTTCATTCTGAGTTCTACCAAAGGAGCGATAGAAGGATTAGGCAAGGATGCCGATGAAAACCTTTATTTGGGTGAGACAGCACAGCGAATAGCCACTCGGTTAGGTTTTACGACACGCCCAGTGGTGGTGTGTAATGCCTGTATCTCGGGTTCTGCTGCAATGATTTTAGCCTCCCGACTGTTACAGTTAGGAACGTATGATCATGTTGTTGTCTGTGGTGCTGACTGTCCTCAACGCTTTATTATCTCTGGTTTTCAGTCACTTAATGCCATGTCAGCAGAGCCTTGTAGACCTTTCGACATAGAGCGTCAGGGTCTTAATTTAGGTGAAGCAGCAGCAACAGTGGTATTGAGCAGTCGTCTTCCCGCTGGTGAGCAGGCTACTAACAAGTCTGATAAACGGGTTTGGACGATAGGACATGGACATATAAAGAATGATGCTTTTCATATCAGTGCACCGTCAAAGACGGCAGAAGGGTTGCTTGAGGCCTTGCAACAGACGATGGAAAGCGTTGGGAAAGATGATTTAGCTTTCATCAATGCACATGGGACAGCTACGCTTTTCAATGACCAGATGGAGTCTATTGCCATTCAGAGAGCTGCTCTTTCTGATGTCCCTGTCAATGCTTTAAAGGGTTATATCGGCCATTCTTTAGGTGCAGCAGGCGTCTTTGAGACCATCCTCTGTATGAAATCTGTCGATGATCACACTGTCTTAGGGACGCGTGGATATGAAGAAATGGGCGTATCTGGTAGAGTGATACTGTCTGCAGAGCACAGTTCAACCCATAAGACAGGCTTCATCAAGATGCTTTCAGGCTTCGGCGGATGCAATGCAACCCTCTACGCGAAGTCTGTTGAAAGCTCTTCTTTGTCTTTGAATGAGGCAAAAGCGGTGACAGATCCTGTTCCTTCAGTATTCAGAAAGACGTATCATGTGCGTATTACTCCTGAAGGAGCATGGCTTGACGGTCGACTTCTCCCTGTCAAAGGTGAACCAAACGAAAAGAGTCTGCTCACAACAATCTATAAACAGATGATAGGAGACTATCCAAAGTATTATAAAATGGATGGTCTGTGTCGGTTGGGTTTCATCGCTTCAGAACTCTTGCTGCAGGCAGAAAAGGCTGACGAAACATCTATCAAAGAACTTCAGAGGAGTCGGGGAGTGGTGCTTTTCAACCGCTCTTCATCTATCTCCTCTGATAAGAAGTACTTAGCTTCGATAGCAGATAAGGACAATTACTTCCCAAGTCCTTCTGTCTTCGTGTATACCTTGCCGAATATTGTTACTGGTGAGATTGCCATTCGCAATGGCTATCACGGTGAGACATCTTTCTATATTCTTCCGGAAAAGAATGAAGAGCAGATGCAGACATTGATACAAACAGCTTTCTTAGACAGTCAAACAACAAGTTTGTTGACGGGATGGATAGATTATGAAGACCGTGAACACTATGAAGCCGACTTGTATATAGTATCTATCAACAAGGTATAATAAAGAAAAATAAAACAGAAAAATCATATCATATATAAAATAGACACGACAATGAACGAGTTAGTAAAAGAATTAAAGGACGAGATTATAGAGGCTTTGAACCTCGAAGAGATGACCGCTGATGACATTGATGAGAACGAACCACTCTTTGGTGAAGGTTTAGGTTTAGACTCAATTGATGCTTTGGAGCTGATAGTCCTTTTGGAAAAGAAGTACGGTATCAAGTTGGCTGACCCTGCTGAAGGCAAGAAGATCTTCACCAGTGTCGCTTCTATAGCCGACTATGTCAGCAAGAACCGAAAGAAATAAAGCCACTTTGGGGTAATAATAGCGAACGGATAAACCAATAAAATGAATATTGCAGTTACTGGCGAAGGCATAATCTCTGCTATTGGCTTTAACAAACAAGAGGTGTTAGAGTCCTTGACAACGAAGCAGAGTGGTATTGGGATGATGAAACATCTTCAATCAGTTCATCGTGAATTGCCTGTAGGAGAGGTTGATTTGTCGAACGAACAGATGAAAGAGATGGCTGGAATCCCTGTGTCACAGATGATGAGTCGCACAGCCCTGATGGGTATCATAGCCGTTCGCCAGGCGTTAACGGATGCAGGAATCAGTGTCGATGACATCCTTGTACGTAAGAAAAAGGGTGAAAGTCTGCGCATAGCACTTGTCTCTGGTACAACCGTTGGTGGCATGGATATCACTGAACTTTGCTTCGATCATATTGAAGAAGATGACAATGTATCCTTCCTTCAGCATCATGACTGTGGCAGTTGCACGAACACCATGGCTGATTACTTTGGTATTTTCACGGAAGTAACGACTTTGTCTACAGCCTGTTCTTCGGCTGCCAATGCCATTATGTTTGGTGCACGACTGTTGAAAGACCATCAAGCTGACATCGTTATCGCTGGTGGTACAGAGTCTTTATCTCGCTTTCACCTCAATGGTTTCAACTCATTGATGATCCTTGACCATGAGCGTTGTCGTCCGTTCGATGCTACACGGGCTGGTCTTAACTTAGGGGAAGGGGCTGCCTTCGTAGTGTTAGAGTCTGATGAGACTGCCAATGAACGTGGTGTAAAACCCCATGCTTACCTTACTGGATATGGAAATGCCTGTGATGCATTCCATCAAACGGCATCGTCAGAAGAAGGGGAAGGTGCTTATCTTGCTATGAAAGAGGCTTTGGATATGGCACATCTCAGTCCGAAAGATATTCAATATGTCAATGCCCACGGAACAGGAACACCCAATAACGACCAAAGTGAGGGTGTTTCTTTACGTCGAATCTTCGGCGATAAGCTCCCATTGATATCCAGTACAAAGTCATTTACGGGTCATACTACAAGCGCATCAGGAAGTATTGAAGCCGTTATCTGTATCTTAGCGATGCAGAATCATTTTGTTCCAGCCAACTTAGGTTGGGCACATCAGATGGAGAAGGGTATTACTCCGACCTTAGGTGAACAGGGCGTCACGTTGGAAAACGTGCTCTGTAACTCTTTTGGTTTCGGTGGTAACGACTCTTCTTTATTGTTTTCTACCCATCCAACGACTACAGAAGAGCCAGTAGAAACACGGAAAGAAGTTAAGGTATTGTCCCGTGTTGAGCTCACTTCTGAGGACCAACTGGCAGACATCCGTAAGTATGTCAAGCCTTTAGAGGCACGTCGTATGGGCAAGATAATGAAGAGTTCGTTGCTCTCTTCTTTGGAAGCATTGGCGCAAGCAGGTGTTGATAAGCCTGATGCCATCATCACTGGGACGATGTATGGTTGTCTGGAATATAGCGAACGACTGTTGGAACAGATGAAAGAGGAGGGTGAGACAATGTTGAAACCCACTTATTTCATGCAGAGTACACACAACACCATAGGTAGTAATATCGCCATTAAGACCCACTGTCACGGCTATAATGTTACTTATACACAGGGAACAGCATCTTTATCATGGGCATTACGTGATGCAGAGATGCTATTAAAAGAAGGGAAGGCAAAGACTGTCCTTGTGGGATGTCATGATGAGAGTACTCCACTTCTTAATTCATTATTGAAGCGGGATGGGGCAGAAGAGCTGCCTTCAATCCATGCTATCGCAATGGTATTGTCATGTGGCGAGTAGTTATCTTATCCGTTTTGCAGAGTTCTCTGTTGGCAGGAGGGCAGGTGTTTTTGAAGTTTGCACTTCAGAAAATGCTTCCCTTTGGATGGACCCGTACGTTCTGGTGCAGCCTTTTGTTGAATTGGCAGTTTGCTTGTAGTGGTCTGTTATTCGGTTCCAGTTCCATACTTTGGATGTATATCATTAAGCATTACCCCCTGAGTGTGGCTTATCCGATGATTAGTTTGAGTTATGTATTTGGCCTTCTTGCGGCAATACTCTTTTTCCATGAGTCCGTTTCTGTGATGAAATGGGTAGGAGTGAGCCTGATAATATTAGGCTGTTGCTTGATTGCCAAGTAGAAAAATAAGATGTAAAATGAAAAAGTTATTATTAATTTTGGTGGTGTTCTGTATCGCCACAACGACAGTCTCAGCACAAGCTGTCAGTGAGGCAAAGATAAGACAGCAGATAGAAGCTGCCGCTGCAAGCATGAAAACCATGCAATGCGACTTTGTACAGACGAAGTATCTCCGCATGTTGAATGATAAGATGGTGTCACGTGGTAAGATGTATTACCAGCAAAGTGACAAGCTCCGTTGGGAGTATACCTCGCCTTATGCCTATGCTTTCGTACTGAATGGCTCACGTGTTCTGATCAGTAAGGGCAATCGCAATGATGTTATCAACGTCAATCAGAGCAAGTTTTTCAAGGAGATAGCACGCATAATGATGAACAGTGTTGTGGGAAAAGCTCTCAATGACAAGCGTGATTTCAAGGTTAGTCTCTCTTCATCAGCCACCGAATATGTCGCTGTTCTCTATCCACAGCAGAAGCAGATGCAGCAGATGTTCCAGAAGATTGTCCTTCATTTCAACCGCCAACGAGCAATGGTTGCTAAGGTTGAGCTTATAGAAAAGCGTGGCGATCGTACTGTTATTGAGATGATGAATGTAAAAGTAAACAGTCCTATTAATGCGAAAGTATTTACTGTTAATTAGTATTCTTCTGCTTTCTCTTGCCTCTCTGACGGTACAAGCACAGGACAGTCTCACGGTTCAGCAGTCTCCTTTGTCGGACAGTATAGGCTGTAAAACAAGGTATGCCACTACCATTGAACTGTCAAAAGGCTATCTCAGTGGCATCACCATCATGGTACGTGAAGCGGATGTATATCATGGTGTCCTGTTCAATGAGTTTGGTATCACGGCATTAGAGTTCACCTATCAGCCCCAGACGAAGAAGGTTGAGTTGATTGAAGTCATTGCAATGCTCGATAAATGGTACATCCGTCGTGTGTTAAAGAGTGATTTACAGCATGTTATGGAGAATCTTTTGAAAGGTAATCCTACCTATAAAGATGAGAAATATCACATCAGTTACAAGTTTTCATTGATGAGCAATGAGGAAAATTCCAACATAACAGAAGGAGAGAACGATGCAACTGAAGAATAATTTATACAAGATAATCCGTAAAGAGGGAGTTGGTCCGGTGGTGAATTACGCCATCGAACTGATTCCCTCTTGTGTTATCTATGCTGCCCATTTCCCTGGTGAACCCATCACTCCGGGTGTATGTATCGTCCAAATGGGCAAGGAACTTGTCGAGGATCTACTCTCCGAGCAACGCTCCACACCGTGTAAGCTGATGATCACGAAGGTGAAAAACGTGAAGTTCCTCTCTGTTATCTCACCCAATGAGACGTTACAGCTCACGTATCAGGTGAAGAAGTTGGTAACATCAGAGGATGGTACAAGTGTTGAAACACAGTTGATAGTACTCTCAGAAGAGAAGCCTATGGCAAAGATTTCCTTAGTGTTGAGGATTGTATGATGAATGAGGAACTGAAGAAACAATTACGAAACAGGCGTATCTGTGTTGTCATTCCCACCTATAACAATGACAAAACGATAAAGACAGTAGTGGAGAAGTGTCTGCTCTACTGTGACGATGTCATTGTCGTTACAGATGGGTGTACGGACCGTACTACCGATATTCTGCATGCCATTGATGGTATAACGATAGTTTCCTATGCACAGAATCGGGGGAAAGGATATGCCTTGAAGATGGGTTTCAGAAAGGCATTAGAGATGGGTTTTTCCTATGCCATCACCCTTGATGGGGATGGACAACACTATCCAGAGGACATCCCACTCTTCTTGAAAGCCAATCAACAGCACCCCCAATCCTTGATTATTGGTAGTCGACAGTTGGAGGGTGTAGATCGTACTAAGGGTAGTTCCTTTGCCAATAAGTTCTCTAACTTCTGGTTTTATGTACAGACAGGCAGGGCATTACCTGACACCCAGACAGGTTATCGGCTCTATCCTCTGCACCGTTTGTACGGACTGTCATTGCTCACTTCACGCTATGAAGCGGAGCTGGAACTGCTTGTCTTCGCCTCTTGGCATGGTGTCAAGCTTGTCCCAATACCCATACAAGTCTATTATCCACCGCGCAATGAGCGTGTAAGTCATTTCCGTCCGGGAAAGGATTTTGCACGTATCAGTGTTCTGAATACCATCCTTTGTTTCTTGGCTGTGGTCTATGGACTTCCTTTACGACTGTGGCGAGCACTGACGGCCACCCTTCGTACGGTTTATTCCTTACTCTTTTTCCTCTTTTTCACGCTGGTTGTCTTCACTCCTTTCGTATGGATTTACACGAAATTCGGTAAGATGACCGAGCGTCGTCGTTACCGTTTGCATCAGCTTATCTATCATGCTTCACGCTTTGTGATGATCCATCACGGCATACCCGGTACGAAATATGAGTATAAGGTGGCTGAAGGTATCGACTTCAACAAGCCCCGTATCATCATTTGTAACCATCAGTCGCATCTTGATTTGATGTGTCAGCTGGTCTTCACACCGAAGATTGTCTTCCTCACCAATGCCTGGGTATGGAACAATCCCTTCTATGGTTCACTCATTCGGAACGCAGAATACCTACCCGTTAGGGAGGGATTGGATGAGATAATGCCCCATTTACGTTCATTGATAGAGCGTGGTTACAGCATAGCGGTCTATCCTGAAGGGACCAGATCTAAGGATTGTCGTATCGGAAGGTTCCATCAAGGAGCGTTCTATATGGCACGTGAGTTCGGATTAGAGATCCTTCCGATGGTCCTTTATGGACCTGGTAAGATCCTTCCAAAGACCGGTTGGCACCTCCATAAAGGTAAATTCTTCGTTGAAGTGGACAAACCACTGACACAAGAGGAGCTCTCTGCCATGGGTGACCTGAAGCAACAGGCATCCACAATGCGCAAACGTTACAAAGAAAAGTATGAAGAAATAGCTAACAGAATGGAACAATGACACAACAGAAGAAGGTTATCATCATCGGAAGTGGCTTGGGTGGACTGTCTTGTGGGGCTATTCTTGCAAAGAACGGATATGCCGTTACCGTACTTGAACAGGGCATTCAGGTGGGTGGTTGTCTGCAATGTTTCTCCCGTCGTGGCGCAAAGTTCGAGACAGGAATGCACTTCATAGGCAGTGCAGCACATGGTCAGACCCTTGATAAGCTCATGCGTTACTTGGAGATAGACAAGACCGTGACGCTCTCACAGCTTGATCCTCAAGGTTATGATGTCGTGGTATTGGGTGGGAAAAAGTATGCTTTTGCCAATGGCAGAGAGGCTTTTCTCAAGCAGATGACCGAGTATTTCCCTTCCCAGCATGACAATCTCGTTCGTTATTACGACCTTATTGAGGAGATTGCCAATGCTTCTTCACTCCATTCTCTTAAGTATGCAGACTCTGATTCACCGTTGAATATGGAGTATCAGCTGCGTTCTATCAATGCTGTCATTGATGAAATAATCACCGATCCTGTGTTGGCTAAGGTCCTAGTGGGCAACCTTCCGCTCTATGCAGCAGAGAAAAACAAGACACCTTTTGCCACACATGCCTTCATAATGGACTTCTATAACCAGAGTGCTTTCCGTGTTAAAGGGGGTAGTGACAGCATTGCTACAGCCTTAATGGGTACCATCAACCGTTATGGAGGCGAGGTCCTGACCCGTAAGAAGGTGACCCGTATCATCTGTGATGACACACATGCCGTTGGAGTAGAGGTGAATGGAAAAGATACTTTGCCCTGTGATATCATCATTTCTGATGCCCATCCAATGCGTACCTTGGAACTGTTAGACACGAAACTGATTCGTCCTGCCTTCCGCAAGCGTATCAATCACATCCCACAAACCGTAGGTGGCTTCTCTGTTTATTTACATTTCAAGGAGAAGACGGTCCCTTATCTCAACTATAATTACTATGGTTATCAAGGCGATACACCGTGGGATTGTGAACGGTACACGGCAGAAAGTTGGCCGAAAGGCTTCCTTTACATGCACTTCTGTCCAGAAGGTGACACGCAATATGCCTCTACGGGCGTCATCCTTTCTTATATGCAGATGGCTGATGTGGAGCAATGGAAGGGTACAAAGGTCGGGAGAAGAGGACAAGACTATGAGGATTTCAAGCGCGAAAAGGCTGAACGACTCCTCGATGTGTTGGAAGAACACTTCCCCAACATACGTTCCCAGATACAGAATTACTATACTTCCACACCGCTGACCTATCTTGATTACACTGGAACGGAGGGTGGATCAATGTATGGCAATGCTAAGGATATCAGTCTGGGCAGTGCTTGTCGGGTACCGCAACGTACGAAGGTTCCGAACCTTTACCTCACTGGTCAGAACATCAACTCTCATGGAATGCTGGGCGTTTTGGTGGGAACGATTGTCACTTGCAGTGAGTTGTTGACGGCAAAGACCATCTATGAACAGATAAAGGAGGCTAACGAATGAAGACAACTGTGATAATTGGTGGTGGATTGGGTGGACTCTTTGCGGGTGCTATCCTCTCTCGTGAGGGCTTTAAGGTCACTGTTTTGGAGAAGAACGACACTGCGGGCGGTGGACTTCAGAACTTCCGACGCTTTGGAATGAAGTTCGATACGGGTATGCATGTCATCGGTGGGATGCGTCCTGGGGGTAATATCTATCGTATTTGTGAGTATCTCGGCATTGCAGATAAGGTGCATTTGCGTGACGTTGACGATGATTGTACGGACAGTCTCTACTTTGCTGAGGACCAGACAACCTACCATATAAAGAAAGGTAAGGAGGGATTTGTCAGCTCTCTGGCTGAACATTTCCCTGAAGAACGGTCAAATCTTGAAGCCTATGTGGATGCTGTACACCGTCTGACGGATGAAGTCGACCTCTTTTATCTGCGTCCTTCCAATGATTTCTTCCCTGTTCATTCGGAGGAATTCAACCTTGCTGCTGATGCTTTCATCGCGAAATACATCCAGAACCCTAAGCTTCGCAATGTCGTTGCATACATGAATCCACTCTATGGGGGCATGGCTGATGCAACACCTGCTTATGTTCATGCCATCGTGAGTGTGCTTTACATGCAGGGGGCGAGCCGCTTTGTGGGTGGAAGTGACCGCTTTGCACAGCTGTTAGTGTCTGTTATTGAGTCGGCAGGAGGCGAGGTCAGATGCAATGAGGGCGCAGAATGGGTGGAAGTAAACAACCGTCACGTTGATTATGTACGGTCTACGAAGGGGCAAGAGTACCGTGCTGACCATTACATCTCAGCCATTCATCCCTGTACTTTGCTCCCTTTGCTGTCTGAAAAGGCGTTCCCCAAGGCTTATCGGACCAGGCTTAACGACATCCCGAATGCCTATTCTGCCTTCTCTGTATATGTGAAATTCAAGCCAGAGACGTTCCCTTACATCAATCATTCAGAGTATTACATGACCCGATACGATAAGGTGTGGCACTTTGGGGAGCACCATGACACATGGCCGTTGGGCTTTCTTTTCATGACACCTCCTGAAGATAACCAAGGGAAATATGCTGACAAGGCACTTATTACGGCACCAATGATATTTGATGAGGTGGAGAAATGGGCGCAGACCACCGTCGGCAGAAGAGGAAAAGACTATGAACTGTGGAAGAAAGAGCAGGCACAGAGACTCCTCGAACGCATAGAAGAGATTCATCCGGGCTTCAATGCCTGTGTGGATAAGGTCAATACGGCATCTCCACTCACCATTCGTGACTATTACGGAGCCAAGGATGGGACGATGTGTGGCTTCAGTAAGGACTATAAGAACACTGTTCTGTCACAGTTACCTGTGGTGACAAAGGTTGATAACCTGCTGCTTACGGGACAGTATAACAACCTTCCTGGCTTCTGCGGTGTGCCCCTTACGGCAATAAATACCGTTGAGGCGATATTGGGAAGGAACTATGTGATAAGACGACTCAACCCCAATCACGACCAGTCTTAGTCCCAAGTCCAACCAGCTTCACCCCCAACTGCTCTCCGAAAGGACAGGAACGTAGACACTGGGATGTGCCAAACAGGGCGTATGTGGGAGGAGATCAGGATGGATAGGACGACTAAGTGGGTTGGAGGAGATACATCAATTCAGTTGTATGTTATCGCTGATTCAGTTGGAGAAGATTAACCAATAACTTGTCAACTCATCTACCTATCAACTCGTCAACTCCACAAAACAAAGTTTGAAATGAAGAGATATTATACGCTTATCCTGGTGGCATTGCTCTTCTCTCTCTGCACTTTTGCACAGAAGGAGAAGCCACAACGGATTAATATATGGCAAGGAACGGCGGTTGGAAAGACTGTTATGATGACGCCATACTTGGCAAAAGGCAAGGGGAATGTTGCCGTTATTGTTTGTCCGGGTGGTAGTTATCTGTGGCATGACATGGGTGCTGAGGGCAAGGATGTGGGCGAATGGCTGCAACGCAATGGTATCTCGGCTTTCGTTCTGCACTATCGGACGGCAGGAGTAGGGGCTTTCATGACTCCTTATCGTTATGTCTTCCGTGGCAATCGGTACCCTGATGCACTCAATGACCTGCAACGTGCGATGCAATATGTCAAGGCACATGCTCAGGAAATGGGCATTGATGCCTCACGTGTGGCAGCAATGGGCTTCTCGGCTGGTGGTCATCTGGTGATGTCGGCAGCTGAGTTGTTACCCCGAGAGCAGCGCCCGTGGTTCGTTGTTCCCGTCTATCCCGTCGTCACAATGGTTGAACCTTGTGTCCATAAGCGTTCCCGTCGTGCTCTGTTGGGCGACAGTCGGTTGCGCAATAAGCAGTTGCGCGATTCACTATCCTTGGAGCGTCATGTGCCGAAGGACTGTCCGCCGGTGTTCTTAGTCAACTGTAAAGACGACCCCATCGTGCACTATCACAATTCAGAACTGCTCGATTCGGCACTCACCCGACAGCATGTGCCCCATCGTTACATACAATATAAGACAGGAGGACACGGCTTTGGAGCTTCCAACCATAAGGGAACGGCAGAGTGCCGACAGTGGAAAGAGGCGTTCATGATGTGGTTTCGCAGACTGGAGAAGCGTCGTTGACAGTGTCATCTGCCGTAATACAAGAAATTACAAAGCCTTTGTAATAAGATTACAGACGCCTTGTAATAGTATTACAGACGCCTTGTAGAAGTATTACAAGCCGCTTGTAATTTTCCGAAAAGGCAGAGAACGCATTGCAAAAGACGTGACAAGGACAGTTACAAGGGCGCAGAACAGCTTGTTTCAGAGTATGGAACACATAAGAGAGACAACCTTTTAAAGAACAATTAAAGATATATACAGCAATGGAGAAGACACAGTTTGATGACATCCGACCGTACAATGCAGAGGAGATTCCGGCTGCTATGGTGCGCATAGCCAATAGTTCTTCCTTCCCACTCCTTGCCTCTTACGTCTATCCGGACGAGCCTTTGGAGGCGGTTCGCAAGCGTATAGCAGACTACAAGACCGTGCGTGACTTCCAAACGGAGACGATGCGCATGGTCAATGAGCGGGTCATAGAGCACAGTATTAAGAAGTTTACCTGTTCGGGGCTTGACAAACTGAGTCGAGAGACGCACTATCTCTTCGTATCTAACCATCGTGACATCATGTTAGACTCCAGTTTGCTGCAGTATTACTTCGTTACGCAGGACTTTGAAACAACTGAAATAACCTTCGGAGCCAACCTGATGATTAATCAATTGGTGATAGATATCGGTAAATGTAACAAGATGTTCAAGGTGGAACGGCCTGGAAACAACATCAAAGACTTCTATCGTAGCTCCCGACATCTGTCTGATTACATTCGTTATGTCATCACTGAGAAAGGCGAATCGGCATGGATTGCTCAGCGAAACGGTAGGACGAAGGATGGTAACGACGTCACTGACCAGGGTATTATCAAGATGTTCTGCATGTCATGTGCCGAAGATAAGATCAAAGCCATTGATGATTTGCACATCGTTCCCATTGCTGTGTCTTACGAGTGGGAGCCTTGTGACGTGCTTAAGACGCTCGAACTCTATGAATCACAGTTCTCTAAATACACCAAAAAGCCTGGGGAAGACCTCAACAGCATCCTCACAGGCATCGTACAAGAGAAGGGACGCGTGCACTTTGAACTATGTGAACCCCTCTCTTATGCCGAACTTTCAAAGTTTGATGGACTGACAAATAACGATTATCACAAGCAGGTGGCACGCCTGATAGACCGTCGTATCCGTGCTGCTTATAGGCTTTATCCAAACAATTACATAGCCTATGACCTGCGATACGGTACAACAAAGTACAAACACTGCTACACCGTGGCAGAGAAAGAAGCGTTCCTAAAACGTCTGCAGACGCTGGAACAGTATGACACCTGCGACGTTGACAAGCTCAAAGACATATTCCTGGGGATTTATTCGAACCCGGTAAACAATAAATAAGGATGACAGAAACAATACTGAAGCTATATGATTATCTGCGACAACACCGCCTTGTGGGGTTGGTTTCGTTCGTCGTTGTTACGCTGTTGCTGACTGTTTCAGTGCTACGGTTGGGCTATAAGGAGGATATTGCCGACTTTCTACCCGTGGATAGCAACCATCATAATGCGCTGAAGGTGTATCAGGACATATCAGGAGCAAATAAAATCTTTGCCGTTTTCCAGTATCGGGACACGACAAAGAGGGATGCTGACGCCATGGTAACGGCTGTTGACGCCTTTGTTGATGAGGTTCAACGGGCTGATACGGCGCATATCGTGCAGAACATGACGTCACAAGTGGACTTGGAGAAGATGACTTCCGTGACGAACTTCGTCTATCAGAACATCCCATACTTCCTTACTGAGCATGATTATGCCCGTATGGACAGTGCTCTTCGTAGTCCCGGATACGTTGAAAAGCAGCTTCAGCAAGACAAGCAGATGCTGATGTTCCCTGCTGGTGACATCCTTTCGGACAACATACAGCGTGACCCACTGAACCTCTTTACGCCTGTTGTGCAGAAACTTCAGCGTTCGGACACGGGTTTGAAGTATGAACTTTATGACGGACACATCTTCTCTCCTGATATGCAACGTGCCATTGTGATGATTGATTCACCCTATGGTGCAAGCGAAACGGAGAACAATACGCAGCTGATTAACATGCTGCAAGGATGTGGAAAACGGGCACTATCACATGCAAAGAACCTTGATGTACATATTATTGGCGGTCCGGTGATAGCCGTTGGGAATGCTTCCCAGATAAAATCGGACAGTATCCTCTCGGTAATCATTGCCGTAACGCTTATCATGGCACTGTTGCTTTTCACGTTACGTAGCGTTCGGAACATCTCACTCATCGTCCTTTCCATTGCCTGGGGATGGCTCTTCGCCATGGGAGGGTTGGCTTTGTTCCATGACAGTGTGTCTATAATCGTCATCGGAATCAGCTCTGTTATACTCGGTATAGCCGTCAATTATCCGCTACACTTCATTGCTCACCTCAGTCACACACCTGATAAGAAGCGCGCATTGCGTGAGATTGTCATGCCGTTGTTGGTGGGTAACGTCACAACCGTTGGTGCTTTCCTTGCCCTTGTGCCGTTACAGTCGGTGGCATTAAGGGACTTAGGGCTCTTCAGCTCCTTCCTTTTGGTGGGTACAATCGTCTTTGTTCTGGTTTATCTGCCGCATATCACGAAGGAAACAAAGGAGGTTAAGCACACCTTCCTCGACCGTTTGAGTGATGTCTCATTGGAGAATAAGCCCGTATTTGTGGCTATTGTCGTCGTTTTGACGCTGATCTTCGGTTATTTCAGCTTCCAAACACGGTTTGATGCGAACATGTCTAACATCAATTACATGACCGATGAGCAGAAAGAAGACATGGCTTACTTCCAGAAAATGATGACAGTGAACGGTGGATATCAGAAGGTTTATACCGTAACAAGTGACTCTACGATGGACGGAGCATTGGAGAAGAGCCAGCGTTTGCAGCCTTCTTTGGACCGATTGGTACGTGAAAAGGTGGTGCATGACTACTCTTCCTGTAGTCAGTTTGTCGTGTCGAAGGCTGAACAGAAGCGCCGTTTGGGACTGTGGGAGCGCTTTATTGAACGCCACAAGAGCGAACTGACGACGGCACTTCGGGCTGCCATGCAGGCGGAAGGCTTTGCTCCTGACAGCTTCAATGACTACTATTCACTGCTCAACAAACGTTATCAGCCACAGCAACCAGCATATTTTGCTCCGCTGACAACGACCCTTTTCGCTGGAAACATCAGTGTTGACAAGGCGGAAGGACGGTATAACATCGTCAATGTGCTCTCTGTTAAGGACAAAGATATGCCACAAGTGAAGGCGAAACTGGCTGATAAGGACTGTTTTAGCTTTGATATTACGAGCATGAACAGTGCCATTGCCAATCATCTTTCCAGTGATTTCAATTACATTGGCTTTGCTTGTGGACTGATAGTGTTCCTCTTCTTGTGGCTTTCCTTTGGTAATCTGGAGCTGGCTTTACTCTCTTTCGTGCCTATGGCAGTGAGCTGGTTGTGGATATTAGGTATCATGTCACTGTGTGGAATGCAGTTTAATATTGTCAATATCATCCTTGCCACGTTCATATTTGGGCAGGGTGACGACTATACTATCTTCATGACTGAAGGATCAATGTACGAGTATGCGTATCGAAGAAAGATGCTTGCATCGTATAAACACTCGATAATTATCTCGGCATTGATAATGTTTATCGGTATCGGAACGCTTATCATAGCACGTCATCCAGCACTCCATTCACTGGCAGAGGTGACCATTGCGGGTATGTTCTCCGTTGTTTTGATGGCTTATATCTTCCCTCCACTGATCTTCAACATCCTTGTTAAGACACGAGGAGCATACAGACGCCGACCCCTAAGACTAAAGAATCTTGTTGTGATGGGCTATTGTGCTGTCGTATTCTTTAGTCAGTTGATAACGGTTTACGTGTTGGGATTCATCCTCTTTGGGCTTTTGCCGCAGTCGGAGAAGCGCCGACTATGGTTCAGAAGATACCAACAGCGATTGTTCTTGTTCGACTTACGCCACATCCCAGGCGTCAGATTCCGTGTTGAAGGGATAACAAAAGAGACCTTCGGTACGGCTTCCATCATCGTTTGTAACCATCAGTCCATGCTCGATTCGGCTGTCTTCATGGCGTTAAGTCCGAAGACTATCCTCGTCTCTAACAGTAAAGTGAGTCGTAATAGGGTCATCCGAAAGATCTATCAGTGGAACGGTTTCATTACGTTAGACGATAAAAACGCCATCAATGATGCACTTATCAAGGACTACATAGTCCACGGTTACAATCTGGTGGTGTTCCCTGAGGGTAAACGTAACGACCGTTCAACCATCAGTAGGTTCCATAAAGGGGCGTTCCTGTTGGCTGAACGTTATGGACTTGACATCCAACCGCTCATCATTCATGGGCTTAACGTGGTTCTACCACGCAATAGTTCCCAGGTTTTCACGGGCTCTATCACGGTGAAAGGCTATGAACGGGTGCGCCAGGATGGGCATACCACTTATTCAGAGATGACCTCCCGTGTGCATGCTTTCTATAAAAAGGAGTATGAAAGACTGGCACGTGAGATTGAAACGGCAGCTTATTTCGCTCCACTTGTTGAGGATCGGTATTGCTATAAGGGTGTGGAAATCTATCGTTCGGTGCATAAGAACATCAAACGGAACGACTGTTTCACACGTTGGATAGACACATCCGAGAGCCTTTCTGCCGTCTTGATAAAGAACAACGACCATGGTGAGTTTGCACTTCTCTATGCTTTGGTGCATCCATCAACGCTGGTCACGGTGCTGGAAGAGGATGAAAGCAAGCGTGCTCTGCTCACTTATTGTGCCAAGGGGATAGCCGATAACCTTCAGGTTACGGACCATGTGGACATGAAAGAGGCAGAGAAAGCAGGGATAAAGATTATAAGTTTATGATAAAACACAGGTGATATGAAACAGATTTTATGTACATTCATCCTTTCATTTGCCGCCCTTGTGACGTCAGCACAGACGGTTTCAAACAAACGTATGCCGTTTGTGGACGGTGACAGGACGGTTACTTTCCGTTACGTTAACAAGCAAGTGAAGCACGTAACGATAGAAGGTTCGTTCCCAAAGCCTATGTCTATGGTGGGAAAAGACGGTGCATGGGTTTATAGGACAGCACCTCTCCCGTCGGAGATGTACACCTATCGTTTTGCAATAGGTGGTAAGAAGATGGTTACAGACCCCCTGAATTCGAACGTGGTATGCGACATTGACGACTCGTTGAGTTACTTTGTTGTGGGTGGATATCCTGGTTCTTACTACATGGATAACAATGTTCCGCATGGTACGGTACAGCAGTTGTGGTATCATTCGGAGTTTGATAAGAACATGAAACAGCGCCGTTTGTCGGTGTATCTGCCTGCTGAATACAAGCAGAATCCACAGAAACGTTATCCGGTTCTGTATCTTCTGCATGGTACAGGAGGTGATGAACTGGCGTGGTTGGGCATGGGCAGACTGGCACAAATCATGGATAACATGATTGCTCAACGCAAGACTGTGCCGATGATTGTCGTCATGCCGAACGGAATAGCCGAACAGGACGCGGCTCCAGGGCACAGTCCTTACATGAAAACAAAGGCTCTGCACGTGAATGTCTCCTCATGGTTGGGACGTACAGAACGGGCTTTCCCAGTGGAGGTGATGCCCTTTATTGAGCATCAGTTCCGTACTTTGAACGACAAAAAGCACCGAGCAATAGCCGGACTGTCGATGGGTGGACTGCACACGATAGCCATTACGGCGAACAATCCCGACCTTTTCGATTACGTTGGGCTCTTCTCTCCGCAGTCAGTGAGCTTCCTTACCAACGGAAACATCAAGTCGTTGGACAGATTCACACGTGGATTGGATAAGTTTATGGCTAATATGCCGTCGCAATGGCAGCAGAGATACGACGAGAAAAGGCCTCTTCTGACGGATGTTGACATGTATAAGAACCTCGACAAGAAGCTGCAACGGGAGTTCCAGAACCCTCCAGCACTCTATTATATAGCCATTGGTAAGAGTGATCCGTTGAAGCCTTTTGTTGATAAATACCGTTCCAGACTGTCACGAATGGGCTGTATCTATATGTATAATGAGACCTCTGGCGGTCATACATGGGAGAACTGGCGCCGTTATCTGCTGAATTTTCTCCCTCGTTTGTTCAAGAATAAGTAAGTAAAAGATATGAAAGAAGAGATTCGTAAGAGATTAGAAGAGGTGTTGCCAATCGTAGATTTCGATTCAGATTTCCTGTTTCAGGAGCTTGATTCGCTTGGAATCACAACGATTCTGATGACACTTTCTGACATGTATGGTATTGAATTGGACCGTAAAGATGTGACACCAAAGAACTTCAAGTCGCTTGATAGTCTGGTGGAACTCGTAAAAACAAAACTCGGTAAGGATGCAGATTGAGGATAAACTGCGGCAGAACGCTGAGCAACAACCCCATAAGACGGCACTTATCTGTGGTGATGAGGCTTATACCTATGGGCAACTGTGGCAGGCAGTGATGGCGAAAGTGGATGCTATGGGGGATATGAAGGGGCGATTGATGCCCCTCGTTGCTACGTCAACAGCCGACTTTCTCATTGCATATTTTGCCGTTCACGTGGCTGGAGCAGTGGCTGTTCCGCTGCATAAGGACCTTCCGAAGGGTAAGCTGGACGAATATTCAGCACGTCTTTCACGGGGTTCTGCACCTGAAGGGGTGGCTGATATCCTCTTTACTACGGGTACTACGGGCAATGCCAAGGCGGTGATGATCAGTCATCAGACGATATGGGCGAACGCCGAGAACCTTGTTTTCTCACAGGGATTCAGCTCTGATGTGACGTTTATCATCAATGGTCCGCTGAATCATATCGGTAGTTTGTCGAAGGTTTACCCAACGATTTACGTCGGAGGAACCATCCATATCATCGACGGAATGAAGGATATCAAAGCATTCTTCGATGTTATAGACCGTACGGAGGGGAAGATTGCAACGTTCCTTGTCCCTGCTGCCATCCGAATGCTCATCACTCTGTGGGCTAAGGAGCTACAGAAGGTTGCCCAGAAGGTGGACTTCATTGAGACGGGAGCAGCACCAATGGCTGCCTCGGATATGCGGAAATTCTGTGAGTTGCTACCTATGAGTAGACTGTTCAACACCTATGCCTCGACGGAAACGGGTATTATCTCTACGTATAACTTCAACGATGGCGAGTGTCTTGCTGGTTGTGTGGGACGGGCTATGCGCCATTCTCAGTTCTTCATTACGTCCGATGGGCACGTTGCCTGCAAGGGATTGACGCTGATGACTGGCTATTGGGAGGACGAAGAGGCTACGCGGCGTGTGCTGCAAAACGGTGTTGTGACGACAGCCGACTTGGGTTTCATTGATGATGAAGGGCGTTTGCGCCTCCAGGGTAGGGGCGATGACACCATCAATGTGGGCGGATACAAGGTCGCACCGTCTGAAGTGGAGGATGTGGCGTTGGCTTTCCACGGTGTGAAAGACTGTATCTGCATTCCAGCTGAGCACCCAGTGATGGGTATAGTGGTGAAGTTGATAGTCGTACCACATGCTGATTACGATAAGAAACAGTTGATTCTGTTCCTTAAAGAGAAACTTGAAGCCTATAAAGTGCCACTTCTCTATGAAGAGTCCACGGTTATCCGCCGTACCTTTAATGGGAAGATAGACCGTAAGTCGTATGTCACTGCATCGAAAAAGGTGTAAGAACAGTTGCCCGTCAGTCCTCCTTTCTATCATAAGATGATAAGGAATGTTTAGTTCAGAAATAACTTTACAGTTTTTTGAGGGCTATGATGGCATGACAAACGAAAACAGATAAAAAGCGTCTTTGTAACCTATAGATAATCAAACAGTTACAAATGGCATAGTAATTAATTATAAAATTGTATCTAATTGAAAATAAAGAAGTTACCTTGTTGGTATAACTAAACAGGTAACGATTTGGAAACGAGCGAGCTACTTCAAGTTGCTGTTTTCTACCTAACAAAGAACGCTTGTTATTCTATCTGCAAAGATAATACTTTGTTACCGAATAACAAGCGTTCTTGATGAAAAACACACATAATTTTACCAGCTTGAATGAAACAAGTGGTTGGACTTATAGTTTCTACTTACAAATCTAAAACTTTTCGCCTTGTAATGCTATCCAGTTTGAACATTCTGAGGAAATAGTCCTTTTTAGATTTGCATTAAGCATCTTACATACGTTCTTTATTATATTATGGACATCCTCCTTGGTGGTATTTCTCTTTAGTAATGTGGTATTCGGCAAATAACACCTCGTACCATTATTACCTATGATTATATCCTTAAAACCATACTCTTCAATTAATGTATTCCTAACTTCGGTATGTCTGCTATCTATATCGTAGGTTAACAGCACATTGTATGTTCTTTCCATATTGTTTGTATTAATAGTTAATAAATTCTTATTGTCAACTAGCAAATAATGTGCCAACAATGAAAGTATTGCTATTCAAATTTTCTACAGCCTTCGTCCTTTCTTTTTCCTATTGGCTTGGTATCTGAGCTTACGTTGCCATGCGGTCTCGGCATAGTCCTCGCCATGTGTCATTGGCGTAATCATTCCACCTACTCCCTCCACCAATTCATCGGCTGCGCTGATAGCTGTATCTGCCACCGCTCTTATAGCCTGTGCGATTTGTGGAGTATCCTCCGTTGCTCGTGGGCTGTATGAAAGTCTTGGGGGTACGAGTTGATAGCCAGCATCCTTAGTATCTGTATGCTCTGACGATTTGCGTATTACTTGGGCAGATACATTCGTCTCGGCTTTCTGACTTGCCTCGAAATTCTTTTGCAAGGAATGGTAGCCAAACTCCCTGCCCACTTCCGATGCCTTGAAAGATTGTCCGCCAAATGAGAACTTCAAACCATAGACCTTGCCCTGCTTGTTCTTCATGCGCTCAATGGTGATGCTGTTCTTGTTCAACTCGTAAAGGAACATGGAATGCCCCGTGATACCTGTATCTTTATACTTCTCAAGCAAGGCATAACAAATCTTCTGCACCTGCTGCTTTGTCTGTTCTCTCGTTAGATTGGCTTTTGACTTTTGGTATTTCTTCTCCGCCTTGACCTCCTTTGCGATAGTCAAGTTTTTCTCTCTGCTTATTTCCTCCGCCACTTTTGCTGCCTTGTTGCTCACAAAGGTGGTATCATAGACCTCTCCGTACAGACTGATGCGGTTGGCAATGATATGGATATGCCTGTTGTCGGTGTCCTTGTGCGTTACCGCTACCCATTGGTGGTTGTCAAGTCCCATTCGCTTGGCAAACAGATGAGCTATTCCCATAAGCTCGGATACAGGCAGTCTTTTCTCGTCCTGCGGTGCGATGCCTATTTCGATGCGGAGAAACTTGTTCCTGCAACGGTTGTTATAGTCGCTGACCACTTTCATTTCCTCGTAGATAGTCTTTGGCTCCCTGCTGCAAAGGTTGTGGAAGGCAAGCCGACTGCCGAGTTTGCCTTCCCTAAATATATAGTCCAAAGCCGTGCTACCATGCGCTATCGCCTTGCATTTACCTATCATCTCTCTTCATATTTAAGACCTTATATATCTCATCATCCACACGAAAATGAGGGTCGTAAAACCGCTTAAATGCCTCTTTGGCACATAGTGAAAGGTTCTTTGTGATATGTACCCACCTTTCATCCTTGACCTTGATGAGATTGGAAATCTGCCCATAGAACCTTCCTGTATGCTGGAGAATGGTAATGGCTTCCCTTTCATTGTCGGTCATCTTAGGAACGGCTGCCACTTCTCCGTTAAGGAGTATTTCCCGACAATAATCGGAGAACTTACGCCCCGCACTTTCCGCCTTTGACTTGATACGTTGCTTTTCCTCTAAGGTGCATCTTACCTTGATGAACTCTGTCTTATTCATCTTCTGCTCTTCCTTATTCTGTTGCTGCCATTTGGCAATCTTTTTATTATATCTGTTCATATAAGTTTCTTTGAAAGTTAATCATTATAGATGATTCATTGTCTCTTAATTCTTGAATACTAACCGATGAGAACGGAGTGATTACGGTCTTATCTCCCCGACAATCTAACGAGGGGAGCTGGGTGCAGTTTGTGGGTACAAACTGACGTCTTGCAATGCTACCGAACAAACCATTTACGCTTAAAACGTTTTATAGCTTAAAAACGAATGCCGTGCATTCTATGACTAACTGCATTCGTGGCATTCTCACAGAGAACTAAACCGAAGAAGAAAAGGTAGACCTATTTTGAAGAAAGGGTAGACCTTTTTCCAGAAAACCGTCTACCTTTTCTTACGGCTTACAGTCTTCTCCATTTCTCTATGTCCTCACCATATTCCTCCAGATGCTGACGAACGATGTTCTCAACGAAGCTTGAAAGGTTGCTGCCCCTGTCGCCTAATCTACGCACAATGAAGTCGGCACGCTCCTGTGTTTCCCTACTCAGATAGACTGCCTTACGGTTGTTTAACTTGGTCGGCACAAGATAGGCTTGCTTGTAGGCTTCAAGTGTTTTCTTTCTCATCTTGGCACTGATGCGTTTCTGAATGGTTACGTTCTCAGCATTCCGTGCAGGCTCGGAGTGCATGGTATTCTCTGTATCCTGCTTGTTTGTTGGGCTTTCTCTTTCAGGGACCGCAGTCGCTTCTTGTGAAGTAGATTCGTTCTCTGTTTCATCTTCCACACCCAAGAACCATGAAAGGTCTTTGTCGCTCATCATAGTTTCCATTTCCATTTCTATTTCATTTTAAGTTTGACTTGTTTTGATTTCTTGTTTTGTCCTGTAATTGATATGTGTGTCTGTTTCTGCGCTTTCCGTTTCTGCTGCTCACGGACACGGCTGACATGATATTCGTTGAGATCCTTGAAGTCTTTGTAATGTATGTTCATATCCTCAACATGGAAGCCTGCCTTTATGAAATCTTGAACAGTCCTCCGTCCTGCTTCGTCATTGTCAAGGAAGGCACGGATATGGGTGAGGTGTCGGTCATTCAAATAACGGATAGTCCTTGCCACGTTGCTCACGGAGTTCATCACAAAGCAGTGGTTGGTAATCTCTTCTTTCATCGAAAGGAAGGATAGGAAGTCCATGAAGCCTTCAAAGATACATACTGGCTCCGCTCTATCCGTGAATATCGGAGTAATGTCCTTCGGAGCTATCGTTCCCTTGAACGTCTTGTCGTCCCGAAGCTCATAGCCGCCAGAGAGATTGGCAAAGCCAATGGCTTGGTAGTGCCTACCCCTTACCTCATAGCTGATACATTTGAGGAAAGGCATAGCCTTTTCCAAGTTGATGCAACGCACCTTTGTAAGGTACTCCTGAAAATGTGGTGGTAGGGTGTCTGATATTTCTATCAGTCTCCTTGCTCCATTTACAGCCATTACAGGTTGGGAATTATTTGACACGAAGTCATTAAGAGAACTATATGTGCTATTATCGGGAGCGTTCTGCCCCAAACGACGGATGGCTTCCGATAGCGTGCATCCCTCCATACGCATACAGAGGTCGATTATGCTTCCGCCCCTGCCTTCGCCATAATCTATCCAAAGGTTCTTCTCAGTGTCCACCTTAAAACTCGGATGCGTTTCCTCCCTGAGCGGTGAGCGGTACAGCGCATAGGAAGGTGTCCTACGTACAGGCTTGATGCCTTTCCTTTCAAGATACTTCACGATGGGGTATCGCTTGATACGTGATAAATCTTCTTCTTTCATTGTTTTAATACTTTAATGGGTTGAATGATAATTATTTATGTTTATCTGTTTTTGGGGTTTTACCTTTTCCAAAGTTTTCCCCCTCCAAACTTTTTCATCTTTCTTCTTACTACATACTATTTTGTGATAAGTGATTGATAATCAGTATTACTTTGTAGTATAAGACAATACTACACATTCTACTACATTTGGCTACTACAAGTTTGAAGGAGCGGGCATGGCAAGATTTTCCTAATCTTGTAGACATAGATGGGGCTACTACCGTTTCTTCGTTTGCTCACCTTTATGTATCCTGCTTTCTTCAAGGCTTCGCCCATACGCTTGGCAACAAGTGGTTGGTGAGTATAAACGCCCAAATAAGTGAGTATCTCCGTAGTGGTCATTAACGAATAACTTTCATCCTCCGTTGGCTTTTCAAAACAACGCAACAAAAGCTCCATCTCTGCAGTCTGTACTTGAAAGTCCTCACTCTCTCTGTATAGTTCGGCAATCTCATCATCATCAAACCAATAGCGAAAACCTGACTTTAACAGGGCTTTGGCTTCAGCATAGACATTGTCCATTGAAATACGCTTGGCTTTCTCTATGTCTATGGAAAGAACTTCAAAGGGCAGGAAGCGTCTGCTTCCTGTAGGGTCTGTAAGAAAATCATTGCCGTTCACCGATGCAACGAAACTTGCCAAGTGGGGATGTTCCTCCACATACTTGTCGTAGGGCATACGGTATTTGACCATCGGGCAGGTAATGAGGTTCTTCAGCTCATTCTCATCACGTTTATTTAGAGCTTTGAGTTGGTCGTCGATGTTTACTATGAGGTTCTGTCCTATATAGGTGAGTGTGTCTTTCTCCTGCGGATATATTTTTCCTGTGTAACTGTAACCGTGCAGTGCTGGGGGACAGAGCAAATCCAAGAATGTAGTTTTGAACTTGCCCTGCTCACCTGTCAACACAAGGCAGGTATGATTACGGCACTCACGGTCGTCCATCGCATTGGCGACCACCGCCACAAGCCATTTGGTAAGATACGGCAACCATTTGTTAGAATTACGGACAACAACGCAGCTTGCCAAATCGGGAATCGCTTTCAATGAAAAGGGAGAACTACTGCTTACATCCACCAATGGCAATCCCTTGAAATACTCCTGTATGGGATTGATACGTGGAGAGAAGCTGCTCTCGATAATTGAATAGAGGTTGTCGGAAGATGTGATAATCCCCACATCGTTGTCAAGTTCCCTGCGGAGCGTGTTGATTTCATAGCGCCCCACCTTTGTGAAATCGCTGCTATTCATTCTGCGGTATTCGGTTCGTCCCAATACCGTGTTGTATCTGAACTCATAGCGAGAGGAGAGATAGGCTTCTATCTCCGAGTTCTTGGAAAACTTCCTTCTTGTATGAAATTCGCTGTTTCCGCCCTCAGATTTGCCTTTATCTGCATTCTTCTTCATTATATGATTGGTTTGGTTTCAAAGAGTGAAGTTATGAAGAGAACAGGAAAGTGCCAAGCATTCGGAGAGTGCTTGCATAATGTTGCGCACATTGGCAATGAATTTCTCACGGATTTCAGGTAGGAAACTGTCGGAAAGCATGGATTTAAGCCCCAAACAAGAGGACAAGTATAGAAATGATGCAAGAAAGGAATGTGTTTATTTGCTCCAATCCGAATAGCATTGCGTCAGATAAAACGGATATGATAAAATGGAGTATGGAGGCAAAGAAAGAGAGCGACAATCCCTTTGTCTTTTCCTTGTTTTTCCCTGTATTTCCTTGCTGCTCTCTCGTGCTTTGAAGTATGGCAAACACATCATACTTTTGCAGACAGAAACGTGCATTAAGGCGCAATACAAAAAGGAATTACAAACAAAACAACAATAAAATTATGGGATATTTTATCATTACGGATTCAAACTGGGCAAAGCTGAGGAACGAGATACTCAGCCTTGCCGAGACATGCCACAAGGCATTCGGGGAACAAAGCAGGCATACCGATTGGCTGCACAACGGGGATGTGTGCAGGCTGCTCAACATCAGCAAGCGTACCTTACAGCACTATCGTGATACGGGTGTCTTGCCCTTTGCCCAAATCGGGCATAAGTGCTACTACAAGCGTGAGGATGTAGAATGGCTGTTACAGACAAAATCGGAGAAATCAAAAACAGACAAATAAAAGAACGAGAAATAAGACAAGAGAACGATGGAACAGGTAAGGGACTTAAACATGGAGGCTGACGATATGCAGGTGGTGCTGTCCGCTATCAGCAGTGTAAGTAGAAGGATAAAGGAAGTAGCACAGACCCACAAACCGCTGTTTGGTGGAGAACATTTCCTCACAGGTAAAGAAGTATGCGAGAGGCTGTATATCAGTCCTCGCACCTTGCAGGACTATCGGGATAGGGGAATTATCCCCTATACTCAGTTTGCAGGGAAGATACTCTATAAGGAGTCGGATTTGGAAAGGTTGTTGGAGGATAACTATAAGGAGTAGCAAACATGTTCTCTTCTGAATATGTTATAAAATCTAAAATAATCAACAATGTGATTGATTATTACACTTTTGTGTAATGTATATATGCTTTATTACATCTACTTTTGCCTAAAATAATTGTTTCATTATGGAAGAAAGATACAGCAGAAACAGGCTCTATATGAGTGAGAAAGAGCAAAGTGTGATAAAGGATTATAAGATATTCCTTGGTGGTGCAGGTATCGGCAGCATTGTGGCAGAATGTGCCTTGCGGTTTGGCTTCGAGCATATTACCATTGTTGATGGCGATAAGGTAGAGCAAAGCAACCTGAACAGGCAGAACTATACAGAGAATGATATTGGCAGATACAAGGCTGAGTGCTTGGCTGAGCGTTTGCTAAGCATCAATCCTGATGCACAGATAGATTACCATACAGAGTTCCTTAACCCTGATAACATCGAAGAGATGCTGAATGGGCATAATGTAGCCATCAATGCATTGGACTTTAAGGATAAAACTCCATTCGTCTTTGATGAAATTTGCAAAGAAAGAAAAATCCCAGTACTGCACCCATACAACTTTGGTTGGGCTGGCTTTGTTACGGTTGTAGACCCATTGGGGCATTCTTTATCTGAACTGACTGAAGAGCCAAAGGGATTTGAATTAAAGGTAGCTGAGTATGTTACTGGACACGGGGCTTTTTGGAATCAACCTAAAGAGTGGTTAGACAAAATTGTAACCCAATATAAAAAGGAAAGCGAAATGCTTCCACCTCCACAACTGTCCATAGCATCATGGATTGCAGCAGGCTTGTGTACAACGGCAATGTACAATCTTGCTACAGGAAAACCTGTGAACTATTTTCCTAAATTCTATCTCTCTTCGCTTTTGCCGTAAGTTATTTTTTCAGAAGAGTTTGTTTAAGGTAGCTCTTGAAATAGCTTCGGTGATATTCGTCACGCCTAATTTGTCAAAGGCGTGGCGTTTATAGGTTTTGATAGAATCTAACGAGCGGCACATTCTGTTCGCAATTTCCGTCATGGTAAGCCCTGCTGCTGATAACCGTAGCACTTCAAGTTCTTCTTCTTTGAGTGATATTCCATCACGTTCTTTCCACCGATGCCCTTCGAAAGAATATTTCCAATAGTTAAGATTACCCTTTTTGTGAAACTCTACATGTCCCACTGTTTTATGTGAAGATAGTGATACGACACACATACCAATCCATATCTTGCCTTCATCTGTCAATAGAATGGGAGTAAGCTGGTGATTAATCAACTTACTTTTTGTTCCACTCTTCAGATGAAAATGATATGACATGGAACATTGGTATTTATCAACATTGTCGAAAGTATCAAAGAACTTAAACCCACTTTTATTCAGCTCAACAAGCATTTTTAGTTCTTCCTCTGGTACATATTTCAAATAAAAACTATACCCCAATTCCTTCACCTCCTTTGCTGTATGACCACAAAGAAACAAAGGATTATCTGATACATAAAGAAACTCCTGCTTATAATAGTCTATCAAATAAATGCTCTGATAGGTTACACGTGCAAAGGACTCTACTGTATGAATCAATGTTGACAATACATTTGAATCGTAATCTGGTGCATTACGCACGGTGTTCGATGCTATAAAGAAATCTTTTATGTCTGTCATATATGCTAAACGTGCTAAGATTCTCTGATATATTTCACTACAAAAGTACATTTTTAATGCGAAATACCGCAAAAAGATTACACAAAAGTGTAAAAAACAAAGAGAGAAATGAAGATTTACACAAAAGTGTAATAGGTGATATTTGCATAAGAAGTATTTTTGCCATATAAATCAAGAAACAAAAAGCATTATGGAAAAACAGATTGCAACATTTAAGGACTACGCTATCTTCATGGCAGACAAAACGAGTCTGTTGGAAATAGCACAGTTTGTGGTCAAGGAAAATTACTCCCATCACTTATCTTCATTTACAGAGAAAGAAGTAAATGAAGATATCAAATCAGTGCTTGAAGAAGAGGAATATCTGTATGATAACAAATCTCATATTTATATTGCAAGGGATGCCTTTGGGAATATAATTGGCTGCATCAGGAGTTTCCATTGGGATAAACACAAGACTCTTCCTATTGAAAAAATATACGGAATAAATCCACTGAATGCTATTCACGGGGAAAGTAAATATAGTTTTTGGCATATCGGGCGCTTTGCCGTTGCAAAGGATTCGGGAATATCCACATTGACATTGTTCAAGCGGCTAATGGCATTGGCAGTAAAACCGATAGTAGAGGACAAGTACAGCTATATGATAGCAGAGATTGACAGCAAACTATTGAAAGTAATGAAGGGCTTGGGATTTGGCACACGTCAAATAGGGAAATCCATAGATTACCTGACATCGGAAACTGTTCCTGTATGTTCCAGTAAGAGAGGTATAATGGGGTTCTTTTCAAAGTATGGTGAACTTTGCAAGGCTGCATGATTACACTTTTGTGTAATATTTCAGACAACAAATTCAGAATTACACAAAAGTGTAACGATATAATTTGGAGAAACCAATACATTTGCAACATCGAAAGACAAGAAAAGTTGTCGGCATATCATGATGTTGACTCCAAAATTATAATAAGACAATACATATAATAAATAATATAATGTTTATGAAAAAGAAAATTCTCACGTTGCTCATGTCTGGCTGCTATGGTATTCTTGCTGCACAAACTACGGGAACGGTCGTAGATGAAAACAAGCAACCATTACCAGCTGCAACGGTTTCGTTGTTTCGTGAAAGCGAAAATAAGATGATTAGTGGAGTAGTAACTGATATGAATGGCGGCTTTGAACTGAATACGCATGAAGGAGAGAACTATAGAATAAGGATATCTTTTGTTGGGTATTCTACGCAGGAAATTAAATGCCAAAACATTTCTAAGCACCTTTCGGTGGGTACAATCATGTTGGAACCAGAAAGTAAGCAGCTTAATGACGTTACAGTGATCGCCAACAACGTAATACAAAAAGCTGACCGCCAAATAATTATCCCTAATCTGCTTCAGCAAAAAACATCAAGCAATGGTTTAAGTTTGTTGCAGCATCTTCAGCTTTCACGAATCTCTGTAAATACGCTTGACAGTAAGGTGACTACCACTATGGGGGATGCCGTAGAGTTACGTATTAATGGTGTAAAGGCAGAGATACAGGAGGTGAAGGCTCTCTTGCCGGCAGACGTATTGAGAATAGAATATCATGATAATCCTGGTCTAAGATACGGAAATGTAGCTGCCGTAATTGACATTATCTTAAAAGAAAAGAAGAATGGTGGAAGCATCTCCGGAGAGTTTATGAACACTATCAATCCCTTAGGTATAGGAGATTATCAGTTATCGGGTAATTATCATGTAGGTAAGTCAAACTTCAAGGCATCTGTAAACTGGAATCGACGTGATGTAAACTGGTTACGTGAAAACATGGAGGCTTTCCATGCAACGACCCCCAGTATCAGTAACTATGAGATAGGGCAAAAGACAAAGGCACGATATGACAACATCAATCTATCCATAGGATACGATTACATAAATAGCGGAAACATATTGAGTGTTACTTTTCGTGATTTATATAACAATACGCCTCATGCGGTATCTGATAGAAATTCCAAACTTATTCAGGATAGCAATACATTCGATATCAAGGACCGCACCAAGTCAAGGAGCAACAATCCATCGTTAGATATTTATTATCAGCATGAGTTTACCAAGGATCGGCATCTGTTCTTTGACCTGATAGGAACATATATCAATACTAAAAACGACCGTTTATATCGCCAATCTCTGGGGAATGCTGTGCAGGAAATAACTTCCCATGTCAATGGCAATAAATATTCGACCATAGCTGAAGTTATTTACGAGCAGAAAATCAAGGATTCGCGATTGTCATTCGGTCTGCGACATCAGCAGATGTACACAAAAAACGCATATGATGGAAACACATCCTCAAGCGTAAAGATGAATACAGGTGAGAGTTATGGTTTTGGAGAATGGGCTTCAAAGTTAGGAAAACTGGATTATATGGTAGGTGTAGGTGCTATGAGAACCTATGTTAGCCAAGGAAATGCCAAACAGGTAAAATATATATTTCGTCCAACTATTCAGCTGGGGTACCGTTTCAACAATTATCTGTCAATACGCTACAAAGCCTACATGGGAGGCTACGCACCCTCACTTGCCGAATTAAGCGATGTTGAACAACACATAGACATTTACCAAATACGCCGTGGAAATCCAAATCTACAGGCGGTCAGATTTTTCTCTAATGAACTATCAATTAGCGTAGGAACAAAATATATTAGTGCAGAATGGTTTACTCGTTATAGCTATGATGATAAACCATATATGGAAGAAACAACCTATTCGAATGGCTTCTATGTTAGGAGTTATGCCAATCAAAGAGGCTTCCATCGTCTGAACTCTCAAATAAACCTAAAAGTACAACCTTGGAGGGATTATATGTCCATCCAATTTACCCCATTTGTCAATCGCTATATCAGCAATGGCAATACCTATACGCATACACATACTAACTGGGGCTTGCGTGCCAACTTAATGGGAATGTACAAGAATTGGTATGTAGGCGCCAATCTTGAGACAAGTTTTCATAGCCTGTGGGGGGAGACACTTAACAAAGATGAGAAATCACATAGTATAGTTTTTGGGTACAATAGAGAAAAATGGGGTGTAGAACTCCAGTTGCAGAACATCTTCAGTTCACGTTATGAAATGTCTGTAGAAAATCTTTCCCATCTTGCTCCTTATAATCAAATGGTATGGTCGAAAAATCTATGTAAGGTTTTTGGCATAGACTTTCATTTCAACCTGAACTTTGGAAAGCACGGTTCTGAGGTGAACCAACGTATTCATAACTCTGATACTGATGCAGGTATTGTGCCAACAACGAAGTAGCAGATAAATATAAATTCACGTACAGATAAAGAGGATGTCGAAAATCTTTAAAAGAGTAGACGTTATTAAATACTTTTAGCCTTATGGCAGAAATTAATTTAAAAAAGCTCCTTGATGAGTCCATGTTGAAAGAAATCGATCAAGATTGCATTATTTTGAACGAAGAGCAGGCCGACGAATTATACGGAGGAGCAGAATGGGGTTACTATGGTAACTGTTCATTCGGTAATTGTCACTAAGACAGTTACAAAATGAGTATTAGGGGATGCTAACTCAGGAGCGTGAGTTTTACTCCGACAATAGCATTCCCTTTTTTCTAATATTATAACATAGAAAATGGAAAATAAACTTAAACTCTCAGCATATTTATTTAAGAATTTATATCACATTAAGAGACATCAATTAGGTCTCTTCTTTTCTGGAAGAACAGCAAAAAACATTTTTGTATCAGCTAACACCTATAATTCTGTCATCAATGAAGATTTTAGGCATATAGACAAAAATACAATGGAGTTATTAATTAAAGCAAAGGTGCTTGTTCCAAAGGAAGAAGACGAGTTTAGATCAATAAACATAGAAAACCAAAAGATTTTAAAGAAGCAAAGACAGTACCATAGTGAGCACCTATATATGTCCATTCAACCAACTGATAAATGTCAATTTGCTTGTAACTATTGTGGTCAAGAGCACAACCATGCAGAAATCAGTATAGATACCATAGAATGTCTCATCAAACAGATTGATATTAAATTATCTGCACATGATTATCAGGACATGGAAATAGGATGGTTTGGAGGAGAACCGTTATGCGCCTTAGATAAAATGCGTATAATCAATAAGCATATAAAAATTCTGACAAATAAGCATAAGATTAAAAATCTATCTCATATAACTACAAATGGCTATATACTCACGCCAGATGTATATAGAGAGTTAAAGGAACAATTTAATTGCAGGAGGATAGAAATAACAATAGATGGAGATAAGGAATTCCATGACAAGCACCGTTTCACGTGTAGCGGTAAAGGAACTTTTGTTAAATTATACAACAATTTAAAGTCTATAGTCTCAAGCCCATACTATGATAAGACTAAATGCATGATAACCATTCGATGTAATATTGATCAAAGTAATATAGATGGTGTTATTCCACTTTTACATAAACTGTACAATGATGGGATGCAGGATAAAATTCGTTTTTATTGTGCATGTGTTGTTTCATGGGCAAACAATGGTGCTGGTGATGCCAAGACATGGAAGATAATTGGGAAAAAGTCTACAGAGTATATACTTTATATGCTAACGCATGGTTTTAGAACAGAGATTCTTCCGCACAGAAGTGGGCCTTATATATGTATTGGGACAATGAAAGAGTCCTTAATGTATGATGCTTATGGTAATATTTACGACTGTTCGGAGACAGCCTATTCTACAAGATATTTAGGAGGTCCATTGCATTTGGGCAATATACATAACCGAGGTAATAAGCGCAAAAATAGTGCCTTAGCGACCATTCCCCACATGTTGTTAAGTGGTCAGATTAAACAGTGTAAAGATTGTAAGTATTATCCTTTATGTGGAGGATTATGTCCACTTGCATTATATGAGAAAGAACCTAGATGCCCTATGTTTATATATAATATAGAGGATCGCATGCTAATAAATGCTATATACAGACTTAACCATATAAAATAATAACATAATGCATATAATTCAAACATATAGTCAGTTAAGAAGTTATGGACTGAACTTTTGCGGAGGTTATTTATCTCCACTAGTCAATTGGCTATCAATAGCATTGAGTGGATTACTCTTAAAAGAGTATAACCCACAAATACCCCTTTGTATGTATACAAATTTTGAGTTAAAACATATATTTAAAGATTTGTTTCTATTGCCATATGATACATACTTCATATTGGATGACATCAAGAATGAGTATAGGGATTTTTACTGTTACCCTAAAATTCAAACATATAGTATGCAAAATGCTCCCTTTTTGCATATAGACTGTGATGTGTTTTGCAAGGAAGCGCTCAAGAAGCGCTTATTAACAGCAGACTTAGTAGCCCAGCATGAAGAAAACGATTCAAATTTCTACATGTTAGTACTAAACCATTTGAAATCATGCAATGCGATAATTCCTGATTACATGAGAGTATGTTTCGGTGAAAATAATATACATTCATATAATGCAGGGGTATTGGGTGGTAATAATGTGTTCTTTTGGAAAGAGTACATTGAATATGTTAAAGATTTTTTATCAAGCAATGCTAATAGTATAAGAAAGTCAGACAAGAAGTTTCTTTATAATGTTGTTTTTGAACAATGGATTTTTTATGCCTTAGCACATACAAAAAGAATCAAGGTTGAAACATTTATTAAGGGTGTTGTTAAGGATTTTGTTATGCCTTGGGGAACAGTCCCTGACCAAGTAGTGGAAGCTAACAATCATCCTTATATTCACATAATGAATTACAAAAGTCATCCACGCTGTAATAGCTATATCATTAGGCAAATGTATAGGAAGTATCCAGAGTATTTTGACCGAATACTCTATGTATGCCATAAAAATGATATTTGTCAAAAAATCACACTAAAAGGTATTGCAAATAGTGAGTATGAGAAAAGAGCAATAGAATATGAAAAAATATCTAATGGAGACTTATTAAACTCTATAATTTCAATTTCTCCTGATGTTAAATTCATAAGTAATAAAAAAGTTTCAACATTACCTGATAAAAAGGAATGCAAACAGGAGGGATATCTAAAAACATACAATACATATCTTGCGCAGAATGTGTATATAAAATACGACTCTGTTATGACAAATCTACTTAAAATATTTAGGAAGCCTATTCGGTTAAACGAAATAATAACAGACTTGAATCCCTTTCAACAAGAATATTTAATTACAAGTATTCGCAAGGGATTATTTGATAATGTATTAATTATATGACACCATAAAATAACAAAACATAGTGCATACTTTATAATTAATACTTTGGTGGCATGAGCATAATGCTACACTAATGTATTTTAAGTGTACTAATTATATAGTCATATACACTCAGAAGGTTTAATACTTATACAACCTAAAATTAAGGTTTTTGTTAGTAGCTTAAAGGTATTTTTAGAAAAAGATTTTGTTTTATTAATATTATTGCATACATGAGGTTTTTACAGACATATTACAGTTTCTCCACAGATGAAGATCCTATGTTCGATAAAGCAGGATTTCTCTCACCTGAATTTCATTGGATAACTATGGCTATTAGTTGCCTTTTACTAAAGCAGCATTATGGTCATGTTACGCTGTATTGCAATTCCACAGCTAAAAAAGTTGTTGAAGAATTGTGTATTCCTTATGATCAGATAGTAACAATTCCGAATATTATGGAAGGGTATTCTGGCTATGAATTATGGGCTTTGCCAAAATTATATACATACAGTGAACAGCATGAACCATTTTTACATGTAGATTGTGATTTTTTGTTGTATGACAGCTTACCAGATTCCTTTTGGAAAGCAGACTTATTCGCACAAAATATTGAGTATGACGATCAATTGTATAATCGTAAGTGCATAGATCGTTTCATACAAGTTGGAGGAAAAATTCCCAATTTTGCAGATATAGAGCTTAAAAATAAGATTATTAGTGTGGCTAATGCAGGCGTACTCGGAGGAAATGATGTGAAATTCATTCAATACTACACAGAACAAGCATATAGATTTATATATAACAATGATAGGATTTTGAAACTTAATCATGACGGTTTTATAAATTCTGTTTACGAGCAACTTTTCTTTTATTGCCTAGCTCAAAAATATAATAAAACTATAAGCTACTGCACTGAAGGTGAAAAATTAAGTACTTTGTTTGATTGGATGAATCTTGATATGTCGTGTTTGAAAAAACACGGCTATTGTCATATGCTTGGAAATATAAAAAAAAGAAATGATGCACAAATTTTTGCATCAAGGCTTCTAGAAAAAATAGATCCTGCTTTACATCATCATATAATCAATACATATATCCAGCATGGCGGTATCCCAATATCTAATTATCTGAATTTTATAGATACTCCTTATATCCATCATTACAGGACTTCCAACGAAATATTAGAAAGGTCACGTAGTTTTAAAGTTTCTAAAAATTATGATATAGGAAAAATAATGAAAGAAAGAATCTATACCGAAATTAAGAAACTGGACAACACGTGCATCAAAGTTGAGAAACAACTAGAAGATAATAAGAAGGAATTTTTTAAAAAGCAGTATACTTGCATTAATAGCTTTTGGGAAAATGAGAGATTATATGAGAGTAATTGTCAGTTTATTTTAAATCCTTTTATTAGCTTGACAGATATATCATCAGAAACATTGATGTATATTACAAAAAATCAAAAAATTGAAAATAAAATGTATAAAGTTGTAACTATACCAGATGCTTTTCGTCAAACAGTTTATGAAGTAGTTGCTCGTGGAACGGTTGAAACTATTATAGACTATCTCCTACAGGAGCATACAGCAACAGCCTCCGATATAATAGATAATGTTTGTGCACTATCACAAAACAAATATGGTAAAGAAGAGTATGAAGCTAATTTAAGATATGTAGAAAGAATTATTTACCGGATGATAGAAAACTGTATTTTAACAATATCGAATATCTAACGTCCAGTTTTATTTTTGACTATTATTGAAATATTAATGCTAAAGCTCACAGTTTAATGAAACATATTCGTTTCTTACATCAATACGATTCTATGCAATGTGGTATTACATGCCTACAAATGATATGCGAATATTATGGAAAAAGATACTCTTTATCTTTTTTAGAAAAACTATGTACGCCAACTACAGAAGGAATTTCTTTATTGGGACTAAGTAAAGCTGCAAATTACCTAGGCTTTGATACGATTTGTACCCAGATAGATATTACCAATTTATCCAAATATCCGTTACCTTGTATTCTCCATTGGAATCAGAATCATTTTGTAATACTATATAAAATAAGAAGAGACAAGAGATTTTATATAGCAGATCCTAGTAAAGGATTAATTAAATATAATTTAGAGGAATTTAAGAGTCATTGGATTAGTACAAGATTGAAAGATAAAGAGCAAGGAATCGCTATGCTTTGCAGTACTACTCAGTTACTTGATAACAATAATATTAAAGAAGAATCCAAGCTGAAAGAAGAACGCTCACTCAAGTTTCTTTTCGGTTATGTCAAAAAATACGGAAAGCACTTTGGGCAGATAGTCTTAGGCTTACTTGTGGGCAGTCTGCTGCAACTTATCCTGCCTTTCCTCACGCAATCAATTGTGGATGTGGGAATCAAAAACCAGAACATCGGTTTTATTTGGTTAATACTCTTGGGACAACTTGTCCTTACCATGAGCCGTACTGCCATTGATTTTATCCGTCGTTGGCTCTTACTGCATATCTCTATGCGGATCAATATTTCTCTTGTGAGTGACTTCTTCATCAAGCTGCTCAAACTGCCGATGTCGTTCTTCGACACTAAACTGATGGGCGACCTTATGCAGCGTATGGGTGACCATAGTAGGGTGAACACGTTCTTAACTCAAAAGACACTTAGCATCGTGTTCTCCCTCTTTACCTTTGTGGTGTTCAGCATCGTGCTGCTATCCTATAATTGGCTTGTCTTTACCATCTTCATGCTCGGTAGTCTGCTCTATGGCGGTTGGCTTGCACTCTTCCTCAGGCGCAGAAAAGTACTTGATTACGAACTCTTCGAGCAGCAAGCCATCAACAACAACAAGACCTACGAGTTTATCACCTCTATGCAGGAGATAAAACTCCAAGATTGTGAACAACGTCGTCGTTGGGAATGGGAGGACGTGCAGGCAGACCTCTTTGGAGTGCAGATGAAATCCCTTAAACTCCAACAGACACAAGAGGCTGGTAGCATATTCATCAACGAACTGAAAAACATCGTAATCACCGTGGTGGCAGCCACAGCCGTCATTCACGGACAGCTCACGCTGGGTATGATGCTTGCCGTGCAGTATATCATTGGGCAACTCAACTCACCTGTCGAGCAGTTGATGAGTTTCTTCTATTCGGTGCAGGATGTGAAGATAAGTCTTGAGCGTATCAATGAAATCCACCGCATGGATGATGAGAACGGAAAGCAAGGATTGGAAATGGCAGTGAAAGAAAAAAATCAAGGCATAGACCTTGAAGCCGTAAACTTCAAGTACGATTCTCACGCATTGAAAACCATCATTGATGATGTAAGCCTCACAATCCCCAAAGGTAAGGTAACTGCCATTGTCGGAGCGTCGGGTAGCGGAAAGACCACCCTCATCAAACTGATGTTGGGCTATTATCCCGTATTGGGAGGACAAATCACCATAGGCGGAACAGGTGTAAATACGCTAAATAAGAAGTGGTGGCGCAGACAGTGTGGCGTGGTGATGCAAGACGGTGTGATATTCTCCGAGAGTATAGCAAGGAATATAGCCGTAGATGATGGTGAGATTGACAAGGAGCGATTGCAAAGGGCAGCCGAAATAGCTTGTATTCATGACTATGTAATGGGACTTCCCTTAAAATACAACACTAAGATTGGTCGCGATGGCGTTGGCTTGAGTCAAGGACAGAAACAGCGTATCTTGATAGCAAGAGCTGTATACAAGAACCCCGATTATATTTTCCTTGATGAAGCCACCAACTCGCTCGATGCCAATAACGAGCGCATGATTGTGGAGCATCTGGATGAGTTCTACAAAGGCAAGACGGTAGTTATCGTAGCACACCGACTAAGCACGGTGAAGAATGCTGACCAAATAGTGGTACTGGATAAAGGCAAGGTGGTCGAGATTGGCAACCACGAGGAACTCACGGCAAAGCGTGGTGCATACTACAATCTTGTAAAGAATCAATTGGAGTTAGGAAACTAACGTAAAGGAAAAACAACTATGGTAGACGACAAGATAGAACTCCGCAGCGAGAAGGTAAGGCACATCATTGGCGAGATACCGTCAAAAATTGTACGCTATGGCATCATGATTATCACTGTTGTAATATTAGGACTACTGGCAGGTGCATACTTTATACCTTATCCTGAAACCATCAGTGCAAAGGTACAGATGACAAATGCCCGTCAAGGCACAATCGCCGTTCCCTATAAATACGTAAATACGTTAGCGAGAGGAATGACGGTAAACATCGAATTTGAGGGTTACGATGCAGAAACCTACGGAGTTGCAAATGGTGTAATAACAGCCACATCGCATATACCCTTACAAACGGCAGAAGGCAACGTGTTCACGGCACAGGTAAGGATAACAGATTGCAAGTATAATCTCATCAGCGGAATGACAGGCACCGCATCTATACTTGTAAGCAATGAAAGCATACTTCAGAGGATTGTCAGGCAAATAACAAACATCATATAATTTCCTTTTTAATCGTAATCAAGCGGTGAAAGAAGAAGGGCAGTTGTAGTTACTGCGTAGTACCATTGTTTCGGGTATTTTACTACACGTTAATCCTTTTTCTTTCACCGCTTTAACTCCTATTGTAGTAATGTAGTAAGATATAATCGGTGAAAGAAAAAGGAAAGATAAGAAATAATCATTAGTTATTCGTGTTACCGAGCAGAAATATCGGTGTTATCACGGATGCAGGTTTCTGCAATCTCTCACAGAGATACTCTCTAAATAAATGGGCTTCCGTGCTGTCCAACTGAAAAGACAGGGCGATGATGACAGGAAGCGGATAGAGCGGAGCATAACCTTTTAGTTGTTCGTTTGCATAAATATCTTCCTCACCTGCAACCCTCTCATCGAGATGTAGGTTGGAGGATTTTATTATCGTTTGAAGTCTATGGTTAAGTTTGCCCCACGTTACACCGAAGAACCTCACAAGTTCACTCTCTGTCATGGCTATCCCTCCGTTTCCCTTGCGAATGACCTGCATATTGCAGCCCCAATCAAAATAGCTACGATGATTCTCCGTGCTAGTCATTGTCCTTTGTTTATAGTTCGTATTCATGCCGTTTCTTCCATTTTACAGATTGATGTATCCAAAAGTTCAAAAGCCTCTCTCTCCATAGTTTCTTTATCTTTTGCCGATTGTTTGGCAATAAGCCTGTCCATATCCTCCGAAATCTTGTTGTCCGTTACCTGCGCATAAACTTGAGTGCTTGATATGGAAGCGTGCCCCATCATCTTGGCTATGCTCTCAATAGGTATTCCTGCGCTTAGGCTCATCGTACCGAAGGTATGCCTTGCAACATGGTACGACAATCTCTGTCTGATACCGCAAGCCTTACCCACGATGCTCAGGTTCTTGCCCATCACGCTACGGCTGCAATGAGGTTGAAAGACAAGGCTGTCGCCTTTTTCTTTCACCGTCTGCTGTTCTTCGTTTCTTGCCAGCTCTTTCCTATAATAGTTGATGATAGCTTCCGCTATGGGATGTAACGGCACGACAAACTCAACCTTTGTCTTCTGACGCTCTTTGCGTATATACATCTGTCCATCCGCTGCCGTTTGGATATGCTTGTATTTCAAATTTTCCATATCTGAGATAGCCAAGCCTGTGAAGCAGGAAAAGATGAACATCAGTCTTGCCAACTCTGCTTCCTTGTCATTCATACTTATTGCCATAAGTTTCATTACATCGCCCTTTTGCAAGAAGCGTATCTTCTTTTCATCCTTCTCATACTTGGCGTTATCAAGCGGATTGCAGCGGATAATCCTCCTGCTCACCGCACGAAACATCAGTCGGCTCAGCCAACAGAGATTGGTATTGACAGTCGATGCTTTCAGCCCACGCTTTTTCAGGAAGAAGCGGTATTCCTCGAACAAACTCTCCGTAATGGTGGCGATAGATATGTCTTGTACTCCTTTGTTTTCGATAAATTCTCGGAGATTTCTATCAGAATAGTAAAGGTTCAGATAAGTCCCTTCTGCCCTTGATTTGCCAACACTCTCCTTGACGGATTGCAGTTCTGCCTTGCTCATTGCAAGGAGCGTGGTGGGGTTAGTGGCAATGCCTTGCAAACGGTTCTTGATAAGTTCCACACTTACCACTCCTTCCCTCGTCAGTATGTCCCGATAGGTTTTTTCTATCAATTCCCTGAACTCATTGATTCTTTGGTTGGTCTTCCTATTGGTTGTCAAACCCTGTTTGGTGTTCCACTCGGAGGGATTGCACTCTTCACCTGTGCTAATGGCTGTGCTCTTTCCGTCGATGGTGATACGGCAGAGAATGGCGGTATTGCCGTCTGCCTTTGTTTTCTGTCTGTTGATATAGAATAGAGTCTTGAATGTACTTCTCATAATGATTTTAGTTTTAATATGTCTATTGCTAAAGACTCATCTGCATATCCTCCGTGAAAGAAAGGAAACGATTAAACTCCTCAAAGAGTTTTTGGGGTGTAACCTTTGCATAGCGTTCAGTCATGCTTATGTTCGAATGTCCCAGCATCTTGCTCACCGTTTCTATTGGCACTCCTTGCTCAAGCGTGATAAGCGTGGCAAAGGTGTGTCTTGCCGTATGTGTGGTAAAGGGAAACGATATGCCTGCACGAAGCCGCAGGGCTTTCAAACAGATCTGATAGTTCTTGTACTTGATACAGGGGAGTAATGTTTCCCTTCCATCGCTGTGGAGCTTCTCCATCAGCCTTATGGCTTCGGGCAGCAGTTTGATACGGCATAATACGCCTGTCTTGTGGCGGTTGAACTTCAGCCAAAGGCTACCCTCGTCGTCACGCACAAGATGGGACTTGTCCAGTTCCATCAAATCACAATAAGCAGCACCTGTATAACAGGCAAAGAGGAAAATATCCCTTGCAGTTTCCATTTCCTCCTCCAAGCCCTCAAAGTTGAGAGCCTTCAATTTGTCTAATGCTTCCTTGTCCAATGCTTTGGGCAGTCTCTTGTCGCCCTTGCTAATTTTGGCTTTGTCAAATAGAAGTACATCAGCCAATCCCTCACGGTAAGCCAACCTGCATACCGTCTTCAAATGCGTGGCTGCATTATAGAATGTGCTTTCTTGAAAACCGCACTCACCTAAGAAATACTGCCCAAACTCATAGATAAAGTTCTCTGTGAGCTGTGAGAAAGCCAAGTCTGTCACCTTGTATTTCCGTTGAATAAACTTCTGCAAATGAATTCGGGTAGAGTGATAGCCGTGTATGGCTCCTTCCTTGATGTCTATACCAACATGGCTTTCCTTCTCCTTAATGAGCATATCCAGCCTTTCAATGAGCATGCATCGTGTCTGTACGCTCCCTTGGAACAGCTCTTTCACATCGGCTGCATCAAATAGGCAACCTTTGGATAGCAGAGATTGATAAGCCGACTGAACAGACAACAGCAGATTTTCCAATTTACCGTTTATCTCCACCGCCTCACGACTCTTACCATCCATTCTGCTCTCTCGTGGATTCCACAAGTCGGGGTTGCAGGAGAGTTTACAACTGAACTGTGCAATACTCCTTCCAAGTGTAATACGCCCCATGATGGGAGCCTTGCCCGACTTGTCAAGACCGCTCTTTTTGAGGTAGAGCAACACCTTCATTTTCTCTTGTTTCATACGCTTTAATTTTTATGGGCAAAGTTACCCGAATTAAAGCGTTCCTCACTTATGCAGAAAACTGCCGACCGCAGCAACAGCCACACGAGCGAAAATAATTCAGTTACCGAACATTACTTCATCGTTACCTATCTCAAAATCAGGTAATGCTTTGGTAACTGAACTTCTGCCTAAATCTGCATATTCCTGCCCTTTTTGAAAAGAGCACTTCTACGCAAATCGTTTCGTTTCTTCCTCATTATCAGTCAGTTTACACCAACTTCGATTTTTCTTCCTTTTCAAGGATTAGTTGCATTCTAAAAGGTGCTCTTTTGCGTTGCAAAAGGGCACCTTTTGATGTGTAAAAGGGCATGTTTTGCAACGTAAAAGGGCATCTTTTACAATGCAAAAGACGCCCTTTTATTTTCTAATATGAATCTCTTTTACAATTGAATGCTTGTGTCCCATGTCTGAGAAGGGCTGACAAAGGAATCATGAAGGAGCTTCCTACTCGGGCAAGTCGTTTGGGCTCGTCAGACAAATACACGTCCTCCAGCACCCATATGATTACCCCTTAAAATACAGATAAGTGTAAAATAAATAGTAAAATGATGGAAATTTTGAGAAAAAATCTCGCAAAATGAGATAAAACCAAAAATAATTCATACCTTTGTGGCAGATAAAACAGAAAGGAAAATACTATGCTTATCAATTTCAGTTTTGGTAATTACTGTTCCTTTAGGGACACAAAGAGCCTTCGGATGGAAGCAGGACAGATCAAGGAACATTCTGATTCCATTATCGAAAGAGGTGGCTTCCGCCTCCTTCCAGTAGCCGTTCTCTATGGAGCAAACTCCAGTGGGAAGACCAATGTCATCAAGGCTTTCGGGACGTTTAAGCGTGTTCTTAATAATAATGTACGGCTAAATCCAGACGAAAGCATTGCTTATGAGCCGTTCTTGCTTGATGAAAAGTCGGCAGAAGCACCTACAACCTTTGAAATTCAGTTGCTTTTGGAGGATACTGTCTATAGATATGGATTTGAATATACGCGCAAAACGATTGAAGGGGAGTGGCTTTTTGAACGTAAGATAGCACCAGGAGCCAAGGAACACTATCTTTTCCGCAGGGAAAAGCAGGACTTTTCCATCTCTGCTACTTACTTTCCTGAAGGGAAGGGCAAGGAGTCTGCAACGACAGGAAACAGACTTTTCCTTTCACTTGTGGCACAATTGAACGGTCAGACATCGCAAAAGCTCATCAAGAACGTGAAGTGCTGTAATGTCATCTCGGGACTTGACGAGGATGGATATGGGCATGTTACGCTCAAGATGTTGGAGGAACACCTTAAGGGTCGTGATGATGCGGTGAAGCTTTTCAAGAAGCTTGATTTGGGATTTACCAATATTGAGGTGAAGGAAAGAGAGGTTCCGGAAGAGATAACGGAGCAGTTGTCGGGTTTCCCGTTTATGGTTCAAGAGCCAGTTGGTGATTATAAGGTGATGGAAGTGGTAACTACACACCATGTTTACGGTGCTGATGGGTCTGTTATTGGTCAGACAACTTTCCGTGCAAACGATAAGGAATCGAACGGAACAAACAAGATAATCAAACTGTCGGGACCTATCTTTAAGACGTTGATGGGTGGTAATGTGCTCTTTGTTGATGAACTGGATGCTAAGCTTCATCCTATGTTGACGCGTGCAATTGTGCGTTTGTTTATGGATAAGGAGACCAATCCGCATGGTGCACAGCTTGTCTTCACAACGCATGATACGCACTTACTCGATACGAAGTATCTGCGTAGGGACCAGATTTGGTTTACTGAAAAGGATGCAACGGAGGCGAGTGACCTTTATTCTTTGCTTGATTTCAAGGTGCGAAACGACCGTGATATCGAGAATGATTACATCAATGGGCGTTACGGAGCAATCCCTTTCATCCGATAAAATAGCTTTGAATAACCATGAGAAAGATGATGAAAAACCGTAAACCGCTGGTTAGTAGAGGGCGAAAACAAGGTGACAGAGCCGTCTATGCTCGCTTCTTGATAGTATGTGAAGGGACTGATACAGAGCCGAATTACTTTAGATCTTTCATCAAAGACCGATGGTCGGAAGTCAAAACAGTAGGCTCTGTTATCAAAGGATGTGGACGAGGTACGTGCCAATTGGTGGCTGAAGCTGTGAAGATGCGGGATGAATTGGAGTCTAGACGGCAAGTGAAATTCGACAGAATATGGCTTGTCTTTGATAAAGATGAGTTCAAAGACTTCACTAAAGCGATTCGAGATGCAAAGAAAGAAGGTATGAAATGTGCTTGGAGCAATGAATCTTTTGAACTCTGGTACTGCCTACATTTTCAGAATATTAGTACTGGTGTGGAACGCAAGAAGTATATCAGTATGATAGAATCGGTTGTAAGGAAGGCTTCAGAAAAGCGGACTTACAAATATGATAAGGCTTCTACTGACATTTTAAAGCATCTAAAAGAGTATGGAAATGAGGAGCAAGCTTGTGCGTGGGCACGCCAGATTCGAGGGAGATATGCCCAACGAACAGATTTCGATAAGCATAATCCACGTACGGAAGTAGACTTGTTGATTGATGAATTGAAGCATCCAGAACGGGTGTTGTAGTCTTTTTAAGGGTTGGATGGTGCTGATTGGGTTGTGAATGATATCACTTTGGGATCATGAAATATAAAGTAAGGGTTGTTCATTTGACCTTTAATTTGAAATGAGAGTTGGCAAATACAGTTGTGGAAGGTTAATGATGCTGTAATATTCATGGTGAATGAGCATTCTTAAAGGATATTGGTTGCTTTATTTTCTTAGTGGTATTCAATTCCCATCGTCACCCTCGATAACCTTAATGTGATATTGGTTGCTTTATTTTCTTAGTGGTATTCAATAGCTTTTCAGGGCATTACGGGATATAAGACTTACCCAATCGGCACAAAAAAGGCAGCAGAACGGATGTTATTCCGTGTTCTGCTGCCTTTTGTTTATGCGTTATAAATGAATCAAATGCTTAGAATTTCGCCATCTTAATAGCGTCAATAGCACATTCATCTCCCTTGTTTCCGAGTCTGCCACCGCACCTATCTTTCGCCTGTTGCAGGTCATTGGTGGTGAGAAGACCGTATATAACGGGGATATTCTGTGTGGCATTGAGGTGCGCAATACCATAAGTCACGCCCTGACAGATGTAGTCGAAGTGTGGAGTCTCGCCCCGAATGACACTTCCAAGTATGATAATGGCATCGAAACCATCGTTCTTTGTCATCTGTTGTGCACCATATACGAGCTCAAAGCTGCCCGGAACGGTTTTGATATGGATGTTTTCAGGGATGGCACCATGCTTTTCCAGTGTCTTAACAGCGCCATCGAGCAGTGCACCTGTTACCTCTGGGTTCCATTCAGCCACGACAATTCCGAAGCACATGTTGCTTGCATCCGGAACGCTTTGCTCATCGTAGTCGGATAAATGATGAAGCTCTGTAGCCATAAAGGATTAGTTTGAAGCGCGTTCTATGTACTTATCAATCTCCTGATAGATAGGAGCATTGACGTAAGTCTTCTTGATATTCTTGTAAATCTCAAGTGCTTCAGCCTTCTTTCCTTCGCTTTCGAGGAGGATACCAGCCTTCTTTAATGCCAAAGGAGCAATGCTTAAGTTGATGTTATCAGCTGCTTCTTTGTTTGCCATGTCGGCTGCTTTCTTGAAACAATCAACTGCTTTGTCATTCTGATTATTGTTAGCATAGATGTCACCGAGTGCCATCTGTGAAGCAGGACTAATCATTTCATCATCTGAAGTATTGAACTTCTCAGCATATTCCAAAGCCTTTGCCCAGTTTGGTTTAGCCTGATGTGCATAGCAGAGTGCTATGTAAAGGTTGGCAAGGTTGCCTGCATCAGTACTGCTATAGTCGCTTTGTACCTTCTGGAAACCTGGCAATGCCTGGTCATACTGCTGTGCATTGAAGAGCATTTGGCTCTTTGCCAGCTCCGTACTTGCCTCAGCTTCACGTGGAGCTGATACGTAATTCTTATAAAGAATCACACCTGCAATGACGATGATGACGGCAGCCACTGCGATAAAGATTTGCTTCTTGTACTTCAAGAAGACGGCTTCAGAATTGTTAAGGGTCTCTTCGTATGTACCCTGTTCTTTTTTGTTTGCCATTTTGATTATGATGTTTTTTATTCTATTCTATAATATAAGGTGTGCTTAATAGCGCGACAAAATTAATCAAAAAGTCGCACATATTGAAATTTATCAACGACTTTTTTCTTTTATTGGAGGGAAAAGGGGTATCTTTGCAACTATGCAATTAAAGAAACTCTCCATCATTAATTATAAGAATATACAGACGGCAACGCTTGATTTGTCGGCTAAGTTGAATTGTTTTATCGGTCATAATGGTGAAGGAAAGACGAATCTGCTGGATGCAGTGTACTATCTCTCGTTCTGTAGGAGTGCTTTCAACCCAAAGGATTCTGAGGTTATGCGCCATGATGCCGACTATTTTGTGTTGGAGGGAGACTATGTTTCGGATGCAGGAGAGAAGGAACAGGTGTACTGTGGGATGAAACGTGGTACGAAAAAGCATTTCAAACGGAACAAGAAAGAGTATAAACGACTCTCTCAACACATTGGTCTTGTACCGTTGATCTTCGTCTCTCCAGCCGATGCAACCCTCATTGAAGGGGGCAGTGAGGAGCGAAGAAGACTGATGGACGTGGTCATCTCGCAGTATGATAACCTATATATGGATGCGCTGACACGCTATAACAAGGCGTTACAGCAGCGTAACAGTATGCTGAAACAGGAGGATGAACCCGACGGGACACTGTTGGAACTGCTTGAAATGCAGATGGCTGAACATGGAGAGACACTCTATCAGAAGCGCGCAGCCTTTGTTGAAGAACTCACACCAGTGTTTCAGCGTATCTATCAGACCATCTCTGGCGACCGTGAACAGGTGACATTAGAGTATGTTTCACACTGTCAGCGTGGTCCGTTGTTGGATGTTATCCAGCGGGATCGTGCCAAAGACCGTATCATGGGCTACTCTCTTCATGGCATTCACAAGGACGATTTGGTGATGAAACTGGGTGGTTACCCAATGAAAAGAGAGGGAAGTCAGGGTCAGAACAAGACATATGTGCTGGCATTGAAGCTCGCTCAGTTTGATTTTCTGCGTCGTACGGCAGGTAATAATACCCCTTTGCTGCTCTTGGATGATATCTTTGACAAGTTAGACTGTAGTAGAGTGGAGCAGATCGTACGTCTTGTGTCGGGCGATGACTTTGGTCAGATCTTCATAACCGACACCAATCGTGACCATTTAGATAAGATTCTGCAGGGCAGTGGGTTCAGTTATAAGCTCTTCTCAGTTGAGAATGGCGAGATAAACGAGCGGGAGGACAAGCATGTTTAGGCGGAAAGTGCAACCTTTGGATGCTGTTCTCAACAGCTTTCTGCGACAGGAGGGATTGGAAACGCCGCTCCTCCAGAAGCGATTGGTTGATGCTTGGGACACTGTGGCAGGGCAGACTGTGGCACGATATACGCAGGAGAAGTTCATAAGAAACCAGACTTTATTCGTGAAAATCATCAATCCTGCCTTGCGTGCCGACCTTAGTATGATGCAGACGGAGCTCATCAAGAAGCTCAATGCAGCCGTTGGATCAATGATTATCACAGAGATCAGATTCTATTAAAAGACGTTTCGTTGTCAATTTATTTCCCATTCGCTTTTCAATCTACGCCCTTTTGCATTGTAAAAGACGCCCTTTTACGGTGTAAAACATGCCCTTTTGCATGGTAAAAGGTGCCCTTTTGAACTGTAAAACATGCCCTTTTACAAGCCTCTTTGTAACCCTTTGTGTTTGAATTGGTTACAAAGACGATTTTCATGTGATATCTCCTTATTTCGCTTTTACTACCTCTTCTTTTTTGTAATACTATTTCTCAGTTAGTAAACCATAGAGAAAGACGTTGTTTTCCTTCGTATATTCTCTTGTCAGCGCATGGTGGGACGTATGTGTTTGTTGCTCTGGTGAGAGATAGAAAGTGCATGATGATGCCAGCAAGTGGCGATGACCCTATGTGTTTTCCTTGTCTATCAAAGCGTGAATAAGTCTGTTACGTATCTTGTCCATTCATCCTTTCGCATCTGTTTTCATGAGGTCTTAAACGTTTGAAAATCCCTTGCTGCAGGGCATTCTCCTGCTATAAAGTGGGTTATAGTTACCCCATTGAGAACCGAAAACGTTGTGTTTAAGAGTATTGATACATATCAAAAAATGCTAAATAACTGATTTTTTATGCGTAAAAGTTTTGTTGTGTGCGCAAACAGTTGTACCTTTGCATCGTCAAAAGACAAATAAAAAGATTGTTTAGGTTAGTAGTAATAGATTTAGGTTTTTAGTTATTAAGTTTAAGGTAGAACAAAAGAGATTGTTCAGATAACATTAAATAGGTTTAGTTAAGGTAATAAGTAAGATTGGTTTTAAGGATAACAATGATGCAAGATGATTGGGGAACGCCGTGAGGCGCGAACCAAAAGTCAAGCATAGAACAAGACTTTTCAAGTCAATAAAAATAAGTAAAGAGCGCGATAGGAATCCTATCGCGCTCTCTTTGTTTGTTGAAATGTTCTTAGAACTGGGTGCTGATGTCTCTCAACAGCCCCATGATCGTACTGATTCTGAGTTGATTACACACGCCATAAACGAACAGTCCACCCAGCATAGCACCTACTGCCATGCGCAGGATGAAGGGTTTTAACTCCAAATCTTTCTTATTTTTGATAGCCAGATATATGTTTTTCGCGAAGAAAAACACTACATAAGCGATGCACCCATATAGAAACAGTGCACTTGCTATTAGGAAAATCTCCAGTATTATCTTCATATTTTTGATGGCTTTTGTGCTTTGAAAGCTTACGGTTTGTTCATGTTTTCGTAAGTATCGTGCATGGTGATGATAGCATGAAAGCGCAAAGTTAAGTAAAATAGTTTATATTGTCAAGTGATTCCGCTTGCAAACGGAAGTATTTTTGTGTATCTGTTTCCAATCTTTCTGCCCCTGTGTGCACTGCTTTTTACGGTTCTAAAACCATGAATAATCAAAAAAATAACGTACTTTTGTAGTCCTTTCCCACCTTATTATATATATAAGCGTTGAGGAATGAACCATTAAACGACATTAAAAACAAGCAATATGACAGAAGAGACACACGAGAAACTCAAGGAGATAAAGCAGTCTTTCCGCCTGTTAATGAATGGTGTGGCATCCCATTCCATGCGACAGAAGGGTGTTGAATATAAGATAAACTGGGGTGTTCCCGTACCCGAACTGCAGCAGATGGCAGTAGAATACGGGAAAGATTACGACCTTGCCATTGAACTTTGGAAGGAAGATATACGTGAATGTCAGGTGTTGGCAACGCTGATTATGCCTGCTGAACGGATGGATAACGACCTGGTTGATGTGTGGATGGAGCGTGTTCGGACGCAGGAGATGGCTGAACTGCTGGCTTTCCATCTGTTGCAACACCTCCGTTTTGCACCCTCTCTGGCATATCAGTGGATTGCTTCGGATAAGGATATGTATCAGCTTTGTGGCTATCAGTTGCTTGCTCGACTGTTTGCTCAGGGTCTTGAACCTAACGAACGAGGCATCAATGAGTTCCTTGATCAGGCTCATGTGACGCTGCAAGGGGATAACCTGCCGCTGAAACATGCTGCATATAACTGTGTGTTGAGCTTCTGTGAACTTGGTGAAGAGCTTGAGACAGTAGCGAAAAGAGCGTTGAAGGACCTTGATCTTCTATAGACAGAATGACAAAAGGACGTATTTCTTAATGCCATATTTTAAAGACAGAATGACATAAAGACATATTTCTTAATGACATATATAAGGACATAAGGTTGGATTCTTTGAAGACAGAATGACAAAAGGACATGTTTCTTAATGACATATATAAGGACATAAGGTTGGAATCTTTGAAGACAGAATGACATAAGGACATATTTCTTAATGACATACATAAAGACATAAGGTTAGATTCTTTAAAGACAGAATGCCATAAGGACATATTTCTTAATGACATATATAAGGACATAAGGTTGGATTCTTGGAAGACAGAATGACATAAGGACGTGTTTTTCAATGATATACATAAGGGAATGAGATAAAGAAAAGCCGCTACATCTTGCGATGTAACGGCTTATTTCTTTTTATTTGTAAGCTACTGAAGAACGATTCAAGTAGCTTTCTTGTTGAATTTTCTTTTGTTTTAGACAACTCTATTCGCCCAAATCAATCTGCTTAGCAATGATTAAAGCCTCTGCAAGAGTTGCTGCAACAATGGTTACAATACCTAATGTTAACATAATCTTTTCCTTTCTTCTTTGTGCGGAACCCCTTTGGTTCTGCGGTTATTAATCTTTTTACCCTAATTTTACAGGTGCAAAGTTACTACCAAAGTACCTTATTTGCAAGAAAATCAGTAGGTTATCTCTTGTTTTATGCATCTTTTTGACGTGCGTCAAACCCGTTGATATGCATCAATAAAATCGTATAAGCTTATATTTTCAGGGTATATTTCTACGGCTTTTATGCACGAAACCTCGTATCTTTGCAATCGTTTAGGTATTTAAGGTAACAAGATTATTGTATGGATAGACTAATCACAATGAACAAGGAATACGATAGCACTGTCGATGCTCGTTTCCTTCAGATTCAAAAAGCTCGTCGTGAGGCACTTGCCCGTAAGGCGAAGAAGAACTAATTTAAATCACTTTAATAAATAAAGAGGAGTATCCTGGTGGGTACTCCTCTTTATTTTTATTTGCTAAAAGATTAGAAGTCATCATCATCACCAACCTCATCAGCTTGTATGTCCAGCTCTTCTGGGTTGGTATCGAAGGTAGTACGATAACTCTCCTCGGTCAGTTCGTCCTCGTCAAAGTCCTCGTCATCTTCGTCATTACGCTTCTTCTCGTCCTCATCCTCTGGCAGATCCTCATCGTCATCATCAAGAAGATCATCTTCTTTCGATAGCTCTTCAGGTGTTGGGAACTTCGTACGAGTCACTACATCCATTGGTTTCTCCTTGGCAAAGATAGCCTCGGTCCATGCTCCTTTTGATATCTCGAGCACCTCATAGCCGTCAGCCACCTTCTTATCATACAACCCACCTGGCTTCTTCAGTCGTGCTGTAGGTAGGGTAGTGGTACTTACGTCGAACCCACTGAGGATAATGTCCTGCACACTCTGTGGCAGACTTTCCCATCCACCACCGAAGTTACGTTCCAGAACTTCAATGAGTTTATGTGCTGAGACGTGATGAATGTTCTCCCATGTAAGGTCGGTCACACGTAGGATAGGCTTCTTCTTCAATGCCCATTTCACCTTTGTGCCCTCATCCAGACGTATCTCACCCACCTGGCAACCACGTGCTTCATACTTCTTTATGACCTCGGGTCTGTTCACTTTCACCTCCTCTATGGTGAAAGCACTTTTAATAACGTCTATGTAATGACGCTCGTTATCCCTCAAATCTGCGTCACGTTCGGCTTGTGCCCATAGGCGGAAGACATCGTTTTCCTGAATGTCCCAAACGTTACTTTTTGTTAGATTCTTCAACGATAGTGTTTGTCCTTGTCGCTTCATATATATCTTTTCCTTTCAAATTGCTTTCTTTGGTATATCTGCATGCAGTGTCCTGCTTCAGATGTGGTGCAAAAGTATATACTAAAACCTAAACTTCCAAACTTTTTTGATAAAAAGTTGAGGAGAGAGTGGGTAGGATTCGTAAGGTTCATACCATTATTTTTAGGTGATAACGCTTTTCCTTGTCTCCTTGTAAACACGTCAATTCCATTTTCATCTACTGATAGGAAGCGGAAAAGAAGGGCTACTTTTCCCCTAATATAGTTTTCATTTTAGTTGCTGTCATTTTAACATTTGGCGTTAGATAGTTTATATTCAGTTCGTTATCTGTGCTTCTTCCGTGACAGAAGTGACAGCAACTTTGATAATTAAGTGTATGAGAGGATAATGCGGCAAATGGCAAAGTGCAGAACCATTGGCGCTGAACCCGATGAAGAAGCACGCAGCCTGTCGTGCTTTTTGTCAGGAAAAAAGATTGAGGACGTGCGCTGTTAGCGATAAGAACAATGGTTGTTGGGTTGCCTTTTCATAAAAAAGAAGATCCTGACTCCACTCACGTGGAATCAGGACTAGCTGTTAGCGCCCAACATTATATCTTAGCTTTGTGCTGTGTTGGGTCGAATCTTGTTATCCTTTCTTTTACCTATAAGTGACTAAGCCATATGTTTTTGCCCCAAGTTTGTATTAATATGTCATAGTAATAACGCTGTTAATACAGCTATAAGTTGTATATTTTCTTTGTTTATTGCAGGCTTGTTCTTTTAAATTTGGATTTAGTTTTATCCTCATTTATTATGATTTTATCCAATGAGGAAGTGGTTTTGTCTAAATTCTTTCGTCCGTTAACGGTTGCAAAGATAAGCAACTGAATTGATAACTCCAAATATTTTTCAAGAAAAAAGAAATATATTTTCTTTCTTCCTATAGCTCTCTTAGCTAATTATATGACAATAAAAAAAGTATCTGTAATGCCCTTTCGAGCAATTACAGATACTAATCTTATATAGAAGATTCTAATGTTGGCTTATTAATTTATTAATCAGCGTATGGAGTTGTCTTCCATAAACGAACAGGAGCCTTCATAATGAGACCTTCAACAAATCGTGAGTCATTTACATAAGACTTCTTATGATCCTGTTCTAATGGCGTACGTGTGTAAAGATAACAGTTGAAGAATCCACTTACATCATCGGCAACAACTGAATATCTAAATGTTACAGACAACTTTGGTGCTTGGTGGGCATTATCTTGCATTGCACCACCACTAGGAGCTTGAGTTGCATAACGTCCACCAACTGGTGCATCATCTGGTGTCCAATATTGTGCACACTTACCAACAGTGTTAGTATTAAAGTACCACCATGTTTGTCCTTCTTTTGAACCAGCAGGTTTTGAGGGATCTAGAGTTGCTGCAACATCATATATACCTGTATAAGGAACAATACGTTCTACATCATTTGGATATGTACCAGTAATTGGTGCTGCCCAGAAGTCTTCATTTGCTATATCGTCCATATCAAGTACAAAGCGTGGACCAAGATAACGCTGTTTAAGAATTGCATTACCATTCTTGTCTTCCCAGCGCATAACATAACGATAGTCATTCTTATCAATCCATGGTGCTGATTCGAAAGCACCAGAACTTGCTCTTGTTAAAGGATTCTTGGCATAACCTTGGTAAGCTTGTCCTTCAACAGTGCTGCTTATATAGTCTGGTTGCTTTGACAAACCAATCATATAAGCTATTAGATTTCCTTGGCTATCTCTTACACCCTTAGAGTAAGAATGGAAAACAAGTTTCGTTTCATTCCAACCTGGTAGTCTTGCTGGTGATACTATACCCATAGAGCAGTTATATGTAGTTCCATTATTACGGAATCCAGAGAATCCATAGAACTGTGGAAGAATACTACGCCAATATTCATGGTGTGCAAACATATAACCAGCAGGAACCTTTGCAGAGTTATTAACGTTACTCTCTATCTCACTGTATGAATATGTCTCTGTATGTGCAGCATCTTGGGTAGCGGCATTTGACAGTTCTGCTTCTGTACCAAAGTTGCTATGCTTAGCAATATAGCTCAATGGAGGGAAGTTGTATACAACACTGCCCTTAGCTGGATAGTTTCTACCTGACACATAGTCAGCACGTGTACCATAAGCTGGTATCATATTGATAGATGTTGGTACAACCTTGTTTCCTGCACTTGTCTCTGTAGGTATTGCCATCAACATGAACTGTGTTTTAGAGATTTGTTTTGTCTCAACAGGACTACCAACTCCTTCTTGTTTATTGTATATATTCACAGTCTGCTGCTTAGGAGCCATCCATACATATACATAACCTGTAGCAGAACTACCATTTGCAAGTGTTACGAAGTCATTAAACTTATAATCGTAATAGCTAAGGTCATTGTGCATGCTAAACTTATTTGTTGAAGCCAAGCTTGTTATCTTAGCATCAGTAGTAGCACGCTGAGTGAAATTAAATGCCTTGAATACCTTTTTATAATCATTTGATGTTGCATCATTGAGGACGCCATCTTGTGTATCAGCAAGGTCTGAAGTTGCGACATTATCAAATGAGCTTAGGTCGAACTGACCAACGAGAATGTTACTTGTGATGATACGAACACCATCATATTTGATGCCGAAACCAGTATTGTTAGTAACCTTCAAACGTACGATAGAACCAAACTGCTTGAACTTAACAGCGTGGTTAGTCTTGATGGTTTTCTTTGCTTGGTTCGTTTCCAACTTACGCCAACCAAAGATATAAGGAATGTCTGCACCAAATGTTGTCTTGTTGCCAGAGTTATCTTTTGGTGTATAACCATCAACGAAGCCATCGAACTTAACGTTGCTGTTGGTGTTGTCCAAGTCACCACCTAAGATACCACATACATACCATGTACCTTGGCTAAGGTTAGTACCGCTTTTCATCTCGAAAGTCTCACTTGGTTCCAATGTCAACTTACCACCCTGTGTATAAGTCCACATTGTCTTCACCTTTGTTACAGGCTGCCCTGAGGCATCACTTTTGAATATAAGCACAACAGGAACTTTTGTACCTGTAGCAAGCTCTTGTGCACTTGCTCCAACACCATTGTAAAGACCTTTAGCGGTTGGGAAACCATCGTTGTCCTCTACTTCATAGCCAATAGCACGACTGTTAGGTGTTGCTGCAGCAGCATCGCTCTGCATTTCACCCTCCATAGTCATAGAAACCTTTACACCAGGTCCATCGTTATTAGTCGCATTTGTCTCTGCAACATCTTGGTCAGCACAACCTGCGAGTACCAATGTACAGAAAGCAATACATGAATAAAGTAATTTCTTCATTTGTTTTCTTAATACTTAATTATGTGCTGGGATATCTTTTTATCCCATAACGTTTAAAAATAGTCTTTTAATCTTAGAAAGCTGTTGGGTTAGATTCCTCAGGATCGTCTGCGTCTTCACCAGACTCAATAGTTCCATGTAGGTTACTTGCAGCATGGAAACCTCCCTCCATGAGCTCCTCTGTATAGAGACTTAATACCTCTGATACAGGCTTTACATAATCTTTTTTCATCATTTCTTGTGGATTTTAATATTTGTTTTTTTTTATTTTGGGAATCGTTCTTTTAGGTTAATGGTGCAATGTTTACAGTGGCTTGTGTAAAGAATGCACATTAAAAATAGGCGGTCCATCTCACCGATGAAACCGTACTATAATCCCGAATGCGGGTGCAAAGGTAATGAAAATTATACAAACAAACAAATTTTTTTGTTAAATAGTAAAAAAATACCTATACAATGGTCTGATATTTGTAGGTTTCTATGCTCACGAAGAAGGAATTTGTGCAGATTTGACAATAATCTTACAAAATGTGAAAGACTCATGTCTGCAAAATGAACCGAAACCGTTGAAAACCGCCTTTGTAACCTATTCAGATACAAAGGGTTACAAAGAGGCTTGTAAAAGGGCATCTTTTGCACTTCAAAAGGGCATCTTTTACCGTGTAAAAGGGCATGTTTTACAATGCAAAAGGGCGTCTTTTACAATGCAAAAGAGCACCTATTGAAAACCCTACTACCAATTCTTTTTACATTTACTGTTCTCCTGCGTCTGGCGGACGGTGGTCAATGCTGGTTTTATAGCAGGCAGAGAGCGGCAAGCAAAAGCAGTAGACGAAACGGCAAACGTAATAGATTGTTCAGCAGACCAGCGACAGCAAATAACTCATAAATACTGTTTATTCCCAATATTTTCCTATCTTTGCATCTGGATTATAGAACACATTAAACGTAAGAGAAAGGCAAGTGAAGTTCGCAATCATAGCTGCAGGCGACGGTTCACGCCTGCGTGCGGAGGGTGTGGAAGCCCCGAAACCATTGGTGAAGGTGGGCGGTGAGTGTCTCATCGACCGTCTGTTGCGCATCTTCCTGGCAAACCATGCCACGGAGATTGTCGTCATCTGCAACGAGCACATGACCGATGTGGCACGCCATCTGGTGGACATTCAGAACGAAGGACTATCAGGTCAGCCCGTGCCCCTGCGTTTCGTCATTCAGTCGACACCCAGTTCCATGCACAGTTTCCACGTGTTAAGCCAGTATCTTCGGGACGAACCCTTTGTGCTGACCACCGTTGACACCATCTTTGATGAGCATGAATTTGCCCGTTACGTCCGCACGTTCAGTGGCAAGACAGCCGAGGGGATGGATGCACTGATGGGTGTAACGGATTACATTGACGACGAGAAACCCCTCTATGTGGGCGTTGACGAGCAGATGAAAGTCACGGGATATTACGACACACCACAGGCGGACAGTCGGTACATCTCAGCCGGCATCTACGGGTTAACACCCCGTACGCTCGCCGTTCTGGATGCTTGTATAGCACGGGGAGAGCGCCGCATGCGCAATTTCCAGCGTGCTTTGGTGGCAGAAGGGCTGCAGGTTGAAGCCTATCCGCTCACCCATGTGTTCGACATTGACCATGCCTCCGACATCCGAAAGGCTGAATCACGGTGCTGTCGGTGCCTGTTGATACAACGCGCACGGTGCTTTTCGCCCCATTCCGTGGACAAAGACTTAGCCGTTCTGCAGGCATTGAGCCGACAGTTAGGTGGTGCACCGATTGTCAGTGAGGAAGAGATAACGGCAGGTTATCAGCTTCCTGCATCGATAAAGACGGTCTATTCCATGGCACGCAGTGAGGCAGCGTTAAGCTGGTTGTCAACCCTTGAGGCTGCTGGTGTGACGGTTATCAACCCCACAGCAGGTGTCAGAGCCTGCCAAAGGAGCAATATAAATAAGGTGATGCAGATGCATCATCTCCCACTTCCACCCGATGCGGGAGCCGATGGCTACTGGGTGAAACGTGGCGACGGTGCTGCACAGAGTAAGGAGGATGTTCGTTTCTGCAAGGATGAAGAAGCATTAGCACAGGCAAAGACCGACCTTCGGCAGCGAGGTGTTACCGATATCGTCGTCCAGGCACATGTGACAGGCGACCTTGTGAAGTTCTATGGTGTGGAAGGAGCCGACTTTTTCCGTCGTTATTATCCTACGGACGACGGCGAAACGAAGTTCGGTGACGAAGCCCTCAACGGCACAGCACAGCATTATCCCTTCTCCATGGAACGGTTAAAGCAGGACGCTGAACACCTCTCCCGTCTGCTTCAAACGCCCGTTTATGGGGGTGATGCCATCGTCAAGAGCAATGGCACGTATGTCATCATCGACTTTAACGACTGGCCCAGCTTCTCAAGATGTAGGGAAGAGATGGTGATGTGCTTGGGAGAGGACGGTATAAGGAAAAGCCGTCCCAAGTCCTTTTAAGAAGAAAGGATGTACGGATAGGAGAACGGAAGGCGGCTGCAGACTACTCGTAACCCCATCTGTTAAAGGCAATTTATATAGCTCTCCATCCCCAAAACAAAACCCTATGGAGGATAAAAGACACATCTTCAACCCTTAAAACATAAGGGCATACGCCGAGTAAGACAATGACAAAAGATACAAATAAACCATCATCAACAGAGCATCTCACTCCCCTCTCCACGCAGAGAGAGGAGAAGAGCGAGACAGGAAGTGACTATAAGGTAGACTCCCTCTCCTCTTTCCGCACCCTTCTCCATGCCTCTTTCAAGTCGGAAGATACGGAAGAGTGGTTGGATGTGTACTTCACACGTCCCATCGGACTGGCTTTTGCCCTGTTATGGCGCCGCCTTGGTGTCACTCCGAATGCCGTAACGATACTCTCCATCTTCCTTGGTGTGGGGGCAGGAGTGATGTTTTACTTCACCGATACCCTACATAATATAATAGGTATCATCCTCCTGATGCTGGCAAACTTCTGTGATTCCACCGACGGACAGCTTGCCCGACTCACCAATCAACGCTCCATGAAGGGACGTTGTCTGGATGGTTTCGCCGGTGATGTGTGGTTCGTTGCCATCTATCTTGCCATCGTTCTGCGTATATGGCACCAACCCATACCCGGTACATCGATGTCCTGGGGACTGTGGGGACTGGCATTAGCAGCCCTGGCAGGCTTCCTTTCCCATTCTCCACAATGCTCCTTGAGCGACTATTACAGGCAGATTCACCTCTATTTTCTCAAAGGAAGAGCAGGGTCGGAGTTGGACTCTTACGAGAAAGAACACGCCATTGTGGAAAGCTTGAAAGGGAAGAAAGACGTCTTTTGGGACCGTGCTTTCCACTTCAATTACCAGCATTACTGCAAGAGTCAGGAGCATCGCACGCCCGACTTCCAACGTTTTCACAAAGCATTGTTAGCCCGATATGGGAGCATTGAACAGGTGCCACAGGACCTCAAAGACCGCTTCCTTGCCGGGAGCAGACCCTTGATGCCCTTCACCAATCTGCTGACTTTCAATTGCAGAGGTATCCTTGTCTATGTCACTTGTCTGCTGAATTGTCCGTGGGTGTACCTCCTTGTGGAAGTAACCCTGCTCAATCTGGCTTACGTTTACATGCATAAGAAGCACGAAGCACTCTGTCGGGAGGAACTCAACAGGCTTCTTTTCAATTCTGAAAAAGGGGCAACGGACAGGGAGAAGAGCGTGGCTTACCTCTTCGACTTTGGTGGAACACTCGACACAGGAGGCTGCCATTGGGGGAAAATGCTGTGGCATGGGTATGAAAGACAAGCCATCCCTGTTAGTGAAGCACAGTTCCGTGAAGCCTATGTATATGCCGAAAGGACATTAGGAAAGCAATCCATCATAAAGAAAGAATATACCTTCCGACAGATGTTAGAGGCAAAACTGCAGATAGAATTTGATTATCTGTCTGCACAAGGATGGTTGAATGTGGATGCAGAAACGGCAAGAAAGATGCAAACGCGCCTGTTGGCAGACCTATATAATAAGGTGAAAACAACCATAGAAGCAAACAAACATGTGCTTCAACAGCTCAAACAGCAGCACAGATTAGGTTTAGTCACCAACTTTTATGGCAACATGTCTGTCGTATTAAAGGAGTTCGGATTGTCCAATCTTTTCCAAACTGTGACCGAGAGTGCCGTCGTTGGTGTCCGGAAACCCGACCCTGACATCTTCCAACGGGCTGCAGAGACGTTGGGCGTGAGCCCCAGTGATGCGGTAGTTGTGGGAGACAGCTATACAAAGGACATCCTTCCGGCACACAGCATAGGCTGTCAGACCGTATGGATAAAAGGAGAAGGATGGACAGATGACGAACCATCCGACTGCATAGCAGACGTTATCATCCATGATTTGTCCGAATTATTGGTTGTGAAAGATAAATTAAAAGAAAGAATAAGCGGCTGAAAAGCAATATAATAACCTTTGAACCGTTATAAGATACTACATAAATCCGAAAGATGGAGAATACGAACGTAAAGCCTGCAGAAGGCAAATTAGGAATCATGGTCGTTGGTTGTGGTGCCGTAGCAACAACCTTTATGACTGGAGTTTTGATGACAAGGAAGGGTCTGACGAAGCCTATTGGCTCCATGACCCAATACGATAAGATCCGTGTTGGGCGCGGATCAGACAAGAAATACCTACATTACAAAGACATTGTGCCCTTGGCTGACCTCAAGGACATTGTCTTTGGCACATGGGATGTGTATCCACAGAACGCCTATCAGGCTACTGTTTATGCCGAAGTGTTGAAGGCTAAGGACATAGAACCCGTACGTGAGGAGCTTGAAAGCATCAAACCTCTGAAGGCAGCGTTCGATAAAAACTACGCAAAACGCCTTGATGGCGACAATGTGAAACAGTGTAAGACACGCTGGGACATGGTGGAACAGCTGCGGGAAGACATCCGTCAGTTCAAAGAAACACACGGATGTGAGAGGGTAGTGGTCATCTGGGCAGCATCAACAGAGATCTATGTGCCTTATGATGAACGCCATCACAAGACGCTCGCAATGCTCGAAGCTGCCATGCAGGTGGATGATCGGGAACATATAGCACCGTCTATGTGCTACGCTTATGCCGCCTTGAAGGAAGGATGTCCTTTCATTATGGGTGCTCCAAACACCACTGTTGACATCCCAGCGATGTGGGAATTGGCAGAGAAGACACGTATGCCGATAGCTGGAAAGGACTTCAAGACAGGGCAGACACTCGTGAAGTCGGGCTTTGCACCTATCATCAAAACCCGTAATCTGGGCTTGGCAGGATGGTTCTCAACCAATATCCTCGGCAATAGAGACGGCTTAGTGCTCGACGAACCGGCTAACTTCCACACCAAAGAGGTGAGCAAACTCTCAACACTGGAGACCATCTGTAAGGCAGATGACCAACCAGATCTCTACGGAGACATCTATCATAAGGTACGAATCAATTACTATCCGCCACGTAATGACAACAAAGAAGGATGGGATAACATTGATATCTTCGGATGGATGGGCTACCCGATGCAGATAAAAATCAACTTCCTGTGTCGTGATTCCATCCTTGCAGCACCGCTATTGCTCGACTTATCGTTGCTGTCCGACCTTGCTGCACGTGCCGGAAGATACGGTATACAACGCTTCCTGAGCTTCTTCCTGAAGAGTCCGATGCACGATTACACACGTGAAGAGGAGCCTGTGAACAATCTCTTTGAGCAGTATACGATGCTGAAGAATGCCATCAGGGAGATGGGAGGCTATGAGGCTGATGAAGAAATAGACTAAAGGATGACAGGATATCAGCCCTCCACACATTCTAAAACTAAACTACAAGATGAATATACATTCGAAACTAAAGATACAAAACATATCATTTCTCTCAAATTTTTCTGAGAGGCGAAGGGGAAGAGCATTAGGATTAGTGAGTCTGGTATTGCTCTTTTCCTCCGTCTTTCTTCATGCGCAGCCACTCGACTCGGTCATTGTGAAGGCTGATACGCTGCCCGTGAGGATCGACTCCATGACTGTTGAGGGAGATACTGCAGCCATTGAGAAGGATTCTCTACTGCAGTTGATGGATTCTTTAGCGAAAGAAATGTCGAAACCAACCGTAGTTGACAGTACAATGCTGCAGTGTTACGTCATTGATTCACAGACAGGAGACAGCATTCCGTACGCTAATGCACTCTATCAAAGGCTGAAAATCGGTGCATCAGGGGATGCTGAAGGCCACTTTAGCATCGTCCGTCAGGCTGGAGAGCAGCTCACTGTGACATCAGTGGGATACAAACCACGCCGCATAAAGATTACAGACAGTACGCCAATGACGCTGAACGTCTCACTTGTTCCCGACTCAAAGCAGCTGCAAGGAGTGGTGGTCAAGGCGAAAAGAAGGCATAAGTATTCCCGAAAAGACAATCCCGCGGTGGAGCTGATGCGGCGTGTCATAGCGGCAAAGAAGCAGACCCACCTTGAGAACCACGACTTCTACCAGTATGATAAGTACCAGAAGGTGACGATGGCTATCAACAATCTGACCCCAGATGACCTCGAAGGATCCATGTTTAAGAAAGCTCCTTGGCTCCTGGATCAGGTAGAAACATGTCCGTATAACAATAAACTCATCCTCCCGATATCTGTTGATGAGACGCTGACACAGCACATTTACCGCAAAGATCCGCGTGATGAGAAGGACATTGTGCTTGGACAATCAACGAAAGGTATCTCAAAACTCATTCAAACGGGCGAAGCGATGAACACGGTTGTGAAGGATCTCTTCAAAGATATCAACCTTTATGATGACCAGATTAACCTACTTCAGAAACGATTCCCCTCTCCGATAGGCTCTACAGCCATCTCTTTCTATCATTTTTATATCGATGATACGGTTTACGTGAACCAAGATCAGTGCATCCGACTGCAGTTTATGCCAGCCAATCAGCAGGACTTTGGTTTCCGTGGTGAGCTGTATGTGCTCAACGATAGTTCGTTGCACGTGAAGCGATGTGACATGCAGTTGCCTGCCAATACGGGTGTAAACTTCGTTGATGCCATGAAGTTCCAGCAGGAATATACCAAGCTTCCGAATGGGGAATGGGCATTGACAACGGACAATATGGTTGCCGAACTCAAGGTGACCGACTTCCTCCAGCATGCCATTGTCATACGAACAACGGGGCTTACCAACTATTCTTTCGCTCCGATAGCAGACAAACTCTTCAAGGGAAAGGCTAAGATCACGTATGATGCAGCTGCTAAGATGCGCGACAATGACTTCTGGGCAGACCACAGAACAACCAAACTGACAAAGAGTGAGGCTGGTATGGACTCCTTCATCAAGAACATGTCGAAGACAAAACACTTCAAATGGATCATGTTTGCATCGAAGGCTTTGATTGAAAACTTCGTCGAAACAGGATCGGAGAAGACTCCAAGTAAGGTGGACATAGGACCGGTTAACACGTTTATCTCCAAGAACTTCGTCGATGGGATACGTCTGCGTGCATCGGCAAGGACCACTGCAAAGTTCAATCCACACTGGTTCTTTGAAGGCTATTATGCCTATGGAACGAAGTCACACCGAAGCTATTACGATGCGAAGGTGACTTATTCGTTCAATAAACCAGAGTATCAGCCGATTGAATTCCCTATCCGTACGCTCTCATTTGAGTCGAATAAGGATGTGGAATCACCTTCAGACAAGTATCTTGTACACAATAAAGACAACATCTTCATGACCTTCCGACCCGTGAAAGTGGAGAAGATGGCCTTCATCAACCGACAGAAGCTGAACTTCATGTGGGAGACTGACTACGGATTGGCTACCAGTGTGGAGCTGAGAACGGAGAGTAATGTGCCGACAGGGAAGCTCATCTATGAGAAGATGGATGGCTCTCTGGTGGATAAAGTGCGCATGACGGAGTTGATTGTCGGGCTAGATTACCGTCCGGGACAGTCTTATGTCAACTCGAAACAGCAACGAATGGCTGTGAATCTCGATGCTCCTGAGTTCAAGATAACCCACACTATGGGCATACAGAACTTCCTTGGAAGTGATTTTAACACGAATCTCACGGAGGTTTCAGTGTATAAACGTTTCTGGTTGGGCAGCTGGGGACATGTTGACACACGTCTGCAGGCGGGTGCACAATGGAACAAAGTGCCGTTCCCGTTCCTCATTACGCCACCGGTGAACACCTCTTACTTTGAGCATCTTGAGACTTTCAACCTCATGGAGAGCCTGGAATTCCTCAACGACCGTTATGCACAGTTCAATCTTGCATGGGACTTGGAGGGAAAACTCTTCAACCGTTTGCCACTGATAAAGAAGCTGAAGTGGCGTGAATACTTTGCTTTCAAGGGTATGTGGGGGCACTTGACGGACAAGAACAACCCTTACTTGCCGAAGAATATCAATGACCCTGAACTGTATAAGTTCCCTGAAGGGACAAACATCATGACCCGTGACCCTTACCTGGAGCTTGTGGTGGGGGTGCATAACATCTTCAAATGTCTGGAGGTTGATTATGTTCGACGCCTCACATACACACATATGCCGGGCATATCGAAGAACGGAATAAGGTTCGGATTCAACCTTGTGTTCTAAGATCGGGTGCCTTGAATGTAAGGAAAAATCATGGATGGGATGGCAATACATATCCTTTTGCATCTTAAAAGGGCACCTTTTGCAATGTAAAAGGTGCCCTTTTGACGTGTAAAAGACGCCCTTTTGAAGGGTAAAAGGACGTCTTTTACGAGCCTATCTGTAACTGATTGATGAAGAGAAGGTTACCAAGGCGTTTTTGAAAGGAAACAGATGATTGGAGAAGAGATTTGCGTTTGAAAACTGTAAGGTTATTTCATAGTAAGCTATCGAGCCCGTTTCTTGAGCTGAGATGCGTCTTCGTGCGGCATGACAGTTGACGCGATTGGGGAAAGAAGTCGGGTAGGAGAGGACGCAACAGTGTGTATAGTCGGACGACGACGGGAGCTGTCCCGCTTGTCCAGAACAACAGGAAAAATCATAGAACAATGTTTAAAGATATTCTTTTAGTAGGTGTTGGGAGTTTCGTAGGTGGCAGCCTTCGCATGGTAATATCAAAGTATGTGCAGCTTGCCATTGCAGGTTCGTTCCCTTTAGGGACGATGGTTGTGAACGTGTTGGGCTGTTTTCTGATTGGGATCTTCGCCTCATTGCCAAGCGATAATGGGGGAATCAGTCCTGCAGTGCGCCTTCTTCTGACAACAGGATTCTGTGGTGGATTCACCACTTTCTCTACGTTCATGAACGAAAATGTAGGTATAATAAAAGGCGGAGATGGTCTTACCACCTCCGCCTTGTATGTTTTCGCCTCATTGGCGTTAGGCTTTCTTGCCGTTTTGGCAGGCAGACAGCTCGTTATCAGTTTACGATAAACGGGCTTATCCCTCCCTTCTCATCTGCTCCAGGAGTTCCTTCTGATGGTCAGAAAGATGATCGGGGAGTTTCACGTTATACGTGATGATGAGGTCGCCAAAGGTACCATCGCCACGGTCGTAACCCTTTCCACGCAAGCGAACCTTCGTTCCGCCCTGTGTCAGAGGTTTTACTTTCAGTTTCAGTTTCTGACCTGTTGAGAGCTGAATGACCACTTCACCGCCCAGAAGAGCCGTGTACATGTCGATGCCAACAGTAGCTTCCATCTGCCCAGGGTTCGATCTGCCGTATGCCTGACCAGTGCTAAAGCCCTGTGAACGACGCCTTCCGCCACCGAATAAGTCCTGGAAGAAGCTGCTGAAGCCACCGCCTCCTCCGCCGAAACTGTTGAAGTCGAAGCCTTCAAACGGACTGCCTCCGCCTCCGCCGGCTGCTCCTCCGCCGAATCCTCCAGCCTGTTCGTAAGCATCAGCATTGCGCCATTGCTCACCATATTTGTCGTATTTTGCTCGTTTCTCAGGGTCGTTAAGCACCTCGAAAGCCTCACTTAGCGCCTGGAACTTTGCCTTTGCCTTAGGGTCATTGGGGTGAAGGTCGGGGTGAAACTGCTTTGCGCGCTTCCTGTAAGCCGACCGAATGTCTTTCTGAGGAATGTTTTTGTCAACGCCTAATATCTTATAATAGTCTATAAATGCCATATATTTTCTTCTCCTTTGTTATTGTTTTTCTCGATGAAAATATAGCAAAGAGCGTGCCATTAGTCCATTCTATCACGGTAATCCTCGTAGGTGTATTCCCTAAGTATCTCTAGTTCGTTATCCGTATGGAGCAAGGCTATGGAAGGATGGGTGATGCCGTTGAACATAGTTGTCTTCACTGTGGTGTAATGAAGCATATCTTCGAAGATGATATTCTCTCCAATCTCAAGGTCATGATCAAAGGTCCAAGACCCCATCCAGTCGCCACTCAGACAGCTGTTGGCACCGAGCCGATAGGTGTGAAGCCCCTGAGCGGCACCGTCTTCATCAGCCAGTCGGGCGTTACGGATGGTAGGATGGTAGGGCATCTCAAGACAATCGGGCATGTGACAACTGAAGCTTACGTTGAGAATGGCTGTATGTATGCCGTGATCTTCTACTATATCGAGCACCTGAGCGACAAGTGGTCCGGTCTGCCAAGCGAATGCGCTGCCTGGTTCAAGTATCACTTTCAACCATGGATGACGTTTGTGGAAGCCCTTAAGGGTGCGGATGAGGCGTGGAACATCATAGTCTTTACGCGTCATAAGATGTCCTCCACCGAAGTTTATCCACTTCAGTTGACGGAACCATGGGCTGAATTTCTCCTCAATATGCTCCAATGTGCGCTCGAAAGCATCACTTCCGTTCTCGCAGTGACAGTGAATGTGGAAGCCATCAACGTCATCTGGCAACGTAGTGGGTAGTTTATCACTCGAAATACCAAACCTTGTACCCGGTGCACAAGGGTTATAAATGAGTGTTTCAACCTCCGAATACTCAGGATTGACACGCAGTCCGATGCTCAGATGCTCGTTCTCCAATCGTGCACGGACGTGATAACGCCCATATTGTGTGAGCGAATTGAAGACAAGATGCGACGAACAACGGGCGATGTCATCAATCTCATAGTCGGTATAACCAGGTGAAAAAGTATGTGTGGGTGCGCCGAACTCCTCGTATCCAAGTCGGGCTTCATAAAGTGATGAAGCCGTTGTGGCACTGATAAACTCACGGAAAACAGGGAAAGTACGCCACAAAGCATACGCCTTGAACGCCAGAATAATCTCTACATCAGCCTCTTTCGCTACGTTACTGATAAGCTTCAGGTTTTCTCGGAGTCGTTGCTCTTCCAGTATATACATTGGTCGGGAGAGCTCGGCATAAGTTAATGGATTTATTTTCATGGTGCAAATATAAGGAAAAATTTGCTGAATTGGGAAATAATCTCTACCTTTGCAATACAAATAAAGTAAAGCATGAAACTGGTCATTATGACTAAGTCCGCGGTTTTTGTGGAAGAAGACAAGGATAAAAGAATGTTCTTCGGGGAGAAATGGGCACGTTGCCATGTCTCGAAGGGTTGTTATCCCCCGCTTTATTTGTACCCTATTCCGTTTTATTCATCATCAGGTAGTACTTGGAAAGTCGGCTTATTGCAGGATTTTCGAGTTGCTTCGTGATGCCATTTATTTGCAATAAAGATCATACCTTATCAATAAAAAAGAACTAAAAGAAATGAGTGAAAACAACTCTTTTTTGGTATTCTCCGGAACAAAGACGAGATACCTTGCTGAGAAAATCTGTGCCAGCCTTGGCTGTCCACTTGGTAATCTTGTGATGACGCGCTTCTCTGATGGTGAGTTCGTAGTCTCTTATGAGCAGAGTATCCGTGGTAAAGACGTGTTCCTTGTGCAGAGTACCTTCCCAAACTCTGACAACCTAATGGAGCTTCTCCTGATGATTGATGCTGCAAAGCGTGCTTCTGCACGGCACATCATCGCCGTAATGCCTTACTTTGGATGGGCTCGTCAGGATCGTAAAGACAAACCACGTGTGAGCATCGGCGCTAAACTGGTGGCTGATTTGCTGAGTGTAGCAGGTATCGACCGCCTCATGACGATGGATCTTCATGCTGATCAGATCCAAGGTTTCTTCAATGTTCCTGTTGATCACCTCTATGCAAGTGGTGTTCTTCTGCCGTATGTGCAGAGCTTACACTTGAAGGATCTCGTCATCGCCAGTCCTGATGTGGGTGGTTCAAAACGTGCCAATACATACGCAAAGTATCTGGGTTGTCCGCTGGTTCTGTGTAACAAGACCCGTGCACGTGCCAATGTTATTGACACGATGCAGATCATCGGTGACGTGAAAGATAAGAATGTCATCATTGTTGATGATATGGTTGATACGGCAGGTACCATCACCAAGGCAGCAGACATCATGAAAGAGGCTGGCGCAAAGAGTGTTCGCGCCATCGCCTCACACTGTGTGATGAGTGGTCCTGCTACTGAACGTGTTGAGGCTTCAGCATTGGAGGAGATCGTTTTCACGGACTCTATTCCTTACACAGATCGCTGTTCAAAAGTAAAACAAATATCAGTCGCTGATATGTTTGCCCACACCATCGAGCGTGTTGTTAATAACGAAAGTATTTCAAGTCAATACCTTATATAGTAAAGACATAGCAATCATTTTTTGTTTAACAAAAGAGCTGGCCATTATTGGTCAGCTCTTTTCCTTTTGAAGCCTCTTCCTCACTGTGGCATCTGCTGTGTGTTGTTCCTGTGTTTGTGCTCATAGCCCACGTTATAGATTGTTCATCATCATACGGTATGTTGTGTTTGTGAGCATCGTTTGTCGTTAGAGAAAGAAGGATCTATCATAAAATGATTCAGAATAGTTCACGTAGAGGATGGTTTTTGTCTAAGGTGTAATTGTGTTTATGAAGTTCGCTTTATGAAAGTCTTTGTGTTATCACTTTGCTTTATGCACGTAAGAATAGCATGGAAAATCCTATATAAAGCACATGAAATCCACCCCTTGTTTTACTCGAGACATGTAAGAATAGTATGAAAATTCCTATATAGAGCACATGGTATACACCCCTTGTTTTGCTTGAGACATGTAAGAATAGTATGAAAATTCCTATATAGAGCACATGGCATACACCCCTTGTTTTGCTTAAGACATGTAAGAATGGCATGGGAATAACTAGCCTTCCTTTGTCTTAGGTACATACGAATGGCATGGAAATTACTACCTACTGCACATGGAATACATCCCCTCCTTTGCTTTAGACACATAAGAATGCCATGAAAAATCCAATATAAAGCACACGAAATACACCTCAATCATGAAGAAAATCATTTCTTCTGAAATTTCTCTTTTAAATATTTTGCAGTCTCAATAATTATTCATAACTTTGCACTCGCTTTCAACAAGGAAGCAGGTTGACTACAAATCACACCTTCTGGAGAGATGGTAGAGTGGTCGATTACAACGGTCTTGAAAACCGTCGTACCGAGAGGTACCGGGGGTTCGAATCCCTCTCTCTCCGCTTTAGGTACTCTGAACAGACCAACAGAGAAATCCTAACAAAAACGTAAGTATCATAGCTACAAGTAGTTATGATACTTTTCTTTTATATCTATTCTTCTTGTCAGAGTACGTACAGAGGGGGTAAATACTCCCAAAATACTCTACAATGGCTTTATATCTATATGTCACTATAAAGGACGACTTAATGGACTATTAGATTAATGCAAAGAGAACTGGGGCTCCCGACCCAGTTCTTCTTACGGATAATAAGTAATCATTTTTTTTGAATACTTATCTCATATTTTTTATTAGTTCTATTATGACTAGATAGAACTTTTGAACATATTGCTTAGATAAAATCTTATACTAATTAAAATTTACTTTATAACTCTTAGTTGAGCTTTGTTCTTTCCTTCAAATAAGTCTGGATATTCTTGTAAGAAAGCAGTTTCAACATCGATTCTATTCATTTTTAAAGTTTCTGCAGCACAAGACAACTTTTCACGATTGTAATCTATTAAAGATGCCCAATCCATCAAATATGAACGTATATTATCATTACCAGAATTCATGTTTGGGTACACAAAATGCTCAGACGTAGACGCATTTATCTTTTGTCGGGCGAAAGCATCTAATTTTGACGCCACAAAATAGATTTTAAACATTGTGTTACTTTTCGAATACTCATTATTATTACCCAACTCGTATAAAAAGCTCTCAATGCAAACAGTTTCAGGTTGACCTATTTGGATTGCAGGTGCAAAAATAATAACCACAGAGAGCTCCTTCTTATTATAATCTAATCGCCGTTCATTGAAGGTAATTTGGCTTATCAGCTTTCTAACAGATGGCTTACAGCCTGTGATAGCAGTATATTTTTTAGTGACTTTTTGAGGTATATACTTCGAGAATAGCCCCTCTAACACGTTTGTAATACCCTGTTGGGGCTGAGTTGGTATAGAACTTAAATATTCATCACCCAAAATCCATGAATTCTTAAAAATTGTGTTGGCGACCTTTTTATATAATTCAATATGCTTATCAGTCTCACTTAAAACTATTTTTTCCAATAATTCTAGACTTTGTAGTTTGTTTGCTATACGTGAAGAAAAGTTTATAATTTCTTCAAGGTTTGTCTTGTCTAACAAATCAATTAAACTACACCTACTTTTTTTACTTAACCCGACAACATGATTTATAATAAATGAAAGATCACCATCATCTATAACCTTGCGCAGCAATAGATATATAAGAGCCCGATTTGAGTCATTACGATTCAAAAGATGCAGGTCCTCTTCTAATATAAAGGCACTCTGCTCAAAAACACTTGCAGCTAATGGAACCAATGATGCTTCTTCTGAAGAAAAGGGATAGTGCTTGTCTTCTTTTAATTTTTTAATAAAAGAAGTAAATTTGCTATTATCCTTCTTAAAAAACTCATCGATTGTTCGTTTGAGAAACTGTGATAGTGCCTGCCAATCATTATTTAGACCACCGAGTATACTGTTGTCAACAAAATCTTGACTTAAATAATCTGATTCGATTAGAATATACTGTGTACCCATAGAAGGAGCATACCACATTGAATTGTATGCTAACTCCAATGCAGTAGATTGAATATCACCATTATTGCACTGTACAAAAATCCTAACTTTTGCTTCTTCTAATTTTAGATTAAAATATTGCAATCTTATTTCATGTTCCTTCCCAAAAGGATCAGTGTACGTCACCTTTTGTAACTTAGGAGTACTCTTAACAAAATCAGAACGCTTTAATTTATTCCCATTTACCACAAATTGTACTTTTCCCTCAAAGATATACAATGGATAATGTTGAAACAACTTAAAACTAAAATTTTCAGGTAGAAAATCAGTTCCCAATTTGTTTCTTGGAGAACACTTTTCTCTATTTGAAAACAAATTAAATATTTCTACTTCATATCCACAAGTAGCTGGAGACGACAATTTCTCGTGGTCTACATAAAAGTCTATAGTAGATAAGTCGTCTTTCTCAAATTGAGAAATATCAAATTCAACATTTGTACGAGTAAAAATGTTTTCGCTTTTTTCGTACCCAACTGTTGAAATGCGCATATTACTTCCTATTTGCAACCCACTAAATCTACCTACACCAAATCCGTTAGGCTTGTTATCTGTTGCAATTTCCAATATACTTTTAGGAAATTTTGTATATGGGACCCCTTGCCCATTATCAATAATTTGGATTCGCTCAATTTTATGATATTGCCAATCGCTCTCCTCCTTTTCAGATGGGATGAGGTTTATGTTTATAGAAGTTGCATTAGCCTGTATGGAATTATTTATTAATTCCTTTAAAGCATAAAATGTATTTTTATTGCGTGTTAGAACCTTGCTCACAATACGAGCATTAGTTTTCATGTGCATTTTTACCATTTCTACCGAATCTTATTTTGCGTAATCTGGGATGTTTCCTAATGTTGGGCGATGAGTCTTTGGCTTTTGCCAAATTTCCCGACATAAGGTTTCAAGCTCGTCTTCAAAATTTTTATCTTCCACGAAATTATGCCCCTTATTATTACGTATTATTATAGGAAATGCCGTCTTAAATTCTCCTTTTCTCAAACATGGGATAAATTTTTTTGAGCCTAAATGTTGAAAAATTTGAGAGCGAATAATACAATCCTCAAAAGCCACACCAGTCCCTTGGTCGTAAGATTTTACTAGATATTCATCTGTACCTATAACAAGAACCTTATCGGCACGATCTATCCCTAAATCCATGAATTGAGGAAGCAAAGTACCATCCTCCAAATACTGGTCAAGTAAAACATAAATACCTGCTTTTGTTAATCCCTCCGCTAATTTTGCCACCCATTTTTGATGTTCCTTAGAATCCCACGAATAACTTATGAAAACTACAGGACGGTCAGTTGGTATTTCTCCCAGTATTGATTGTTCCATTTTTTGTCTTCTCTGTTCATTCTTTAATTGTTCTTTTTCTAAAAGCAATTTTTCCTGAACTTTACCCTCTGACTCTGCATTATCAGAATTATTTGCATCTTCATTTTTTTCAGTTATAGAGTTCTTTTGGGTAAACAATGGTATGCTATAACGGCTTAAAACTTCTTGAATCGAATTTGAAGCTTCTTTTGGTTCCTTGACTCTTTCTATAAACTTTTGAATTGCAATGGGCATCTGCAAAGATTCATTTATCATTGCAAGACGTTTTTGAGTATATGCTAAACGTGAAAGGCCCTCTCCAAAATCTAAAGTTTGAATTCCTCGACCTTCTACAAAAGTATAGTCATCAGGAAATCCAAGTGACTGAAATAAATTCACCAACTCTGTTCCTTTAAGGTAATTCTGCGAATATGCGTCCTTCGTAGCCATTATACCAGCAATAATATTAATGGCCAAGGGTGGATAAGGTGACTTCTGAGCTTCCATCATTTCAAATCTAATGTATCGTCTTCATTTACTTCTACTTCATTTATATCCGTTCCCATAACGACTTCAAATCGTTTGAACATGGAAAATATCTCTTCAAAAGTTAAATCTGTTGAGGGGTAAAAACGTACATACTTATACTGATCACGATCCCAACATATGTAACTCACAGTAATATGAGGCTTTGCATTTTGCCCACCTATCCAAAGGGTACAGCCCTTACAAACATACCTGTTAGAATCATACTGCTTAAATTTTTCTATCAAATAATTTTGAAGAGAATTCATATAAAAATCAGAGACATCTGCTGCAGCTGTCCCTCTCAAATCATTATATTGTACGGATGCTATCATAATCGAATTATTTAATAACTCCACAAAAATACGAAATAATCCACAACAATAGCAGACTTAATGTGAAATATGTAGCAAAAAACTTTCATAAGGCACAAAATTAGTTTTGATGAGTTTATCATACTATATAATCTTACACCTTTATCGTTAGATTAGGCTCATTTCTACAAGATAATTTCCCAATGATGTTTACTACAGATATGCTTCTATTAGTTTGCTTTACCCTCAACTGCGAGGTGGAGAGAATTTACGCTGTAACACTGGTTGACGCTATCCATACATGAGGATATTACATACCTTTATACAGTTGGTGAGCATTCTTACCCCATCTGATTGATATAATTGAGCAGGAAGTCTTCGATTCCTATATATAAGATACCTGCTTCATCGTGCCATTGTATGATATAATCCTTAACCACAACTATCTTGATGAATGAATCGTTGATCTTGGTGAGTGAGTTGATCTCCTGCAAACGTTTGTTTTCATCTGCAACAGTGAGGGCGGACTGAATATAATAGCGATCGTGGCCACGCTGACAAACGAAGTCAACCTCCAGTTGTGACCGTTGACGATTACCTGCAGTATTAGTAACCATAGTTTCAACGACACCTACATCCACACTGAAACCACGAGCAGTAAGTTCATTATAGAGGATATTCTCCATGATATGATTTTCTTCTTGCTGACGAAAATTCAGGCGTGCATTGCGGAGACCTACATCTGTGAAGAAGTATTTTTGCTGTGCTCCAATGTATTTGCGTCCTTTTATATCATAACGTTCTGCCTTCCTAATGATAAAAGCGTCTATAAAATGATCGATGTAAGCAGAGATTGTTTGATGTGCGATATTTTGCTTCTTTATTGATTTAAAGGTGTTCTCTAGCCTGGTAGCATTAGTTAGACTGCCCACAGATGATGCAAGATAATTCAACAAATCTTCCAATACATTTTTGCTTGCCTTGAGCTGGTTGCGCTCTATCACATCCGTAATATAGGTCTTTTCGAAAAGTCCCTGTAAGTAAGCCGCTTTCTCTGCGTGTCCATCCTTATGCATCACAAAGGGCATACCCCCATACATCATAAACTCGGTCCAGGCCAATCGACTGCCCCCTTGATATGCAGACACAAATTCATCGTAGGTCAATGGATTGACTCTGATTTCTTCACCTCTATCCTTAAATTCAGTGAGAATATCCATTGAAAGCATTCGGGAGTTACTACCTGTGACATACAAATCGATATTAGGTTCTTCTTTCAGTCCAAGTAGCACATCCACAAAACTAATTTTCTCATCAGGATTGTCTGGTAGATAAGGATTTTGAATACTATCCACCTTTTGGATCTCATCCAAGAGTACATAAAAATAGCGGCTCTTGTCGGCACATATTTCCCTAATATATTTACCAAGTTCAAATGGGTTACGATATTTGGCGTTTACGTCTTCATCCAGCGAAAGAATCACAATATCTTCTTCGCCTACGCCAGATGCAAGAAGATGTTGTCTAAACAAATGATTCAAAAGGTATGATTTACCGCAACGGCGTATGCCTGTAACGATTTTAATCATACCATTTTGTTTCTTAGCGATAAGCTTATTTAGGTATCTGTCCCTTCTAATCTCCATATCTATCTTCTTTTTTTGTATCACTGTAACAGCTTTCGGTTACAAAGATGGAAAAAATAATTGAATTATCATAATTTTCTATCTTCTTTTTTTGTATCACTGCAATGTTTTTCGGTTATAAAGGTGAGAATATGTATAGGTCTTCACTAAATGCTATCTTCTTTTTTTGTATCATTGTCACAGTTTTCGATTGTTGATCACGATGAATTATGTGTTTTCTCTTTCAAATTGCAGTTAATATATTCATTCAGTGCGGTAATATAAGGCTCTTCCCGTGGTATCTCACTTGTGAAAGTCCATTTGAAGTTCTCAACATCGATATATTGCGAGTAGAAACTTATTTCCTCAATAATCTGTTGTGCAGTTTCAGGTATGGTATCTTTAATCTCTGCATAGAAAAACAGAGAGCCATTCATTGCCCAGGCTCTTACGGCTTTCTTTCCATTACCGTATTTATCTATGAAGAGCTCTATTTTAAATTCTCCTCCATCAATATCCTTTATATGTCGTATCGAGCAATTATAATCTTGCAAGGTATCAAGTAACTCAAAGTCAAATTTCCCATCTGCATAATCACAGTGCCATTCGAGATGTTGTGTTGCATCGGTTAATTCAACCTCATCGTTTTCATGCATATCGACATTGTCTCATCGAGAATTTGATCACACGGCGGATTTCCAAACTGTCTGGCCTTGTAAGACAAAATAAGGTATGCTTCTTGGTTAAAATGCGATAAATCAAGAAATCTACCTACTAATTTGTCGGAAACAACCAAAAGAGTACCTACTTGTAACAGCAACCTTCCCTTATAATATACAATGGGGTAAGGTCTGTCTAATTTGATGATTGAACTTGTCAACATGTTCTATATTTTTTATTCTTTGCTTATTCTTCTTCTGTTTCCACAGGTTTTTTGATATTCGTATAATAGACTCCAGTAGGATTGCCTCCGAAGCACCAGCGAATGATTGTATTTTCATCTTCATTTCGAGGTGTTACTTTTGTGCCATCTCTTAATGTAATTTCAACCCATTCGTGTTCTCTATACTTGATGTATGCAACTTCTTCTTTTCTGAAAGTAATTGCATTTACACATAAAATACCCTTTAGTGCATTTTTAAGAAGAGCACATTGGATCCACCCCAAGTCTGTTATGTGAAGGGAGTGGTTCAAGTACTCCTTGATGAGACTATCAGGTAAAATATCTTTTATATCACTGATGCCAGAATCTTTATATCTTTTAGTAAGATACTCTTTGACTTTATTTCTGTCAAAAGGAGCGATATTTTCTCTCACATACTCTTCGGCCTGTTCCTTATTATCGAAGAACTTATCTGGCGCATCAAGTCTATAAAAGTCGTCACCACCATAAGAATATAAATATGGCTTATTATCATCATCAAAAATGACTTCTACTTCATCAATCTCACCAATATCGGTTACCAAAATTTTGTTTTCGTTGTGCATTTGTGATGTCTTTTTAATTTTTTTTCTAACTATAGTTATAGATAACTCCTTGCGAAATTATTTCGGCAACGCACCCTGTCCGATGGCCATGCCACCATTCAGAATTGACCATAGTTACGGCAGTGATGGTGTCTATCAACTTTCCATCGAAGCCTATCCTCCCTATGGTATCAAAGGCCTCACTCAATGTGTTGTAAGTCATGTAGCCACCAAGTGTATTGGGATTGTTAGTTTGGTAGAGTGTGTAGATTTTCTTCATCGTCATCACTTAGGGCATCATCATTGGTCGTAAAACAGGAGTTTATAGCACCGAATACAAGTGCAACGACTATCGCCGGAACTACTATGAGTACGTCTGGGGCATCCTTATTTTTCCTACCAATCCACTTCTCTAAAATAAATATCGTAAGAAGTTCGAATAAGAATTTAATCTCTCGGTTAAACTTGCTAATACCCTTAATCATAACTTAGATTTCTAATTGAACATGAAAATGAAACTCGTGGCATAGACAACTTATCTGTTTGATTACATTAGGGTCTTGATTGTATGGAAAGAATATAATCCATTCTTTAGAAAGGCATACAACTCCTTTTTTTCTTAAGCAATACAGCAGATAATACATCCTCTTCACCATTTTGTTCATAAGCCTTTGCAGATTTGTTATGGTTAGTCTTCATCATTTGATCGTGTATTGCCACTATAATAAGTAAGATGTCAAAAGGATCGGCTTTCCTTCTATATCTAATCATATCCCAAAGTGGTAGGATAGCTATGCTAAGAAGCTGTTTCCAAGTCATCATACCTTCATCAAATCACGTATTATTTTTTTGTCAAACCAATAAGTAGCACCGATCTTTCTGATAGCAGGATCGATTTTGCCACTCTTTACAAGGCGGCACACGGTAGGCACACTACAATGAAGATACTTGGCAAGCGACTTGTAGCCAGAGACCCAGGCATCTTCATCAAAAAGTTTTTCTGACGTAGCTTCGCCCCCTCTTTTGTACTCTGACATAAGAGAAACGAAATCCTTTACTGATAGCTCCGCCAAAGGAGTTTGTAGGAATGATTCTGATAGTTTCATATTTTACACTTTAATACATATAGACACAATGGGCACATATGGGCCACTGTCATCGTTACGATTAGAATAAAAGCTTGTCGGGAAGAAAACTATCTTGCCAAATCGACAAAATGTATTAAAGTGTCTCGAAACGACATTGCAAAGATAAGCAAATTTATTTCATACAGCATCGTTTCGAGCTATTTTTCTATTCATCAAACTGTTTCATGTATTCAGACTTCACTTCGTCTGCTATATCTATATAAGGTTTCATTGCCTTATAATCACTATGACCTGTCCACTTCATCACCACGCTTGGTGGTATGCCTTTGGCCAATGCGGTACAGATGAAAGTACGTCGTCCACAACGGGTTCCAACAAGTTCATATTTAGGCTTAACCACATCAACTCGTTTATTCCCTTCGTAATGGGTTGTCTTTAAAAATAAAGAAGATAGAGGTTATAGTTAGAAACTATCTTAGGTAAACTACCAACTTTTGAATTCTATTAATATAGTTACTTTAATGAGAGCAATTCTCCTTTTTTAAGTATAAGATTTTACCGATATCTCAATAATATAATTGCATAATATACACTGTTAATATGAGATTTACATCTATACGCAAGCGTACAAACATTTAGATTTGACCCACTTTTTGACCCACTTTTACTTATTGTAAAATATTTTCTCAAAACCTCACAAGTTATGAAAATAATGTAGATATTTTTGAACCCCCTAAAATTTGACCCACTGCTTGACCCACTTTTTTTCACGGAGTATTAGAACCTAAGTTATCAAAAAATAAAATGTCATATCAAATTATATCAGTAACTTCTTGATGTTCTGATAATTTTGATATGATTTGATATAAATCTTTAATGATTTTGTATAGATGTCCGCTTCCCTCTCTCTCCGCTTTAGGTACTCTGAAATGAACATCAGAGAGAAATCTAAGAAAATCGTAAGTATCATAGCTACAAGTAGTTATGATACTTTTCTTTTATACCCATCCTACTTTTCAGAGTATGTACAGAAGCAGCGGAAACTCCCAAAATACTCTACAATGGCTACAATCTGGCTACACTTTTTGAGGCAAAATAAAAATTGTAGCCAAGAGTTCGTACAGAGTACGCATAGAGTACACGCAAATTGCTGTTATTCAAATAAATATGTCGAACTTTGCAGCGTGGTTACAGAAGTTTATCTCGCTAATAATTCAATCTTTTGGCTACAATTCTATTAGAAGCTGGCTACAATTATTGAATTTTGGCTACAACTTTCCTTTCCATGGCTACAATTAAAAAACAGCAGCGCAAATGAAAACCATTTTCAGAGCAGTCTTCTATCTAAGAAGCAACTATGTGAACAAGGAGGGTAAAACACCCGTAATGTTGAGAATCTATCTCAACAATGAACGACTTTCAATTGGCTCGACGGGCATTGCTGTCCAACAGTCCCAATGGGACAGGGAGAAGGAACGGTTGAAGGGAAGGACAACTGAAGCACTTTCCACCAACCTCGAACTTGACAACATTCAGAGCGGACTCCAGACCATCTTCAAGAAAGTCGAGATGACGGACGAGGTGTCCTTGGAGCGTATCAAGTCGGAGTATCTTGGTAAGAAGGAGGATGTGGACACCCTAATGAGCCTCTTCAACAAGCACAACAGTGACGTTGCACGGCAGGTAGGCGTGTCGGTCGAAGCTGCAACCTTACAGAAATACAACGTCTGCAAGAAACACTTTTCAAATTTCCTTCGTGTTAAATACGGTCGGTCTGACATACGCTTGTCAGAACTCACCTATATTATCATACACGACTTTGATATTTATCTTCGAACGGTTGTCGGGCAGAATCCCAACACCGCCACAAGGATGATGAAAACCTTCAAGACGATTACCATTCTGGGCAGGAAACTTGGTGTCCTGCACCATGATCCGTTCCTCAACATCCGTTTTCACATGGAACCGGTCAATCGTGGATTCCTCACAGACGAGGAAATCCTTAAAATTGCCAACAAAGATTTCGGCATCGGTCGTTTGGAACTTGTAAGGGACGTGTTCGTGTTCTCGTGCTTCACGGGACTTGCGTACATAGACGTGTACAACCTCGCTCCGGAAAACATCGTCACGCTCAACGGCAAGCAGTGGATAATGACCAAGCGGCAGAAGACGAGCGTGGAGACCAACGTTCTTTTACTTGATATACCCAAGAGCATCATTGCAAAATATAGTGGCAAGACCTATCGTGACGGCAAACTTTTCCCCATGCTGACGAATCAAAAACTGAATAGTTATCTGAAAGAAATTGCCGATATTTGCGGTATCAAAAAGAACCTGACCTTCCACCTCGCCCGGCACACATTTGCCACGATGTCACTATCCAAGGGAGTTCCCATCGAATCCGTAAGTAAGATGTTAGGACACACCAACATCAAGACAACGCAAATTTACGCCCGTATTACCAATAAGAAGATAGAACACGATATGGATGAACTGGCTGACAAGTTGGGTACTTTCAATACGGCATTAGGCATTTCCCCAAAATAATGTATATAACCCTAAAACTTTGAAATTATGACAACGACAAAGAAAGAACTTTCCTACTTCCGTCTGAAGTTAGAAGCGTATCTCGGAGAGCATTTCCCAGAGAGAGAGAATGACAATGCGTTTGTAACCGCTCGAGCAGACGAGGCTCTGACGGCTTACTGCGATGCCGTGGCACAAGGCTTCTCGCATCCCGAAGCAGAGAGTATGGCAAGCGAAGTGTTGCATCGAGGACTGCATTTTTCAAAGTATGATACGCTTGTGTCTGTCTTGGAGAATGAGTTTGAGAAAGAATTGCCCTCCCCACTCCCCGAAAGACTGTCCCCGATACTTTTGAAGAACAAGGCTGTGCAAAGCGTTTTCGACAAGTATGAGCTGTCAGATGACTTCGGTGCAAGTCCTGAGTATGAGAAACTCTACACCGAACTGACAGGGACAATCGTTCTGATCATTGAGGTCAATGGTCTGCCAACGATAGGCGGTGAGAACATGACTTGATGTGACACCATCGGGAGCTTTTGTAGTGTCAAGAGCCAAGATAAACGCTCCGCTCCACACGCCAAGAGTTTGTACTAACACTTGTCTTTGTGTAGCCTGCGCATCTTGTTATTGCTCTTGAAACTATTAAAAGCTCCGATATGAATACAATCATCATGAATCAAGATGTCCACACACCTGCCTTCATCAAGGCAGACGCATCGAACAAAACCGATAAGAACAAGCAGCAGCCGATTTCTCCCAAGCAAGTCCGTCGTTTCGGTTGGACACGCTTCATCGAACTAGCCACCCTGCTTTCCATCGTTATCGGTGTCATTTGGCTTATCTCGAAGATGGTAACACCGCAAGTCGTAACTGCCGTCTCTGTCATTGCAGGTTTTCTGATACTACGCTTTATAGTCAGGGTAATTCTAAAAGTGACAATTACGCTGCTGAGCATTCTCTTCTGGCTGGTAATTCTCTGTGCCATCCTGCTTTGCGTGCTTTGAGAAGCACGGCTCTGTAATACCTTTCATGTTATTTCATTAGGTGGTTATCTCGTATTTTGAGATAGCCACCTTTTCTATTTTCCACTACGGCTGTTGCACTTTTGCTTCTTTTCCTATGCTCCACGATATGCGATGACAAGAAGACGGATGCTGTTCCCTTTTTATCCGCAAAGGTAGTACGGGGCTTGTGGCTTTCCCAAGGTCCTAAGCCGCTTGGTTTGTCTGGAAAATCTCCACACCTACGGGTAGTATTTTCCGCCAAAACCTTGTGTAAGCCCGCCCCGCTACCTCTTTTTTGCTACAAAAAGGAATCAGCATACTCCGATCTTTGGACGCATAAAAAAAATGTCGCTATGGATAAGCAAAAAGGAACTCGAAGAGGGCGACCGAAGGGAAAGCCAAATACAACATCTTCGATGAACAGAAAAGGATATAGCTCCTCCTCTCATTACCGCATTAACCCTGTGGCTGAAAAAAGTGAGCAAGTGTTGGCAATTAAGTTTGTACAATGGGACGTTCCCCCTTTGGAGAGCCTTTGTAATAGCAAAGTATATCTCCTACGTGTGAAACTCTATTGTGGCGAGCGTATGAGCCGTGAGGAAAAGAATTGGCTATGTGAAGCAGTGAACTCTAATACCTACTTCCGTACTGCCGTTCCCCTACAAGGCTATCGCTTTGACTTCTTTGATGTACTGAAGAAATATCTTGTCAATCAGTACGGACAATGGACAGAGTATTACGCACCCGACAGAACAAGCCTAAGAGCCTACCTGTATGGACGTATCAATCAAATAGTTGAAATTCCCAAGTATTAACAACATCAAAACATATACGACAATGAAAGGAACAGAACATTTCACACGGACAATAGCCGAGTATCTTAATCAGCGTGCTATGACAGACCCCTTGTTTGCCCCTAACTTGATGAAACCGAACAAGAATATCGAGGAGTTGGAAAAGCCACACTAATTTGACCCACCCTGGCAAAGTATTTTAGACCCAGTAAAACGATTTATTATTGACCCACTAAATGCCCTGGTCGGGTGGGTCATTTTATTTCGCTATTATTTGGTAATATTCTTTGCTTTTATCTTTCTAAGACTCTCTCCAGTTAGTTCTATTTGATATGAGGTATGCACAATTCTATCTAGTACAGCATCTGCCACGGTAGGGTCGCCTATTGCATCATACCAGTTGTCTACAGGAAGTTGAGAAGATATGATAATCGACTTCCTTTCATGCCTATCTTCTATAATTTACGCGAGTTCGGGATAAGAAAAGGCTTGAAAAAGTTGGTAATCTCGTCAAAAATTCGTATCTTTATAGGTGAAAATCAATAGATTACAAGATTTTTGAACGATGATTACCAAGGACAAAGTTACTGAAATTTTCTGTATAATCGACGAGTTTGATAAGAATTTGAGTGCCGAATTAGCGAAAAACCTGCGTCTACCGTCCCATAACAGTGACGGCAAACGCTACCGAAACCGCAAGGGCAGACTCTCGGAAAGTGAGATTATGACCATTTTGGTATGCTATCATTTCGGCGCATATCGCAATTTCAAGGAGTATTATTTGAATTGGGTCAAAGGGGTGATGCGTCAGGATTTTCCCGACGCGGTTTCCTATAACCGCTTCGTTGAACTCATGCCAAGAGTGTTCTTTAAGATGATGCTGTTCATGAAGCTCTATGCCTTCGGCAAGTGTACGGGTATAACATTCGTTGACAGCACAATGATACCCGTATGTCACAATGTACGACGATATTACAACAAAGTCTTTGCCGGCCTCGCCAAGGACGGAAAGGGTACCATGGGCTGGTGTCATGGATTCAAGCTGCACCTGCTATGCAATGATTCTGGTGAAGTGATAACGTTCTGTCTTACAGGAGCAAATGTGGATGACAGAGATAGCAGGGTATGGACGGTATTTGCAAAGGTCTTATTTGGGAAGATCTTTGCTGATAGAGGGTACATCAAGCAGGAACTCTTTGATAGTCTGTTCAGTCAAGGTATCCAACTCGTTCATGGGCTCAAGGCTAAGATGAAGAACAAACTGATGCCTATGTGGGACAAGATTATGCTGAGGAAAAGATACATTATCGAGTGCATTAACGAACTACTCAAGAACAAAGCCAACCTTGTTCACTCAAGACACCGCTCGATACACAACTTTATCATGAACTTGTGTTCTGCCCTTACAGCATACTGCTTCTTTGAGAACAAGCCAGAGGCACTGCCAGTGTATGTGGAAAAATCAAGGCAGTTGGAACTTTTTTCATACTAAACTTATCCCGAACTCAAGTATAATATCAAGTAATATAGGACGCTCTTTTGCATCTACAGGTACAAGGAAGGCATCATCGAGGATTAACAAGCGACATCGCTCTATCTTCTTTAGCTCTGTTTCTAACGTTCCTTTATTCTTGGCGACTTTAAGTATCCCTAGTAATTTTGACATATTAGCATACATCGTTCTAATACCATTTTTACAAGCATGATAGCCTATAGCTGTAGCGATAAAACTTTTACCAGTCCCTGATGAACCAGTAATAAATATATTGCGTCCTTGCTTGATAAAATCAAGTGAGAGTATTCTCTCCATTTTGTTTTGGCTAAGGTTGCGATTGATATTATAATCTATTTGCTCAGGATAGGCTTTATATCTAAACCCTGCTGATTTTATGAGTCTTTCAATAGCAGCTGCGGAACGATAGTCCCATTCTCGAGATAAGAGCCATGATAAAAAGGCATCTGGTGTCATAGTATCTGCAATTGTAGTTGTTAGACTTTCTTCAAAGGCAGTTGCCATACCCGTAAGCTTCATTCTATGCATTAAATCAAGAGATAACTGATTCTTATCCATTTCTTGCACAATAGGTGCTGTCTTATTATTATTTAGTTCCATAGTTGTTTACTTTAATTGTTTGCTATTATTGTTATTATTGGATAATTGCTTTGAGAAATAATCCTTGCCTCGTATGTTCTTATGAGTTTTTGATTTATATTCAGGAGATAGCTCCATATTATCTTCATCCATAGATATATAGGAAGCATCATCACCCTTCTGTAGTATATCCTTTATCTCATTATAGCCATAGCGTCGTCCTTCCGAGGCACAGTTACAAGCTGCTACTAGACGAGCCATGCCATACTTCTTCTCCAGCGACATGATACCACGGCAAGAGCGGAAGGCTTTTGGTGGATATTTCATCTGCGTAGCGACTTCCTTGAGATAAAGCAGAAGGATGTTGTCTATTTGCCCTGCCCGTTGATATATTTCCTCCAAATCCTTTTCAAAGCTACCATGATGACCAGGAAGATTATGTGCATCTTTCTGTGAGTAGGTATAGGGAGTATCATCTCGCTGATGGATGGTAACTAACTTTAACCCATAGTAGATTTGAACATTGTCATTATCGTAAATAAGCTCCATACGTTTGCCGATATACTCTGTTGGAACACTATAACTATGCTTTCTTAGCATAACGAAGCTATTAGCCATGACAGTAGCAGATTTTCTAGACTTCATCTGATAGCGAGCGGTAGGAAGAGGACGAAGAAAATCTTTTTCCATTTCCTCAAATAGTTCTTGGCGGGATTCCTTACGCCCACTCAATCTACGGCTGTTAAATGCTTCTAAAGATGTGCGTATAGCAACATTAAGTGATTCTAGATTATGGAAAATTTGCCCTTCAATATCTACATATACCGACCGATACATTAGCTTTACAGCATTCTCAACCAGTGCCTTGTCCTTGGGACGGCGCACCCTAGCTGGATAAACAGCCATGTCATAAAATTCAGCCATAGCAGCGAAGTCGTCATTGATAACAGGCTCATTACGATCACTGCGGATAACGGCTGATTTTAAGTTGTCAGGCACAACAGCCTTGGGTATACCACCAAAGAAATGAAGAGCATTCTCGCAAGCAACGATAAGGTCTTCCTTCTTCTGGGACCACACTGCCTCGCAATAGGTGTAATGACTGCATGGAAGGGTAGCCACAAAAACCTCTACCTTCCGCACCTCACCCGTCTGTTCTTCGACTATTTCTAGTTTATCACCCGCATAATCAATATACATCTGATCGCCAGCAAGGTGCTCTACATGTCCTACGGCTTGTGTTTGACATCTGTAGGCATGGATTGCGTGTTTGAAAGTAGAATACTGGTAACCATTAGGATGAGTTTTGAGATACTCCGTGTGAAGAGATAAGATAGAAACACCCTTCTTGCTAAGCCGTTTCACATAATCAGGAACAAGTGCCTCTAACTCCAACTTACGAGCAGAAGGCGGACGGTTACGAGAATGCCCATCTGAAAACAAGTCCGCTAGCTTATCATCTGAAAGCGACAGAATTTGCTCCATGGACAAGCCACTTTCTTGGAATTTACGGACATACTTGCGGAGGGTGTTACGAGATATATGGAAAGTACTAGAAATACTTCTTATTCCCATACCAGATGCGTAACAGCGCAATAAATTCTTTAATTTTGTCATATAAATAATAGTTTTATGTTTTTAATGCCGGCCAGGGCAGTAACACAAAACTACAAAATGACCCTAAAAAACTAGCGTTTCAAAGGGTCATTCTTATTTTGGTGAGGTGGGTCTCATTATTTTAACCTTACTGGGTCTAAAATACTTGCCAGGGTGGGTCAAATTAGTGTGGCTTTTCCATATATAGTATATCAGGTAAAGCTAGAAGTCCCATAGCAGGCATAGACTCTCGTTTTACGATGTGACATGAAAAAGAAGAAATCAAACTCTCCAACTTGTGAAGATTAGGGTACATCGAAGTAAGTTCTTTTAAAGTGTTGATACCCTTTATCTTATGCTCGTACCTACATAAGTAGGCATAAAGGATAAAAAGTTTATCTTCATTAAATCCATTAATCATTTTTATTGGCATACTATGTCTTTTTGCCAACTGTTTCCCAGAAGTAAGCAGTTACTATTTAGGTAAATGGAAAAAGCGTGGGAACTATTGTCATTATTGTCGAGAGGCTCTGGACTGCCTGTAACTGAATAATAAACAATAGCCCACGCATTGAGGTATATTATTCCCTTAGTTAAGGGTACAATAATCCCAAGCGTGAGCGTTATTGCCACTATCCCCAGTTACAGAAATTGTCCAGATTTCTCAACAGGATAATATCAAAACGCTCTTTTTAAAAGTTGAACTCTTTGTAACGCACATCTACACACAGACGTACTGGAAGTCCACAGCAAAGATAGATAAATTTTCTTATTAAATGTTTCTTTCTTGCAAAAAGTTTGTATAACAAAGTGATTTTTCTATTTAAAGGTGTTTTGTTTGTTATTCAGTATGTGATGATATTTTTTGTTACTTATGCACGAAAAAAAGAGGTTCTCCTATCGAGGAACCTCTTTCTTTTATATTCTTTTGTAAGGATGCTCTTAAGCCTCTTCCTCACTCCAGTCTTCCTTAGTCTTGCGGACATAGCTCTGATAACGGAGCTTTGCCATCTCCTCACAGGCGTTGAAGAGTTCCTGACCCTCGTCTGGATAAGCCTTGAGAACAGAGAGGAAACGAACCTCACTGTGGAGGAAATCCTGGAACTTCGTCCAATCTGGAGCCTTAGAGTCGAGAGAGAATGGGTTCTTTCCTTCCTCTGCCAACTGTGGGTTATAACGCCATAGATGCCAGTAACCACAAGCAACAGCGTTAGCCTCTTGAGCCTGACTGCGACCCATACCGCCCTTGATCTTCAGACCATGGTTGATACATGGAGAGTAAGCGATGATGAGTGATGGACCTGGATAAGCCTCAGCTTCGCGGATAGCCTTCAATGTCTGTGCATTGTCAGCACCCATAGCGATCTGTGCTACATATACATAGCCATAGGTTGTTGCCATCAAACCGAGGTCCTTCTTACGGATACGTTTACCCTTAGCAGCGAACTGTGCGATAGCACCGAGTGGTGTAGACTTAGAGCTCTGACCACCCGTGTTAGAGTAAACCTCAGTATCGAGGACAAGGATGTTAACGTCTTCACCAGATGCGATGACGTGGTCGAGACCGCCGTAACCGATATCGTAAGAAGCACCGTCACCACCGATGATCCACTGGCTGCGCTTAACGAGATAGTGATCAAGTGTCTTCAGCTCTGCACATACAGGGCAACCCTTTGCTGCACCAGCCTCGATCAATGGCTTCAGCTTAGCAGCTGCAACCTTTGAAGCATCAGCATCGTTCATGTTGTTGAGCCACTCCTGAGCAGCTTCCTTGAACTCTGCAGATACGTGATCATCAGCCATAGCACCGTTAAGGAGTACGACGATACGCTCGCGCATCTTCTTGTTACCCATTGCCATACCCATACCGAACTCGCAGAAGTCCTCGAACAATGAGTTGTTGAATGCAGGACCGTGACCTTCCTCATTAGTTGTGTAAGGAGTAGAAGGTACTGAAGCTGAGTAGATTGAAGAACAACCTGTAGCGTTAGCAATCATCTCACGATCACCGAAGAGCTGTGAAACAAGCTTTACGTAAGGAGTCTCACCACAACCAGCACATGCTCCAGAGAACTCGAACAAAGGCTGAGCGAACTGAGAGTTCTTAGCATTTGACTTGATATCTACCAAGTTCTGCTTGCTCTTAACGTTCTTAACGAGGTAATTCCAGTCAGCTGCACGGCGTGTAGCCTCTTCCTCTCCAGCAACGAACTGTGTCATAGCGAGAGCCTTGTTACCCTTCTTACCTGGGCAGACATCAGCACAGTTACCACAACCTGTACAATCGAGAACAGATACTTCGATGCGGAATTGCATACCCTTAAGATCCTTTGGTGCAAGGATATCAAGTGTTGGCTCATTGAAGCCAGCCTTCTCAGCTTCATCCAATACGAATGGACGGATACAAGCGTGAGGACAAACGAATGCACATTTGTTACACTGGATACAGTTATCTGGTGTCCATGCTGGAACGAAGCTAGCCACACCACGCTTGTCATAAGCTGCAGTGCCCACTGACCATGTACCATCCACAGTGCCATGATTTACGAAGTCAGAAACCTTCAAGAGGTCACCTGCCTGTGCATTCATTGGACGAACGAGTTCCTTAACGAATGCTGGAGCATCGTCAGCCTTAGCTGCATCGTCTGGAAGGTTAGCCCATTCAGGGTCAACAGTCAACTGTTTGTACTCGTTACCACGGTCAACAGCAGCATAGTTCTTATCAACAATATCCTGTCCCTTCATGCTATAGCTCTTAACGATGAACTTCTTCATCTGCTCAACAGCAAGGTCGATAGGAATAACATTTGTAATACGGAAGAATGCAGACTGCAGAATAGTGTTGGTACGGTTACCAAGACCAATCTCCTGTGCAATCTTTGTTGCGTTGATATAGTAAACGGTGATATTGTTCTTAGCGAAGTAACGCTTTACCTTATTAGGTATGAAGTGTACGAGTTCCTCACCATCAAAGATCGTATTCAGCAAGAATGTACCGTTCTTACGCAATCCACGTGTTACATCATACATGTTCAAGTAAGCCTGAACGTGGCATGCAACGAAGTTAGGAGTGTTTACCTGATAGGTAGAACGGATTGGACTATCACCGAAACGGAGGTGAGAACAGGTGAAACCACCTGACTTCTTAGAGTCGTAAGAGAAGTAAGCCTGACAGTACTTGTCGGTATTGTCACCGATAATCTTCACTGAGTTCTTGTTAGCACCAACGGTACCATCAGCACCAAGACCATAGAACTTAGCCTCGAAAGTACTCTTATCACCCAATGGAATCTCCTCTACTTCTGGCAGAGAAGTGAAGGTAACGTCATCAACGATACCAACGGTGAAGTGATCCTTTGGCTCTGGCAACTCGAGGTTGTCGTATACAGCGATGATCTTAGCAGGTGTAGTATCGGCAGAACCGAGACCATAACGACCACCAACGATCAATGGTTTGTTCTCTACATCATAGAAAGCACTCTTCACATCGAGGTACAATGGCTCACCCTCTGCACCTGGTTCCTTAGTACGATCGAGTACTGCGATACGCTTAACAGTCTTTGGAACAGCTGCAAGCAAGTGCTTAACAGAGAATGGACGATAGAGGTGTACAGCTACCATACCAACCTTCTTGCCCTGAGACATGAGGTAATCGATAGCCTCACGAGCAGCTTCAGTTGCAGAACCCATCAAGATAATGATGTTCTCAGCATCCTCAGCACCATAGTAATCGAAGAGGTGATGCTCACGACCAGTGATCTTTGTGAGCTCATTGAGATAGTGTTCAACAACCTCTGGTACGTTCTCATATGCAGAGTTACTTGCCTCACGGTGTGTGAAGAAGGTCTCTGGGTTCTCAGCGGTACCACGTACTACTGGGCGTTCTGGTGTCATTGCACGATCACGGAAGCGCTTAATATCCTCTTCATCAACCAATGGACGGATGTCTTCCTGGTCAAGACACTCAATCTTATGATACTCGTGTGATGTACGGAAACCATCGAAGAAGTTGATGAAAGGAACAGAAGTCTTCAATGAAGCAAGGTGAGGAACTGCAGAGAGGTCCATAACCTCCTGAACAGAACCAGAGCAGAACAGTGCGAAACCAGTCTGACGACAAGCCATTACGTCCTGATGATCACCGAAGATACAAAGTGCGTGACTTGCAAGTGTACGTGCTGAAACATTGAATACACATGGCAAAAGCTCACCGGCAATCTTATACATGTTAGGAATCATCAATAGAAGACCCTGTGATGCGGTGAAGGTTGTCGTGAGAGCACCTGACTGCAATGAGCCGTGAACGGCACCTGCTGCGCCACCCTCTGACTGCATCTCCTGTACGCTTACAGTCTGACCCCAAAGGTTCTTACGTCCACGTGCTGACCACTCATCAACGTGTTCAGCCATAGGAGATGATGGAGTGATAGGATAGATAGCTGCTACCTCAGAGAACATATAGCTCACATGAGCGGCTGCTTCGTTACCATCACAAGTGATAAACTTCTTTTCTTTAGCCATTTTGAAATTTATTAAATGAATATTATTATAATGTTTTTGATCTGATTTTCAACAGATTTCTTAATGTTTTTGATCTTATTCCTAGTAGAGGAATCCCATTAACCATAGCGGGATACAGTTTCCTTTACCCACTTCTGTGTTATATCTTACATAGGTTGTGTCTGAGCTGATGCGTATCTTGGCATTCTCTGCATCACAAACCTTGAATTTCTTGTTGTTATTTACGATGTAATTGCCATCCTTGTTACCTTGACTGACCTTGCAGTCTTCCCATAAAGCATTGACAAAGAATGTCTCCATCAACTGCTGTTGATTCAACTGAATGGGATAAATAGCATAAATCAGATTGGAGTTTTGCAGCATTACCTTAGCAGGTTTCTTCGGGTATTGCTGTCCAACAGGGTAGACTATGTTTATCAATCGGGCGTCGGCAAGGTTCTTTATGTAGTTCATTACCGTTGCACGACTTGTGTTTATGTCTTTTGCAAGATTACTGATGTTCGGAGCTTTGGGACCATCCAATGCAAGAAGATAGAAGAGTTTCTTGATCTTTGTGAGATATTTCAGTTCAATCTGCTTGATGAGTAGGATGTCCACCTCGGTCATCATGTTCATGGTCTTGAGCAGATTCTCCGAGAAATTACGATGTTCCAGGAAGAAAGGATAGAACCCGTGGTGTATGTAATCCTTGAAAAACTTCATCGGACTGACCTGTGGTAGAATCTTCTTGATGATCTTCTCGTGGTTAAGCAGTATCTCATCCAGTGTGTAAGGTTCAAGATTCAGCCCTGCCTGGAGGTTCAAATATTCCCGAAAAGAGAAGCCACGGAGGTTATAACTCTTTACAATTCCATTCAATTCAGGGTTCTCTTCCTTCAATCTCATGACACTTGAACCCGTGAATACAATCTGTAACTTAGGGTAATAATCGTAACATCGACGGAGTTCCTTGCTCCATTCCGGCTGTTTGAAGACCTGATCAATCAACAGTACCTTACCCCCGTTACGATAAAACTCCCCTGCGAAGTCGGCAATACCTCTACCTTGAAAGTAGAAATTGTTCATATTCACATAGAGACACTGACGGTCTGTCGCTCCATATCGTTCCTTTGCATACTGCAGAAGGAAGGTAGTTTTGCCAACGCCTCTCGTCCCTTTGATACCAATCATCCTGTCGGTCCAGTCTATTTCATCCATGAGCCGACGGCGCACGGGAGCATATACATGCTCCACCAGATATGTATGAGTGCGAAAGAATGCGTCCATCTTGTTCTCGTTATGAATACTTAATCAGATGCAAAGTTACTACTTATTTATTTAATTTGCAAACTATAGATGGCAAAAAATGATTTTTTTTGTTTTTATTTTGCGGTACATTTGCTTTAAAGTACCTTTGCATGGCAAACAAGTAGCTAACAAATGATTTTACATATATTCAATCCCGAGCACGATATTGCGTTATCCTATGATAATAAGTACTTTACACCGCCACACGCTGGTAGGCAGTTGCGCTATGATCTTGACTACTTACCGGCACTGTGGGCAAAGGATGGAGACTGTATTATGGTGGGGAATACTACCTCTGCAATGGTTCATGCGCGTCGATTCATGGCACATGTGCAGCGTGTAAGGTTCATAAGTCAGGATGAGGTTGCCAACGTGGCGGATGATATAGAATCTGTTTCGCCATGGGGATGGGACTCCGCTATAAAATTCCAGCTTATGAAACTCGGGATTCATGAAGATGTTTTACCATCTGATGCGGAGCTTTCCGAGATAAGAACACTTAGCAACAGAAGGTTCTCTGCACATGTTCTTCAGCAACTACAGCAGGACATGCAGCTTCCTTTCTTGTGTGGTGAGGCTTTCTATGTGGAGAGTATTCCAGCACTGAAGGATGTTATTCAGTCTTTTGGGAAGGCTATTATCAAAGCCCCTTGGAGCAGTAGTGGGCGTGGTGTAAGGTACATTGATCAGGCGATGGATGCAGCTATTACGAGCTGGGCAGCCAGAGTTATCTCTCAACAAGGGGGTATAATGGTTGAACCTTATTACAACAAAATGAAGGATTTCGGGATGGAATTCTTTGTTGATGCAGCCGGTGTACATTATGCAGGACTATCGGTTTTCCACACCATCAACGGGGCTTACGTTGGGAACAGTCTGTCAACGGAGGATGAAAAACGGCAGATGCTTGCACCGTATGTTGACAATAGGGTCTTAGACCGTCTTGCCGAACATCTTACACAGCTCTTGAATGATCATTTAAAAGGGAAATATCAGGGACCGTTAGGGGTTGATATGATGGTCGTTGCTAATCAGAACACTGCTGCAGACACCCCTTCGGGCTTCTTTGTTCATCCCGTTGTTGAGATTAATCTGCGCCGAACCATGGGACATGTGGCACTCTCTCTTTCAAAGGAAGAGCGGTTTCAGCAACGAATGATGCGGGTTGATTATGATGGTGCGCACTATCATTTGCACACAATACACAAGGAATAGCGGTTTTAAAAGCTTTCTTTCAGACGGTCTTGTACCATACCTTGATTGATAAAAGATATTTTCTTATTTTGGTGCGGATGCTTAGCTCCATATGTGCTAAGCATCCGCACACGTTGTGCTAAGCGTCCGCACATGATGTGCTAAGCATCCGCACAACAGAGAATGATCAGTGTGCACACACCAATATGATACCTATGGAAAAGCAAGAGAGGGTGGTTTATAAAAGGATTCGCCTATAGCTAAAAAAAAGAAAGCATATCTTTCAGGCGATAAAAGATAGCTTTTAAAGGAGCGAAAGGAGGTATACATTACATAAAAAAGCCCAAGACCTTTATGTAATTATCAAGATACTTGATTTCTTTGTTTATATGTTTTATCCTGGAATAGCGTATGAAACAGCAATTAATTCACAGATAAAAATAGTACAAAGAATGATAAGTGATGAGAGGGTTTATCAGTGACTGTAAACCCAATAAACTGCGAGGAGAACGCCAATAGCCACGATGCTTCCCACGATTTGCAGAATTCTGTTCAGCTTCTTGCGCCGCCGTGCTGCTTGTGAGGTGGCATTGTTATGAAATCCTCTCCCATGATTAGTATAGTCGTATCGTTGTTTTGCCATCGTTACCGATTATGTTCTAAATACAAAGGAACCTAAGTGTAAAACTAAATTCCCCTTGGTTTCAAATCTTCGTGATGGACAAAGATACGGAAATATACGGATATATCGTGTATATATCCGTATATTTTATGTTTTTTTAAAAGCGGAAACTCAACTCAACATCAACCATAGAGTAGTTTGGTTCGGCTAAACTACGATCGTGAACATAAGAGTAGAACCCACTTAATTGTAAGCTTTTGGTGAACTGATAGTCAAGTCCCATGTCATACTGTGTACGCTGTTTTGCAGCACCTTCCGATGGTTGGTACATGTCATAACGTGCTTTAGCATGTAGTTTCTCGCGAATGATAGGTGCAATGACAAGTGCATACACACCTTGTGCCTTGTCTCCGTTGCTGCTTAAGCTACAGTCTTTGGCTGCAGCATCATCCGTATGAGAAAGACTTTTAGCAAAGGCGTAACCCGTAGAGTGCACATATTCTGACCGTAATGTCCAATCATTGGCTTTGTATTCGGCAGAGAAAGCATAACGACGCTGCTGCAATTTGCGCACACCAGCCTGTGGATTGCCAGCATCATCAGTCCATGTACCCTTGCGAGCATAGGAACCTGTCCAGCCAAAGCAACCCAATCGGAGTCCTTCAACAGGCATAACCCATATACCACCGATGATATTCTTCTGCTGATCAACGTCTTTTACGTTTATTCCCTGACCATCAAAGACACCTACTTGATAGTGAAGTAGGTTTCTTCCGGCTGCATTTTTAATGAGATCACCTTGTACCTGCAAACCAATGTCACGTCCATTGGAAGGGTGAGCACCTGCTCTGTCGGCGAAACCAGCCAACTTTGAGATGCTTTGTCCTACTCCCATGAAGCCTTGATCAATAGGGTGAATAGGGTTGTCGAAAGTAAATGGGTTCTTGAACTGTCCCACTTTCACACGGAAGAAGTCATACTTCTGCCACTCAACGAAGAGGTCTACCAAGCGAGGAGAGGCTCCTAAGGTGGAAGTATTACCATTAAACTGCAGCTGTGCTTTCCAATACCAATCATCAAGGATGCGTCCATCAAGCGATACACGACCTAAACGAAGATTGAAAGTGTTAGACTTGTCTGCCTTCATTCCATTGTACTGATACTGTACAATAGCAAATCCAGACAGCTTAACGTTGCTCACCCATTTGGGAGCTTGCGCATTGCCCACGATAGAACATAGCAATAGGGCTGCTGAAAGAACTGTTTTTTTCATAATTATATGAATGTTGATTTAGGATAATAATATCAGATTCATTCTCAAGTATCGATGTTGCAAAGATAATATTTTAGGGTATAAGTACAAAATAATATACTTATTTTATTGTTTTATGGCATTATTCTTTCTGAAGAAGATGAAAGACTACTATGTTAATAAGGTGTAAATTCACCGTTAAAGATAAAAACAAAAACTTCTCCTCATGATAATAACAGTTATTATCACAGGGAGAAGTCTGTGTATCTTATCGCTTCTTCAGTAGGACAACGTTCTCTACATGGGGTGTATGAGGGAACATATCGACAGGTTGAACAGCAGCTACTTTGTACTCACTATCCAACAAAGCCAGGTCGCGTGCTTGGGTCGATGGATTGCAACTGACGTATACAATACGCTCCGGATGTGCCCCAAGGATGACATTAACAACGTCAGGATGCATGCCGGCACGTGGTGGGTCAGTGATGATAACATCAGGACGACCGTGCTTTTGGATGAAGCTTTCGGTCAGAATGTCCTTCATGTCACCTGCGTAAAAGAGTGTGTTACTGATCTTGTTTACCTCAGAATTAACCTTAGCATCCTCAATGGCTTCCGGTACATACTCTATACCAATGACCTTACGGGCATTTTTAGCAACGAAGTTGGCTATTGTTCCTGTACCAGTATATAAGTCATAGACAAGTTCATTGCCTGTAAGATCGGCAAATTCTCTTGCTACGGCGTATAGATGATACGCCTGTTCCGTGTTCGTCTGATAGAAACTCTTAGGTCCAACCTTGAACTTCAGGTCCTCCATAGTCTCATAGATATGATCCTTACCTTTGAAGACTGTGAGGTCAAGGTCGTTGAATGTGTCATTACCTTTCTGGTTATCTACGTAGAAAAGAGAGGTGATCTGAGGGAAACGGTCGGCAATGTGTTGCATCAAAGCCTTTGCCCGTTCATCGTCTCCGTCCTCATCATAGTGGAATTGTACAAGCACCATCCATTCACCTGTATTGGAATTGCGCACCATAATATCACGTAACAACCCGTGTTGTGCACGGATATCATAGAAAGTCATCCCACTTTGCAATGCATAATCCCTGATATCGTTACGGATTTCGTTGCACAGATCATCCATCAACCAGCACTTCTCAATAGGGTAAATCTTATCAAAAGCCCCCGTAATATGGAACCCAATAGCACCTTCGGATAAGCCAACTCCCTCTGGTAAAGCCTGCAGTTCTTCTGCTGTATACCAACGTTTGTTGGCACATCCGAACTCCAGTTTGTTACGATATGCCTTCGTATGCACCGAACCCATGATGGGTTGGAACTCCGGAAGTTCCACTTTCCCAATCCTACTCAGCTGGTCATACACCTGCTGTTGCTTGGCTTTTAATTGTTCACTATAGGGAAGATTCTGCCATTTGCAGCCACCGCAGATGCCAAAATGCTCACACATCGGTTCCACACGGATAGCACTCTTGCTGATAAAGCGTACGACGGTAGCCTCACAATAGCTCTTTTTCTTCTTCCGTATCTGCAGATCTACAACGTCGCCAGGTACAACAAAGGGGACAAATACCACTTTATCATCTACGTGTGTGATACATTTACCTTCGGCTGCCACAGCCTCTATCGTGACATTCTCAAGTATAGGGAATGGCTTTCTCTTTCTACTCATAATCTGTTTTGTATTTCATTGCAAAGTTAATGATTTTTTCCTGTTTGCCATATGCTATGCTTGTTTAATGCAATCTGTGCTCGCTAACAATGCAAAAATGTAAGGTGAAGTTTGCAATTTTACTTAAAAAGTTTGTTGAATTACCCTTTTATTGGTATATTTGCACTTAGGATATAATAACTAAAATACATTATCATTTATAACTATGAGCGAAAAAAGAGTTTATACCTTCGGTAATGGGAAGGCAGAAGGTAAGGCCGATATGAGAAATCTTCTTGGTGGTAAGGGCGCTAACCTAGCGGAGATGAACCTCATCGGAGTTCCTGTTCCTCCAGGTTTCACCATTACCACAGACGTTTGTAACGAGTATTTTGAGAAGGGTAAGAAGACTGTAATAGGTTTACTAAAGGCAGAAGTAGAGAACAGTGTCCATCATATAGAGACACTTATGAACTCAAAGTTTGGTGATCCAACGAACCCTCTCCTTGTCAGTGTTCGTTCTGGAGCACGTGCATCAATGCCTGGTATGATGGATACCATTCTAAACCTCGGTCTTAATGACACCGTTGTAGTTGGTTTAGCACAGAAAACTGGTAACGAAAGATTTGCCTTTGACAGCTATCGTCGCTTCGTACAGATGTATGGAGACGTAGTGCTGGGCATGAAACCAGTCAATAAAGAAGATATTGATCCATTTGAGGCAATCATTCAGAAGGTAAAGGCTCAGCGTGGTATTAAGCTCGACAACGAAATGACTGTTGAGGAGTTGAAGCAGCTCGTTGTACTTTTCAAGCAAGCAATCAAGGACCAAACAGGTAAGGATTTCCCTAATGATCCAATGGAACAGCTATGGGGTGCCATCTGTGCAGTGTTTGATTCATGGATGAATGAGCGTGCTATTCTATATCGTAAGATGGAAGGAATCCCACAAGAATGGGGTACAGCTGTAACTGTTCAGGCGATGGTCTTCGGTAATATGGGTGACACTTCAGCTACTGGTGTATGCTTCTCTCGTGATGCAGGTACTGGTGAGAACCTCTTCAATGGTGAGTATCTTATCAATGCACAGGGCGAGGATGTTGTAGCAGGAATCCGTACTCCACAGCAGATTACAAAGCAAGGTTCTCTGCAATGGGCTGAACAACAGAACATCGATGAGGAGACAAGACGGAACAAATATCCTTCTATGGAGGAAGCAATGCCTGACTTGTTCAAGCAATTATATACTCTACAGGACAAGTTAGAGAAGCATTATCACGACATGCAGGACATGGAGTTCACCGTACAGGAGGGTAAACTCTGGTTCTTACAGACACGTAACGGTAAGCGTACAGGTACTGCTATGGTTAAGATTGCCATGGATCTGTTGCATGAAGGTGAGATTGATGAGAAGACAGCTCTTCTCCGTTGCGAACCAAATAAGCTCGATGAACTCCTTCACCCAGTCTTTGATAAGGAGGCTTTAGCGCAGGCACATGTGTTGACACGTGGTCTTCCAGCATCACCAGGAGCCGCTTGTGGTCAGGTAGTGTTCTTTGCTGAAGATGCTACAAAGTGGCATGAGGATGGTCATCAGGTCATCATGGTACGTATAGAAACCTCTCCTGAGGACCTCGCTGGTATGTCTGCTGCAGAAGGAATCCTTACTGCTCGCGGTGGTATGACATCTCATGCAGCTGTTGTGGCACGTGGTATGGGTAAGTGTTGTGTCAGTGGTGCTGGTGCTATTATGGTTGATTATAAGGCACGAACAGTAGAGATTGACGGAACAATTGTCCGTGAAGGTGATTATATTTCATTGAATGGTTCAACAGGTGAAGTTTATGCTGGAGAAGTAAAGACACGCCCTGCAGAAGTGACAGGTGACTTTGCTGAGCTGATGGATCTCTGTAAGAAATACAGTAAACTGGTTGTACGTACCAACGCAGATACACCTCATGACGCAGAAGTAGCAAGTAACTTCGGTGCCGTAGGTATTGGTCTTTGTCGTACAGAGCACATGTTCTTCGAGAATGAGAAGATCAAAGCGATGCGCGAGATGATTCTTGCTGATACCACAGAGGAGCGTGAGAAGGCTCTTGATAAGCTCCTTCCTTACCAGAAGCAGGACTTCTACGGTATTCTCAAGTGCATGGATGGCATGCCAGTAAACATCCGTTTGCTTGATCCACCATTGCATGAGTTCGTTCCACATGACCTGAAAGGTCAGGAGATCATGGCTCAAGAGATGGGTGTGAGCGTACAGTTCATTCAGAGTCGTGTGAATTCTCTCTCCGAGCACAACCCAATGTTGGGTCTTCGTGGTTGTCGTTTGGGCAACACATTCCCAGAGATTACAGCCATGCAGACCAAGGCTATCCTTGGTGCAGCTATCCAATTGAAGAGAGAAGGATATAACCCTAAGCCAGAGATTATGGTACCATTGGTTGGTATTGTCAATGAGCTTGATATCCAAGAGAGCATCATTCGTAAGGCAGCAACAAAGCTCTTCAAGAAGGAAGGTGTTGAAGTTCCATTCAAGGTTGGTACAATGATTGAGATTCCTCGTGCTGCTTTGACAGCTGATGTCATTGCAGAGAAGGCGGAATACTTCAGCTTTGGTACTAACGACCTTACCCAGATGACCTTCGGTTACAGCCGTGATGACATCGCAAGCTTCCTTCCAAGTTATCTTGAAAAGAAGATTTTGGATGTCGATCCATTCCAGGTTCTCGATCAGAAGGGTGTTGGTCAGCTCATCCAGATGGGTGTTGAGAAGGGTCGTAAGACACGTAAGAACCTCAAATGTGGTATCTGTGGCGAGCATGGTGGTGAACCAAGTTCAGTTAAGTTCTGCCACAGAGTGGGCTTGAATTACGTCAGCTGTTCACCTTTCCGTGTACCAATCGCACGATTGGCAGCGGCACAGGCAGCAGTGGAAGAGATGTAAACCGACTCTATTCATATAGAGAATAGAATAAAAAAGAGGAGAAGTCGTCTGGCTTCTCCTCTTTTTTATATGCCTGAAGGGCTACTGATCGTTTGACTTCTTTCCTTCTTTTATGTGCTCAAAGGTCACTGTCCCTTTGATTTCTCTTCCTTTTTTATATGCCTGAAGGCTACTGTTTTTTTGGCTTCTTTCCTCCTTTATATGTCCAATGGCTACTGATCGTTTGACTTCTTTCCTCCTTTTATGTGCTCAAAGGTCACTGTCCCTTGTACATTTATGCGTTCTTCCATTTGTCAATGATTACTTATCAGTTGCTAAGAAACATCTTTACAATAATCTTAGGGTGTATGTTTGCAAATCCAACCGCTATGAAGAAAAAATGCCTTTGTATCCTTTTGTTTATCAATCAGTTACAAAACCCGTTCTAAAAGACGCCCTTTTGCATTGTAAAAGGGCGTCTTTTACACTTCAAAAGGGCATGTTTTGCAATGCAAAAGGGCATCTTTTACATGGCAAAAGAGCACCTTTTACTTTTCAGTTATGAATCTTTCTTACAAAAGTCGGATGCTAAGTGGCGTTCATTTCAATCCCATTTCTTATCCAACTTATATTATTATGGTGTACAGAGCCTTGTTTGTTCACCTATGAACGACAAGCGAATGTGTCTTATTTATCCAATTCGTATGTCCCTTCCAACATTTGTGCGATGCGTTTTCCCTTTGCATCATCGAAGGTCAGGAACGCCTCAACAGTCTTCTTTTCCAAGTCGATTACCTGACTTACAGTGGTCCCGTCCTTCTCAATCCAGCTCACGAAAAACTTCGTACCATCAATCTTTTTCATTACCATTCGGTTTGTTCCTTCTGCCACACTGTCCTTTTCATCAGTGGTTTTCCAATAGATTGTACTGTCATTCAGATACTTAACATTGGCTGTAAGACAAGGGTAGGAGAGCAAAGCCTTATGTCCTATAAGCGTTATTTCATGGTCTTGTGTATTGCATTTGTCCTGTTTGCAGCAGCAAGCTGATGCCAAAAAAGCTAAAGAAGTCAATGCGATAATATTCTTTTTCATTTCATTTTAGTTTTAATATTATGTGTCTGAATCATTTAAATCTGTTATGTGTACAAAGTTGATATTTTCTTTTTTAAATTGGTAAATAACACATATAGAAAATCCCTTTTATACCTTTTCTGACAACACTCATAAGCTTGTATCACAGCTTCTCTTCCCATTCGTTCCATCCATTGCCATCAACCATCTTTTCATCGTTCGTTTCTTGGGTTTCATTTAGTGTTTTATTGTTTCATCTTGTAATGTATTATGACATTCATTTTAATATATAAAATGCCCCCAAAGACGTATTTTTGGAGTAAAAACTCCTGAACGATTAAATATAAAAGATATTTATTTTATTTGCAAAATCAAAAAAAATATATACTTTTGCAAAATAGAATACAGATCAACTATATGGAAAAGGCGAACAATCTGCAAGGCTATTGCTGGTCCAAGCACTGTGAGTGAGACCTTAACGGACCTGAATCCCTTATGAAATGATTTCCTTTAGCTGCTTACAATGGTTTATAATTAAAAAAGAAAGACTATTCTGAGGAGACGAAAGGAGAACCATTTTCAAATCATAAGTTGTGTAAAATCTTTACCATTACCCATCGGTACTATTTCTATTTAAATGGAAGACAGTTATAACGAATACATCGAACAGTTGCAGAAAGGTTCTTATGAGGCTTTCTCAGAGTTGTATTCCCTTTATTCCAACAAGCTTTATAGTTTCGTATTAGCGCAGACAAAGAATAGAACGCTGTCGGAGGATATTGTTCAAGAGACGTTCTTAAAGCTCTGGAAGTCGCGCAAACAGCTTGATTGCTACGGTAATGTGCATGCTTTAATCTTTACTATTGCCAGGAATCTGATCATCGATAGTTTCAGAAAGCAGGTCTCAAAGATCAGTTTTGACGATTATCAGCAGGCGTGCAATAAGCTTTCTTCCTTCCCAACTCCCGATGAGCAGGTTGCTTACAATGAGTTTGTTGACCGTGTGCAGCAAACCAAGAAGCTGTTATCGAAGCGTGCCTGTCTTATTTATGAGATGAGTCGCGAGAAGAATATGCCTATAAACGAGATAGCAGAGTCCCTGAATTTATCTTCACAAACCGTGAAAAACTCCTTGACATCCACATTGAAATTATTCAAGAAGAATCTGTCAAGCATCGTAATCCTTTTACTTTATTATTTCTCTTAAGGCACGTTGTGCCCTTTTTCTTACGCCTGTCAGTGTTCTGAGGGGGGATAAATAGCACAAGAAAGTTAATAAATGTTATTTTCAAGTACCATTTTTATGCTTTCACGTATATGTTATTAGAAGTAAAATAATGCATGGAGAAACGAATAGAAGAATTATATCAGCGCTATCTGTCGGGAGAGTTAACCCCCTCAGAGTTAGAAGACTTAAAGCGTCAGGTTCCCTTTGTCTCAGATGAAGAGCTGTGGAACCTGATGTGTGAGGACTTCTCTTCTTCGTCAGAGTCGGCACGGATGACTTACGAATCGCAGCAAAAGGTCTTACGGAACATCCATGAAGAGATACGAAAAGACAAGTGGCACTCACGTGCTCGCAGACTGTTGCGTGTTGCATCCATGCTGATTCTGATTATTTCTTTAGCCGCTGGCAGTTACTTATGGTATGAATCTTTTACACCTACAGCCCCTGTTTACACTTACGTCTGTGTGAAAGCAGGAAATAAAAGTACAATAACTTTACCAGATGGAACACGTGTCAGCCTTAACGGTAACAGTCAGTTGCGTTACAACGTAGTGCCCAGTAAACACCGTGAGGTTGTTTTGATGAAAGGAGAAGCCTATTTCGACGTCACCAAAGACCCTTCCTGTCCGTTCCGTGTCAAGGTAAATGACATGCAGATAGAGGTGTTAGGCACACAGTTTAATGTCCGTTATCACAAAGGAGTCATTGAGACCGCCCTGTTCACGGGTGCTGTCCGCCTCTCTTCCAGTGCCTTTGCCAAAGACTATCGGCTCTATCCTGGTAAGAAATCCATTTACCAGCTGGCGTCACACCATGTCACTATCTGCGACAATGACGGGTCGACCGATGCAAGATGGAAGGACGGTTACCTTGCCTTCAACAGTCAACCGCTTGGCGAAGTGCTGAAAGAAGTAGAGAACTGGTACGGTGTCACCATCCAAATACGTAATCATCATCTACCTAAAGACAAGCTGACAGGAGCCTTTTACCATGAGACTTTAGAGAGTGTTCTCCACTCCTTGAGTATGCAATACGGCTTCAAATACCATATAAATCATGATCACGTTACCATAGAATAATAACAAAGAAGACTTAAAACCTAAATAAAATGACAAACAATTTAAACAGTAAGCGGTATCATTTCCTCCGCTTCGCAGTGTTTGTATGGCTACTTTTAGTCCCTGTAACACTGTGGGCGCAGCATGGGAATGTAAGCCTTGATCTTCAAAATGAAGAAGTTAGTCGATTTATTCGACAGGTTGAGAAGCAGACAAGTTACACTTTCGTGTATCGTAACACCGTTCTTAATCCCAAGACTCGGGTGTCAATCGTCTGTAATAACTGGTCAGTTGAGAAAGCATTGTCCTATGTTTTCTCCCCTTTAGGCATCCAGTTCTCATTCAATAACAACACGATTGTTCTGAACCCAGCCCCCGCATCGAAGGAGAAAGCAGAGCCCTCAGTGGCAAAGAAGGCTAAACCCGCAGGTGAGAAAGCCCAGACCACACCAGAGAAACATAAGGTTGTGGGGCTTGTTAAGGAGGCAAATGGTGAGCCCATCATCGGTGCAAGCGTCTTTGTAAAGGGTACGAAGATTGGTACAGTCACCAATACCGATGGCGAGTTCTCCTTGGATGTTCCTGCCAATGGCACCCTCCTGGTCTCCTATATCGGCTTTACAACCCAGGAGATAGCACTGAAAGGCAGTACAAACCTGAACATAGTACTCAAAGAAGATGAGGCACAAGCACTCAATGAGGTCGTTGTTGTTGGTTATGGAACACAGAAAAAGGCAACCGTAACAGGTGCCATTGCATCCGTATCAACAAAAGACTTAGTGCAAACTCCACAGGCAAACATCAGTAATATGCTCGTGGGTAAGATGCCAGGTCTTATTGCTATGCAGCGCAGTGGTGCTCCTGGAGAGGACAATTCCACGTTGTTGATTCGTGGTGTGAGCACCTTTTCAGACAATACAGCCCCTTTGGTGATGATTGATGGAGTGGAACGTCCGAACTACAACGGGCTTGATCCGAACGAAATAGAGTCAGTAAGTATTCTTAAAGATGCCTCTGCAACCGCCATTTATGGTGTGCGTGGTGCCAATGGAGTAATCCTTATCACAACGAGAAAAGGTCAGAAAGGCAAGCCACACTTGAGCTATTCAGGAAACATGGCAGTCCAATCGCCAACAGCATTGCCCCATTATCTGAACAGTGCACAGTACTGTGAGATGTATAACGAAGCCCTGAAGAATGACGCCTACACCAAAGGAACATCCTATGTGCCACGTTTCACGGAACAGGACATACAGCTGTATCGTGATGGAAGTGACCCTATCATGCATCCAAGTACGGACTGGGTGGGTACATTCCTGCGTAAGACATCTTTGCGTACACAGCATAACTTCAACATTTCGGGAGGTACTGACCGTGTGAAATACTTCATTTCAGCAGGTTTCTTCAGTCAAGGTGGTATGTATAAGTACACCAAGATTGACCGTGACCATGACGTAAATGCTTCTGACACACGTTATAATTTCCGTTCAAACCTCGACTTTGATGTCACACAAGACTTCAAAGCCACTGTACAGTTGTCCGCCCAGATCAACAATATCCATACCCCAGGCATTGGCAACAGTGAGCTTTGGAAGGAGATATCATGGGCTACTCCACTGGGAACTCCCGGTATGGTAGATGGCAAACTGGTACGTCTTGAAAACACAATTGACGATGAAAACCCATGGCAAGCACTGTTGAATAATGGTTATAACGACATCTTTGCCAATACAATCAATACTACCTTGCGGTTCGATTATGACCTTTCGCGCCTGCTGTTGAAAGGCTTGTCCGTTCATGCCAGCACCTCTTACGACAGCTATTATAACAGTAAACGCTTCTCAGTGAAGACGATGCAGACCTTTGTTCCTAAGCGAGATCCGAGTGATCCGACACAGGTTATCCTCGTTCCACAGAACGAATCCAGCACATGGGGTGGTGGTTTCAGTTATAATAAGAACAGAAAAGTATACTTTGAGGTAGGTTTACATTACAATCAAACCTTTGGTAAGCACAACACAACAGCCTTGTTGCTTTATAACCAGAGCAAGTATTATGCACCCAGTCTGGCTTACCTCGTCCCCAATGCCTACCAAGGAATCGTTGGCCGTGTGACCTATAGCTATGCCAACCGTTATCTGGCAGAATTCAATATGGGATATAACGGTACAGAGAACTTCGCTCCAGGTCGTCGTTTTGGCTTCTTCCCAGCAGTCTCTGTAGGATGGATTGTCAGTGAAGAACCTTTCTTCCCAAAGAATGATTGGCTTGTTTATATGAAGCTGAGAGGGACCTATGGTGAGGTTGGTAACGATAAAATCGGTGGTGATCGCTTCCTATATCTCCCTTCCGTATATGGAGAAACGAGTGGCAACCTTTCTGGTTATAACTTCGGTTCATCATCCAATCCGTACTATTCCCAGATGATTGAGGAACGACGTTTGGGCAATCCGTTGCTTACATGGGAGAAAGCCCGTAAGCTAAACTTAGGTGTTGACGTCAATCTTTTGAAGAATCACCTCACCGTTTCATTTGATTATTTCAAGGAACGACGCAATAATATCCTTTCAGACAGAAACACTGCACCGATGTTAATAGGTGCTACGTTGCCAGCTTACAATATGGGTGAGATGGAGAACTCAGGCTTTGAGCTCGATGTTAACTATCGTAATAACATCCGTGACTTTAATTATTGGGGTCGGTTCAATTACTCTTTTGCACGCAACAAGATTCTCTTCCAGGATGAAGTACCAGAGAAATATGCTTATCAGATGCGTACAGGAAGACGCGTAGGACAGTTCTATGGTCTTCTCTTCGACGGCTTCTATAACACATGGGAAGAGATAAATGCCCTTGATCGGCCCGTTAGTAGCTGGAATGGTAACCGTCTTCAGCCTGGAGATATGCGCTATGTCGACGTGAACAAAGACGGAAAGATTGATATGTATGACATGGTACCTATCGGCTATTCACCTACTCCAGAGATCATTTATGGATTCTCTTTCGGCTGTAACTGGCGTGGTTTCGACTTCTCAGCACTTTTCCAAGGAGCTGATCATGTGTCTATTAAGTATTTCGGTAGGGCATTATGGCCATTTGTTGTAGGACATAACAGTGCCAAAACATTGATATTGGACCGCTGGACACAGGAACGTTATGACAATGGAGAGCCTATCAACTTCCCACGTCTGTCCATGAGTCCATCTCGTGATACCGACAATAACTACCAGGATTCAAACTTCTGGATCCGCAATGCCAACTATCTTCGTCTGAAGAACATAGAGCTTGGATATACCTTTAACAGGAAACAGTTAAAGGCTTTAGGCTTAGAGAGCTTGCGTCTTTATATCAGTGGGACTAATTTATTTACCTGGACGGATGTCATTGACCTTGATCCTGAAGCCCCATCTAAGGGAGGTGCGACAGAGATTAACACCTATCCATTGCAGAAGATATATAACATTGGCCTAAACATTCAATTCTAAAACCCTACATATGAAAATGAAAAGTAAATATATAGCATGGGCAATTGCTCCCATTTTCCTAATAGGTTGTTCCGATTATTTGGAGACTCCACCCTCTGTTGACTACGGAGAGAATGAAGTTTTCGCTACCCGTGCTGATGCAGAGAAGCTCTTGACGACGCTTTATGCAGAGGGAATGCCTTACGGATTCTGTATGAGTAGTAGCAATACTGACCGTCGTTTGTTGTCGTCTTCTACGTTGGCTTCAGCCTGTGATGAGGGAGAAGACGTAGCAACATGGGCTATGGGCAATGCCGCATGGAATGCAGGAAACCATACAAACACCAATTTCCCATGGGATGAAGACTGTCGGTTCTATTTGAGAAACCATACTATGCGTGTTGCAAACCTTATCTTAAAGCGTATTCATGAGGTACCTTTTGATGAGGGAGACCCTGATTTCAACAAGCGTACGACGGGTGAAGCTTACTTCATGAGAGCCATGTTGTTGTGGGAAGGAGTCTATCGTTATGGTGGTATGCCTATCGTTAGAGATGTCATTGACCCTACTGACTTCTCACAACGTCCAAGGAACAGCTTCTCAGATTGCATTGACTCAATCCTTATTGATTGTGATCGTGCAACACAATATCTGCCAGATTACTATACCGATAATGCGAAGTTAGGACGTGCAACACGTATAGCAGCCTTGGCTTTAAAGGCAAGAGTATTGCTCTATGCAGCCAGTCCGTTGTTCAATACCAGTACTCCGTATATGTCATTCCCAGGTCATGAGAATCTTATTGGGTATGGGAATTATGACAGAGAACGGTGGAAGAAGGCAGCTGATGCAGCCAAAGCAGCCATTGATGCAGCGTTAGCTTCAGGGCATTATAAGATTCATAACACAGGAAACCCTGATAAAGATTATGAAGATGTATGGACAATACCTGATAATGAGGAAATCATTTTGGGGAATATGAAGTACCGAAACTTCAAGACAACCAGCCGTCCGTTGGTTGCTAACCTCCCTACTTGGGCTATGAATAAGGCATGGGGTGATGCTGGATTATACGTCACTTTCAACTTCGTTCAGCACTATGAGAAGCGCGCCGATGGGCAGCCTGCAGACTGGAACATGAATGGTGGGGATAATCTCATTGATATTTACAACAGTCTTGATCCACGTTTTAAGCAGACAGTAGCTTACCATAGCAGCAGTTGGAACGATGAGATTCCGTTTATAAACTTCCTTGATGGTGGGTCAGAGAAGTCTGCTATGGACCGTACTTGTCACTTACTTCACAAGTGGGTTCCACGTGCTTTGCATGTCAATGGTAGCAATACCGCTAATGTTCAATGGCCCGTTTTCCGTTTAGCAGAGCTCTATCTTAATTATGCAGAGGCGTTGAATGAGTATGAGAGTGCTCCTCCTCAGGCAGCTTATGATGCTGTAAATACCATTCGTTCACGTGCTGGTATGCCAGATTTCCCTGCAAATATGACACAAGAAGCATTCCGTAAGAAGCTGCGTAATGAGCGTTCTGTGGAGTTAGCATTTGAAGATCATCGTTTCTGGGACATCAGAAGATGGCGTATTGCAGGTGATGAAGGAGTGATGAAGGGTAAGTTCTATGGCTTAAGAATTCGTTCAACAGATGGTAATAAGACGCATATCCATTACGAACCGTATGTCTTTGAGCATCGTTTCTGGAATGATAACTGTTACTTATATGCTATTGATCAGAAGGAAGTCAACAAGGGTTATCTTATCCAAAACCCTGGATGGTAGTATCAAGTAAACCTTAATGTAAAACAACAGAACAATGAAATATAGATATTCTATTTTTATTTGTGCACTCATGCAGCTATGTGCGCCTGTGAAAGCACAAACTGTCTCAGACACAACAGAGACCCATATAGCCTATGGAAAGCAACCTACTTGGGCACAATCCGCAGCAATATCTACGGTAAAGGGTGAACGTCTCATGGATATTACGTCACCAACAGTGGGTAATTCCTTAAAGGGAATGCTTCCAGGACTGTCTATTTTGCAGAAGTCAGGAGAGCCCGGTTATGACTTCTATATGGAGAATATGTTTACGAGAGGTGTCAGTTCTTTCAATGGAAACCAGCAGATGTTGGTCTTTATTGATGGCTTTGAGGCACCATTAGATAACCTTTCCTCAGAAGAAATAGAGTCAGTGTCCCTCTTAAAAGATGCTGCAGCCTTGGCACTTTACGGCTCAAGAGGAGCTAATGGGGTATTGCTGATCACAACAAAGAAGGGATTTCATTCCTCTCCTAAGATAGGTTTCCGCATACAAACGGGGCTTCAGATGCCAACAATCATGGACACCCCAATGGATTCTTATCAGTATGCGAGCTTGTATAATCAGGCACTTATCAATGATGGAAAGGCTCCTATATATTCTTCAGATGCACTTGCAGCTTATCAGTCGGGTACGAATGGATACCTCTATCCAAACGTAAATTGGAAGAAACAACTGTATAAGAACACCGCTCCATTGACGATGGGAGAGCTATCCTTCCGTGGTGGAGGTGGTGGTCTGAACTATTATGTGATGGCAGGACTGATGCAGAACGGAGGAATCTACCGTGGTACAGACTCTAAAGCACGTGAGAATGCCAATGTTGATTACGCACGTTACAACTTCAGAGCTAACTTAGATGTAGACATCACACGCTATTTCCGTGCGTCATTGTACTCTGCAGTCAGCTTTGCAGAGCGTACAACACCCGGCGGTGGTGGTGCTGGTGACTATCTAAACTCCATCTGGACCACGCCACCTAATGCTTTTCCTATTTACAATCCGAATGGAAGTATAGGCGGAACATCCCTCTACACCAATCCTGTTGCAAACCTCTTGAACCGTGGATTGTATAAAGAGAACTCTCGTTTTGTACAAGTTATCTTTGGACTTCAGTATGATTTCAGTGCCCTTGTACGTGGCTTGAGTGCCAAGGTTATGTTCGGTTATCACAATTTTATGGCTGAAACATCTCCTAAGACAAGGAATTATGCACGGTATTCTCTTACACAAACGGGTGTAGATGCAGACAATAATCCTGTTTATAGCTACACACAATATGGTTCAGATGCTGCTTTGACCTCAACAGAAGGGTTTAGAACCAGTGATTCAAGAATTGATTTACAGGCACAGATTGACTATCAACGCCGCTTTGGTAAGCATGGTTTACATGCTATGTTCATGATGGCAAACGACCGTTATCAAGTATATAACGTGCGCAATGATGAATGTTATGTGAACTTTGCAGGCCGTTTAACCTATGACTTTGATAAGAGATATATAGCTGAATTGGTAGCTTCCTATATGGGAACAGATAACTATGCACGTGGAAATCGTTTTGGTTTCTTCCCTGCATTGTCGGCTGCTTGGGTTGTAAGCAATGAGTCTTTTATGAAGTCATTGGCTTGGGTTGATGCTTTGAAGGTTCGTGCTTCTTATGGTATAACAGGTAATAATCAAACCTCAGCGCGGTATATTTATAATGAGACATATGGTAATAGCGGGAGTTATCTCTTCGGAACTGGTAGCTCACAGTCCGCTGGTTTCACAGAAAAGACCTTGGCTAACCCTTCCGTTTCATGGGAGAAGAAGCGCATTTTCAATGTAGGAATTGATGCAACCTTATATAAAAACCTATCTATAAACTTTGATATCTTCAATGAAGAGCAATCTGGAATCCTTGCACTTCCTTATTCTCGCATACTCGGTATAGTAGGTGCTTCCTATGGAAACATTCTGCCTTTGATGAATATTGGTAAGGTTTCGAATCATGGTTTTGAGTTCAAAGTACGCTACGAAGGAAAGATTCACGATAAGATCTCTTACTTTGCTGAGGCTGGAACATGGTATGCTATGAGCAAAGTAAAGGAACAAGGGGAGGACGTTCAGGCTGAAAGTTATCTCTATAAGAAAGGTAATCCTGTGTGGAAACCTATCGTTTTAGAGGCAGAAGGTTTCTATAGCGTTGATGATTTTGACAGTAATGGTAAGTTGAAAGCTAATCTTCCACAGCCTCAGTTTGGGCATGTTGCACCTGGAGACATTAAGTACAAGGACTATAATGGAGACAAGATTGTCAATGAGAATGATGCACATCCCGTTGGCAATGCTACTGTTCCTGCATGGAATTATATGTTCAGCGGTGGTTTAAAGTACAAAGGATTCGATTTAAGTGTACTGTTCCAAGGTGTTGCACAACGTGATATCTATTTGCGTGGAGCAAGTGTCTACTCTTTCCAAAACAATGGTACGGCATCCAATCTGGCGCTTGACAGCTGGACAACTACCAATCCTAATGCCTCTTACCCAAGACTTTCTACAGTCGATTTCAGTAATAACTATCGTTCTTCTACCTTCTGGAGAAGGAACGGAAGCTTCCTTAGACTGCGTAATATACAAGTGGGATATGAGCTTTCAGATGCCGTTTCACATGCATTACGCCTAAGTAAGGTTTATTTCTATGTGAATGCAACCAACTTATTCACGCTTGATCACCTTGGAAAGTTAGGTGATGCCGAGCAAGATAACATCTTAAGCTACCCGCTAATGCGTACTGTTAGCGTGGGATTAAGGCTTGCATTCTAATTATTTTAACTAAGAATTTTATCTTATGAACACAAAGTTTTTCAGATACGTTTTCGTCTCCATGGCAGTTGGTAGTGCCTTTACTCTCTGCTCATGCAATGACTTTTTGGATCGTGAAGAGGATTCCTTTATCGACAAGACAGCAACGTTCGATTCCTACAATCGTACCAAGCAATACCTTACGTATGCTTATTCACTACTCCCAGAAGGGCTGAACCGCTTCTCGGGTGGTGCTTTATTGGGTGCTGCCACTGATGATGCTTGTTTTGCAATAGAGTCTTCCAACATCCAACAGTTCAATAATGGCTCATGGAATGCCTTAAGTAATCCTGATAATGTATGGGATCGTTACTTCGCAGGTATAGCAAAGTGTTGCACATTATTGGAGAATTCCAATCATATTAATCTTGATATCTCACGGTTAGACCCAGCAAAACGGGTGGAATATGAGAATAATTTGAAGGATATACGTATGTGGCGTGCTGAGGCACACTTCCTCCGTGCCTACTTCAATTTCGAATTATTGAAACGTTACGGACCTATTCCTATCATCAAATCGACATTAGATATCAATAAAGATTACAGTGATACACCACGTCCAACGATGAAAGAAGTAGTGGAGTTCATTGCCAATGACTGTGACATAGCTGCTGATTCATTAGAGTTGACACCATGGCGTAACATGAATGATGCCTTTGGACGTGCAACGAAAGGAGCTGCTTTGGCTTTGAAGAGTCGTCTGTTGCTTTATGCAGCCAGTCCTCTTTATGTTGATTTTGGTGATATAGACGAGGCTAACAAGCCTTCGGATGCTACTTTGTGGAAGGCTGCTGCCGATGCTGCTAAGGCTGTAATAGACCTCAATCAATACGAGTTAGCACCAGCTTACGATGACCTTTTTAAGAATGATTTCCAGAATAAAGAGTATATATTCGTACGGCGTTACCCTTCCAATTCAGACTTTGAAAAGAGCAATTTCCCTATAAGCTATGGCGGAAAGGGCGGTACTAACCCTTCTCAAAACCTAATAGACGATTATGAAATGCTTGATGGAACAGCCTTTGATTGGAGTGATCCTGTTAAAGCTGCACACCCTTTTGAGAACAGAGATGAGCGTTTGTTAGCAACGGTATTGATGAATGGTGTCTTGTTTAAGGGCAAAAGGATTGCTACTTATCCAGGGGGTGCCGATGCAATGCCCAACCCTAATGCAACAAAAACGGGTTATTACTTGCGCAAATTCCTCAATGAGAACGTCAATATCCAGACGGGTGGAGGAAGCGATGGGCATGTTGTACCATTGTTCCGTTTGGCTGAAATCTACTTAAACTATGCAGAAGCGCTCAATGAATATGACCCAACGAACCCTGACATTGCCGTCTATCTGAACAAGATTCGCGAACGTGTGTCATTGCCTGATGTCCCTTCTGGACTCACACAGGAGCAGATGCGCACGTTGATTCACCATGAGCGTCGTGTGGAACTGGCTTTTGAAGAGCATCGTTTCTGGGATGTTCGTCGGTGGAAGGTTGCCTCTTCAACCCTTGGAGCACCTGTTAAGGGCGTAAAGATAACGCAAGATGATGCTGGTAACTTTACTTATTCACCTGTTCAGGTAGAGCAAAGAGTATTTCAACCCAAGATGTATTGGTATCCTATACCACAGTCAGAGGTACTTAAGTTGCATCATTGGGAACAAAATAAAGGTTGGTAATAAAATCGGAAAGTCATGATAAGATTAAAGAATATAGTGGTGATGCTATCCGTGTTATGCGTGGTAGCCTGTACCGAAAACAACATAGCATATGATGAAGTGGTGAATGTTCCTGAAGGAATTTACCTCTCTGGGAGCTCTTCTGAATTCTCTGTACCCATTGAAACGGGTAGGTTGAAGTCTGGTTCTCATGCAAATATGTTTAGTATTCGTGCATGGTTGAAGAAGGAAGGACGCTTTCAGATATCATTTGTAGGGACTGACGGACAACCCGTTACCTATGGGAAGGGAACTGATATCTCACTCTCCAATGCTCATGCAACGGCTTTTAACCTGACAGAAGGGGGTGAAGGCTTCACTGTTCCTGCTGAAGGACTTTATCAGATCGTTGTTAATAAGGAGCGAAAGGAGCTTACGATCATTCCTGTTCAGTTTACTATGCAGGGTGAGAATGCACTTACAACGGAGGGAAGTACCACTGTTGGCTTGAGTAAGGTTACTTATGACCGCCTCACGCATGTGGTAACTTGGAGCAATGAGGACTCTACACAGCAGTTGTTACCGGGCAGATATGTGTTCAATATGAATGATGGAGCGCCGCTTTATCTGCGTGATAGTGAGAGCGAACAGGACACAGTGTCTGCTGTTTACACCGGAACTGCCTTGGCAGAACGTACCAATCAGCTGACAGCAGACTATCAGCCACTCACTAACCAGTCGGATGTGAAGCTTAAATTCCCACTGAAAGGACAATACAGTGTTCAGATAAAATATAGTGTTTTGACGGATAAGTTCGAGGCGCGTATGGGTGGTAAGGGTGTTGAAGTGACGGGATTCCCTGACGATCTCTACATGGGAGGAAGTAACTTTGGCGCATGGAACACTGCCAATATTGTGCAGATGGCTCCTGTAGGTGCTGTTGGGAATGGTGAATTCTGGCGACTATGTTATCTGCAGGCTGGACAAACTGTTGAGTGGGCAATGGCAAAAGACGGTTCACAAGCGTTCTCTTCATTGCAGACAATGCAGGGTGTTACCGTGAATAGTGACGGAAAAGCCACTGTTAATACTTCTGGACTCTATCTTGTTTATGTGAACTTGGACCGTAAACTCATTGCTTTTGAGACTCCGAAGGTATATGCTTCAGGAACGGCATTGGGAGATAATGAGCAGCCTGTGACCGTCAATGGGGAGAACTTATCAGTGGAAACAACTGAGACAGGTAAGCTGAATCTCTTTGCAACTTCCAATAACAATGCCCGTAATTGGACAACGATGCAGTTCTCAATACGCAATGGAAAGATTGTCTACCCTGGTACATCGGTTGATAATATGCCGGCATTACCTGTCACCAAGGGTACTACCGTGCGGATGAACATGGCAAATAACACGGCTGATTTCGGTGGTACTACGCCAGAGAACCTTATCCCTGAGGGCGTTCCTCAGCTTTACATGACAGGCAATAGCTTTGGAAACTGGGATTGGAATGCTGCTTCTGTTGTCTCAATGGAGAATGGATATGCTGGTAATTCCCGTTGGTTCTACATCTCTTATATACCTGGTGGAGAGGCTTTAGAGTTCTCTACTGACAAGGCATATGGTAAGGGTAACTTTGCTAAATTGAAGAAAGCGGAGGGTTATCAGGTGGTAAACGATAGGGCTGTCGTGGCTGATAATGGTATATACCTTATATATGTAGGCTTAGATTCTCGTGAAATTGACATCCAGCCGTTGAGCCTTTCGGGCGATTGTGGTGGTGCTTCAGTAGAGTTTACGACGAATCCTGACGGTCGGACGATGTCTGCAACGCTTGCAAAGGGCGGTAGAATGAGAATCTATCCAAACATCCCTGCTTTCCAGAACGTTAAGAAGTTCGGTTCTTGGAAGCGTGAGGTATATATTGATCCAGAGACAGGTGCCTTCCTATATCGTAAGAATGGCGAGGGTGAACCTAATAAAGACTATGTCTGGAAGGCTGGAACCAAGATAACAATCGACTTCGTTACGAAGAAGGCTACAATCGAAGTACCCTAAAGAAGTTTGTATTTCATAGATAATATATAATTGATTTGTGTAACTCTTAGGTTTTGTCTCTAATATCATGTTGAAGCAATCTCTATCCGATAACCCCATCATAACATCTCGTTTTAGGGTGCTTGGGGTATTGGATAGAGTTGTAGAACCTCTGAGTGGGGCAGTGTTCCTACAGTCAGGGGCATGCTTTCTCATAGGAGATAGAGACAAATGGTTACTTGATGCATTACGTTGTATAGCTTTACAATAATCGTTTTGCGTACGAGATTGATTATAAGTATCTTACAAATCAGCATATAATGGAGAATAAGAGCCCGTCTTTCACAATGGTGCTAAGGCTTAGCACGTGTGGTGCTGGGGCTTCGCACATGTGGTGCTGATGCCCCGCACATGTGGAGCTAAGGCTTAGCACAATAGTACAGGTAGCCTTTATGCTTCTCCGAAGAGCAATGTTTACTCACTAATCATCCAATAATAACAATTCTATTAACGAATAATTCATAAGAACCTCTATTGAAAATGAAGACTTTTAGCAATCATTTCCAGCATTATATCTATCCTTTTCTGATGACCTTACTTTGTCTTCTGCCATTGTCAGGACAGTCAGCTGAACGTCATTTGTGGGATAATGGCTGGAGATTCTCTCTTTATCAGGATGACTCTCCACAGCAGATAACATTCGATGACAGCCATTGGCGATTATTAGATTTGCCACATGACTGGGCAATAGAAGGTGATTTCTATTGTCAGAACCCCTCTGGTGCTACTGGAGGTGCGCTACCTGGGGGTATAGGGTGGTATCGGAAGCATTTGGTTTTACAGGATAACGATGCCAAATCCCGTTACAGTATTCATCTGGATGGGGCTTATATGTGTACATCAGTCTATGTGAATGGCAAGCTTGTGGGGACACGTCCTTATGGTTTCATCAGCTTTAGCTATGACCTTACGCCCTTTCTTAACAAGCAAGGTGATAATGTTATTGCCGTGAAAGTTGACAATTCACAACAGCCTAACAGCCGTTGGTACACTGGATGTGGCATTTACAGACATGTATACTTGTCTAAATCATCCGATGTTCGCATAGCAGAATGGGGCGTACAGGCTATATCTGAGTTGAAAAAGGGTGTTGGGAACATCACAGTCAACACACAAATAGAGAATCCCGGTGGCTTAAATCGCCGCTTCGTAGTGCGTCAGAAGATATGGGATGCTAACCATCAGCTTGTTGCACAGACATCGAAAGGTGGTCAGACGGCTGCTTCGGGCACTCTCGTAAGTCAGCAAATGCGCATCAGCAAACCCCATCTGTGGTCGCTTTCTTCCCCTTATCTCTATAAGATGACAACCGAATTGATAGAGAATGGTAAGGTGTTGGATTGTGATACCACGACTATCGGTATACGAACGGTACACTTTGATGTGGCAAAAGGCTTCTTCTTGAATGGTGAAAACATCAAGATCAATGGCGTTTGTCTGCATGGTGACTTAGGATGTCTGGGCTCTGCAATCAATGAAGACGCCCTTCATCGGCAGGTTATCATGATGAAAGAGATGGGTGTCAATACCATCCGATGCTCTCATAATCCCCCTTCTCCTGAGCTTTTAAACCTCTGTGACAGTCTGGGAGTGCTCGTTATGGATGAGGCTTTTGACAGTTGGCTGCAGGGAAAGACGCCTTATGACTACTCATTATATTTCAAAACATGGTTTGAACGTGACTTACGTGATATGGTTTTACGTGACCGTAACCATCCTTCCATTGTCATTTGGAGTATTGGTAATGAGGTTTTGGAGCAGTGGAACAAGGTGGATAACAAGGGAATGGCATTGGAAGACGTGAATATCCTGCTCAATGACAATCGTAGCAAGGCTGCATTGACACAGGGGGACAAGCTCAATCTGAATGCAAAACTCACACAGGTGCTGGCTGCTATCGTACGTAGTTATGACCCAACGCGACCCATTACGGCAGGATGTAATGAGGTGTCGCCAGAGAATAACCTGTTTAAGAGTGGTGCTTTGGATGTGATTGGCTTCAATTATCATCAACAAAAGGTGAAGGATGTACCACAGAATTTCCCTGGAAAGCCCTTCATCATGACGGAAACAGTGTCTGCTTTACAAACACGTGGATACTATAAGATGCCAAGTGATTCGCTCTTCCGACTGCCAACAAAGAAGCGTCCGTTCACTGATCCCACCTTCCGTTGCTCATCATATGATAACTCTTGCGCTTATTGGGGGTCTACACATGAACAGACTTTGGATGTAGTTAAGCATACACCTTACTGTGCTGGACAGTTTATTTGGACTGGATTTGACTATATAGGAGAGCCAACTCCTTTCAATTTCCCTGCTCGAAGCAGTTATTTTGGCTTGGTTGACCTGGCTGGTTTCCCCAAAGATTCTTACTATTTGTACCAGAGTGAATGGACCAATAAGCCTGTGTTGCATGTCTTCCCGCACTGGAACTGGATAGAAGGTCAGCCTATTGACATGTGGTGTTACTATAATAAGGCGGATGAAGTGGAGCTCTTTTTGAATGGAAAATCACAGGGTGTACGCCGCAAACAGAATGATCATGAGTATCATGTAGCATGGCGTTTGAACTTCGAACCGGGTGAAGTACGTGTCGTTGCACGGAAGAATGGTAATGTAACGGCTGAGAAAATCATCAGAACAGCAGGTGCCCCTCACCACATTCGGTTGACTCCTGACCGTCAATTGATCAAGGCAAATGGACGCAGTCTGTCGTTTGTTACGGTGGAAGTGGTTGACAAAGATGGTAATTTATGTCCTTGGGCAGATAATAATATCATCTTCTCTTTGACGGGAGATGCCACGATTGCAGGTGTTGACAATGGTAGTCCTTTCTCTATGGAACGCTTTAAAGCCAGTGAGCGACATGCTTTCTATGGTAAATGTATGGTGGTAATACAGTCTGGTAAGACACCTTCAGACATTCAACTCACGGCAAAGGGTGTTGATTTACAGCCCCAGACTCTTCGTATAACATCTAAGTAAACATTCAATCTCAAGGTATATGAAACGTTGTATTATAGCTCTTTCCTTTGTCATGGGTAGCCTTTTGGTGGGTAATGCCCATGACATAACACCTGATTCTCCGCAGAAACCCGTGAAGAAGGCTGTGCGTTCATCAGATAAAGAGACGTTGTTTGTGAGGAATCTCATGAAGAAAATGACGTTAACAGAGAAGATAGGACAACTCTCACAGTATGTAGGAGGAGAGCTTCTGACGGGTCCTAAGAGTGGTTCTCTTACTGATTCGCTCTTCGAAAGGGGTATGGTTGGATCCATTTTGAATGTCGGTGGGGTTGATAATCTTCGGAAACTGCAGCAACGAAACATGCAGTTGTCACGGTTGAAGATTCCCGTTTTGTTTGCTTTCGACGTCATTCACGGTTACAAAACAATCTTCCCTACACCTCTGGCGGAGTCCTGTTCGTGGGATTTAGGGCTTATGTTTGAGACGGCAAAGGCTGCTGCTATAGAGGCATCTGCCTCTGGTATCCATTGGACTTTTGCCCCTATGGTGGACGTTGCACGTGATCCTCGATGGGGAAGGATCGTTGAAGGGGCAGGAGAAGACACCTATCTGGCAAGTAAAATAGCTGCTGCACGGGTGAAAGGGTTCCAATGGAACATAGGAGAACCTAACTCTGTGTATGCCTGTGCCAAGCATTTCGTAGCATATGGAGCACCACAGGCAGGACGTGACTACGCCCCTGTAGACCTTTCTTTATCTACCTTATCCGAGGTTTATCTCCCTCCTTTCAAGGCTTGTGTGGATGCTGGTGTGAAGACTTTCATGTCTGCTTTCAACAGTGTTAATGGTGTACCAGCTACTGGCAATCGGTGGTTGATGACCGATTTGTTGCGTCATCAGTGGGGATTCCAAGGCTTTGTAGTGAGTGATTGGAATGCAGTTCAGGAGTTAAAGGCACATGGTGTGGCTGAAACAGATGATGATGCAGCCCTCATGGCATTCAAGGCTGGGGTGGATATGAACATGACTGACGGTTTATATAACCGTTGTTTAGAGGCAGATGTGCGGAGTGGTAAGGTTGATTTACAAGCCATTGATGCTTCTGTTGAGCGCATCTTACGTGCTAAATATGCCTTAGGACTGTTCGAAGATCCCTATCGTTTCCTTGATAACAAGCGGGAACGACAGGTAGTTCGCTCTCAGTCAATGATTGATTTAGCCCGAAAAGCTGCAGTTTCTTCAATGGTTCTGTTGAAAAATGATAATGCCACGCTTCCTCTCTCCAAGCAAACAAAGCGTATTGCACTCATCGGTCCTCTGGCAAATAACCGTTCTGAGGTAATGGGTTCTTGGAAGGCAAGAGGGGAAGATGCCGATGTTGTGACTGTATTGGACGGTATAAAGAACAAGCTTGGTAGTAATGTCTCACTGCAATATGTGCAGGGTTGTGACTTCTTAGCTCCTTCTAAAGATGAGTTTTCATCAGCTTTTGAGGCAGCAAAGCAGAGTGATGTCATCATAGCAGTGGTGGGTGAGAAGGCTTTAATGAGTGGAGAATCACGCAGTAGGGCGATCCTTCGTCTGCCGGGACAGCAGGAAGCGTTGCTCGATACACTCCGAAAAGTAGGCAAACCACTTGTCGTTGTCCTCATGAGTGGGCGTCCTTTGTGTTTGGAAAAGGTAGATAAGCAGGCTGATGCATTGGTAGAAGCATGGTTCCCAGGTACTCAATGTGGCAACGCAGTGGCTGATATTCTCTTTGGTGATGCCGTCCCTTCCGGTAAGTTGACAGCCTCTTTCCCTCTTACGGAAGGACAGATTCCTAACTATTATAATTATAAACGCTCTGGCAGACCAGGTGATATGCCTTACAGTTCTACTGTTCGTCACATTGATGTTCCTAACAAAAACCTTTATCCTTTTGGTTATGGACTGAGTTATACGTCGTTCTCTTACGGTGAGATGCAATGTCCTCAGCAGTTTAATCCTGATGGTTCACTGCAGGTTTCAGTGGATGTCACCAATACGGGAAGCTATGATGGTGAGGAGATAGTCCAACTTTATGTTGCTGATAAGGTTGCTTCCATGGTTCGACCAGTAAAGGAATTGAAAGGATTTGAGAAGGTTTTTATCCCCAAAGGACAAACCAAGCATGTTGTCTTCACCGTCAATGTGCGTGATTTAGGGTTCTGGGATAACAACATGCAGTACATTGTTGAACCTGGAATGTTCGAAGTTATGGTGGGAAAAAACAGTGAAGAGCTGCAGAAAAAGGAGGTTCTGTGGAAGAAATAGCAGTGCTCTTGCTTCCTTAAAGTATTACTTCTACTATCTTTTAAAGACTAAAATACAATTTAAAAATAAAGATCAAAGTACATGAAACATTTATTGTTAGCATTAATGTTGCTGCTGTCTGTCAGCGTCAAGGGTATAGGTATCACCCACGGACCATGGATTTGCGATATGGATAGCACAAGTGTTACCATTGTTTGGGTAACAGATAAGCCCGGATTATCATGGGTTGAACTGGCTCCAGAAGGGTCGGATCATTTCTATGGAAAGGCTCGGACACGTTATTATGATATCTTTGAAGGGCGCAAAGTGCTTACAGATAGTGTGCATAAGGTGCATATTGAGGGGTTGAAACCTAACATAAAGTATCGTTATCGGGTGTTCACTCAGGAGGTAGCAGAGTGGCGTTACGATGATTGGGTGACGTTTGGTAAAGTGGCTTGTACCGATGTGTGGAGAGGTAAACCCTACGACTTCACGACTTTCCCTGCCCACCCTCGGGAGATAACTTTCTTGGTATTGAATGATATTCATGAACGTGCTCAGTTCATGAAGGAGCTATGTAAGAACATAGACTTCAATAAACTCGATTTCGTTTTGCTCAATGGTGACATGTCAAACCGCCTTAGAAGTCAGCAACACATGATGGAAGCTTACTTGGATACGTGTGTTCAGATGTTCGCTACACACACTCCTTTGTTCTTCAACCGTGGCAATCATGAGCTGAGAGGGCAGTTTGCGGATTATCTTTATCGGTATTTCCCAACACGAAACGGGAAGTATTACCGACTGCAACACGTGGCTGGCATCGACTTTTTGTTTATTGATTCGGGTGAAGACAAGCCTGATGAGGACATTGAATACAGTGGTATAGTGGCTTATGATCAGTATCGTGAAGAGCAGACAAAGTGGTTGCGCAGCCTTCGTGAGGAACATAAGATTGGTAAATATCCTTTAGTGGTATTCTCTCACATGCCTCCTACACTTGAGAACTGGCATGGTCCTTATCATATGCAGAAGACTTTCGTACCCGAATTGAACAAGATGAACGTCTCAGTGATGCTCTCTGCACACCTTCATGCCTTTGGTTTCCAGAAACCAAATGAGATCATTAACTTCCCGAACTTAGTCAATAGTAATAATACTTATCTGCTTTGTCACATTGCAAACGGTAAGATGGACGTTGATTATGTGGGACTGAATGGGAAAGATAAGAAGCATTTCACATTCCCATTAAAGTAAGAATTGCTTTCATACACTCTCTTCTTATATAATGTAAAGGGCTAAAACCTTCTTTTGGTTTTAGCCCTTTTTGTTGTATGATGCATTGTCTATGCCTGGGAAACGAAGTCTTTTCCCTTCTTCGTTTGCTGTTACTGTCAATGCTCTCAGTAGGTTTCTTAGGGTAAGGAACTTATGAATCAGCAGACAAAGACGGTCGTTACGGGAACAAAAGGAATGGTTTTACCTCGTATTATTCGCGCTTCATCTTGGGCAAATAGAGTGCAATGATACCTAAGAGGGGGAGTAAAGTGCTGACCTTAAATACAAAAAGAATACTTGTTTGGTCTGCTAACCAGCCGAAGAAAGAGCTACCAACACCACCAAGTCCGAACGAAAGACCATAGAAGATACCTGCTATCGTACCGATATGATTGGGCATTAAGTCGGTGGCATAGACGAGAATAGCTGAGAAAGCGGATGCAATGATGAGTCCGATGAGGGCTGAGAGGAGGATGGTACCCGCCAGACTACTGATGTAGGGGAGCATGATGGTGAAGGGGGCAGCACCGAAAATGGAAAACCATATCACATTCTTACGTCCGTAACGGTCACCAATCCATCCGCCAAGGAGCGTCCCGACAACCTCTGCAGCCAGGAAAACAAACAGACAAACCTGTGAATATTGAATGGAAATACCGAACTTCTCTATCAGGAAAAACGTGAAATAGCTGGTCATACTCTCTGTATAGAAGTTCTTAGAGAACATCAACACGAAGAGGATAAACACAAAACCATAGATCTGATAACGGCTGTAAGTCTTTGCTGTGGTCCATTGTGTCCGACTCTTCTTATGAACTTTCTTGGTCTGTTTGACGTGCCATTTTCCTATATATACCAGTATAATGGCTAAGAGAATGGCAATGAATGCAAACCAACGGACGCCACTTAGCCCCACAGGTATCACGATAAGGGCTGCAAACAGAGGACCTAACGCAAAGCCACCGTTGCCTCCTACCTGGAAAATACTCTGTGCTAATCCCTTCCTTCCGCCTGATGCTTGTTGTGCAACTTGCGAACCTTGAGGATGGAAAATGGAAGAGCCTAATCCGAAGAGGGATACCGACAGCAGGATGACATAGAAGCTATTGGCATAGGAAAGCATGAAGATACCGATAAGCGTGAATATCATACTCACAGGTAACTGCCACCAACTGTGATGCTTATCAGCGTATAATCCAACGAAAGGTTGAATGATTGAAGAGGTGATTTGTAGTACAAATGTGATGATACCTATCTGTAGAAAGCTTAGCCCGAATTCGTCTTTCAGCATAGGATAGATCGCAGGAAGCATTGAGTGCATGGTGTCATCTAAGAGGTGACAGAAGCTTACTGTGAGTAGAATCCCAAAGGCTGTCCGTTCTATGTTCTTGTTTTCTGTTTTGCTATTTATCTCCATCAGTCCTTTTTATTTTCGTCATGCAAAGTTATATCTTTTGATGATAATCAGCGAATTTCAGCCTGAATAATTCCGCACCGCTTACTGTCTCTTATCTCAATCGTAGAGGATGAGCAATGATGATGGGCATGACTGAAAACCTTATGGTGAGGAATTATGTGGTTAAGAAATATCAATACAAAATCAGAAACCGATTTTTCGTGATTTCAAAGATGATGCTTAAAAATCGCCTTTGTAACTTGTTGTGATGCAAGAGGTTATGAAGAGGGTTGTAAAAGGGCATCTTTTGGGTTGTAAAAGGGCACCTTTTACACATCAAAAGGGCATGTTTTGCAATGCAAAAGGGCGTCTTTTACATAGCAAAAGGGCATGTATTGTTTTGCGGTTATGAATCTTTCTTACAAAAGGGGGTGGTAAGGGGAGGTGCGAGAGCTTTTCTATGGGTTTGTTCTTGGTTGGTTATGGATATTCCTCTTGCTGCTGTTGAGGTTTTTAAAAGTGGTCTGTTTGTCAAGTGATGGGGGGATATTACTACTTGAGGGTGCATGCCATGACAGTTATTGCTTTGCCGTTTTGTTTTCGATTACACAAAGAAAGTGAGGGAGAATGTGGGGCGATACAGAATAAAAAGTATATCTTTGTGGCGTAAAGATGATTTCAGGAACGAAGAGTTAACCCGTCAGACGGAGAGCAGCAAGGCTTCCTCCGTCTTGCAGAACGGGTTATTTTCCTTTGTGATGAATGGTTATTAACAACAAAAGAAATACTAAAACAATGAACAAAAGCAAGAGTTGGATTCTATTGATGTTCTGTTTTCTGCTGACAGTATCAGCTTATGGACAGACGAGAAAGCCTGTTAAAAAGTCTGTAACAAGGACTGCAAGAGTTGCGAAACCCGTGAGGAAAGTGACGTCAACATCCACGAAGACGACAGCGACAACGGTTGCACCAGTCATGGAAAAGGATGTATGGACGGGAAAAACAGAAGTGACGATTCCAGGAAGTGTGGGAAAGCTGGCTGCTACACTGGAGGTTCCAGAGATGAAACAAGGGGCAAAGGTGCCTTTGGTCATTATCATGCACGGACTGGGAAGCGACAAGGATAACACGCTTTTCGCTGCTTTGGCTGACAGTTTACAGGAGAATGGTATCGCATCGTTGCGCTTCGACTTCAATTCGCACGGTAAAAGTGAGGGAAATATCGTTGATATGGACTTCAATAACCTGCAGGCTGATGCTGAAAAGGTACTGAATTATGCTCGTAAACTCGACTTTGTAAGTAGCATTTCGCTTGCCGGACACTCCATGGGAGGTGTCATTGCCTCAATGGTTGCAGGCAGAGAAGGGACGAACAAGATAAAGAGTGTTGTGCTCTTTGCCCCAGCTGTAGCCATTCAGGACGATGCTCAACGTGGCGAATTCTCTGGTTTCAAGTTCGATCCGAACAATATCCCAGCAACATTTGAGGTGATGGGACACACAATGGGTGGTAAATGGCTTAAGACTGCACAGACATTGAACATCCTCGAGACAGCCAAAGGCTATCAAGGAAAGCTGTATGTCATTCACGGAACGGAGGATCAGTTTGAACCATATGTCACCAGTAGTCTTTATCTTCGTGATAATCCCAATGGTAAGATCGTACTGTTGAAGGGCTTTGACCACTACTTCTCACAGAACGTTCTGCTCCCTGTCTCTGTTGCAACGAAGTTTTTTAAAGAGGTGTTGTTGGGACATTCCAGTAAATAAGACTGAAGATTCAGAAGGGATATGCAGGCGGAATGGTATAAAGGCATATTCCTTTTAATGACATTTCTCCTTATAAAATACGGTTGGATGCATCCGTATTGGCATGTAAGAAGATGTGATATACATAATGATATATTAAGAAAAAAGGTACAGGAGCGACACCTGTACCTTTTGTTTTTGTATATCATTAAAGAAGATATGTCATTAAAAGAAATATGTTCTTATGTCATTCTGTCTTCTGTTCTTTTGCATATCATTGGAAAAACATATCTTTATATCATTCTGTCTGTTATCCATTCTGTCTTACGCAAGGCGGATATGTCTCCAAATCCAGTCTGGTATATGTCTCCAAAGGAACGTAAGGATGCGCCAACGGGTATCGATGACACATACGTGACGGCGTTGTCTGATGGCTTTTATGATGCCTTTTGCCACATGTTCCGTAGTCATTAGCATTGGGAAGTGCGCGGTTCCAGAGAGTAGAGGAGTGTCAACAAAGCCCGGACGGATATCCGTAAACCTAATGTTATGGTGCTTAGTGAGCGATAATTGTTCCAAAGCCTGTAGGTAAGTGTTCTGCAAAGCCTTCGTAGCACTGTATGCTGGAGCAGGTCCAAGACCCTTTGTTCCAGCTATAGAAGTGATACAAGCGATGTGCCCACCACCGTGTTCTGCAAAGTAGCGATAGGCTTCGCCCACCATTCTTGTGAAGCCCGTGGCATTGGTTTCCATTGTTTTTATCTCCTTTTCTGGCTCAAGTGATGGGTTCTGCCATCCTATTCCCGCTACGTGAAGATAGATATCTATTCCGTCCATCTGTGTTATTAACGCTGAGAGAGAGGCATCTGCATGCTCCTCAGTCACATCTATCTGTGCCGTAAAGACCCGCTCCGGCGCACTGTTCTGTAGGGCGGTCAAGTTCTCAATGCGGCGTGCTGCCACTCCAACAGTCCATCCTTCGTTGATAAGTAGTCGTGCCACCTCGTGTCCGATACCACTGCTGGCACCCATGATGATTGCCTTTTTCATCTCAGTAGTTCCTTTGGTAACAGCTCGCTGAGGTTGTCTTCACGAATAATCTTTGGTGCTGCCTTGCCTGCAAGGACCATTATCTTCTTCCCGTTTCTGTAGATATGCAACTGTCGGGAGCGCACAACGGCTGTTAACTCTCCGTCCTTCTGCATTGCTTTCCACACGGGATAATACACTCCATCCTCCTCAAAAAGCTTCTTTTGGAGGTGTGAACACATGTTGGTTGTATCTATTTTCATCATAATTCTCTGCAAAGATAGGGATTTGTCTTCAGTAAAACACTGGTGGAAATCAAATATTTCATTTGACGATCTTAGGTTGATGATTGTCTATGGAAGCCCTGACCATCATTGTGATGTGGATGTAAATGCCTTCTTTTCTTCGTTTGTTATCTTTCGATTCTTAGGTATCTGATGTCTGGAAGAGCGTTTCATCTTGTGTTATATATGAGGTGGGATGCGTATATATAGCATAGGGACAAATGCTTTCGACTGTCCACGTGATAGTTGATGTTGTGGATAGACGAAGGCATTTGCCCCTGTTCTATTGCTATTATGCACATTTTCTGAAAGTCATAATAGCCTTTTTTCTTTCTTTCCCGTGCCTTTTAATGCTTCTATAGACGGTATGAGACGGGATGATTAGCCCACTGATTGACTCTTGAACTTCCTCCTTTTTGATGCTTTAAACCAGAAATAGAGGAGTAAAAAGATGAAAGCGATGAGGATACAGACCATGAGGAACGTGTATTTCTCTGGTTCAACCCAGAACTCATGGAAGAAGTTTATACGCCCAAGGATCTCCACTGGAGTCCAAAAGATAATCACTGTAGCAATCGCCATACGGATGTTTGCACCCCAAGAAGCCAGGAAAAGCTGGCGTTTGAACATGAATAATGACCCAACAAGACAGCTGACACCAACAAGATAAGTCACGGGATGGTGGTCGCCAAGGAAGTTCTTATCGTAGCAAAACATCAACAATAAGTATAAAGCCCATAGCATCATGTTCAGTTCCATGAACGTTACTATGGAGGTATGGCGGGTCATTGGCTGGAAGACAATCTGTTGTTTGCGCTTCCCAAAACACTTTTTCTGTATCCAAGTGATGAAGTCACAACCGTTCTTTGTACTGAAGATATACATTGTCATGACCATCATCCACATTCCAAAGGAGGCTGGCATGATGAGATATTCGGGTTTGGTTACTACCTGACCGTTCTCTATCTCTGGTGGAACACCATATCTCCGGGCATAGTAAAGGAAGAGAAACTCTACCCAACCCGTCCAGAAAAGCAGTCCACCAATGAGCCCCCAGAGGGTCTGTCGGGTGTCTCCCTTGACGAATACACCAATGATTACCATTATCAACCCCACGAATCCCATTGTGAAACCTGCATAATGAACGGCTGTAGGGTCCATAAACTTCTCCATTAGTATCATGATTGCGTGCCCTAATGGCATCGTAAACAATACAAGAAGGAACGAAGCGATGGCTCGCCAAGGGTATATTTTCTTTGATTTCTGACCTTTCTCCTTTGTGCTTTGGTCTTCAATGTTTGATGTTTGGACTTCCATTATATTATTATTTCATTGTTACAATCTTTCTTTTTCTGTATGTTTATAGGACTCTCTACGGTAGATACGTGAGTAAATGACGTACTAATCATACCCATCTCATAGGTTATTTCTCTGTAATAGCAGCCTTTCCCATTCGTGGAAGGGGAGAAGTTGGTGTCTCTTTCCTATATATCTACACTCACTCCTACCATCAATTTCGTACCATCTGTCAGTGGACAGTTGAGATAATAGTACTCTGGTTTATAATTAAAGAGGTTATCGAGTGCGAGAGAAACCTTTATTTTCTTACCGAAACGTTGGACTAATGCCAGCTTGAAGAGCACATATGCAGGGTAATGAATGGTGTTGATACCTTTTGATATGTCGTAATAATCAACGAATTCATAGTTGTCAACAGCCGAAAGGAAGCGTCCGTCTAAGCTAATATCTAATCCATAATGCTGTGAAAACTGGTGATCCCAGTCAATATGTCCCGTCATTGAATGTTTACGAGCAGGGATATATTGATTGTTTACAGACTCTCCTGCCTTGTTCTTGGGTAGGTGTTCGTCTGTGTAAGCATATGCCAGACGTGCTGTAATACCGTTGCTCCATCGTCCTTGTACCGTTGCTTCTGCTCCAATAACATTATAATTCTGGAGGTTTAGATAGGGAAGATGGGGCATAATGTCGGTTGCTGACTTATAGAAAGGTGCTCCCGTGGCTATCTTATTATCAATTTTATTGTAGTAACCACTCACCGTAAAGTTGTAATGTCCTTTGGTATAATCAGCTGAAAGGTTGATGTTATGACTCACTTCTGGCTTCAAATTGGGGTTACCTTCTACTATCCAGATACCTGCCATGTCGAAGTTATAGTACTTCTCCTTTAGTGTTGGAGCACGGAATCCCATGCCATATCCGAGTCGGATATTGAGGTTTCGGATGGGCTGATAGCGTAGATTGAGTTTCGGAGTAAGGCGTGATACGTGTCCATCCGAGAAGTAATCGTAACGCAAAGCCCCTACAATCTCCCATTGTTTATTAATGTTCCAATCGTATTGGGCGAATGCATCAAAGGCATCCTGCGTACGTGTATGACCTTCAATGTTTGTGTTGAAGAGATAATCGTGCATGAAATCGGTACCAACCGACAGTACATTACCCCCTGAGAAAGTGTGATTGTAAAGCAATCTGACACTGTTTTGCACGTTGGAATAGTCTCTTATGTCAAGACGTGTGATGCGTTGATAGTCTGATTTGTCGTATTGATCAAAGGAATAAGCCAACGAAAGTTCATCATTCTCCGTTGGTTTCCACTCTCCACGCAGTCCTCCTGTGAAGTCACGGTAGCGTTCTGGCACCTCTTCTGTACGTGTCATCTGTCGGAAGAAGTAACCTGCTCGTCCTGTTATCTTTATCTTTTCGTTCGGAGAATACGACAGTTGATCCTTGAAATCCCATACTTTATCACCGTATATCGTGGAAATGACGCGTGTGATAGGGTGCAGTCCGTTGGTGACATTGTAGTTATCTACACTGTTTCTGTTGACAGTTAGCAAGTTATTCCATTGCTTTTTCCCCAGCTGAAGGGATAAACCGTATCGTTGTTCATTGTGTTTCGACCAGCGAGCGTTGACGTTTAGTGCGAAATTTCGTACTCCTTTCTTCGTGATAATATTGATAACTCCACCCGCAGCGTTCGATCCGTAGAGGGCTGAGGCAGCTCCTTTGACAATCTCTATATGGTCAATATTCTGCATACCGATGCGTGTGAAGTCCACATCGTCCATCGTTTCACCTGCCAATCGTTCGCCATCAACGAGGATAAGGACACTCTGTCCGGCAAAGCCAGATAGGTTCATGTGCACCTGTTGGTTCATGGCATAGGAGAATTCTACGCCTGGAATGACTTGTTGTAATAGGTCATGTAGGTTCGTGGCATCGGCCTTTCGGATGTCATCAGCCGATATAACCTTCGTCAGAACGGGGGTGTTGGCAAGCAATTTCGGCGTACGTGTACCCGTCACTACAACCTGTTCCATCTCTATGGGGGCGGCAAGAGAGTCAGGAAAAACCTCTGCCCAGCCCGTCAAAGGAAGTAAGGAAGCAATGACAGTGATAAGTATTGAAGACCTCATAACGTGGGTTTAGTATGGATATTTATAATTAATTGTCAACCAACACTTTGTTCCTGAAGTGTCCATGTAGTTCTTTAACTGTACAGCAGCGTACTTTCCGTTCTTCAATCGGATGATAAACACATGACTGTTCAGGGTAAACTGAGGAGGCATAGGAGGAATATTGATGCGTAACCAGGATGATAACACCTTATTAATAGTGATACCCTGGCAGCCAATAATCCCTGATAACATCTGTGATTGGTCAGCCCAAACCTCCGACTCACTCCACTCATCACCCGTGAAAACAGCTCCTGTAAACTCCGAACTGTTCTTTGGTAGCTCGTCAAGGGAGGTGTAACGGGTTTCCAACACCGCTCCTCCGTTCGTCCGAACATTGTTCCGATGGAATGCAAGACTCCATGATGCAGGCTCTGGTTGTGCCCCTGTTGGTGTGTAACCACGCCGTTCATACTTTGAGATCCCCTCTCCAAAGACATCGAACCAATAGGAATATAAACCCGTTTTTCCGTCAGATGGTGCTCCGGTTGTTGGTATTGGATAAGCTGTGAAGACGGTCTGAGCCCTCTGCAAACCAGCCGTATCCTTTCGTTCAACATACTGTTGCAGTGAGTCGAAGTCAACATAATACCAGTCCTTCCAGCTTGTTGCGTTCACAAAGAGTTGTCCTTGCATGACGTTTGTGGCGTTGGAAGGTGTGTCATATATATCATCAAAGACCCCATTGCATGCTGATGCCATCAACAGGATGACACCACCAGCAAGGAGTCTTATCGACTTTAATGCTTTATGCATAGGTCATTCAGACTTATTTCTTCTGACCATTGAACTCTGCTTTGATATCCATTGGCATACCAGTGAACTGATATACTGAGTTAACAGAGATGGAATTAGTCCCTACAAACTTAATTGTTATCTTGCTTGGTTTGATGAAGTCAAGGTCTTTGTCCATGGTATTACCTTTCACATGTACCTTGATGCCATCCTTAGCAAGCTCACGTGAGTAGGTTTTTGTTGCCTCATCATAAGCTATATTCTTCACAGTATATGTGCCAATGACCGTGTTACCCATTACAGGTAAGCCTTCATATTTCTCTTCAGCAACCATAACGGTGATGGTACCGTTGGCATTTTTAACGATAGTATAGGATGAACCTTTAGATTCGTAAGGACCAAACATACCTCCAATCTTGATGGTTCCTTTTCCTGTATATACCTCTTCATTACTTGAAGCAGCAGGTACGAACTTGATATCTTTTATATCTTTTGTTTCAAAAGTTACACTTGAACCATCCTTTTTATTGATAGTTACGGTCTGTGCCTGCAGATTTGCTACCCCCATGAGGGCAATTGCTATTAGTGTAAAAAGCTTTTTCATTACTTCTTGATAAATTTGAATGATTTAGTTGATGATTTAACGATGAAGATTCCACGTAGTCCATTGAGCGGAATCTCCACAGAACCGTTGCTGTTAACGGTCGCTGTACCTACTGTCTGACCGTCAATGCGATAGACAGCAACAGTGCTTCCGGGTTGTAATCCTTCACCTTTAACGCTGTTGTCAAGTGTGAAGCGCACGTCACGTGATGCGTTAGGTGCGGTTTGAATAGCTGTTGGTTCTGTGATAATCTCGAAGGTAAGACCTTCTGTAAGAGGGAAGTTCACGGTCTTTGTGCCTGCTGTTATGACAAGATCAGTAGCCGTAAAAGTTACTGTAGGGTCGTCAGACAGGGCAAAGATAGTGGTCTTTCCGTCTTTCTCGCTTACTTTCACATGATCGGCAGCACGAACTGTCGTACTGGCGAAGAGTGCCAATAAGGCGAGTGTAAGTGTACGTAAAACTTTTTTCATGTAACTTATTATATTGTTAAGTATTATTATTGGGTGCAAAGATAATTATTATATAGATAGGCTGCAATACCCAATTATTATGATTTCTCATTACTTTATGCCCCCAATAGACGATGGTAAACGTTTAAATAGCGTCTCTTTCATGGTGTAATCACTCGGAAATATGCTCTTAATTGAAGTCGTCTTTCACTATAGATTCTCTCTGAACGCCCTGTTCAAGTAGGATAGTCTCTATCTCTTTTACAAATGGACACGTACCAACGATATAGCATTGGCTGTCTAAAAGATAAGGAATATGCATGCTAATATAGGTCTTATCTATGCGTTTCTGGGTCTGTGTAAAGACAGGTAGATAGGTATAGTTGGGTAAAGAACATTGTTTTAAATCCTTGTGGAAGGCAGCTGCCGATTCATTCTTACATGAATAGCACAACGTTACATGCCCAATGAAATGCTGTAGTTCCAATTCCTTGAGCATAGAGACAACAGGTGTAATGCCTATTCCTGCTACAAAGAACACCACATGACCCTTGTTTCGTAGGGTGAAATCACCCATTGGTGCAAAGATTGTCGCCTGATCACCCACGGACATATCCATTATACTTCTCTTGAAGGCACTGTTACTGATGCGCATGGCAAACTTCAGCGTGTCCTGTGAGGGGTGAGAGACCATTGATAGGGGACGCAAAGGCATGTCAAGATGCGTGTATTGGGGTGTATGTAGTTGTAATACGGCATATTGTCCAGCCTTATATGTCAGTCCTTTGGGCTTCTCGAAGGTCAGTAACAAGGTGTTATCTGAGATGATTTCCTTGCTTAAGAGACTTACTTTACGGGTGTCTTCGATCTTAGAAGGTGTGTAGCTACACCATTTAACGGCTTTGTTCATCGCTTTAGCAGTAAAGAATCCACTGTAAATAGCCCCAGAATAACCACCTCCTGATGGTGCCCAGGCAGAGGAGAAGTATAGGTTTCTTACAGGGGATGCGGTCATTTTTTCTCTCGATGGTCCTGTCTGACCTGTGGATTGTACGTATCCATAGGCGGTACCTGCAGGGTTGAGCGTATAACGATGAATGGTTTTCGGGGTTGCTACTTCGTAATATTCCAAGTAGTTCAGTATGGTTGGATATTCTTTTTCCAACCGATTCAACAGTGTTCTTGCAACTACTTCTTTCTGTTTCTGATAGTCTTTATCATCAAGTTTCTCCCAATCGGCTAAGTAATCAGTAGTGCAGATGACTCCGAAACTCTTCCCTTTGGGACATAACTGAGCGTCTATCACCCCGTAATTGACGAATGTAAACGACCGTTCAGCCCATGGACTGTGTGCATCGTCTTTCATGTCTTTGAGTGATTTTAGTGCTTTGTTGAGAATCACATTAGAATAATGTGTAACCCCCAACTCCCTCAAATCAATATTAAATCCTAAATAAACAGAGAGCAAGGAGCATGCTGGTCTTAGTTTGCCGATCCTCTTTTGTAATGCACTGCGCTGTGGTTCGGGTAGCATTTGGGCAACATTGGGCTGGGCAGCATTGGCAATCACGGTGTCTGCATAGACCTTTTCCATAGGAATTGTTCTGTTGAAAGTGTCCTGATAGGCAACCCCAACAGCACGGTTGTTCTCTATCAGTATCTCCTTAGCGTACTTCCCCGTGAGCACCTGACCACCATGTTGCTCAATAAAGTGGACTAAGTAATTGGACAAGGCTTGTGAACCCCCTTTTACAAAGTGTCCTCCACCGTTGAGATAGCTGCCTTGAGCCACCAGAAAGTACATCAGAGACAGGTTGAATGGGTCATCAGTATAATAGCACATATTAGCTGTAAGAATAGTTTTTAGGCGTTTATCCTTAAAGTGTTGGTCGAGCCATTCACCTGCAGTGAGTCGGGAAGTGCGGGCTATAGTAGGGTAGAGTAAGGGCATCAAGGGGGATATCAGTCGTCTGAACCACTTACTACGAGGCATCTGATGCATTTCTTTATACAACTTTTCTATGGTGATGAAGAAGTCATTGATGGACTTTCCCTCTTTAGGAAAATCCCGTATTAGTTGTTCTTTTGCTTGCTTTCCCTCTGGCAGGACATACGAAAAGCCACCTTTTCTTATATGGTATAGTTCGGGAATCTTTATGAATTCAACCCCATCGAAGAGCCCTAACAACTCCATTATGGGGCGTTTGAAATCCTGTTCATGCAGACCGTCTATCTCATGTAGCCCCACTTCCATGAGGAAATCCTTGCGTTTGAAGGCTGTAGCACATCCTCCCGCTATGTAATGTTGCTCAAGTACCAGGACTTTTTTACCCCAAAGAGCAAGTAATGCACCAGCTGTCAGACCTCCCAAGCCGCTCCCTATAATAATACTATTGTATGTTTTCATTTCTTGAAATATTTTCTTAACTTTGGTGCAAAATTACTATTGTACCTCAAAAGGTGCAATACGCAGAAATAACCATTTACGAAAATGAACACTACCCATCCTCTTGAGGCACTTGTCAAGAAGTATATTCCCTATGCTGAGATGCTCTCCGAGATAGGTAATAACGCTGTTTATATAGTGGATAAGTACGGGCATTATTACTTTATCTCCGACAAGTTCTCTCTCTTTGGTTATGATGATATCCCTGAACAAGGTAGTGATAAGGTTCAGGATTACCCCCTTACGGATCGTATTCACCCAGACGACTTGGCACTTAAGAATCAGATTGACGCTGAAATCTCCACTTTTCTTTCCACACTTCCCAAAGAAGAGCAAACCCAATATAAATGTATCTATGAGTATAGGGGCTTGGCTCCTGATGGCGTTTATAGGAGAGTGATTCACCAGCGGCAGTTTATGGAGGTGACGGAGGACAACTGTTTGATACTGGGTATCATAGAAATCGCTCCCGAACAGGGGGATAATCTGCCCGTACGTGTGCATATGAAGCACTGTGTTACGGGTGAAATTGTCCCTATCTCCGTAGAGAATGAAACCGTTCCACAGCTAACTCCACGGGAAAAAGAAATCCTTCTGCTTGTCAGTGAAGGCCTTTCCAGCAAGGAAATTGCCCAGAAGCTTTTCATAAGTATCTATACTGCCAACCGACATCGGCAGAATATACGGGAGAAATTACGGGCAGGGAGTATGATTGAAGCTGTGAATATTGCCAGAAGAAAGGGGCTTATCTGATAATAACGAGTTGGAATTAAAGACGTAGAACGGTCTTCATATGCGTTCATGTGTTGTGCAGAGAAGCCTGAATACCTGATGAAAAATGCCTCAAAGTGCGTTTATGCTATTGCAGGTAATGTTCCCCTTTGTCAAATTAATTCCTCTTGTGCTTTTCAATACATGCTCTTTTGCATTGTAAAAGACGCCCTTTTGTATTGCAAAACATGCCCTTTTACAGTGTAAAAGGTGCCCTTTTGAAACGTAAAAGGGCACCTTTTGGAAAGCACGTCGTAACCCTTTGATACTCTATAGGTTACAAAGTTGGTTTTTCTTAGTTTTCGTTTGTTTTACTAACAATACTCTTGTTCTCTTTGTAAGAGTATTTCTTAACTTGCGATAATGGATTCATCGGCATTCAGTCTTTGTCCCCATTATCTGCAGTCTCTTCTATTTTCCCCACACCTCTGCGGCAATCTTCTGTACAAGATCAATCTTTGCCCACTGTTCAGCTTCGGTCAGTTTGTTGCCAATCTCACAGGAAGCAAAGCCACATTGTGGACTGAGGCAGAGGTTCTCAAGCGGTATGTATCGTGCTGCATCAGCTATTCTGGCTTTTATTTCGTCAGGATTTTCAAGTTCAGGACGCTTGGTTGTGATGAGTCCGAGCACTACTATCTTACCTTCAGGGATATATTTCAGTGGTTCGAAGCTGCCAGAACGGGCATCGTCATACTCCAGATAGAAAGCATCAACATTCTCTTTTGCGAAGACGAACGGTGCAACGGGATCATAAGCTCCTTCTGCTGCGTAGGTGGAATGATAGTTTCCTCGACAGGTATGAGTGGTGAATGCAATATCTGACGGTCTTCCTTCGAGTGCCAGATTATTTACCTTCAGATAGTTATTAGCCAAAGTCTCGAGTGAATCTTTGTCTCCTCCGAGAGCTTTCCAGAAGTTTTTGTCAACCACCATGCTCCATGTACAGTCGTCAAACTGTATGTTACGGCATCCAGCAGCATGCAGATCAGCAATCACTTGGCGGTAAGCCTTGGCAATATCCTCTATCAGTAGATCCGTATCGGGATAGTATTTCAACGTATTCTTTGTATTTTCACCTCGGAAAAGTTCGGCAAACAACTGTGCAGGAGCAGGGATTGTCTGTCGTGCAGTAACCCCTTCTTCCTCGAATTGCTTCACAAACTTGAAGTGTTCTACGAATGGATGGTTCTCACCAGAGATGCGTCCCGTCAGCTGAATAGAGCCTGGTGTGGTCTCTTCTCCGTGGAATTGGTATCCATGTTCAAGTTCAATCTCCTCTATACCATTGAGTCCCCACATGAAATCCAAGTGCCAATAGCTTCTGCGAAACTCTCCGTCAGTAATCACTTTCAGCCCGTGTGCCTTCTGTTTGGCAATGAGGTCGGTGATGAGACGGTCCTCAACAGCCTTCAATTCGGCATGGCTAATCTGTCCTTCTTTGAATTTCTTTCTTGCTTCTTTCAGTTCTTCTGGACGTAAAAAGCTTCCTACGATGTCAGCCCTGTATGGTGCTTGGGTTCTAATGTTACTCATATTCTTTTTCTTTTTATTTTGATTGTCATTGTTGATTGTGGTTGCAAAGTTATGGAAAAGGTATTTATTCTCAAAATATTCGGTGTTATTCGGGAAAATATACTAACTTTGCCGCAATTTAATAGATATGACAGAATATTATTCTGCATAATGAATAGTTTTTGAAATGGAGTACAATACAGAGTTAGATGATATAGACAAGAAGATACTTCGTATCCTTCAGCGTGATTCACACTTGACAGTTAAGGAGCTTGCAGCCCGTGTTCACCTCTCTCCCTCGCCCGTTTTCGAGCGTCAGAAGCGGTTGGAACGGGAGGGTTACATCGAGCGTTACATGGCTGTTGTCAACTCACATAGGGTGGGGAATGGCATCATGGTGCTGTGTAACATCCGTCTGAAGCAGCATACACAAGAGCTGATTCAGGAGTTCATGGATGTTGTTCAGAGTATAGATGAGATAACGGAGTGTTACAATACCAGTGGTGATTACGACTTCCTCATTAAGGTTTATGCACGTGATATGAAGCGTTATCAGCAGTTTATGCTCAACACTTTGGGTACGATAGACTGTATCGGAAGTCTGCATAGTATCTTTGTTATTGATGAAACAAAGAACACACGTGGTGTACCTGTAGTGTAAGGACTCCTCCATTTACTTCGTTTGTGGGACGGAATTGTACTTAAAGAAGAAAGGTTTTGTGCAAAAGCGATTGGACATTTGTCCTTAATCTGTTCTCTGTGGGTAGTCAACAGGGTGGCAGAACGGGGTTGTTCTTTCTCCGTTTCTGTGTTTGCTGTCACTGCTGTCACCCTTTTTTAGCTCTCAAAACGTTAGGAATGAGATGCTTATGGGATATGTTAAAAGTGACAGCAAAGTAATTTTAAACTTAGATAGGAGTAGTAATGGTTCTCCTGTTTACCCTGTGGCAGTGGCATAAAGTATGTTTTTTATAGAGTTGTTCATGGGTAGTTCTTTTATAACAAAGCCCTGATGGCATATCCTTCATTCCCCTTTTAGCACCGTAAAGGGAAGAGAACGAAACGCTTCAAAAACCCATTGACAAATCATTATTTCAAGGTTACATTTGGCGGTTATTACATTTTTATATACCTTTGCGCAGATAATAAAGAGGCAATGACGCCTTGGTAAATGGGAATAACGTCTTAATAAATAAGGAGACCACTACTGGTTTATGGTTATGAAGAAACTAATTGCAGTATTCGCAATAATAACAACACTGTCTTTCTCTTGCTCAATGATGGCGTCAGCACAGGTTGCTGGGGCTAAAACGACTGTTGCAAGTGCTGATACTTTGTCTGATGCAGCACTTGATGAAACGGGAGTTGCTGACCAGACAACGGCAAAACCGAACAAAGAGAACGCAGGTTTTCATCAGGAACTCAAGCAGAAGTTCATCGAAGGTAATGCCGGTTTCATGTCACTTGTCGCTTTGGCACTTGTTCTGGGACTGGCTTTCTGCATAGAACGTATCATCTATCTGAGTCTTTCAGAGATTGATGCGAAACGTTTTATGGGTAAGTTGGAGGATAAGATCGTTGCTGGTGACATTGAAGGAGCAAAGGATCTGAGTCGTGATACACGTGGTCCGGTGGCGTCAATATGCTATCAGGGCTTGCTTCGTATTGATGATTCCATAGAGAATATAGAGCGTAGCGTCACCTCATATGGTAGTGTTCAGAGTGCCAACCTTGAGAAAGGCTGCTCTTGGATCACGCTTTTCATCGCCATGGCACCGTCATTGGGATTCCTTGGAACGGTGATTGGTATGGTAATGGCATTCGATCAGATACAGGAAGCAGGGGATATCAGTCCGACAATCGTTGCTGCTGGTATGAAAGTAGCATTGATAACAACCATCTTCGGTATCATTGTTGCCTTGGTATTGCAGGTGTTTTACAACTATATCCTCTCTAAAATAGAGCATATCACAGCCCAGATGGAAGAGTCAGCTATCTCCCTTTTGGATGCGATAATGAAGTATAAAGTGAATAAATAAGTAGCTCCTCTCGCTTATTCTTATCCATAAAAAGAGGGAAAAGAGTAGCTTCTCTCCCTTGTTTTCACCCAAAAGGAGAAAGAAAAGAGTAGCTTCTCTCCCTTGTTTTCACCCAAAAGGAGAAAGAAAAGAGTAGCTTCTCTCGTTTATTCTCATTCAAAAAGTGGGGGAGATGAGGCGCTTCTCTCGTTTATTATCATTCAAAAGGAGAAGGAAAAGAGTATTGAGAGCATACCGTGCGTGTGAGGTTGAGAATGGAGTTTGGGGCTGATGTCTTACTCTCTTGGCTCCTTTTAACTCACAACAGAGCCTTTAGCGTAGCTTCTCTTGGCTCCTTTGGCTTCTCTAACTCCCCATAAAAATAACCGATTTTAGCAATGAAGAAAATAAAAGGATTGGTAAAAATGGACGAAGAACGCATATCACAGCGCATACTTTACGTGATGGTAGGGCTTGTGGTTGCAGTCTTTCTGTGCTTTTATCTCATAGGTTTTGATGAACCTTTTGCAGCCGATTCATCTTTCAATGCACCCATGTTGACTGATTTATTGATTGGTTTCATGTGGTTCTTATTCGGTATTGCTGTTGTTGCAGCAGGCATTGCAGCAGTGCGAAGTGTACGTCTTGCACGTAATAATGAGCGTCTTTCAAATGGTGTTCCAGCACGAAAGATTACTACAATCGTATATGGTACAACCTTCCTTTGCCTTGTTCTGACGTTTGTTTTTGGCTCGGCAAAGACGATGATTATCAACGGTCAGAACTTCTCGGACACCTTCTTGCTACGCATTTCGGACATGTTTGTCAACAGTTCGTTGTTCCTTCTGCTCTGTGCAGCAGGTGTTGTGATCTTCGGAGCTACACGTTATTATAGAAAGGAGCGCATGAAATGATGTTCCGACAGCGGGAAAGGCGTAAGGTGCCAGGCTTAAATACGACGTCAACAGCGGACATCTCGTTTATGTTGTTGATTCTTTTCCTTGTCGCTTCATCAATGGATCTCGACAAAGGGATAGCCCGTCAGCTTCCACCTATGGAGAAAGAACAGAAGCAACAGACTGCTGTTGACGGACGAAAGGTCATCCGCTTGGCGATAGATGCTAATAATAAGGTTACTATGGATGGTAAGAATGTCAGTATGAAGGACATACGTCAGCGTACTGAACAGTTCGTTAATGCTAACGGAAAGAGCCATCTCATACAATTACAGACCGACCGTAAAGCATCTTATGATACCTATCTGCATGTTCAGAATGCACTTGTTGCAGCTTATAATGCCGTTAGAAACAGTAAAGCATCCGACCTTTTTGGTAAATCTTTTGACCTTTGCAGTACTGAACAGCAACAACAGATTGCTGATGAGGTACCTATTCGGGTATCAGAAGTCTATGCTGTATCAGCAAATAAACCAACAACAACGGAGAAAGGAGGGGCAGAATGAGTTTCTATCGTGGACGTAATCATGAGATTCCTGCACTGAACACAGCTTCATTGCCCGACCTAATATTCTCAATTCTCTTCTTTTTCATGCTCGTTGTACACATGCGTAAGACCACGGTACACGTCAAATATCAAGTGCCAACAGCCACAGAACTCTCCCGACTGGTCAATAAATCGAGTGTACAGTATATATATGTTGGCTATCCAATGAACGAAAAAGGAGAGGCAATAAGTAAGAATATTGTCATACAACTGAATGATAAAATCACAACAATACCCGCAATAAAGAATTATCTTCTGCACCTTTCTGCTTCACTGCCTCCTGAAGATCGTAAGGCATTGAGTGTGAGTATTAAAGCTGATCGTAGGGCAGATATGGGGACTATACTTGACATTAAACAGATGCTTCGGGAAGCTAATGTCCTCAATGTGAACTTCTCTGCTACTATGAGTCACAGTATCAAGTACTAAGGAAGATGATGTTCTAATCCGTAGTAATTTTATCTTTTTCCTTTTGGTATTTGAATTATTTTTTGTAATTTTGTCCCAAATAACAAAGAAAATAAGAAATGGCACACAGAAGTTTAGATCGTCTTGACAAGAAGATTTTGAGTCTTATTGCTGAAGATGCACGAATTCCTTTCCTTGAGGTAGCAAGAGCTTGCAACGTTAGTGGCGCTGCAATTCATCAGAGAATACAGAAATTAACGAACCTTGGAGTACTGAAAGGCTCCGAATTTATTATTGATCCAGAGCGTATTGGATATGAAACTTGTGCGTTCATAGGTCTGAATTTGAAGAATCCAGAGAAGTTTGATGATGTCGTTGAGGCACTCCGTCAGATTCCAGAGGTGGTTGAATGCCACTATACAACAGGTGAGTATGACCTCTTCCTGAAGATGTATGCTTATAACAATCACCATCTTATGGAGATTATTCATGACAAACTGCAACCATTAGGCTTGTCACGTAGTGAGAGTTCTATCTCTTACAATGCTGTTATCGACCGTACTCTGCCTATCAGTGGTATGCGTGTTGCGGATACGATTCTCTCTGATGACGAGGAAGAATAGGATTGTTTGTAGTAAAAACATAGAAGACAAAGACTATATTTGAATTATTATTGAGAATGTAGTGGGCATTGATTGCAGTCTTCAAAGGTGAAAAGATGAATGGGTACGTCGGTGTGACGTACCTTTTTTTTGTACTTTTTTTGTAAGGAAGGCAACTGTTTTTTAGGTTGATTTAGGGGCTATTGTTTTGTGATTCTTGGTTGATAATGCTTATATATGCTACTGTCTGAATTGTTTTCTTTATTGAATTGTATTGCATCATCTTGTTTGATACCTTGAAAAGAATGGCAGATTACATTGTAGGAAAATATCTTACAATAAAAAGAATGCCTAATAATTGAGTAGGAAGGGGATTCGTTCTTTTTGCGAATCTGTAACCATCAGATAATCAATAGCTTATAAGTGGCAAAGTAAAAGGTGCCCTTTCGCGGTTCAAAAGGGCATGTTTTACAGTGTAAAAGGGCATCTTTTGCAATGCAAAAGGGCGTCTTTTACAATCCAATTTGTCTACCTTTGAAAATCCAAAGGTTATCGATAGGATTTTATTATGAATTTCTTTTACGTATTCTTCATTGGTTTTTTACTTTCTCTATGGTGGTTGATTAGTTATTGAACTTTTATGTTTGGGAATCTTTCTTAGACTCCCGAATAGATTATTGGAGTATTTCTTCTGATAAAGAAGACTTATGGAGAGGTGGTACTGAAGCCCTACAATGCCTTTTTATGGAGAATCATTTCTTGGTGTTTTACAATGTTTTCTCATCAGAAAATCCTCATATTGGTCTACTGGAGAGGATATATCAAAAGATAAATTGCTCTTTTTTATTGAAAGAAATAAGGACACATTCCCTCGTTTTTCCGCTCTCTATGCTCTCCAATGCGGACCAACGAGGACATGTGTCCTTATCCTTTTGTCTTTATTATTTAGTTTTTATCTTTTTTCTCTTTTGCTTTTTTACTGTTCTAAGCAGTCTTTTATCCTTATTATACTCCTCTTTTTTATAGTGCTAAGGCGTATTTCCGCTTCCTATCTTTTTACTTTTCTATTTCTCTTCAGCCTCTTCTTCTGGTGTATTGAGGATGATACTCGTTGCACCAATGGTGAAAAGCGTACCCCCACTGATGACTCTTCGCTCCCGATCACCAAGGATTTCATTGTCGACAAACGTACCTGTATACGACGGACCATCGCGTAATACGTACTGAAGCTTACCCTTCTTGTTGCGACTAACGGTGATTATACAATGCGTCATGTCCACACTGGGGTCTACAGTCTCGATGGGGCAGTTGATAGGATTGCCCTTTTGATAGCGTCCGATGACGTTTTCACCCATTTTCAAAGGGATAATCTGCCGATAATGAAACACATTTTCAATCACATTCAGTGTTCCATACTTACCTTCATCAGCGTCAGTATCAGGCTGTTCGTTCTCCTCTTTCTGTGTCTTTCTTAGTTTTGAGACCCCTATACGGATACCAAATTCCTTCCCACACTGGGGACATTGAAAGACAAGGCGCTGCCCTGCACTGTATTTTGTTTCGTCGAATGTGATGAAGTTATCACACTTCGGACATCTGACACGTTTCATAAATAAAGGGAATAAATAATCGTTGTTACTGTCCAATCTCAAGAACCCATGCTTTCTTGAAGCCCGGTGTTGTGTTCATAGACTTCAATTTAGCGTAAGCTTCATGCTGACTTGCGTAAAAACCATAAAGAACTTTGATGCTGCCAACGCCCTCATAGACACGTGTCTCACTGAATCCACGTTTCTGGAAGTACTCAACGTAAGCTCGAGCATTGGGCTCTGTGACATGACTTGCCAGTACTATCGTCCAGTAATGAGGGTTTTCTTCTGGTTTCTTCAGACTCCTTTGTGCTTCAACAGTGGCAGTTCTGACTGGTCGTACCTGTGCAGAAGCATTGGAAGTGTCGCTGGAATCGAAGATGTTATACAGTACTCCGCTCTTCACTTGCTGCTCCGGCAGACCTTTACGGTTGGATATTGGGAACGCAATAAGGAGTGTTGCAGCCAGCAAAGCAGCTGCAGCAGCACTGTTACGGAAGGCTTTCACGCTGATACTGATGCGCTTATCCTTCTTGTTCGTAGCATCAATGTATATTACTTTATGCTTGTTTGCACTGGCATCGGCAATGGCTGATGCATCAGTAGCACGCTTGAGACGTAGTAATGGGAGTTCGAAACTACTTAAACCATAGTAGTTCGGAGTAAGAATACCGCTTTCGAAAGGCTCGAACTGTAGCTTCCTTTCGGCGTTAGTATAAAGTTTTCCAAGGCCATTGAGCTCTACACATCCTTCATTCTCTAATGTATGATAGAGTTCAGCAACCTCTTCTTCTATCTGTGACAGTGCCTCTGGATAGCTAAGATCATAGGCATCGACATACGATTGCACGAGCAATGAGTCGTTCATCGTCAGCTGTGCATTGAATCCTAAGGTGCGATAAGGAGGCAGAAACATGCCGTCCTGTTCATCATATCGTGCCTTGATATGATGCGCAACGAAGCCACCTAACCCCGGAACAATGACACAGTCATTCTTCAAAAGGAGGATTTCTATATGTCGTTCGAGTTTTGTCACGTTTGCAAAATTAGTTATTTTATTTGAAAGAGGCAAGTGTCGTATCTTAAAATATCCTCGATAGAATGAAAAAGTTTATATTCCTTTTACATGTCAATAATTCTTTTTATCTTTGCGAAAGGTAAAATTAAAATAACCTATGGAATATATAAAGACCGAGATTGAAGGGGTTTGGATCATCGAACCTAGAGTGTTTAATGACCAGCGTGGTTACTTTTTTGAGTCATACAAACAGGCAGAATTCGACGAACATGTGGGCCATCACGTAGAGTTTATACAGGACAATGAGTCGAAATCAAGCTATGGTGTTCTTCGTGGACTGCATTATCAGGCTGGTGATTTCTCACAGGCTAAGCTCGTAAGAGTGATTAAAGGGCGCGTTGTTGACGTGGCTGTAGATATCCGCAAGAGCTCTCCAACCTTTGGAAAGTATGTTATGGTGGAGCTTTCTGAGGACAATAAGCGTCAGTTCTTCATCCCTCGTGGCTTTGCACATGGCTTCCTTGTTCTCTCGGATGAAGCTATATTTACATATAAAGTGGACAATGTTTATGCTCCACAGGCTGAAGCCAGCATTCGTTGGGATGATGAAACGATTGGTATCAAGTGGCCTATTGACGCTAAGGACGTGCTGTTGTCAGACAAAGATCTCAATAAAGGCTTTGCATTGAAGGATGCTAAGCTGTTTGAATAGTATATGAAAAGTCACATTATTATATATATATTAGTGGCGCTTTCGGCTTTGTCGGCTTGCAGAAACAGAGATGCTGGCTATCAGATGTCGCATGAAGACAAGCAGGCAAAGGAGATGATGCAGGGCATATGGACGAATGGAGAGAGCAGTGACCCAGCTATGTTGGCAAAGGGTGACAGTATTTTCTATCCTGATTCAGCCAGTATGCCGGTGCGTTTCTGGATCTATCAGGACACGCTCTACCTACAAGGACAGCACATTAATGGATATAAGATAACGAAACAGGCACCACATCTGCTGAAATTTCTGAACCAAAATGGTGACGAAGTACGGTTGGTAAAGAGTGGAGACAAGACCCTTCTGACGTTCTTCAACTATCATGTCTATGCGATGAACACGTTTGATGAACAGTCACAGGACACCATTGTACGCACAGATCTGGGCTATTTCCAGAGTAAAGTACATGTAGAAACAACGTCGGACCAGGTTATTAAGTCGACATATAACGATGATGGAGTTGAAGTTGATAATATGTATCTCGACAATGTGGCGTTAGTGAACCTGCTGAACCATGACAAACTCGTCTTCTCACACAACTTTCGGAAGCAGGAGTTCCAGTCACTTATCAGCAAAGACTTCCTTGAAAAGAGTATTCTTAGGAAGCTTTACTTTACGCATGCAGATGATAAAGCACTCTATTATGACGTTATCATCGGTATTCCTGATGCTTCCACAAGCTACGTTATTGAGCTTCGTATAACACCAGATGGTAAGATTACAAAGAAATTAAGGTAGCATCTGGCTCCTTATTCATACATAAGAAGGCTGTAGAAGGCATACGCATGCTTCTCTACAGCTTTTTGTTTGCCATCTCTTTCATGCTTAAATTAACTCTACAAAAAAGCAGTTTAGTTTCAAATAGGCTTGCTATTACTTTTAATATGTCATGCTATTGCCTTGTTCTCTGGTATTTATTGCCTTCTTTTCAGGTGTTTGCTGCGATGAAGAAGGGGATAGAAAAGACCGCAAATGTAGAATTGATGCTATCTAGGAGTTGGACAAATATGGGGTAAAGAGAGTAGGATTGATGGAAGACAACTGTATTTTTGAAGGATAACAGGGAATGTTTTGATTGCCAATAGATACGGACAGAGGGAGTACTCGGTATGAGTACTCCCCCTGTTTGGTGTTGTTACCAACGTTTTTAGTTGGTTGTATGTGGATGACTCAGGTGCTATTCATATGTGAATGATATGTGTTTATTACACCTGATGTGTCCCCTTTACTGTTCAATCATCCGTACCTAAGCCCCGCAGAAGAACAGAACTATCAGCTGGGCAGTGAAGATTCGGAGGAACATACTTAGCGGATAAACCGTTGAATAGCCAATGGCTGGTGCCTCACCCGTACAGATTGAGTTGGCATAAGCCAGTGCTGGAGGGTCAGTATAGGTTCCGGCAATCATACCCATGATGGTAAAGTAATTGAATTTATACTTCATTCGGGCTATTGTTCCGACGATTAATATTGGGATAATCGTGATGAGGAAGCCTGTATATACATACTTCAGACCATCGCCTTGTACCACTGTCTCCCAGAATCCTGCGCCTGCTTTGATACCGACAGAGGCGAGGAAGAGCGCCAACCCCATCTCACGTAGCATCATGTTTGCCGATGTTGTGGTGTAAGTTACTAAGTGCATACGGTATCCGAAACGCCCAATGAGGATGGCAATGATAAGCGGACCACCTGCCAAACCAAGCTTCAGAGGTACAGGCATCTGTGGAATGGCGATTGGAAGACTACCGAAGAGGATACCAACGATGATACCTATGAAGATGGTTGCGATGTTTGGAGCGTTCAAACGCTTCTCAGAGTTACCCATCAGTTCGGCAACACGGTTCACATTCTCTTCTGGTCCGACAACCATGATACGGTCACCAACGTTGAAGTGGTGGTTACGACTGGCAAAAAGTTCCATACCCTGGCGTGTGATACGTGTCACATTGACGCCATAGATAGAACCAAGATGCATCTTAGCCAGTGTCTTTCCGTTCATAGAACTGTTCGTTATGACGATGCGTCGACTGATCATTGGCTGTGGCTGGTCCTCTTCATGCCAGTCAACAACTATCTCCGGACCAATGAAAGCCTTGATGGCTGCAGCGTCACCTTCGGCAGAAACGATGAGAATCTCATCATCCATCTCGAAGACAGTGTCACGGTTTGGCACCTTCAACTCGCCTTCATGCATGATACGTGTGCAGACAATGTCACGGTTAAGGAACTCTGATATCTCCTTAAGTGTCCTACCTGTGATGTAGGCATTGGCTACTTTAAGATACATAGAGTGAGGTTTTGAATGTGGATTCTCAGCCTCTTCCTCGTTCAGTTTATCGTTTTCTACTTTCAGATTTACCTTACAAATATACTTAATGGCAAGTGTTGCACCGATGATACCAATCACTCCGAGAGGATAAGCACATGCATAACCCGAAGCAATGTCGAAGTCCATCCCTTGTTTGAACACACTGTGCAAGGCTTCACTGGCTGCACCAAGACCTGGAGTGTTGGTGACAGCACCGTAAAGAGTACCAACCATCATGGGCAGATTACGGAAGTTGCTGGTGTCAAAGAAGATGTAATAGCAGGCAAACATCACACTGATGTTGAGCATTACAGCCACACATGACAGTAAATTAAGCTTAATACCGCCTCTTCCGAAGCTCTCGAAGAAGCCTGGTCCTACCTGTAAACCAATCATGAAGACGAACAGGATAAGGCCGAAATCCTGAAGAAAGTTCAGTACAGGCAGTGGACCTGTGAAGCCAATGTGGCCAGCTAAGATGCCGACAAAGAGCACAAAGGTGACACCAAGTGAGATTCCTCCGATCTTCAACTTGCCTAAGTAGACACCAAAGGCAATGACAATGGAGTAAAGTAACACGATATGGGCTACCGTGTCCTGGACTTTAAATAAATTTGTTAACCAATCCATAAGTATTATTATTATTGCTTGCAAAGGTAATTATTTACTTGCATATAATCTAAGGAACGGTGTGTAATTTTCATTTACTTTGTCCAAAATGGTAAGTATAGGTTTTATCTGTAGTCACAGTGCTTGTTATTAGCGGGGAAAAACCGTCTTCTTGACGGGTTGGATAGTGGATAATTAAGTGAGAACTGTAGCTCTTCCGAGAACTCCTTTCTCACCTTTTTTATATACTGACGTATGGTTTTCTTAGGATTCATGCAGTGAATTCAAGTATTTTTTATAATTTTGTGACGTCATGAGGTATACTGTCAAATGCAATGAATGTGGCCGCGATTTTGTGGCTGAAGCGGAGAATTACGGGACAATGAAGTATCGTTGCCCTTACTGCGGTAATGTTTTGACTTGCAGATTCGACCCTCCTAAACCGTCACGTACGCGTGCACGGTCGGTAGTTCCATTGGTTGACGTCACCCCAGTACAGGCAAAAAAGATGGAAAACATGCCTGTGGCAAAGACGCATGTCATCAGTATGCCTACTAAGGAGAAGTTAGCTGAGATGCGTGCTAAGCTCAATGGTGCATCCCAACATGTTCTTCAGGCTTCCCTTCATGCTGGTGTGACGCTGAAGAATGCCACTGTCACAACGTCATCATGGCTTCGCAGGTTTCAGGAGAAGTATGCTGATGGCGATCTGTGGATATTCTTTGGTTTCAGTCTTCTGTTTATTTTGTCGGTGTTTATCGGACTGTTTATCTGTGCAGAAGTTGTGAAACTCGTTGCAGAAGGTCATTCATGGCTCTTCAAAAACTATATTGAAATTAAGAATTCATTGTAGACTGGATTGTCCTAATCAGCCTTCCAGTTCTTGATTTATCCCCTTCTTTTGTAAGAATTCTTCCCATAGACATTTTAATCTATGCTCTTTTATAAAGTAAAAGATGCCCTTTTGCGTTGCAAAAGGGCGTCTTTTACCATGCAAAAGGGCACCTTTTACAAGCCTCTTTGTAACCTCTTGATATTCTATAGGTTACAAATGCGAAAATGAAGGACTTGGGAATGAATTATAGAAGATGGACAATACTTTTCTGTAAAGATATTTGTAATTGCTGCAGAGCTTATAGGTAATATTCTGAAACATGATGAAAAGAAAATCCCCATGCACATCTTTAGGATGCGCATGGGGATGATCTTTATTCTTTGATGCGTGTGTTACGCTGTCTTACTCTTTGATGTTTGGCTCCTCAAGACCGAGGTGACGCTTCTTGTCAACGACCTTCAAGGCAAGACCAATGAAGAGTGCGATGACACCGAGACCTGCTAACATGATAAGAGGAGCGGTGTAATTGAGCTTGGTTGGGTCGGTAACACCAACGTTAGTCTTATCCAATACCTTACCAATGAGCAATGGGAACAACCAAAGTCCGATGTTCTGAATCCAGAAAATCAGTGCGTATGCAGAACCAATGATCTTTGCATCAACCAGCTTTGGTATGCTTGGCCATAATGATGCAGGCACAAGTGAGAACGAAGCACCCAATACAAGGATGGTTACATAGGCTACGATGACACCGCCAACCTGGCTTGACTTGAACTGAGGAAGAACGAAAGCAAAGGTGAGGTGACAGATAATCAGCAGTAATGAACCCAAAACAAGCATGGAAGCAGCCTTACCCTTGTGGTCTACATAGCTACCGAGGATCGGTGTGATACCTACTGCAAGGAGTGGGAACACAGCGAAGATGGATTCTGCAGACTGTCTCATGTAACCCATGTAACAGTAAACAATAAGACTAAGGATAGACAGACAAAGCATTGAATTCTTCATTGCTTTGTTCTTCATGAAGTTAAACATGAAGGCTGTTGCAGCTACAACGAGCATGATAACATACTGAACGATGGTCACACTGGATGATGCCCAGAAGGAATCAGCAGGTAACTCATGGAAAGTAAGGTTACACTGGAGCATGTTTACAGCATACTTCTGGAATGGGAAGATAGCTGAATAATAGAGAACACAGAGTAGAGCAACAAGCCAGAAACCCATACTGGTGAGGATTTTGCCCAAGTCGCTGATCTTGAATGGGTCGTCTTTTTCTTCAGCTTCCCCTGTCTGCTTGTCGAGTTTCTTATCCATGAAGAAGTAAACAACAAACATCATCAATGCGATACAGATGAGAACCACACCGAAAGCAACGGAACGAGAGACGTCAATATGTCCGCCAAGCTTAGCAAAGAACGGTGAGAAAATCATACATGTAGCAACACCGAGACGTGCCAGAGCCATCTCTGAACCCATTGCCAACGCCATTTCACGTCCTTTGAACCACTTTACGATACCACGAGAGACGGTGATACCTGCCATTTCCGTTCCACAACCGAAGATCATGAAACCACATGCTGCAACCTTTGCAGAGGCTGGCATGCCCTCATAGAATGGCGAAACACCTAACTGTTCGAATACTGGGATGTGGTTAAGATGGTCTGTGAACCAGATATCAAGTGCACTTCCTGCGAAGCTATCACTGATGGCATAGTACTTAATGAGTGCACCTGTCAACATCACAGCACCTGAAAGAATCGCCGTGAAGCGTACACCCATCTTGTCGAGGATGATACCTGCGAATATAAGGAAGAATACAAAGACATTCAAGAAGGTCTCTGATCCCTGCATAGTACCGAAGGCTGTTGAGTCCCAACCTCTCTGTTCTTGCATCAATTCCTTAATAGGTGAAAGGATATCCACGAAGATATAGGCACAGAACATGGCTAGGGACAATAATAGGAGAGCCGTCCAACGCATCGCTGCGGAGTCTCTCAACGTAGTTTGAATCTTATCAGTCATAATATAATGATTAGTTTATTCGTGTATGAGTTCACAAGCCTTAGCACTCGAAGCGTCATTCTTCTTGTTTGCCTGTCTACTTGTTTACTCGTTAACTGTCGGTTATGATTACTTCTTAAGCCAGCGGTCAAGCCAGTTGAAGAAGGTGCGTTGCCATAGAATACCATTCTGTGGTTTCAGTACCCAGTGGTTCTCATCAGGATAGAGAAGCAACTCTGCTGGTATGCCCCGTAGGCGTGCAGCATTGAAAGCACCCATACCTTGGTTGGCATTGATGCGATAGTCTTTCTCACCATGTATACATAGGATTGGTGTATCCCACTTGTCTACATCAAGATGTGGACTGTTTGCGTATGTTCTTTTGGCTGCTTCGCTCTGGTCTTTGTTCCAGTAAGCATCATCATACTCCCAGTTGCTGAACCAAGCTTCTTCTGTATCAGTGTACATACTCTGAAGGTTGAAAGCACCATCATGGGCAATAAAGCACTTGAAACGTTTGTTGTGATGACCTGCAAGGAAGTAAACTGAGAATCCACCAAAGGATGCGCCAACGGCACCGAGTCTGTCTTTGTCTACGTAAGGTAGGTTGTTGGCAGCGTCATCAATGGCTGATAGATAGTCGCGCATGCACTGTCCGGTCCAGTCAGTACTTACTTCTTCATTCCAAGCACTGCCATATCCAGGCAGACCGCGGCGGTTTGGTGCGATAATAACATACCCATTGGCAGCCATTATCTGGAAGTTCCAACGGTAACTCCAGAACTGTGACACCGGACTTTGTGGTCCTCCTTCGCAGAAGAGTAGGGTAGGATACTTCTTATTTGGGTCGAAATGGGGTGGAGTGATTACCCAAACCTGCATCTCTTTACCATCAGTTGTCTTCACCCAACGGTCATGTACATCGCCAAGTGCCAACTGATCGTAGATATGTTTGTTCTCAAAGGTGAGCTGAACCTGCTCACTTGCCTTCTCTTTCTTGGCTGGTATGACAGCAAACACTTCATTTGCCTGTCGGATACTCTGACGAATAGCAAGCAGTTTCTTACCATCGTTGCCCAAAAGTGAGATGCTTACGTAGTTATGGTCGCCTGTTGTGAGTTGCTTGACATCACCTTTCAGGTTCGTTTGATAGATGTTCACAGTTGCATGCCATACTCCAATGAAATATAAATCCTTAGAGTTTGGTGCCCATGTGTAGTCATCTACATTTGAGTCAAAGCTCTCTGTGACGTATGTTTTCTTGCCTGTTGCCAGATCATATACGCACAAACGGTTGCGATCACTCTCATATCCGTCGTTCTTCATGCTCTGCCATGCAATGTATTTACCGTCAGGTGAGAACTTAGGATTCACATCATAACCTACGTTCATATCACCTTTCTGATGGTTAACAGCCTGGTTGCGCATGCTCTTTGTTGCATCAATCTTTGGCTCAACATAGCCAGCTGGCTTGCAAAGGTTCACCGTTTGACGTGTCTCTACATTATATAAATAGATGTCGGCATCGGTAGAAATGGCGTATTGGGTGCCTTCTTTCTTCCTACAAGTGTATGCAATCTGCTTTGAATCCTTGCTCCAGTCGATCTGTTCGATGCCTCCGAATGGTGCCAAAGGGCTCTCATACGGTTCACCTTCCAGTACATCAACTCCTGCATCTACCCCGTTTGCAGTGACATTTGCTACGAAAGGATGTGCATTTGTGGTCACATAATGATCCCAATGGCGGTAGTTCATATCGGTGATGACCATACCAGAAGCCTTAGGAAGGTCGGATGGATTCTGCTTGATAGTACCATAATAAGGTATACTCTTGATGAGAACGACACGTTTTCGGTCGGGTGAGAAGCGGAATCCTTCGATATCTATATCAGAATGTGTGAGCTGTTTTCGGTTTGAACCGTCTGCATTCATCGTCCAAAGTTGGCCCCCTGAGAGGAAAGCCAATGTGTTATTGTCGAGCCAGGCAGCGTCAGTCTCGCTTTTGGCAGTGGTCGTCAGCAGGCGATCATCCTTGCCATTGGCATCCATAACATGAAGAACTTGGTGTCCTTTGTTCTCCTTTACACTGTAATAGCCCACCTGATAGACGATTTTCTTGCCGTCAGGTGATGCCTGTGCAGCCCCAATCCGCCCCATAGCCCATAAGGCTTCAGGTGTCATGAGGTCACTTTTCAGCGTGATGTTGTTCTTTCCGATGTTCACGTCTTGTGCTTGTGCAACGCCGCCACCCATAAGCATTGCGGCGGTCATTGCGATAGTTAGATTTTTGTTCATGGCTATAAACCCTTCTTTTTATTGTTTAGTTGTTCTTGCTTACGGCGTAGATCTTCTTGCTGTTTCTTCTGCATTTCCTGTAAAGCCTGCATGCGTGCAGCAAGACCGCTCGTCTTTTTAGGGTTCTTTTTGTTCTCTTCTCGTTTTGCTTCGAGTATCTCTAATAGCTTCGAATCATCTGTTGTCTTGCGCAATGCCCACATGATGGCAGCTGAGAAGAATAGAGAAACGAAGTAATAGAAGTTCAGACCGGATGAGTAATCATTGAACATGAAGAAGAAGAAGAGTGGCATGAGCATCATCATGTACTGCATCATCTTCATCTGATCAGCCTGTTGTCCCACCATCTGGTCCTTCTGTTGCTGCATAGTAAACCATGAATAAAGCAGGTTAGCACCACAGAAGAGGATACAAGTCAGTGAGATATGGTCGCCAATGAGCCACAAACTGTGGTCCCAAGAGAAGATAGGATCGTATGTACTGAGGTCTTTCATCCACAAGAAGCTTTGTCCTCGCAACTGAATAGCATTCGGAACGAAGTTGAACATGGCGATCCAGATAGGTGCTTGGATGAGCATTGGCAGACAGCCGGATAGCGGACTGACTCCGTATTCAGAGTATTTCTGCATCATTGCCTGCTGCTTTTGCATCTGATCTTCAGGCTTATTGAACTGCTTTGTAGCCTCATCGAGCTTTGGTTTGAGCACTCTCATCTTTGCAGAACTCATGTAACTCTTCTTCACCATAGGGTAGGTGATGGCCTTTAATAATAAGGTGATGAGGATCAATACGACACCCATTGGGAAGATTTTACTCAACCAATCGAAGACGTAAAGCGTAAACCAGCGGTTGATAATACGGAACAGTGGCCAACCAAGGTAAACCAATCGTTGCATATCAAGGTCCTTATGGAATCTGCTTTCTTTCTCAACTGCCTGCAAAAGGCGGAAGTCATTAGGCCCAAAATAGAACTCAAACTCTGATGGACGCTTACCTGTTGGGTCGAAAGCAGCCTTCATGTTTGCCTCATAATCCTTCAGATAGTGTGTCTCTTTGTCCAAAGGTGTACTCTTCAAGTTGGCTCCTTGCGCGAAATTATCCTTTGAAATCATCACAGCAGAGAAGAATTGATTCTTGAAAGCCACCCAGTCTAAAGGCTCTTCCGTAGTCTCTTCCTTCTCTGAAGTCTCACTTAACTGTGTTGTTCCACCGTCATGTTTCTTATAGGTAAGCGTAGCATAACGGTTCTCGAACGTGAAACCAAGCTCTTGCTGGCGGCATTTATCCTGCCAGTTGATATCCATTTGGTTGTAGTTCGGGGCGAACATACCACTCATTCCATCTGCCTGTAGAGACATATGGAGCAGATAATCCTTGCCTAACGTATAGTTTAAGGTAAGCGTTTTGCCTGCTCCTGCTGTTGCAGTGAGTGTTACTGTGGTATCAGTAACGTTCGTTGGAGTGAAGAAAAGGTCCTTTGTCTCGATGTTAGCATCCTTTGTTGCCAACATAAAGTTCAGACTTTGGTCGTCACCACTGAACAGTGTAACGTTCTTCTGGTCCTTAGATCCATCCTTAACGGTGACATCATGGCCTACATAATTCTTGATAACTGCCTTCTTAACGACACCACCTTTAGTGCTTAAGGTCAGTTCCACCTTACTGTTCTTCAGTGTAATGTCCTGTGCCTGACCGTTCAATGCAGTGTGGAACAGGGCAGTCGTGTCAGCTGCAGCAGCTGTTTTCTGTTGTACTTGCTTTGCTGCTGCAACCTTTGCAGCCTGTGTTTTCTTCGCAGCGGCGATAGAATCCTTCACGAATTCCTTTCTTTGCTGCTCTAATTGTTCAGCTGATGGCTGCTGCCACCATGCAAATCCAAAGAGAACGAGGGCTATCAAGACAAAGCCCGCGATAGTATTCTTATCCATTATTTCTTTTTCTGATTTTCAATTGATGCTTTTACAAAGTCTAAGAAGAGTGGGTGCGGATGGAGAACCGTTGACTGATACTCTGGATGGAACTGTGTACCGATGTACCATTTCAGCCCTGGTATCTCAACAATCTCAATGAGTTCACTCTCCGGATTACGTCCGACGCACATCATACCGTTCTTCTCAAACTCTTTCTCGTAGCTGTTGTTGAACTCATAACGGTGGCGGTGACGCTCCTGAATGTGCTCTTGTTTATAGATGTTGAACGTATGTGAACCCTGACGGAGCACACATTCATAAGCTCCAAGGCGCATCGTTCCACCCATATTCGTGATGTTCTTCTGCTCCTCCATGATGTCAATAACATTGTGTGGAGTCTTCTCGTCGATCTCACGTGAGTTGGCATCTTTATATCCAAGGACGTTGCGTGCGAACTCAATAACCATCATCTGCATACCAAGACAGATACCGAAGGTTGGGATATTATGTGTACGGGTATAGTGAGCGGCGATAATCTTTCCCTCAATACCACGTTGTCCGAAGCCCGGACATATGACAACACCATCCTGACCTTTGAGTTTTTCTTCTACATTCTGCTCTGTCAGTTCCTCTGAATTGATGAAAGTAATGATTGTTTTGTGGTCGTTATAAACGCCAGCCTGCAACAATCCTTCACGAATACTCTTGTAAGCATCCTGCAAATCATACTTCCCGACGAGTCCGATGTGTACCTCTTTCGTTGCTTTACGCTGTCTATCGAGGAATTCTCTCCATGGTCCGAGAGCTGGTTTATCACCGATCTGCTCACCACACTTACGTAAAATGGCTTCGTCCAAGCCCTGATTGAGCATGTTAATAGGCACATCGTAGATGCTAGGGAGGTCCTCACTCTGTACGACACAGTCGAAATCGACGTTACAGAAGGCTGCAACCTTCTTGCGGATGTCGTCATCAAGATGCTTTTCTGTGCGCAAAACAAGTACATCTGGCTGTATTCCCACACTCTGCAGTTCCTTAACACTGTGCTGTGTAGGCTTTGTCTTCAGCTCACCGGCAGCCTTCAGATAAGGAACATACGTCAGGTGAAGGTTGATAGCACGCTTCCCTAGTTCCCATTTCATCTGTCGGATAGCCTCCAGGAACGGTGCTGACTCGATGTCACCAATCGTTCCTCCGATTTCTGTTATCACGAAATCATAGTGATATTTCTGTCCAAGTAGTTTGATGTTTCGTTTTATTTCGTCCGTAATATGCGGTACAACTTGAATCGTTTTGCCAAGATAATCACCCCGACGCTCCTTGTCTATGACGCTTTTGTAGATACGTCCCGTTGTCATAGAGTTGGCTTTGGTGGTCTTGATACCTGTAAAGCGTTCGTAATGACCGAGGTCGAGGTCGGTTTCCATCCCATCAACAGTCACGTAACACTCACCGTGTTCATACGGATTCAGCGTTCCTGGGTCGATGTTAATGTATGGATCAAACTTTTGGATGGTGATGTTGTAGCCTCTCGCTTGAAGAAGCTTGCCAATAGATGACGAGATAATTCCTTTACCAAGTGAGGAAACTACGCCACCAGTAACGAAGATATACTTTGTTTCAGCCACGATTGTATGTATGTTTAATTATTGTCTTTGTAAAACGTTTATCGTTGGTTTCAAACTAATGTGCAAAGATACGAATTTTCCATAGAATACTCTTGTTATCCAACAATTATTTTTTCATCTGTCTTTTGCTTCTGTTTTATCGTGTAATTGTGGGATGTTTTCTTGTACAATGATTTCATTATGACGGGATTAAATGGGTTGTTTGTTTTTCATGCCTTTGTAAATTTCTGTTCCAAAGTGGGGGTAATCGTACTGAATATTCGTAATTGTGTGTTTTTTTCTGTCGATGTTATTTCGGTAAAATAGTGGTATTCTTGCGTGGCAAAATAAACTTACAATATTTGAAATGCTATTGGATGGGAAATGAAGGATAATCGTCTTTCCCCGACTTTGTAACCTTATAGTTTTCAGTTAGTTACAAACAGGCTTGTAAAAGGGCGTCTTTTACGTTGCAAAAGGGCGTCTTTTACACGTCAAAAGGGCACCTTTTACATTGCAAAAGGGCATCTTTTAGAATGCAAAAGAGCCTCTTTTAAAAATCAATTGGTAATTTGTTTTACAAAAGTAGCATTTGTTCTCTTCTGTAATCGCTCATATATCTTCTTTTAAGTCTGCTTGTGTTACCTTCTTATTGGGTGTGGTTCTCAACTTAATTTGTTGTGATTGAAGGCTGGAAAAACATGCTTTTACATTGCTTCTCTTGCTGCAGTTTTAGTTGGAAAGAGATAGAAAATAAGCGCATCTGTTCTGTGTTTTTGTAGGTTTAATGAGTGGTAAGATGGTTTAAAACACTTATTTTTCTGTCAAAGAAGCTCTTTATTCGAAAAAATTGATGTAAGTTTGCAGAAAATTAAGCATGCTATAATGAGATTAAGGATCTTACTTTCAGTGTTTTTTTTAGTTAGTTTGGGTGCTGCAGCACAGCAACGTCGTGTGTCAGTGGTCAAGGATGACGTGCCGTCGACAGGTGTTGCCAAACAGTATGCCGACTCTCTGGCATGGCTGAAGGACAGTATCTTTAGCGTAAAAAACACGAAAAAGCAATCGAAAATCCGTGGGAGAGGGAGTTCAAGACTGTTTCTTCCGTTGACATTCTATAGGGATGTTGCTGGGAATATGTTCTCCCTTGGCAAGCCCGAGAGCTCTTATGACACGGAACTGATGCGACTTTATCTGACGCGTCCCGACCTTGTTTGGACAACAAATGATGCTGTTCAGGCACAGCAGACAAAGCTGAATGAGATAGAACAACCGATTGTTCATGACGTACACTTGGTTGAAAAGGTGAACGATAAGCCTGTAGAACCAGCCACAGTACCTGTGGAAGTGATGGTCGTACGTCCTAATTTCTGGACTTACAGTGGCAGCTATTCCCTGCAGTTCTTGCAGAATTACGTCTCGGACAACTGGTATAAAGGTGGTGAAAGTAACTATGCTGCCCTTGCTGCAGTCGTCATGGACGCCAATTATAACAATAAACAAAAGGTGAAATGGAGTAACCGATTGGAGCTGAAATATGGTATGCAGAGTAGCCGTTCCGACTCTTTGCACAGTGTGAAGAGTACAGATGACCTCATTCGTCTTACTTCAAAGTTCGGTCTACAAGCCACAAAGAAATGGTATTACACCGTTCAGTTCATCGGATATACGCAGTTTGGGAAGTCTTATCGTTCGAATGATCCAACGGTTTATTCGGCTTTTCTCTCCCCAGCAAACATCAATATCTCTCTTGGTATGGACTATTCTGCCGACTGGTTGGGCCATCGTTTGAAGGGAACATTCCATATTGCGCCTCTTGCTTATAACCTGAAATATACTCGAATGCTTGAACTTTCAGACCGATTGGGTATCGGAACGGGTCATCATTTCCTACATGACTTCGGTTCGGAGTGCACAATTGATTTGGAATGGAAGCTCTTGGAGATGCTCACATGGCGTACCCGACTCTATGGTTACACCACTTATAGGCGTTCGGAGGTGGAGTGGGAGAATACATTCTCCTTCCAATTCAACCGTTACATATCAACTCAGCTGTTTATTTATCCGCGCTTTGACGATGGTGTAGCACGTGATTCACGTCATGCTTACTTCCAGTTGAAGGAGTTCGCATCCGTTGGTTTCCAGTTCAGTTTCTGATGTTTTCAGAGCTTGAAGTCTGAAGATTGTGGCTTGATTTCTGCTGATTTCGTTAGTTCTTCAGGGTACATCGTTAGTAGAGGATTGGTATATGGCTTATGAATCAGCCCGAAACTCTTTATAAATCTTCTATGAATTGGTAGGAAAAGGGTTTATTATTCAATAAGAAAACATTAGCAGCAATTTCCGTAATATGAGGGAAATTGCTGCTAATGTTTTATCTGATGCGTTGTAAATGGGATAGTATTATTTCTTCTTTTTGGTTGAATTGGCACTAATAACCTTCATTGGAACCAAGGGTAATACCACACTTTCTATAGGCGTTCCTTTAAGATTCTTTGCCAACATACCACGGATAGCACCAATACATACACTTATAAAAGTATCGATAAGGGAAGGATTGGTAACCTCAAAACCATCTTCTTGAATCTCATTTACGAAATTATGGAATGGTTTGACAGCAAATACAGCCCTAACACCTTGTAGAATCACTTCCTCTGCATTGTACATTAGATGCACACGCATTGTAATAATGACACCTTCCGGTTGGGTAGATACGCTTATGTTGTGCTCAAATTGGAATTCTAACTTCGCTTTGTCTAGTTGTGAAAGGTCGATGTCATAATTGAATTTATACGATTCTTCTTGTAATTCAATGATGCCATATTCTATGTTTATATCACTCTTCATTAGCCTACTTTTTGAACTTTTGACTTACAATCAATGTACCCTAAATGGCAAGTCCATTGGGATTTCATAGAAATCTCAGCATTAGTACCCTTGTCTTTTATAGGTAAAAACACAGTAGAAGGCAGTGTACACACGTTGTTCATAGATGTGTCTAACAATGAAATGTTCAACATCAATGATATTTCAGTGAGTGTATCAATTGTGAAGTTCCTATCACCAGAGAGCCAGGAAGATACTTCCGATTCTGATTTATGTAATCTCTTGGCGAATTCTTTCTGTGATAAGCCACTGTTCTTCAGTGCATTTCCTATCTTTAAAGCAATCATCATACGATTGCTAGTCTTCTTAAGTGCAACCTTATCTATCTTTGATAGAAGGTCATTTAAGACGTTCTTGGTTTTCTTTTTATTACTCATACACCATGCCTTTATGCCACAAATTTACGCGATAATTCGGATATATGCAAATATTTCAGTACTTATTCTCTATTTTAACAAATGTTATTTACTCTTCCTAATCGTGTTGAATAAGAGTCGGTTTTGTATCTATGTTACTGTATTCTGTGCTCTGACAGTCTATTTGCATCTGTTTTTGATGGCATTGAAGATGAACTTATCTATATCTTTTTATTCTCAGTTTGGTTTCGTTTGTGCACATATAGAGATGTGGGAAGATTATCTTACAAAATGTAAGAGGGTTTTGTATGCAAAATAGGTGATAATCTTGAAAAATGAAGTTTGTAACCTTTGGAATATCAAGTAGTTACAAACAGGGTTGTAAAAGACGCCCTTTTACGTTGTAAAACATGCCCTTTTACATGATAAAAGATGCCCTTTTGCAATGTAAAAGGGCATCTTTTGAAGTGCAAAAGGGCATGTATTGATTTATATACTATGATTTCTTTTTACAATTTACTACTCTTATGATGGATAAAAAAGGGGAGTTAAGGCTTTTATCTCTTTGCTTTTTTATCCTTTTTACCCTTTTCTTTCCCTGGTGTTGTAGCGATTTTAGCCAGTTCTCTGTTCACATGTGTGACGAAGATCTGCGTACCGCCCTTGCTGAAGACTATCTTATACATGCCTCCTTGTTTGTCACGATGGAGATAAGTGTAGGCAAATTTGTTGATGGACCAGCATGTGTCATGTTGTGCTGCAGCATCTACTCGGTCGTAGAAATCCTTGTTTGGGATGGTATCAAGAATCAATGTTGCCGCATAATTACCACTGCTTACCGTCTCTTCGTCGGCTGCCATGCTGATAGAGTCGGGGATAATGGGCGTTGCTTTGGACAGTTTATATTTCGGGAACCTCACAGATGTGATGCTGTTGAGGTTGATTGACAGCTTCTTCTCTGCCCCTTGTGGTTCGAATTCACTTGCTGCAACGGTGTCACCTTCGCCTTGTCCCTCTATGGTATGGCTGTGCTTACAGGATATAACACCTCCAATGACAAGGATGATTCCGAGGATTATTGTACTGATAATCCGTGATAACTTCGTTTGTTTACTCATTGTTTACTCCTTTCTGTCTCTGTTTGAATCGAGTTTCTTCAGTCGCTTCTGTGCCGTTGGGTTGTCAGGATATAGCTCAATGGCTTTTTGATAGTTGGCAATAGCAGCATCAACCATGCCCTCACGTTCACATTCCTTTCCCATCATGACGTATTCAACGGATAGTTTCTTTAGGAATTCCTGTTGCTGACGTTGTTCCTCTTTTATCTTTTTGTTCTCTTCTTTCAGTTTGTTGATGATGTTGAGCTTGCGTCTTATAAACCGTTTAGCAGCTGGTCGTTCAATATCATAACGGCTATGGATGGCAAGGAAGAAGCTACGAAGGAAGCTATCGAAGTCGCCTTCATCAAAAGCACGTGCTGCATCATAGTATTCTTTGTCGGCTTTGCTCTGCTTTAGTGCCTTAGAGATGAGGTTATTGTCATTATAATGGCGTGCAAACTGCAGTACTTCAGCCTTTACGAACACTTCATTGCGACGCAATGGCTCCTTAAGGGTAATCCCTTCGAGGCTCGTACAGCGTGATAGTGCCACGTAAGCCTGCCCTCCTGCGAAGACTCCACCCGTGAAATCAATGTTCACATTGCGGAAAGTCAGTCCTTGACTCTTGTGTACGGTGATAGCCCATGCCAGCTTTATGGGGAATTGGACGTATGTTCCGATCTGTTCTTCCTCTATCTTCTGCTCGGTTTCATTGAATTGGTAGCGTACGTTTTCCCACATCTCACGTTGTACCTGTAGGTCGTTTCCATCCTCCGTGTGCACGTAAAGCATACCTTCTTCTTCATCTATTCCGATGATAACACCCAATGTTCCGTTGACCCATTGCCTCTCTATGTCGTTCTTAATGAACATGATATGTGCGCCAACCTTGAGGTTTAGCTCGATAGGAGTGGGCAGACTGCTCTCTGGAAATTCCCCTTTTATCTCTCCTTGGAACATGACGGGGCTGCCGGGTAGGCTGTCTAATCCCTCGTTGTTTATCCAATCTACTGTGTCACGCTTGGTTGATAGCGTGATGGTGAAGTCTTCTTTCCCTTCATTTTCAGTAGGTGAAAGACTGGCATTGACCCGCTGGTTGATAAGATTGAAGTCGGTATCAGTGACTTGATTGGTACGGATATGATCAAGAATGGAGATGAACGTAGGGTCAGTCTGTCGGTAAACCTTATTCAGTTCGATGCTGACGAGTGGATAATCCTGGAACACCTTTGCATCAAAGAAGTAGCTGCTGGGGTAGTAAGGCTGCAGGATTCGACGGTCTTCTTCCTTTAATACGGGTTCCAACTGGTAGATGTCTCCCACCAAAAGGAGCTGTTTTCCACCGAAAGGTTCGCGCATATTACGGTTATAGATGCGTAGAACCTTGTCAATGAAGTCGATGATGTCAGCACGAACCATGCTTATCTCGTCGATGATAATCAGTTCAACCTCACGCAGGAGTTTGCATTTATCACCGTTATACTTCATCGTTCCACGCAGATTGCGTGCCGAATAACGGGTGTCATTGGGCACTAAGGGATGAAAAGGAAGCTTGAAAAAACTGTGAAGGGTGCTTCCGCCGGCATTGATAGCAGCAATACCAGTGGGTGCAAGGATGATATGTTTCTTTTTAGTGGTTGCAGAAATATATCTTAAAAACGTAGATTTCCCCGTTCCAGCCTTACCAGTCAGGAACAGGGAATTGTGTGTGAACTGGATAATCTGGAGTGCTTTCTGCAACTCCGGATTATCTAAGTCTATAGAATTGATGTCTATTGTTGTTTTCTTTTCCGACATTCTGTTTGCTCATGAAGGAGCTTTTTATATCTCAACGTCCTCACTCTTTGGACGTTTCATGGGCTTGATGGCTCTTGGTGTCTCGTTACTTGAGTTGTTGCCACGGTGCTCTGGCGGCGTTGGTTGTATGGGTTCAAGTTCGAAACCTCCCTCTTCACCGCCTGCTTCACCACCTTCTTCAAGCTCTTCTTCACTCTCTCGTTGTCTCAAGTTACGATTATGTGAACGCAGAGAGTCAGGTATCTGACGGTGAGTAACGGGCTGCTGACAGCCATACATAGATATGTCGATGTCCTCATCTGGGTCTAATTGCCATTTAGCATGGTACTTCTGGAACGCTTTATCACGCATTATGCTGTTGATAAAGTTACCACAGATAGGCAAAGCGGTCTTTGATCCTTGTCCGAGGGCGCCTGTTCGGAAGTGGATAGAGCGGTATTCGCCACCTACCCAAGCACCAACAACAAGGTTAGGGCTTACTGCCATGAACCAAGCATCAGAGTGATTGTTAGACGTTCCGGTCTTTCCTCCCCAGTCAGTGTCGGTAGTTGGGAGGTACTGACGTAGTGCCTGACTGGTTCCGCCACCCTCATTAACACCAGCTTTCAGCATCTGTTGCATGAGGAAAGCCGTCTTGTAAGGGAGTGCTTTGTTATGCTCTCGTGGTGCAACATACACCTCATTGCCATCTTTATCGAGGATACGTGTTATGACAACAGGCTCGTGATGCTCACCATCATTAGCCACTGTACAGTATGCATTGACCAGTTCAAGGAGGTTCACGTCGCTTGATCCCAATGCCAATGACGGCTCATCATCAAGCGGACTCTTGATACCCATGTCTTGAGCGGTACGGATAATGTTCTTAATACCCATCTCTTGACCGAGTCGAACAGCAACAGAATTGATGCTTCGGGCAAAGGCTGCCTTCAGAGTTATGCTGTCATTGGAGAATCTTCCATTGGCATTGTGAGGCGTCCAGGTCTTCATCTGTCCCGTCTTCTTATCCAAAACCTGCATACTAATGTACTCATCACGACGCTTATCACAAGGAGTCAGCCCCTGATTGATGGCTTCTGAATAGACAAAGAGTTTGAAGGTGGAGCCAGGTTGGCGTTCCGCAACAACCTTATCATACTTCCATGTCTTGAAATCGATGTCTCCTACCCATGCACGTACAGCCCCTGACTGTGGTTCCATAGCAACCATTGCACAGTGCATGAACTTCACCATGTATCGAATAGAGTCCATTGAGGACATCTCTTTCTCTATAGTTCCCTTCTCATAGTCGAAGAGTTTAACCTTATGAGGTTTGTTCAGATAGTATAAAACACTGTCCGGATGGTTCGGATACTTCTGTACTAACTTCTTATAGAAGGGCTGACGTTCAGCAATACCCTCAATGAATCCTGGGATTTCATCGCCCTTAGCATCGCGCCAAGGCTGCATACCACGCCAGTGATTGTTGAAAGTTTGCTGCACTTTCTCCATCTGTTTTTTTGCAGCTTGCTCTGCATATTTCTGTAAACGGGTGTCAATGGTGGTGTAAATCCTCAATCCACTGCTGTATAAATCATACCCATTTTCCTTCATCCAGTCCTTTAAGTAATCTGAAATATACTCCCTAAAGTACTGTGCCTGACCGTCATAATTCTCCTCAACATGTATGTCTAACTTCAGAGGACGGTGTGAAAGCTGGGTGTATTGGGCACGTGGCAAGACGTTATGTGTCACCATATTATATAATACGGTGTTACGTCTTGCGATAGAATTCTTAGGATGTGTGATAGGATTATAGTAGGTTGTAGCCTTCAGCATACCTACTAATGTGGCTGCTTGGTCGATGGTCATCCTCGCAGGGGTGGTGTTGAAGTAGGTTCTTGCAGCCGTTTTGACACCGAAGGAGTTGTTTCCGAAGTCGACAGTGTTGGCATACATCGTCAGAATCTCCTTCTTTGAATAGATGAGTTCGAGCTTAACTGCAATGATCCACTCCTTACTTTTCATGATTAACATGCGCAATCCAGGCACATGACCAAGTAAACCGGTGGAGTATTGAGTACGAACACGGAACATGTTCTTAGCCAATTGCTGCGTGATAGTTGATGCTCCACGTCCGTCACCACGGGTTAATGCGTCTTTAATGGCACCACCTATTCCCATGAAGTCTATTCCATGATGGCTGTAGAAACGCTCATCTTCAGTGCTGATGAGGGCATTCCAGAATGCAGGATTAACCTCTTCATACTTCACAGGAGTACGATTCTCTTTGTAAAACCTACCGATAAGGACTGAATCAGCACTATAAATCTCAGATGCAGCATAGGTTGGTGGGGTCTTAATCTCGACAAATCCAGGTGATTTTCCAAACAACCAGAGGAAGTTTGTATCTACCATACCTAAGTAAAGGAAGATTGCTACGATGAAAGATACGATTCCTACGGCAGCTTTTGTGTACCATGCACGGCCCTTATAGAGGTTTATATACCACGGAAAGATGCCTAATAGCCCCCGTACAATGCGTTTTATGATGTGAAAGAGTTTCTTAATCATTGATTGATAGTCTACGTGTCCAGGACAAATTCCTTATCTTTTGTTCTTTACAAAATTACTTATTTACTCGGGTTTTGTAGGAGAGTGCGAGTATATTTTAAGATTTCTTCAATGTTATCAGGGTGAAACCATTTGATATCAACATCTTTTTTATACCAAGTTAGTTGTTTTCTGGCATATCTTCTGGTGTTACTTTGTATCTTGAAGATGGCTTCATCGATTGTAGTTAGTCCATCTAAATATTCAAAAAGTTCCTTATATCCAACGGTGTTGAGGGCATTGAGCTCTCGTTTAGGGTATACTTTCAAAGCCTCATTAACCATTCCTGCATCCAACATAGCCACTACTCGCTGATTGATTCGCTCATAAAGTTCATCGCGATCACGGTTTAATCCAATCTTAATGATGTTGAATGGGCGGTCTTTGATGGTGTCAGAGCGAAAGGATGTGTATGTTTTGCCAGTCTGTAGACACACTTCAAGTGCATGGATGACACGCCTATGATTGTTACGGTCTACTATTTCCCAGTGTTCAGGGTCCAGTTTCTTGAGCAAATTGCACATCTCCTGCAGTCCTTCTGCTTCCAATCGTCGCTTCATCTTTTCCCGAATGGAGGGTAAAATGGTAGGAATATCATCAATACCCTTACATACTGCATCGATATACATCATCGAACCACCCGACAAAAGAGCTACCTTCGATTTAGAATCATCAATGATTTTCAATGCATCCTGCTCATAAAGGCTTGCCGAATAATAATCTTCTATGTGATGATTCCCCACAAAGTAATGCTTCACCCTTCGTTGTTGCTCTGCCGTTGGGGCTGCTGTCCCTATTGGAATCTCTGCAAATATCTGTCGGGAGTCGGCATTTATGATTGGAATACCATAGTGTTCGGCAATCTGAAGTGTTGCTTCAGTCTTGCCAACACCCGTTGGTCCTGTGATGACAATTAATGTCTTGTCCTTCAAATCAGGTCTTTTATCTGATTAGACCACGCTGTGAAGCCTCAGCAAAGTCAATGATATGCTGAATCTCTGGTGTAACTTCCAGCTCTTCTTTTATCCTCTGAATGTTCTCAGCCCGTGTCCCTGTACCATAGAGAAGACGGTAAGCATTGTGGATAAGATCTATCAATTCGTTAGAGAAACCACGTCTGCGAAGTCCTACAAGGTTTACTCCCATGTAGCGAGCAGGTTCTTTACCTACTATAATATAAGGTGGAATATCCATTGAGAAACGACTTCCTCCTTGTACCATGACGTATCCTCCGATATGACAGAACTGATGACAAAGGATGTTTGCTGAGATGATTGCACAGTCATCTACAGTCACTTCCCCAGCAAACTTCGTAGAATTACCGATGATGATACCAGATCCAATGACGCAATCATGTGCGATATGCACCGACTCCATCAGCAGATTGTTACTGCCAACCTTTGTTGTTCCCTTTGAAGCGGTACCTCTTGAGATGGTGACATTCTCACGAATAGAGTTGTTGTCACCCACTTCGCAAAGTGTCTCTTCGCCCTTGAACTTCAAGTCCTGTGGCTTAGTAGAGATACTTGCACCAGGAAATATCTCATTGTTGTTGCCGATTCGTGCACCAAAGTGTATGGTTACACTGTTCTGAAATACGTTGTTATCGCCGATAACAGTATTCCTGTCAATGTAACAGAACGGACCAATGATGTTGTTATCACCCAGTTTTGCCTCTGGATGAACAAAGGCTAAAGGACTAATCTGGTTCATTTCTCGTATCTTGTTATTATTTATTCTTTACTATCTGTGCGGTGAATGTTGCTTCAGCTACGACACGTTCACCAACGAACATGTATCCCTTCATAGAGCTGATGCCGTGACGAACAGGACCTAAGAGCTCTACACGGAAGAGAAGAGTGTCTCCTGGGACAACCTTCTGACGGAACTTCACGTCGTCAATCTTAAGGAAATACGTCGACCAACGCTCTGGTTCTTCCACCTGAGAGAGCACTAACAGACCTCCACACTGTGCCATTGCCTCCACTTGGAGTACTCCTGGCATCACGGGTTCCTGTGGAAAATGTCCCTGGAAGAATGGTTCATTGCTCGTAACGTTCTTGATTCCGACAACACTTGTAGACCCCATAGCTATCACTTTGTCCACTAATTGCATTGGATAGCGGTGTGGTAAGAGCTCACGGATGCGTATATTGTCCATCAATGGCTCCTCATTTGGGTCATAACTTGGTGCCTGTATCTCGTGTTTGCGTATCTCTTTGCGCATGAGACGGGCGAATTTATTGTTGACAGTGTGTCCCGGACGTGTTGCAATGATGCGTCCTTTGATAGGTTTTCCTATCAATGCCATGTCACCAATGATGTCGAGCAGCTTATGACGTGTACATTCATTATCCCACTGTAGTGGTTTATGCTGTATATATCCTATGTTGTTAGCATCCATACGTGGCACTTTCAGGAGGTCAGCCAGCTGATCCAGCTTCTCTTGTGGTACCTGTTGCTCATAGATTACTATGGCATTGTCCAAGTCACCACCCTTGATGAGGTTTGCTTGTAGCAGTGGCATGATGTCACGAACGAACACAAACGTACGTGCAGGGGCTATTTTTGTTGCGTAAGTACTGAAGTCATCCAGTGTAGCAAACTGACTACTGATGAACTTTGACTCGAAGTTACACATCGCAGTGATGGAGAATTCCTCATCAGGAAGTATCGTTATGACAGATCCATTATCGTCTTTTATCTCTATCTTCTTACGAATTATGTAGTAATCCTTCGGTGCATTCTGGTCAACAATCCCCACTTCGTTGATCTTATCGACATACATTGCAGCTGAACCATCGAGGATTGGGAACTCAGGACCGTTCACTTGGATGAGACAGTTGTCTATTCCCATAGCGTAAAGGGCTGACATTCCGTGCTCAATAGTGCTCACACGTGCATCACCTTTCGCCAGAACCGTTCCGCGTTGTGTGTCAACAACGTTCTCTGCAACGGCATCTATGATAGGCTGACCGTCCAAATCAATACGCTGTATCTTGTATCCTGTGTTCTCTGGGGCAGGGTTGAACGTTACAGTCAGGCTCAATCCTGTATGCAATCCTTTTCCAAAGAGAGAGAAACTCCCTTTTAGTGTCTTCTGTTTGATTGTATCCATGTATGTTATTTGTTCTTTTTAAGTTCTTCTACTTCCTTCTGTAAGGTGTTCAACTGCTTATAAAGATCTGGCAGATGTTTGAAGATTGCCAGTGATTGGAAGTACGGACGCTGTTCCATTGGGGGTGTTCCGATGAGTTGTTGGTTGCTCTTCAGACTACCTGGTACACCCGATTGTGCTCCGAGGAACACCTTGTCACCAATGTTGATATGCCCAGCGATACCCACTTGCCCGCCAAACATGCACCATTGTCCTACCTTTGTAGAACCAGCAATACCTACCTGTGCTGACATAACGGTGTTCTCCCCGATGTCAGTATTGTGTGCTATCTGTACGAGATTGTCGAGTTTCACACCCTTCCGCACGTATGTGCTGCCCATTGTTGAGCGGTCAACACATGTGTTGGCACCAATCTCTACGTTGTCTTCTATGGTTACGATGCCTATCTGTGGAATCTTATCATAGCTGTTTGTTGCTGGGTTTGGTGCAAAGCCGAAGCCATCAGCGCCGATGACTGACCCTGAATGAAGAATCACATTGTTGCCAATCTTGCAACCTTGGTAGATACTTACGTTCGGATAAATGATGCATTCCTTTCCCAGTTCCACACCTTCCATGATCGTAGCGTGCGGATAAACCTGGCAGCCATCGCCCAAAGTGACGCCGTCACCAATATAAGCAAAGGCTCCGATATAGACATCTTTGCCTATCGTAGCCTTGGGTGAGACGAAGGCAAGAGAGTCAATCCCTTGCTTCTTGGGCTTCATACTTTCATAAAGTTGCAGCAGTTTTGCCACACAGTCACGTGCGTTCTTCACGCGAATGAGTGTTGGCTTGGCTTTTTTCTCCAGCTGGATATCTTCATCAACGAGTACTATTGATGATTCAGTCTCGTACAAATAATGTGTATATTTAGGGTTTGCGAGGAATGATATAGCTCCTTTCTTTCCTTCTTCTATCTTGGTAAAGGTGTTAATGGTAACGTTTTCATCACCTTCCACACGCCCTTGGATGAATTGTGATATCTGCTTTGCGGAGAATTCCATTGTTTTATAATACCATTTAAAGTGTTATTAATTGTGCAAAGATATAGTTTTTTTATTAGAATCTCTGATAACAGAGATAATATTTACATATTTTTTTGGAGAGTAGTTCGATGTTTAGAATCTCTGAAGCTACTGTAATATCCTTCAGTGTGCCGTCTTTGTAGAGGATGCTGATGTGGTCATCGAAAGGATTGTACATGTCTTTCTGCACTTTATTTACTCCCATGAGGTACTGACAGTCGGCTTCTTCAAGGCCATAGGTCGCTGATAGGGATGCTTTTAATGCCTGAATCTCTTCTTCTGTGGGTTCTTCTTCCCGCACTTCCACCTTGAACAGTCTTCGGTTGACAATGTTCGAAGCCAGCAGAGAAAGTATCTTGTCATCATGATGCTGCCATACTTTCAGCGCACTCCATATGTCGTTATCGTCCAGTTCGATATAGTTGTCCAATGCTTTTGCGTCTGATTGGAAGCTGTTGGCATCCACATCGTTGTATAAGAAGTACCGTAGGGCAGGGGAAGCAAATAGCTCTGTGCCCTTTGCTGCCAATGCTTTGGCACGGTGCAGGGCGTTGATGAGAACGTTTTCACAGCCCACGGTGGTCTTGTGAAGGTACACTTGCCAGTACATCAGACGACGGGACGTGAGGTAATTCTCTATGGAATAGATGCCATTCGACTCTACAACGAGGGCGTCATCCACCACATTGAGCATCTTTATGATACGTGCTGAGCCTATATTTCCTTCCGTTACACCCGTAAAGAAGCTGTCTCTGCGCAGATAATCAAGTCTGTCCATGTCCAACTGACTGGAGATGAGCTGATGAAGGAAGCGTTTGGGATATTCATTTTTGAAGATATTGATAGCCAGAGTCAGTGCTCCGTGCATCTCATTGTTGATGCGGTCCATCATCATCAGTGATATCTCTTCGTGTGTGATGCCACTGATCAGTGTGTTTTCCAGTACATGTGAGAAAGGACCGTGCCCGATGTCGTGCATGAGAATGGCTGCTTGAACTGCCTCAACCTCACTGTCGAAGACGAATATTCCTTTCTGTTGCAGTGAGATCAGCGCCTCACTCATGAGGTGAAGAGCTCCCAGTGAGTGCTGAAAGCGTGTGTGTTGCGCCCCAGGGTATACCTCCTGTGTCAGTCCGAGCTGCCGAATGCGTGTCAGTCGCTGCATGAGCGGATGGCGAACAATGTCGAGCAGTATGCCACGTGGTATCTTTATAAACCCGAAGACGGGGTCGTTGATAATCTTATAGTCGGTCATCTTTTCTTGAATTTCTGGTTCTTAATGACGGAAACCGAGCGCATCAGTCCCTGCAAAGGTAATATATTATAATGTAAGAGAAGAAAGATACAGAGAAAAAAGACCCTCCCGGTGTTTCCTCGTAGGGGGAGTGTGTCTGATGTGATATGCCTGAATCATGTGTTTTCAAGGTTAAGTAAATCATTAAAAGTGGAACTTTAATAAAAATATATAGTATGATTCTTTATCAACTGATTATAATGAAGAATAGGAATCATATCCTTTAACACCTTAATAAGTCGAAAAAGCAAACAGTAATGTGCTCTCTTTGCGCTCATCATGAGCGGTATTTCTGTGTCCAAGAGCACGGAGAATACAGTGTGTCTTCATGCAGACAAACGCGTTTTTTTGGCACTCTCGGTTTGTGTATAGCACACTGTTTCATGTTTGAAATACTCTCTTTGCAGCATGGGTTAAGGCGAGGCTTTTGTAATATAATTTACCTATCGCTTTTTAATCTACGCCCTTTTGCATAGTGAAAGATGCCCTTTTGCAAAGTAAAAGGGCATCTTTTGAAGTGTAAAAGGGCGTCTTTTACAACGCAAAAGGGCACCTTTTACAAGCCTGTTTGTAACCTCTTGATAATCCATTAGTTACAAAGCTGAAAATAAGAGGTTTTCCATTGAAAACCGAACAAACACCGTTTGATTTGTGTAAGGATATTTCGTAATAGATAGAAAGTCCACTTTTCAGTGGCTTTACTGCTCGTTCAACCGCTCCAATCTCTCTTCTATTAACGCTTTGAATTGCTCTTTTTGATCATCACTGATAAACGATGCCTCAATACATCCCATCCACTTGTCTTTAAATTGGGCAAAATTCGATAGGATTCTGTTGGCTACAACCTCATCAATACCTGTCAATAGCATTGCTTCTCGGAAGTCATATACGAGGAGTTTCTTTTGGAATCCATTGAGTGTTAGTGCCATTTCCTCCCTGTCTTCAGGCATTACCACTTTGGTTGAAACCTGATCGTAGGTAGGGGTAAGTATGTATTTGCCTCCTTTAGGACTGTAGAGAGAGAAGTTCTTAAGGTGCATATCAGCATTACCAATAATCCATGAGAACACCACTTGCTGCCAGTAGTTGACTTTATCTAACTGTGCTATGCTGGAATATTGGTCTATTAAGCGTGCTATCATCTCATAGCTTCCCTGGTATTTCTGTTCCGTTAGTTTCCCACTCAGTTGACACATATCCTCCATTGGGAGCTTCTTGCCATCCTTGGTCCGGTCTATTCTTCGTGTGATATAGTTCAGTTCACCGTCTGCAAAGCGGATGAGTGCGTGTGGAACAACCGGTATTCGTGCTATCTCTGCAAGGTGCATTGAGAGGTCTTCTATCTCTGGTAGATTCCCAAACCTTTCTGTCTGTGGCTTCAGAATGTACTTTCCCATGACGCCCACAATGGTCAAACGCTGTGCATTACCAGCTTCGTCATGTTCAATATCTGCTGATAGCTTAGCCTGAACACCTGTCATTGTTGTTCGTTGGCCCACTACTATCTGTGCAAGGTCATTGATATCTTTGCGTGTATAGGGCAATATGGGGACTTCTACAGAGCCGAACAGCTCTTTAGCACAGTGTGGATGATAATCTATTTCACCAGCATTCAGTGGCTTATAGCAGCACAAACATCTCTTCATCTCTCTTCCTTTCCTTGTTCTATGGGTACAATACTCACGTTACCTATACAGTCTTGGCAGCAGGAAAGGAGCAGTCCCATGCGGTCTTTCCTGCTTATTTTCCAGTTCCTTTCTGCTATATTGAGCATCCATCCTTCTGGTATTAATCCGTCGAAGAAGGAAAACAGTACATTACTGTGGTATGTTTCTTCACTCAGAGGGAGTGTAAGGCTGACGGGGATGGGGCTTTTACTCTTTAAATATACTTGGTTATAAGTAAAGTTATAGCCGTTTTCATCCTCCATGATAGTACCCGCCAGCTCGTTATTGACGTAAACTGAACCTTGTCTCATTGCTTATAGGGGCTTTTAGGGGTTTCTTTTACGATGGGAACGGGACCTAAATGCAGACTGAACAACAGGAGAACCTGGTTCACTTTGTCCATTCTCAATGTTGTTTTTCCTTGCTCCATCTCACGCACGAAGCGTAAACCGACTCCCGATTTGAAGGCTAAATCCTCCTGTGTAAGTCCGTATTCCTTGCGCAACTGCTTGATGGTAAGTGATAATTCGTTTTGTTCCATGCTTTTATACCTTATCGGGTACAAATGTAATGATAATCTTTTGTTTTGCAAAAGAATACTCCCGAACGGGTATAAATTTATGGTTTGTTAACCGATTTATACCCGTTCGGGAGTGTTGGGTGGGTCTTTCTTGCTGTCCGCTACGGTCTTTCCGTGTAGGATTAACAATCCTATACCTACTTATGGGTATTGTAACTTTGATTAAATCTTTATAATTTTGCACGCGATGAACCCTATTTACAAGATTATAACGTCTATCCTTTTCTGTGTTTTGAGCATTAATACTATGGCGCAAGACCTCACTGGACATGTCACAAGCAAGGCTGATGACAAGCCAATAGCCTATGCTACTGTCACATTAAAGGAGAATCGGCTCTATGCTTTTACGGACGAAAAGGGTAATTACACGATAAAAAACGTACCTAAAGGAAAGTATACGGCAGTATTTTCCTGCATGGGTTATGCGAATCAGACCGTGGTTGTCATGGTCAATGCTGGTGGTGCAACGCAGAATGTGCGCCTTGCTGAAGACAATTTGCTGCTGGATGAGGTACAGGTTGTTGCCCATCGGAAGAAGGATGAGATAACCACTTCCTACACCATTGACCGTAAAACGCTGGATAATCAGCAGATTATGACCCTCAGTGATATAGCCCAATTGTTGCCGGGAGGTAAGAGTGTGAACCCTTCATTGATGAACGATAGCAAGCTGACCTTACGTAGTGGGACATTGGAAAGGGGCAATGCTTCGTTTGGAACAGCCGTGGAAGTAGATGGCATCCGACTGAGTAACAACGCTGCAATGGGCGAGACGGCAGGTGTAAGTACACGTAGTGTGAGTACCTCAAACATAGAGAGTGTGGAGGTAGTGCCTGGTATTGCATCCGTAGAATACGGTGATCTGACCAACGGAGTGGTAAAGGTGAAGACGCGTAGGGGCAGTTCCCCCTTCATCGTTGAGGGTAGCATCAACCAGCATACACGCCAGATAGCATTGCACAAGGGCGTAGACCTGGGTGGTAATGCAGGCTTATTGAACTTCTCTATAGAGCATGCACGCTCCTTCTTGGATGCTGCTTCACCTTATACAGCCTATCAACGCAATGTCCTCTCACTGCGTTACATGAATGTTTTCATGAAGAAGTCGTTGCCATTGACGCTGGAAGTGGGATTAAATGGTAGTATCGGAGGATATAATTCGAAAGCTGATCCCGACCGAAGTCTCGATGATTATAATAAGGTAAAGGACAATAACGTTGGTGGAAGCATACACCTTGGATGGCTGTTGAATAAGCGTTGGATTACGAACGTTGACCTTACGGCAGCTTTTACCTATGCTGATCGACTCTCTGAGAGCTATACCAATGAGAGCAGTAACGCCACACAACCTTATATTCATACGCTGACAGAGGGGTATAACATTGCTGAAGACTACGACAGAAACCCATCGGCAAACATCATTCTCGGACCTACTGGCTATTGGTATCTGCGTGGATTCAATGATTCTAAACCGTTGAATTACAGTCTGAAGATGAAAGCTAACTGGAGTAAAGCATTCGGTAAGTTCCGCAACAGACTGCTTGTTGGTGGCGAATGGACCAGTAGTATGAACCGTGGACGTGGCACTTATTATGCCGATATGCGCTATGCTCCTTCGTGGAGGGAGTATCGTTATGATGCCTTACCATCGCTGAATAACATCGCAATCTATGCTGAAGACAAGCTCTCTATGGATGTGAACGAACGGCAGAATGCCGAGCTGACAGCCGGAATACGTGAGGATATAACCTCTGTTCCAGGGTCGGAATACGGCTCTGTAGGTAGTTTCTCCCCTCGAATGAACGCTCGTTATGTCTTCCGTTTTGGGCAGAACAGCTGGCTTAACAGTATGACTTTGCACGCAGGATGGGGTAGAAGCGTGAAACTTCCAAGCTTCCAGGTGCTCTATCCATCCCCTTCTTATCGTGATATGTTGGCTTTTGCATCCACGAGTGATGCCGATAACCGTTCCTATTATGCCTTTTACACCTATCCATCCATGGCTCGTTACAATGCTAATCTTAAATGGCAGCGGGCTGATCAGTGGGATTTGGGTGTGGAATGGCGCACGAAGATAGCTGATGTCAGTCTGTCTTTCTTCCGTAGTAAGGTGTCTAATCCTTATATGGCGACGGATGTTTACACACCATTCACCTATAAATACACTTCTCCAGCAATGCTTCAAAGGAGTGGGATAGTCGTTGCTGACCGCCGTTTCAGCATTGATCCGCAGACGGGAATAGTAACGGTGAGTGATGCAAGTGGGGTGAAGTCGCCTGTAACATTGGGTTATGAGGAGCGTAATACCTATGTTACCAATACCCGTTATGTCAATGCTGATGCCCTGCAGAGGTATGGTTTGGAGTGGATAGTAGACTTCAAACAGATCAAAACACTGCGCACGCAGGTGCGGCTGGATGGTAAATATTATCACTATAAGGCACAGGATGAGACCCTCTTTGCCGATGTTCCTGTAGGACTTAACACCCGTCAGAGTGACGGAATACTGTATCAATACGTCGGATACTACCGAGGTGGAGCGGCAACAACAACCAATTACACTGCAAATGCTTCTGCTTCGAATGGTTCAGTGAGTGGTCAGGTGGACCTTAATGCCACTATTACGACGCATATTCCTAAGATTCGCCTCATCGTAGCACTGCGTTTAGAAAGCTCTCTCTATGCTTTCAGTAGGGCAACAAGCAGTCGTGGGTATGTTGTAAGTAGTGGAAATGAATATTTCGGAGTACCTTATGATGGTAAAACGGAGAACCAGACGGTGATCGTTTACCCTGAATATTACAGTACATGGGATGCTCCTGATGTGCTGATACCCTTTGCGGAGAAGCTACGTTGGGCTGAAACGAATGACAGAGGACTGTTTAATGACCTGGCACAGTTGGTGGTTCGCACGAATTATCCATATACATTGAACCCCAACAGACTGAGTGCTTACTGGTCGGCAAACCTCAGTGTGACGAAGGAAATAGGGCGTCATGTGTCGGTATCGTTCTATGCGAACAACTTCTTCAACACCCTTTCACAGGTTCATTCCACACAGACTGGACTCGAGACGAGCCTCTTTGGCAGTGGCTATGTACCAAGTTTCTATTATGGACTATCGTTAAGACTGAAGATATAATGAGGAAAATAAGTTATTGGTTTGTAGCTTTCATGGTGTTGATGGTGGCTGTTTCGTGTGCCGACTACGATGAAGGGCTCAATATTCTCAGCTTGGATGTGCAGTTAGAGTTCCCCTCTTCCTATGATGGAGCACATAACGGACTGCGTGTTGAACTGCAGGATGGGGTGGCAAGTACCTTCGTCGACAGTACGGATGCTGCTGGTGTAGCCCACTTTCGTGTACCATCTGGACTGTACAAGATCAGTTGTTCAGCCCGTAAAGAGACGTATGACTATCGTTATTTCTTCAATGGAAGCAGGGCACAAGTTGTTGTTTCGTCTGACTCATCACGTGTGGTTACACTGCCATTGGTGATGTCGAAGAAGCGAATCGTCCATTGATAGGAGTATAAAACATTAGGATAATTAATTTCAAAGTTTATGAATAAAGTAAGTTTTATGGGGCTTATAGCCCTGTTTTTGTCGCTCATGCCATTGCAAAGTCATGCACAAGAGTGGTTAGCAACCTTTCTTGTATTGACCGAAACGAATGGTGCGAAGACGGAATTTCCGCTGGATTCACAGCCTGTAGTTACCTTTGAACAGAACAATCTGGTTGTTACCTGTAACGGAAAGACACTTTCCACGGCACTGACAGACGTGTTAGAGTATAGCTTTATACAAAGGAATGTGACGGCAGGTATCAATAATCTGCCTGGTAAAGGCACTGATAAAGAGGCTGCAACACCGTCGTTCTCTTTCCATAATGCTGAAGTCAGCGGTTTGAAAGAGGGTGCTAACGTGGGTATATATGGCCTTAATGGAAGGCTTATCAGTGCCGTTCGTGCTGATGCAGCAGGTCATGTGACACTCAATCTGTCGTCTCTGCCTAAAGGAATCTACATCCTTCGCACCCCAACCAGGAGCTTTAAGTTCGTTAATCAGTAATCTTTAAAGGAATAAAAACAAACAGAATATGAAAAGAATATTACTTCTCTTTGTTGCAATAATGGCTTTTGTCTGCAACATTAACGCACAGTCATGGAACATGGTTGTGACACATAAGGACGGTACAGTACAGGTTTTCCCTGCTTCAGAGGTAAAGAATGTGACGTTCCAGACCACAGATAAGAATGCTGATCAGGTCATAATAAAGGAACTTTATACCACAGGTGTACCGTATAATACGGATGCTAAGAAGTTTTTTCAGAGTGACAAAGGATTCATTTTGTATAACAATAGTGGTGAAAAGGTGGTCATCAGCAACCTTGCTGTGGGCATATTAGACCCTTATAACGCTCATTCCGTAGCCAATAATTGGTATACTGCAAATGCAACACAGCCTTCTTACGTCGCAGAAGGGTGGGTTCCAGCAACAAATGGTATCTGGTATTTCCCTAATTCACTTGTTATTGAACCTTATTCACAGGTTGTTGTGAGCTGTATGGGCGCAATTGACAATACAAAGACTTACTCTAAGAGTGTCAATTATGCAAATAAAGACTACTACACCATGTACGATCCAAATTCAGGATATGACAATAAGATGTATTATCCTACACCTTCTGAGGTCATTCCAGCGTCTCATTACCTGAAAGCAGTGCGCTTTGGACAGGGAAATGCATGGCCTTTGAGTCAGACTTCACCTGCTTTCTTCATCTTCCAGACGAAGAATACAACGCCAGAAGCCTTTGCTAAGAATGTAGATAACATTGTTTATGCACCTGGAAAGGCTAAGACTCCAGTGAATGCAGTGCTGAAAGTGCCGACAGAATGGATCCTTGATGGTGTTGAAGTGTACCAAGATACTAACGTAGGTACAAGCAAAAAGCGCTTTGGAGACGATGTTGACGCTGGTTATGTAGTACAGACTTACCGCACAGGGCACACTGTTTACCGCAATGTTGATGCTGATGCAACGAAGAAGATTGCTGGTAATGAGGGTAAATTAGTCTACAACTACACCCTTGGTAACGACCCCAGCCATATTGATGCAGAAGCTTCTATGAAGCAAGGTGCCAAGATTGTGTACATGGATACAAACAATTCATCAAACGATTTCCACGAACGTACACAGTCTTCTCTTAAGTAATGCAGCGTAGACTCCTATCAATCGTACTGGCAGGAACACTCTTCTCAATCGGTATCAACGCACAAGAACCGTTAAGAGACAGTCTGCTTCACCGTGATTTCAGCTTCATCAGCAATGCTGACCCATGGCTTTTGAGTCGTAATGCAGCTGCTTTATCACGCTTCAAGACGCAGAATGTCTCCATGGCTGAGCTGTATGTACAGTACGGGAAGGGTGGTTTCGTCAATTATGATGCCTCCCCTCGTGTCCTACAAGCTGGTGCTGAGGTGGCTTCTTTCTATCGTTTGACGGATAAGATCGTCATGTCAGGGAGTATGAAATACGACAATTTCTCTGGTCATGACATGTCAGGTTCAGCCTTTGCGCAGACCTCTCGCTTGCCATTTGACATCGTTGAGGACTCTCTGACACATGCTGGTACGAAGCATCGGGATACCTATCAGCTCGTTGGAGCACTGTCATGGGACTTCTATAAAGGGCTTTCCCTGGGTGCAAAGTTCGACTTTACGGCTGCAAACATAGCTAAATACAAGGATCTAAGACACAAGACAAAGCTGATGGATATGACCGTTTCAGCAGGTGTCTATGTCCCTTTACATGCTGTAAGCATTGGTTTGAACTACGCATATAGGCGCAATACGCAGAGTTTAGCATTCAGTACGTATGCCACAAGTGCGCAAGATTATGTGTCATACATCAACTATGGTCCTTGGATTGGGACCCTTGAACAGTTCGGAAATACTGGTTTCACTGATAATAGTAGGGAACAACCACTGTTAAGTGAGTACCATGGCATAGGAATACAGGCTGGTTGGGATATCCTACCCAGCCTTTCTTGGTTCAATGATATGGACTATTCTTATCGGAAAGGCTATTACGGACGCAAGTCACCCTACACGATTGTCTATGCTAACCACCACAGTCACCTCTTCAATTACCATTCCCGACTCTCTCTGAAGCTGTCCCGTCAGGTGCATAACCTTGACTTTAGCTTCTCAAGTGAGAATCTTGTCAATGACATGACAGCCTATCGTATGAATCGGAATACCCAGGGTGCAAGTTATTATGAGTATCTTAACCCTGTTAAAAGTGTGAACAAAGCATGGAATGAGGTGCACATTGGCTATACAGGATATTACAGAATCGTAAGAGAACTGCCGTTATGGACGGTGCAAACAGGACTTAACTTCTCACAAAGAAAGCAGACTGGCTACCTCTATCCATACCTCCGCCGACAGGATTTACGTACAACTGAACCTTATATGAGCCTCTCTCGTAATGTTATCATGCGTAAAGGAGTGTTCAGTTTACAGGCTGGTTATGCTTACAAAACGGGCTCTGGAGATGCTTTCGAGGATGAAACGATGGCTAAACCATCAGACAAACAGAAGGGATTTTCCGTCATGGAAGCCTTCATGTATCGTGAATACAAGTATCTTACGGCACCACAATATGCACTCAACATGGGTGTTAAGTATGCCTTCGTTCTTCCTTCAACGCGTATGAAGACTTATATTGCCCTCGACTTCAGCCATCGTCACGCCTGCGATGACAATGTTTTCCTTGTCGGGAAGAACCATACCGTGGGGCGGCTGACCGTTGGGTGCACCTTCTGATGAGGCTATTCTAAACGCAAAAAGATATAAGTAACAATGATAAAAAGAAGATTTTTCAATGCTTTCGTACTCCTTCTGCTGGTCACAGGAGCACTGGCACAGAACGTCACCACCGACAACAGCTTCCGAATAGGACGTCTGAAGAACGGTATGACCTACTATATTCGACATAATAACAAGGAGAAAGGGATTGCCGATTTCTACATTGCACAACGTGTAGGGAGTATCCTTGAGAACCCTGACCAGCGTGGTCTGGCTCACTTTCTTGAGCATATGGCTTTCAACGGGAGTAAGAATTTCAAGAATACAGATGCCTCTCCGAGCATCGTACATTGGTGTGAAGCCCACGGAATCAAGTTCGGTACGAATCTGAATGCCTATACTTCCATTGACGAAACGGTGTATAACGTCAGCGCAGTACCCGTAAAGAACCCTGCAGTTGTTGACTCAACGCTGCTCATTCTGCATGATTGGAGCCATTACTTGGACCTTGATGACAAGGAAATAGACAAGGAACGCGGTGTGATTCATGAGGAATGGCGAACGAGAAGGGCTGGTATGGCATCACAAAGACTGATGGAGCAGGCTCTACCTATTATATATAAGGGGACAAAATACGAAGACTGCATGCCAATTGGTACGATGGAGATTGTTGATCACTTCCCTTATAAGGTGCTACGTGACTACTATCACAAGTGGTATCGCCCCGATCTGCAGGCTATTATCGTTGTAGGTGATGTGGATGTAGACCAGATGGAGAAGAAGATTCAGGCTGTTTTCTCTTCTATTCCGATGCCTGCTAATGCCGCAAAGCGCAACTATTACCCTGTAAATGACAACGACAAGATGATTGTTGCATCGCTGAAAGACTCCGAACAACCCATCATGCTTGTCACACTCTACATGAAACGGGATGCAACACCTGATGCTGAGAAGTCTACAATACGCTATCAGCGTGACGGATATGTGGATGATTTGATAGCATACATGGTTGGTGAACGCCTTGATGAGATGCAGGACCGTAACCCAAAGCCTTGTTTGAGTGCTTCAGCACGCATCGGGCAGTTCCTTGTCAGTAGGACAAAGGATGCCTTTACGCTCTCTTTCGGTGCACGACAGGAGAACATCAAGGGGTCATTTGATGCTGCAATCGGTACGATTGAGCAGATTCGCCAACACGGTTTCACCCCTTCTGAACTCGAAAGAGCCAAGGCTTTCCGTCGGAAAGTTATTGACAGACAGTTCAATGAACGCAATGATCGTCGTAATTCCTATTACGTTCGACGTGCACAATATAACTTCCTCGATGCTGAACCCATCACTTCTGAGGCTTATAACAAGCAACTTGACGAGCAGTTCTCACGTGAAGTGACACTGAAAGAGGTCAATGCCGCTATGCGTGAAGCCATCACTGACCGCAATCAGGTGCTGGTTGTCTATGCTCCTGACAAGCCTGAGGTGAAGATTCCATCTGATGCTGAACTGGAAAAGATGGTTCTTGATGCACAGAAAAAGACTTATCCCGCTTACGTTGAGAAGCGTTTGGACGAGAAGCTCATCCCAGTCTTGCCAAAGAAAGGACGTATCGTGAGTGAGAAACCAGCCCTGCACGGAATGACAGAGCTCACCTTGAGCAACGGTGTGAAGGTTTATTTCAAGAAGACCGACTACCAGAAAGATGCTGTAGTGATGAACTTCTTCGGGGAAGGAGGTAGCTCTCTCTATCCTGATAAGGACGTTCTCAATACGAAGTTCATCTCCACTGCCGTGAAGGAAGGGGGTGTAGGGCGTTTCAGTTCTACGGAGTTGAACAAGGTACTGTCTGACAAAACAGTACGTATCAACGCTGGTGTAGGCATAGAGACACAGTCCATCAGTGGGTCATCATCCCTCAAAGACGTGCGTACACTCTTCGAACTCACTTACCTCTACTTCACCCATCTGCGTCGTGATGACCAGGCTTTCAATGCCGAACTCAACCGAATGCGCTCGTTCCTGACCAACCGTGAGGCAAGTCCTAACGTCAGTTACAATGACTCTATAGCCTCTATCGTCTATGGAAACTCACCCCGTGTGCAGCCCGTCAAGGCTTCTTCTATAGATAAGGTGAACTATGACCGTGTACTGCAGATCTATAAGGAGCGCTTCAGTAATGCGTCAAACTTCAAGATGATCATCATGGGTAACATAGAATTGAGTCAGCTTCAGCCTCTCTTGGAGCAGTATATTGCATCGCTACCAGCAACAGGTAAGAAGGAATCGTTCGTGAAAAGCTATCCTGATGTACGTAACTGCAATGAGACGCATCGCTTTGAGAAGCAGATGAAGACACCTTTGGCACGCGTAAGCATCTTCTATACGTGGGATGAACCATACACTGCAAAGGCTGATCTGGCGTTGGATGTGTTCAAACGGGTACTGTCCATTGCCTATACTGATTCCGTTCGTGAGGAAAAGGGTGGAGTATATGGTGTCAAACTGCAGGAGAGTCTTGAGCAATCAAGCAATCCTCACGCACTATTGAAGATTGCTTTCGACACCGATCCTGATAAGTATGACGTTGTCATGCCTATTATCACGGGACAGATTGAGCATATTGCACGCAAAGGACCAGAAGCTGTCAGCTTGCAGAAGGTGAAGGAATACCTTCTGAAGCAGTATGACCAGGCTGCCATAACGAATGATTACTGGCTCTTTGTGGCTTATAATCAGTTGCGCCATGGCATAGACTTCGATAAGGATTATAAGTCTTTGGTGCGTAACATCACGTCATCTGATGTGCAACAAGTAGCCCGTAACCTCCTCAATAGCAAACGTCGCATTGAGGTTACAATGGTTTCTTGTAAAGATAAATAGTAGTAGGGAAAACAATACATGCCCTTTTGGCTTCTAAAAGATGCCCTTTTGCAATGTAAAAGGGCATCTTTTGATGTGTAAAAGGGCGTCTTTTACATTGCAAAAGGGCACCTTTTACAAGCCTGTTTGTAACCTCTTGATAATCTATAGGTTACAAAGTCGTTTTTTCTTGATTCTGGTTTATTTTGTCGTTCATGGTAGCTTACCTTTTGTAAGGTTATTTCTTAAAGTCTAATCATCGTCATCTTGTGGGACAGAAGCACCTGGTGTTGATTACTGCAGCAATACCTTTTGTACGATAGGAGAGGGCGTGTTGACCTGTAAGAATAGGTGTTTTACACCGTATTAGTTAGACAGATTCCTCTTCAGTGAAGTAGCTTTGGAGGCTCCGCTCTTGGTGGTTTATGCCCGTTATTCCTCTATTTCAGACAGACTTCTGACGAAGTTATTGGCGAAATTGCTGACCGTTTCAAGTGGTGCATAGCCCACATAACGCAGACTTCGGCGAAGATTACGGCGCAAAACAGCCCCGTTGTTACGGACAAAACCAGCAGAGTTCTGCTTAAAATGCCACTCCTGTGCCGTGTCTTTAGCAAGGTCGGAGACACTACGAAGGGTCAGTTTATAAGCCTTCTGGTCATATTTCGTGACGAAAGGAAGCTCGTCTTCATCGAATCCGAACACCGAAATAAGAATGTTTCCTTGTAGTTCTGCCATGGGATGAAGCATCAGACTACTCAGCCAAGCATCCAGTTTCACAAAGTCAACCTTATCCCCTCGTGTCCTCAAATACTGTCCAAGGGTGATGATTCCGTCGAGGTCCATTCCCCGTGTGAGCATAGACTGTGAGTTAGAGACAATGAGTTTCAGAATGTCGAGCGCCTCTATTGACGTGTCAATGCTGTGCAATTCGTTGTGAATGATACCCTTCAGACGATGATTCAGCAGTCTGCTGCTCAGCCTAACCTTCTCAGGAACCTTCGCTGAGAGCGTTCTGTTATCATTCATCCTTGCTTTTATATCAGCTATGATACTGTCAGGCAGGCGCAATCCCTCGTCAAGTGAATGCTTATTGATACCCTTTACGAAGACAGGGATAACCTGTTGGGCATCCACCATCTGCATCAATCGACGCCATTTGAAGGGTGACATCGGTTCAATATTTGACTGACTGTTGAATGCTCCCGAGCTAAGTATGCGGAAGAAGTTACGCTGTATGACATCCATTCCTGGTGTTTCTGTAGACTGCATATCTCGTTTTCCTTTCTATGAGTGTTACTTCTTGTGTGATTATTGTGCCCTTGAGTATCGGCGTGGATACTGGAAAAGGATGGAGAGTAGGGCAAAAACGCCTAAGACATACGGATAATAAAGGTAAGGAACAATGCTTACCGGATTTATTTTTGCCAATCCTGCTGCCATAAGAATCTGTGCTCCGTAAGGGATAATACCCTGCAGACAGCAGGAGAAAGTATCCAAAATGCTGGCTGCCTTACGGTTGTCGACACCGTATTTGTCGCCTATCTGCTTGGCTATTCCCCCCACTGTGAGGATGGCAACGGTGTTGTTGGCAGTACAGATGTCCACCAGACTGACGAGAAAAGCTATTGTCAGCTCTGCTCCCCGCTTGCTATTGACATGGCGTGTGATGATTTTTATGAGGTAATCAATACCCCCGTTCTCCCTGATTATCTCTAACATACCACCTGCCATCATAGTGATGATGATCAGTTCGCCCATCCCTGTGATACCTGTTCCCATGCTTCCGAACCATCCGTAGACGTCATAAGTGCCGTCAGCTATGCCGATGACACCCGTCAGGAGTATGCCAATGGTGAGTACAGCCATGACATTCATCCCCAGAACGGCACAGATAAGAACCGCCATATAGGGGATAATCTTCTGTATGTCAATGCTACCTGCCTGATGAAGGAGGTGGATATCAGTTCCTAAGAAGATGTAAGCAATGAGTATAACGACTGCTGCAGGGGCTGCAATGAAGAAGTTTACCTTGAATTTATCCGCCATTCGGCACTCTTGTGTACGTGTTGCGACCACCGTTGTGTCGCTGATGAACGACAAGTTATCGCCAAAGAACGAGCCACCAACAACTACTGCGACGACAAAAGGTAGTGGTGTACCCGTGGAAGTAGCCACTCCTGCAGCGATAGGGGTGAGAGCTACGATCGTACCTACACTCGTTCCGATGCTTATAGAGATGAAACAAGCAGCAAGAAAGAACCCCGCCAACAGCATGTTGTCAGGGAGAATGGACAGCGTAAGATTGACAGTTGCGTCAATACTACCCATCTCTTTAGCCGAATTAGCAAATGCACCAGCCAGTACAAATATCCATAGCATCATCATCATGTTGTCCGTACTGGCACCTTTACTATAGATATCAATGCGTTTATTTAGTGGATAACGACCCGAAATGGCTATTGCAAAGATGCTCGCAATCATGAAAGCCACGGTTATCGGTACCTTATAGAAGTCTCCGGAGACGATAGATGTCACCAGATAGAGTATGATAAATACTACAAGTGGACTGAGCGCTAAGAGTCCTTTTCTGTTTTCTGTCACTTTCTTTATCTTTATTTATTGTACCCAAGAGCGATGATAGAAATCAATATTCTCCTGTGTTAGTAAGTCTATTGGCATGTAATTGACGGCTTCTACCTTCTTTTTAAGTACGATTGCACGGAAGAGTGAATCAACACTGAAGTACCCTTGCTGGTAAGCATGCTGTGCTATGAGGAAGGAAATACTACCAGCACGAAGACAATCGGCATTCTTATGCACCATGTCATAGCCCATAATCTGAACATTATGACGCTTTGTTTTCAGGAGAAACTCGCCTACTATGTGTGCTTTAGAGTTCAGTGCAACGCAGTGATGGACCTCCGGATGCTTGCTGAAGAACTTCTCTAAGATTCCGTCATACTGCTTTTTCTCCTCGTCAAGAGGGAGGTTTACCTCCACAATCTTCACCTCTGGGAAGTTATTTTTCATATAATCACGGAATCCAACCTCACGGTTTTCCTGCTGACGGCTCGCCATCTTTCCGTCTTTTGTCTGCTTCATGAGCATGATTGTCGTCTCTTGACGTGCAATAAGCATGAGCATGTGGGCAGCGAAATGTCCACTTTGGATAGAGTCCTGACCATAGAATGACAGTGGCTGAAGGGCTGGCATATAGGAGTCAAGTAGTACAAACGGGATGTTACGGTCGTGTAATTCGTCTGTGAACTGGCGTGTTACTTCTAACGTTGTAGGCACTAATATCACACCATCAGGGTTATAAGAGAGACATTTCTTATAGGTTTCGATGAACGAATCTGGGCTGAGTCGACTGTAATACATTATCTCCAGGTCGAGATAAAAGTCTCTTCTCTGCTCTATAGCCTTCATGGCTCCCATCTCAATCTCGTCCCAATACGCCTCACTGGCATGCTTCGGAATCAAACAATAGAACTTGTAGCTGCGGTTATATGCCAATGCGCTGGCATACATGTTGGGTTGATAGTTCATCTCTTCGAGTGCTTTTTCAACTCTTTTTAGTGCTGAAGCCGATACATTAGGGCGTTTGTGGAGTACTCGATCCACTGTTCCTACACTCACACCTGCCCGCTCTGCAATGTCCTTTATCCTTATTTTCTCAGCCATAATACCATATAGTGATTATATTTATGTTGCAAAATTAATAATAATTGTTGGAATGTGTGAAAGCACAGTCATAGTTTTTGATGAAAAGAAGGACTTTTGATGGCAGTTTGGAGAAAGTTTTGTACATTTGCGTTCTATTTCTATTTCAATGTATAAAGACAGGTTACATAAGTTTATTGGTGGGACATTGATACTCATTCTCTTCTTTTTTGTTGCGGCATGTACGCCACAACACAGTCAGGAAGTGGATGAACTCAATGACAAAGCTTATGTTTCCCATTATCGAAACCTTGATTCCGTTAGGTATTATGCCAAGAAAGCGCTCGCACTTTCCGATGGTTACAGTGCTGGAAAGGCTGAAGCACTGAACAATCTGGTCTTCTGTGACCTGATGCGGATGGACTTTTCAAAGGCTTATGAACGCTTGGAAGAGGTGTTAAACAGTACCGATAACCAAGTGGAACTGCTGATTGCGGACGTACAATTCATGCGTTTGTGTCAGCGAGAGTCACGAAATAAGGAGTTCTATGACTACTATGAGAAGGCAGTATGGCGTCTTCGGCGTATCCAAGAAGACGAACGTCTGCTGTCAGAGCGCATGAAAAGGCGTATGGTCTATGCCCGTTCTGAGTTTTATATAGTCACTTCTATCTATTATTTCTACGTTGGTTTGGAGCAACCTTCCGTCAATGCACTGAAGAATATCAACCCAGATGGAGAGATTCAGACGGATATTGGACAGTTCCTGTCGTACCTTTACAACGTCGGAGCAGGTGGAATCATTACCAATGGGACACAGGAAGAAATCAATCAGAAGGAGTTTGACTATCTGATACGTTGTTATATGCTCTCCAGACAGCACAATTATCCCTACTGGGAGGCGAACTCTTTGCAGGGACTTAGTGAACATCTGCAGAACAAAGCAAGCCGGGATATACTCATAGAGCATAACCTTCCTTCCATACAATACATCAATATAGACCACATGCCAGACAGTTTACTTGCAGGAAACCTGGCACAACGGTCGTTGGATCTGTTCCAAAAGTATGGTGATGTATATCAGATTGCGGGTTCATACCGTACGTTAGCGTCTTGCTATTGGCATATACATGACTATCCATCAGCGTTAATCTGTCTGCAGAATGCCCTCCGTAAGAACCGAGCTATCGAACAAGCACCCGACCTTGTGGCGTCTATTCGTGAGCAGTTGAGTGTTGTTTATTCTTCAATGAACGACAAACAGGCAAGTGATTTCAACCGAAATGCCTATCTGGACCTACAGGAACAGACACGTCAGGACCGTTACTTTGAGTCACGAGCAGGTCAATTGGAGCAGACTTCCAAGCAGTTGAACCTGATGATCATGGCCATTGGACTTGCAATTGTCTTCATTATCTTCCTCTTATTGGTCCTTCATTATCTCAGAAGACGCAATGATAGCCGTAAATCATTGGATGATTTGCTTGTTCCTTTGGAGCAATGGAAGCGCGATAATGAGCAATATATGGCGCAATTGGAGGACGAGTACGACGAAGTTTCCGAACAATTAACCATCAGTAAGCTCCATCTTGTTGACAATAAACGTAAGAATCTGGAGCAACGGGCTAAGGTTACGCTTGTCAATAACGTCACTCCGTTTATCGATCGGATGCTTCATGAGATCAATAAGCTTAAGAAAGGCGGTGAGGATGCAGCCATTCAGCAGGAGCGTTACACCTATATCCAGGAGCTAACGGATAAGATTGATGAGTTGAACACGGTTCTTACCGAGTGGATTCAGCTCCGTCAGGGACATCTTTCACTGCATATTGAGAGCTTCCCATTGCAGAATATCTTTGATATTGTGAAGAAAGGACGCATGGGTTTTGCAATGAAAGGAGTGAAATTGAGGGTTGATAACACCCGTGCTGTGGTGAAAGCAGACCAGGTGTTGACGCTTTTCATGGTCAATACGTTGGCTGATAATGCCCGAAAGTTCACTGAAGCAGGTGGTGAAGTGACGATAAGTTCGACCGAAGAACCCGACTATGTCGAGATATCTGTCAGTGATACAGGCTGCGGATTGTCGCAGGATCAGCAGGAAAACATCTTTGATCACAAGATAATCCTCGACCTTCCAGAGAATACTTCACATGGTTTCGGACTGATGAACTGCAACGGAATCATTAATAAATACAAGAAAATTAGCCAGATTTTCTCTGTTTGTACAATTGGCGTTGATAGTAAATTGGGTGTTGGAAGTCGTTTCTTCTTCCGTTTACCCAAAGGAATCAGCAGACTTTTATTGGTTGTTTTACTCTCAGTAAGTTCCTTATTGAGCTATGGAGAGCGCCCAACACATACAACAGACAAGGTGAAAGCCCTTGCCGAACACGATTATATAGGGTTAGCAGGTATCTATGCTGACTCCACTTATTTCTGTAATATCAATGGCGATTATGCCCTTGCCCTTGCCTATGCAGATACTTGTAGGAACTATTTGAACAAGCAATACCTTCGTTTACATCCTCATGGGAAGTTGCTTTTAGAGAAGATTGGCAGTTTGTCTAACGTCCCTGCCGAGATAAAATGGTATCATGACAGTATTCCAATGAACTATGATATCATCCTCGACCTGCGCAATGAGAGTGCCATAGCGGCGCTTGCACTGCACAAGTGGGATTTATATAAGTACAACAACTCCGTCTTTACGCATCTTTTCAAGGAGAAATCGGCTGATAACACCTTAGCTGCTTATTGTCGGATGATGATGAAATCAGAGACGAACAAGAATGTAGCGATTGTCTTGCTCGTACTGTTGCTGCTCCTCATCCTCCCTGTTTACTATCTGATGTATTACCGTCGGCGTCTCTCTTATCAGTTCAGTGTAGAGCAAGTGAAGCATATCAACACCGTACTGCTTAGCAATGTGAGTGTTGAAGAGAAGCTCCGAAGTGTGGAATCAGTCGACAGCGGCCGTTTCCCAGAGCGTCTTAAGAACATCATTTCACAGATTCAAGAGACTCTTTTCGAGGCAAATGAGAAGAATCAAAAGAGCCAATCGAACATCGAACTGCTTGAAGATGAGGCTCGATGTGTGGAATATGAGAACGAACGTCTGCACATTAGCAATAGTATTCTGGACAATTGTCTCTCTACTTTGAAGCATGAGACGATGTATTATCCCTCCCGTATCCGTCAACTTGTGGACCAAAGGGAGAAACAATTGGAGTCGATTGACGAGCTGGCAGTCTACTATAAGGAGCTTTACTCTATCCTTAGCCAGCAGGCTATGCACCAGGTTGAGAACACAAAGCTGGTTGCTCACCCTGTCATCCTTGCTGATTTGGTTTCTGCCAATAAGTTCATTACACCTGAAACACCTGTCCCAGCCATCTTGGGCGACCCTGACCTGCTGGTTTATATGTTTGACATTCTTTTCCTGAAGAATGATAATCAGCCTTTGATTGTTACTTCTGAAGAGAAGAAGGGAGGATATATCATCCTGCATGTGCTCATGTCTGCCTTACGACTGACGGATGAAGCGTGTCGGAATCTCTTCTCTCCATCGGCAGAAAACCTGATGTTTTACATCTGCAGACAGATTGCAAGAGATAACGGAGAGGCTACTAATAAGCGAGGATGTGGCATTTCTGCGTCACGAACAGAGGATGGAACAATGATTGACATCGTATTGTCGAAAGCAAAATAAACATAAAAAGATATACAGAAATGGAGAAGTTTAAAGTAATTATTGTCGAGGATGTACCCTTGGAACTCAAAGGAACGGAAGGTATTTTCCGTAATGAAATCCCTGAAGCGGAGGTCATTGGAACAGCAGAGAACGAGGTTGCATACTGGAAACTGATTAAGCAGCAACTGCCAGACTTGGTTCTTCTTGACTTAGGATTGGGTGGTTCAACAACGGTTGGAGTGGAGATCTGCCGACAGACAAAGGAACTTCACCCTAATGTTAAGGTGCTTATCTTCACGGGAGAGATACTAAATGAGAAGCTATGGGTCGATGTTCTTGATGCAGGTGCCGATGGAATCTGTCTGAAAAGTGGTGAGTTGCTCACACGTAGCGATGTTGCGAGTGTCATTTCGGGGAAAAGAATGGTCTTTAACCAACCCATTCTGGAGAAAATCGTCGGTCGTTTCAAACAGAGTGTGAACAGTTTGCTGATGCATCAGGAAGCAATGGTGAGCTATGAGATTGATGAATACGACGAAAGGTTCCTCCGTCACCTTGCTCTTGGCTATACAAAGGAGCAGATAACGAACCTTCGTGGTATGCCTTTCGGCGTGAAGAGTCTGGAGAAAAGGCAGAATGAGTTGGTTCAGAAGCTCTTCCCTGGAGGAAACAACGGCATGAGTGTCAACGCAACAAGACTTGTTGTGCGTGCCTTGGAGTTGAGAATCATAGATATTGATAACCTACATTCTGATGAAGAGTAAGCTTGGATACATTGTCCTTACACTTGCAATAGCTCAGATATTACTAATATTTCTGTCGTGGCTGATCACTGCAGCAGCCATTGATTTGCCGTTGCGTTCCCTGCTTAGTACGGAGGGAGTGCGTTGGTTGTTTGGTTCTTTCGTGGCTAATCAGCTGACACCATTGCTCGTTTACTTTATCACTGCAAGCATCGCGGGTGGTGTTTTTGTGCATAGTAAGTTCTATGATGCACTGCGAAATGCTTTCTCTAAGGGGCGGGTTAACACCGAATTGGCTTATCGGGAGCGTATCGGACTTCGCCTGGCATTGGTTGAATTCTTATTGGCAATCGTCATTATGCTTCTACTTACAGTTGTTCCGCATGCCATTTTGCTGAGTGTTACGGGGCAGTTGTTCCCAAGTAACTTCTCGGTGAGTCTCATTCCAACGTTGTCTTTCATACTATTGGTTATGTCATTGTCCTATGGTGTGACAAGCGGAACGATAAACAGCGTACAGAAACTGCAGGAAATGCTGGCTGTAGGACTTGAGACTACGGCGAAATATCTTCCCATTTATGTGTTTGGCGTGGAGCTTTACATGTCGGTTCTTTATGTTTTCCAAGTGGGAGTATCTACTTAATATGTAATAAAAAATCCCTTTCTGTTTTTAATATGTGCCCTTTGAGGTAGTAAAAGATGCCCTTTTGCATTGCAAAAGGGCATCTTTTGATGTGTAAAAGGGCGTCTTTTACAATGCAAAAGGGCGTCTTTTACAAGCCTGTTTGTAACCCGTTGATTATCCATAGGTTACAAAGTCGGTTTTTATTGGTTTTCGTTCATTCAACCGTTGAGTATCCTTTCTTTTTTGTAAGATTGTTTCATAAAACACAATCATTGGCTAAATGAAGTAGGAAGGACTGTCAGTAGCTATCGGGAAGTGCGGAAACCCTCCAGTTGTTCGTATTTCCTTTTCTCCATTCTCCTGCATATTCGGGCTATCCAAAGTTGGTGTGTAGCAATGAAGAAGAGTCCGATGAGTGCCATAACAAGGTTTGTTGCGGTTGGCATTTTGAGTAGTTTGTTACCAATAACGATGAGGAGTAGGGGCACGAGAAGTACGCCTATGGTGACAAAAATATGGATGTATGGTGTTTCCGAACGTGTCTTTCCCGTCAGACTTTGGTTCAATGGTATTGCCACCTTATTATATATAGCCATCTGGAAGAGTATGAAATAACAGGCTCCCGTTGCGAAAAGGGCATAAGAAAGGAGTGTCCCAAAGTTCAGTCTACCCATGAAAACAGCAGGAAGGAACACCAGAAACGGGATGATTTGCAGTACCGAATAGAAGTAATATTTGGCTAATAGCAGTTGATAGATACTCTTTCGCTGCATGATAAGGCATTCCATGTAGTTGCCTTCGTAGCACATTATTTTGCTAAGAATTGTCACTCCATAGATACTAAAGCTGTAAGTGAGATAGAAAGAGTTGGTATTGAGGTCTACATCATTGTTGAAAATAATCAAACAACTGTAGATGATCACTGCTAAGGTACCCATAAAGAACGCTTTACGGATGTTTTTGTTACGCATAATGCTTCGTACTTCCAGCTTAAGGAACTCTCCTGTCTCATGGAAATGCTCTAAGAAGGTGAGGTGAAGGTTTGTTTTTGCCTTGCTCTTCTCCCCATTGAACTGTTCTTCATATACGTAACGGAAGATGATTTTACGGTTGATAAAGGCAAGAAGTACCAATATCAGAAGGAGAATGGCGCAGGTTGGTAGACTGTGAGTTGCCATATTATAGCCTAATTGGCTATAGAAATCAGCTTTGTTTCCTAAGAATTCAGTCAGGAAGGGTGGGACAGTAAGGAGTGTGTAGACGCCTGCTGGCAGCAACCAGCAAATGGAGTGACGTGTTGTAAGTGTCTGTGTAAGCAGGAAAAAGAGTCCGTTGATGAGGAAAAAGAGGTAACAAACCACCGTATAACCTATCATAAAGCCAATGCCTTGATGGCTTATTCCTGATAAAAGACCAAAGGGAATAATGAAAAAGAGCCATGAGAGGTTATAAAGACGTGTTACTTCACGGATGATAAGATAGTCTACACTTGCATATTTCGGTATGGGGAGCAAGAGATAGGGGCGTACGAGAAGAATCGTTTTCTGGTTGAATCCTGTCCTTATGACGTAGTCGAGGATAAGAAGAGGTGGAAGAATGAAGAATACAAACTGGTATCCTGCTGTGTTTTCCTCCCTTGCCATGGTTGCAAACACCATAGCCATAAGCCCCAGATAACCACAAAAAATGATAGCCAACACGTAGTAAAAGAACTTAGCTAGCGTGTTGGCTTTCCATTTTAACGACCTTCTGTCTGATAGAAGGAGGTGTTTATGTAGGACTTTTATAGCATCCCAGTATGTCATAGTGTGTTTCTTAGGCTCTGAAAAGGCAGCGAGATTATCTTAAATCGACAATCTCTGCTGAAGGATATCTCTTCTTATTAAAGGTGAAGATACCATCTGATAGGTTCTTCTTCTGTATGTTTGACACTGTGATAGTGGTCCATTTCTTGCCTTGTTTCATTCTGATCTTCTGCAGTTGATAGGCTTTGCTCACAGTCACATACGCCTCAGAGACACTTCTGTTAGGGTTCGTTGCCTTCATGTAAACAACATATGCACCACCTTCAGAGGTCATATTAAGAGTGTAACCCTGCCTGTACATGGTCATCAAGCTATATGGATTCATTGACAAACGTTGTGCCTCTGTGGGGTTAGAGACGTTTACTTCGTTGGTAGACTTCATATATGACCATTGTGTTTTACCATCAAACCAAATGGTTGTCTGTGGTGTTGCAGCAACAAACTTTGCTCCTTTCACGGAGATTGTGCCTGATATCCTACCTACATGTCCTGTCTGTGAGAGGGCGAAACGCGCTGTTAAACCACCCTGATTGGACACGATTGCTGTTGCTTTGTCTAAGCATTCTTTAGCCTTAATGGCATTCTGTGCGAAGATGTTGTTGCTTATTACGATGGCAACAATCATCAATAAATACTTAATCTGTTTCATTTTCTGAACCTTTTTAAGTTTATCTTGTGTTTCTAAAATATCCTTTTTCTGTTCTTGCGTTGGTCGTTTGGATTATCCTCTCAGCGTTGTCAGGAGGGCTTCGAGGCTCATCTCGTCACCAATAAGTACCTCACGAGGCTTTGAACCCTGTGCAACTCCAACGATTCCAGCCTTCTCCATCTGGTCCATAAGGCGTCCTGCACGGTTGTAACCGATAGAGAAACGACGCTGAATCATACTTGTTGACCCTTGTTGATTGAGCACAATGGCACGTGCAGCATCCTCAAATAGAGGGTCAAGGCTATGAGTATCGAGCGCACCGCCGCCTCCTGCTGCATCATCTGATGCTGGTTCAGGAATCTCCATAGGGCTTACTGGACCTGATTGGTTGGCTATGAACTTCGTAATATTCTCTACTTCAGGTGTGTCAACGAATGCACATTGCACGCGGGCAGGCTCTCCTCCGTTGAGATAGAGCATGTCTCCACGTCCAACAAGCTGTTGAGCACCTGGTCTATCGAGGATGATTCGAGAGTCCATCATGGCACCTACGCGGAAAGCAATACGTCCTGGGAAGTTCGCTTTGATGTTACCAGTGATGATAGTTGTGGTAGGTCGCTGTGTAGCTATAATCATATGAATACCTACAGCACGTGCTAATTGAGCGATACGGGTGATAGGCATCTCTATTTCTTTACCTGCTGTGAGGATCAAATCACCAAACTCATCAATGATAACGACGATGTATGGCATGAAGTCATGGCCCTCTTCGGGGTTGAGTTGATGGTTCAGGAACTTCTTATTGTATTCCTTTATGTTACGTGCACCAGCTGCTTTGAGTAGGTCATAACGCTCATCCATCAACACACAGAGCCCTTTGAGTGTCTTAACAACCTTCTGTACGTCGGTGATGATGGGTTCTTCTTCGTTCTCTTCCACTGCTGCCATGAAGTGATCAGCGATAGGTGCGTACACACTGAACTCCACTTTCTTAGGGTCAACGAGGACAATCTTAAGCTCATTGGGGTGCTTTTTGTAGAGCAAAGAGGTGATAATGGCATTCAATCCCACTGATTTACCCTGTCCAGTAGCACCTGCTACGAGCAAATGGGGTATCTTTGCGAGGTCAACCATGTACACATCGTTGGTGATTGTCTTACCCAATGCGATGGGTAACTCCATGTTTGACTCCTGAAACTTCTTGGAATTGAGGATTGAAAACATAGAGACGATGTTTGGTTTAGCGTTTGGTACCTCAATACCAATGGTACCTTTACCCGGCATAGGAGCAATGATTCGGATACCAATGGCTGCTAAGCTCAACGCAATATCATCCTCAAGGTTCTTTATTTTGGATATTCTTACACCCTGTGCAGGCGTTATTTCGTAGAGTGTGATGGTCGGTCCAACCGTAGCACGTATGCTTCTGATCTGTACACCAAAGTCATTCAGCACCTTGATGATACGGTCTTTGTTGGCTTCCAGCTCCTCTTTATCCACGTAACTGGTCTTAGAATCAGAGTCATACTCCTTCAATAAGTCGAGTGTTGGGAACTTCCAACGTGTGAAAGGCTCACGAGGATTGATAGGAGTCATAGGCATATTGTTATCTGCAACAGTACGTCCGCTTGCCTTTTCTTCGTTGTTTGGTGTGTCAACAGTCATCGTAAGACCATCTTCTTCAGCCTCTTTTTCACGCTTGTTTATGGCTTTTTTGCTGATGATAGGCTCCATTTCAACTGGCTCAGAAACCGTTTCATCCATCAGTTCTATGGCTTCCGTATGGTTGTTTTCCTCTGTTTCATCCTGCACATCATCCTGTTCTGCTGCAGGAATGATGGTATCATAAGCATCATTAGCTTCCTTATTATCATGGCTTACCACAGTAAACTTCACCTTATCACGGATATATCCAATAGGGTTCAGCACCTTCCTGACCACTGTAATGGTCTCAGATGTGATGTAAGTAAGGAAGGCTATCATGATAATAACAAGTATAGCGACCAGTCCGGGAGGTCCAATAAGGTTTTCCATGTACTGCACACAGAAGGCACCATGGTCTCCTCCTGGGTTGAAAACCTGGTCTCCCATGAGTGGAGTGAGGAACTTTGCAAAGGTAATGGATAGCCATATCATCACCAAAGCCATGCCCAAGAACCATTTCCAAAGGTTCAGTTTCTTGTATGCACCCATCATTCTTACACTACAAAGAATGATGAACATAGGGATGATAAACGCTGGAATACCGAAGCAACGTGAGATAAGTGCATAGGAAAGGAGTGCTCCTATGGATCCACAATAGTTCTGAAACTCTCTTCCGGTGTTCTCAACCTCACCCGGTCGGAGGTCAGTTACTAAGCTTTGGTCAGCCTGTCCAGTGGAGAAATAACTAAAGAAAGCAATGCAAATAAACAACGCTACGCACAGGAGAATCAGTCCCATGACGAATCCAGTCTTGTCGTTAATAATGTTATTTATTCCTATTGCTTCGCTGAAAGTTTTGCTTTTGCGTTCAGTTTTTTTCCTTGCCATTTACCAATACTTAGTTTTATATCCCTGCAAAAGTAATAATTTCGTGCCATATAAGCATACGATTTCAGACTTTTTTTTTAATTTTGCAAATCAGTATGCAATCTGAAATGAATACAGTACTTTACAATAAGTTTGATAAAAGCAAGATTTCTCAATTGCCAAGGGTTACCTTCCCCGGTAAAATTGTTGTTGTTCTGACTGAAACAGAGGCTGAGAAGGCTGTCGATTACCTGCTGTCGAGAGACATCCTAGGTGTTGATACAGAGACCAGACCCGTGTTTAAGAAGGGGCAACATCGCAAGGTTGCACTCCTTCAGGCATGTGACAGAGAGGTCTGTTTCCTCTTCCGTCTCAACCTGATAGGTATCCCTGACTGCATCAAACGCTTCCTTGAAGATACAACAGTGCCCAAAGTCGGACTCTCTCTGACGGATGATATGCTGATGTTACACCAACGTTGTGACTTCAAACCGGGCTACTTTATCGACCTACAAGACTATGTAAAGTCTTTGGGAATAGAGGATATGAGCCTGCAAAAGCTCTATGCGAACGTCTTCCATGAGCGTATTACAAAGCGTGAACAGCTCTCAAACTGGGAGAATGAGATACTCAATGACAAGCAGAAAATCTATGCTTCAACGGATGCATGGACGTGTATCAAACTCTATGAACGGCTCCACGAGCTGAAATGTACGGGTGATTACGAACTCATTGTCGTTCCTCCAAAGGAGCAGAATGTACCTGTTGAAACTGAAGAAAATAAGAAAACAGCGGCTGTTTAATCCTTAACAAAAGGGTTAAGCGGCCTTTTTTTGTTGATAATATAAGACCATTCATTTATGTATAAGCAAGTATATCTGAAGCGGGGAAAGGAAGATAGCCTTCTTCGTTTCCACCCTTGGATCTTCTCTGGAGCTATTAATAAGATTGAAGAAGGGCTTGAGGAAGGTGACATTGTCCGTGTAATGACGCACGATAACAAGTTCATTGCCATCGGACACTTCCAGATTGGCTCCATCGCCGTGCGTGTTTTGTCTTTCCATGACGTAGCTATTGACGATGAGTTTTGGGAAAACCGACTGCGTGCAGCGCTTCTTGTGCGTCGTTCTATAGGTGTTGTACGTGAACAAGGGGATGAGATCCGACCTTATCCGAACACCACTTACCGTCTTGTACATGGTGAAGGCGATAACCTTCCGGGGCTTGTCATCGATATATATGGCAAGACTGCAGTCATGCAAGCTCATTCCGTGGGTATGCATGTGTGCCGTGAAGTGATTGCAAAAGCACTCGTGAAGGTGATGGATGATCAGTTGGATGGCATTTACTATAAGAGTGAAACGACACTTCCTTATAAGGCTGAACTGGGTCAAGAGAATGGTTTCATCTATGGGGATACGGATAACAACATCGCAATAGAGAATGGTTTGAAGTTCCATATAGACTGGTTGAAGGGTCAGAAGACAGGTTTCTTCATTGATCAGCGTGAGAATCGCAGTCTGTTGGAGCGTTATGCAAAGGGCAGAAGCGTTCTGAATATGTTCTGCTACACGGGTGGTTTCTCCGTTTATGCTATGCGTGGTGGGGCTGAAGTGGTACATTCCGTGGACAGTTCAGCGAAGGCTATCGAGCTGACCAATAGGAATGTAGATCTCAATTTCCCTGGTGATTCACGCCATGAGGCTATCTGCGAGGATGCTTTTAAGTATCTTGACGACCATGATGGTAAGTATGATCTCATTGTTTTGGACCCTCCTGCCTTTGCTAAACACCGCAAAGCGCTGAAGAACGGACTGCGCGGTTACACCCGATTGAACGTCAAAGGCTTCGAGAAAATCAAACCTGGAGGTATCCTTTTCACGTTCAGTTGCTCGCAAGTGGTGACGAAAGACAATTTCAGACAGGCTGTTTTCACGGCTGCAGCACAGGCTGGACGTAAGGTGCGGATACTTCATCAGCTTCATCAACCTGCTGATCACCCTATTAATATATATCATCCTGAAGGCGAATATCTGAAGGGATTGGTGCTCTATGTTGAATAAAGTAAAGCAATTTATTGCTGAAAAGCACCTGCTGAAGGCTGATGGTCTCTATCTTGTTGCGCTCTCTGGTGGTGCAGATAGTGTGGCATTGCTTCTCGTTCTCAAGGAGTTGGGCTATTCCATAGAGGCTGTTCACTGCAATTTTCATCTACGTGGTGAGGAGAGTTTGAGGGACGAGCAGTATTGCAAAGAGCTTTGCGAACGGGAGAACATACCGCTTCATATTGCCCATTTCGATACAAAGGAGTATGCTGACTTGCATAAGGTAAGTATCGAAATGGCAGCACGTGACTTACGCTATAAATACTTTTTCCAGTTGAAGGATGACCTTCAGGCTGCCGCTATCTGTGTGGGTCATCATAAAGAGGATTCTGTTGAGACTATTCTTATCAATCTTCTGCGGGGTACAGGACTGTCTGGAATGATGGGTATCAGTCCTGATGCAAACAGTATCATTCGTCCTTTGCTCTCCGTCTCACGTCAGGAGATTGAGCAATATCTTGAAGAACGAAAAGTAAACTATGTCACTGACAGTACAAATATGATTGATGATGTAGTGCGTAACAAGATACGTTTGAACATTATACCTTTACTTCAAGAGATTAATCCATCGGTAAATGATGCTATTCTAACCACTGCCCAGCACCTCACAGATGCTAATATCATTCTCCAGGACTCACTTGAAAAGACTGTGAAGAAGGGTGTCCTGCAGTCTGGAGAATCCATAAAAATTGATTTGTCAGTTGTCAAATCATTTCCTGTTCCTACTTATTTCCTTTTCCATGTACTGAAGCCTATGGGCTTCACAACGGCACAGATTGAAGAGATTGGTCGACATACGGATGGGCAGACGGGACAGATATGGACCTCAACGACGCATGAACTGACGCACGACCGTGGGTTTATTTATGTGCATCAGCGCCAGACGGAGGGGCGTTCAAAGCTTGTTCTGCCTGAAAAGGGACGTTATGTCTTTGATGATAAATACTCGCTTCGCCTGTCAGAGACTGCTATTCGGGGGGAAGAGGGGACTGTTTTTTCCAGAAATCCTTTGGTTGCCGACCTTGATGCATCGCTTGTTCGTTTCCCATTGACGCTGCGCCGCACTCAGGAGGGCGACCGTTTCGTACCGTTGGGTATGCAGGGTAGTCAGTTGGTGAGCAACTTTCTCACCAATCTTAAGCGCAATCGTTTTGAGAAACGTGACCAGATGGTACTGGTTAATGCTGCAGATGAGATTGTGTGGGTTGTTGGTTTGCGCATCAATGACCGTTTTAAAATCACGCCAAAGACTACGGACAGACTCCGAATAGAACTACTCCAAAGTGCATCTTCTCTTTGATTTCAACACTGTAAGGTAATGCATTTACTATGTAAGAAATAACCTTACAAAAATAAAGAGTTGGTAAGCGACAAAATGAATGATAATCAAGAAAAATCAGCTTTGTAACATTTAGATAATCAAGGAGTTATGAATAGGCTTGTAAAAGACGCCCTTTTGCGTTGTAAAAGGGCACCTTTTACAATGCAAAAGAGCATGTATTACTTTCTTATATGGTATTTTTCATTACATAATCCTATTCTGATGCTATTTCTGTCAGCGTTTCTTTGCTTTGCTGAACAGTGATTCATAGAAGGTAATGTACTGTTTTGCCACTTTGATATGATCATGGTGTTTGCGCACATATGCATAGCTTTCACGTCTCAGTTGAGGGATGCGTGGCAGGTCTGTGACGAGTTTTGTCAGTTCTTCCACACAGCTTTCATAGGTTGGAAGGACGTTGATGATGGGCTTTAAGGTTGTCTCTCCGAGTATTTCATAGCTCTCTGGTTCACCTCCACCAATACATATAACCCCATGATTCATAGCTTCTAAGGGATTCATAGATGGAGTATAACTATAGAGTTGGTCCATGATGGCATCCGAGCCCATCATGGTTCGTACGTATTCATCAAATGGTAAGCCCGTCACAACCTTAAGATTGAGCTTGTCGGGGAAGTCTTTCTTCACCTTTTCTGCAGCCCGCAGCATGATATCTGTACCTTTATAGGCTGACCGGTTCTTGCTTATTCCAATAAAAAGGTTCAGCTTTTCGGGTGTTTCTTGTGGTATGTCGGGTTCCTTTCCAATGACAATGGGGAAAGGAATAAAGGTTGTTTTCTCTGGGAAAAACGGCTCATAGCACCGCCAGTACTCGTAGAGTCCCGTCACAATCCCGTCACATTGGTCAGCCATCAGTAGGTTCAGACGTCCTTTATCCGTACCAATCCAGTCTTCTCTCTCGGCTATTGCCTCCTCATTCTGTCGCAGTTCCTTCCCTATATTGAAGTCACTGTAACGCAAAGGCATGTCCTTTGAGCAGACATAAGCCCAATAAGCATCCATTCCGTAACCGCCTAATACGGTCTTCTGGTTGTGCCTTTTGAGGTATTTAAATATCCGATAGAGGCGTTTCGCCTTAAGTTCGAAGAACAAAGGATTGATGAATTGCACGATGTCATAGCCTCGCATGCAGGGCAGAAGCGCATAGATCTTTGCCAGAAGGAGCATTCCTCCTAACTTCCCAGGGCGTCTGCTGACGTCAATGTCACGTGGATAATTCTTCCAGAAGTCACCATTTGAGATGACAGTCACGGTGTGTCCGAGTTCCCGAAGTCCACGTGCCAGCGTGTTATGTACGTTACTGTATTCACCAATGAGTAATATTTTCATGGCTGCTCCTTGCTTTATTTTTCCGTTTTCTATCCCTTTACGCGTAGTGCCAGCATGAGTATCTTTCTTCCCATAGCCGTGTTGACGAGCATACGGAAGCATTGGTACTTCTTCGTATAATGCTTGTCGGGCAGCGGAAAGAGGTCATGTTTTGTCAAACGTTGCAGCACTCTGTCGAGGTGAGTGGCGTCATGTGTCATTCGGATGACATTATATATATAGTCCATTGTCAGTTGTGCGATGCGTCGTTCCATTGCTATCCGTTCGCTGACGGGCAGATGGTCAGCCTTATTCTTGAGTCTGTAGATGACCTGTTCAGCATCCATCAGCCGTCGCATGCGCCACCGTTTGTCCGTCTTATGTGTGATGGAGTCCTTGCGTACACGGTAGTGATAAGCCTTTCCTTCGGTTGAATAGATGTTCTCTGCACGTAACATAAGCTGCGGAGTGAACTCTTCATCCTCGTGCAACGTACCTTCCCGGAAGCGCAAGTCATGCAGAATGGCTTTCCTGAAGACGTATCCACAGGCGCTACCACGTAGGTTATGATGTGCCATGTAGTCTGTTCCACTCATCGGTCCGTCCGCTTCAGAGTGTGGAGTGGACGTTGTTGAACCAGTAGACTGGAAGAGAACCATGTCTGTTTCTTTGTATCTGATGATGTCAAGGCATTGCTCATAGGTGTTTGTCAACAGGTAATCATCAGCGTCAACGAACTGTATGAAGCTACCTTCCGCTATGCCTATTCCCCTGTTACGTGCCCGACTGAGTCCCAGATTGGGCTGCCTGACATAGATAATGTCCGAAGAAAGCTCAATGAGAAGGTCTATTGGAGACACGTCAGAGCCATCATCAACGACGATGATCTGCCTTTCTGCTGTATTAAGACTTAGTGATAGGATGCTGTTGACACACTCTTTCAGCATGTCAACAGACTCGTTATAATACGTGATGATGAAACTTACGAGCGGTTTCTTCTCATCATCCTGTGTATAAATTGGTTGAGTTGACATAAGCGTTTTAATCCTATTAAGTGGAGAATAGAGAGTTTTAATGTTCCTTTATAGGGTAGAAGAGGGAGGATGGGGTCGGCATGTGTGGCTTCATAGACATCCATCTGTATGTTGACCAATGCCTGATAGTAGGCTGGAGTCAGCTCTCCCCACAGATGAAGGTGCGTGAGATGTGCCTCAAGAAGGTTGTTTAGTTCCTTCCCTTTGGCTCTTGCCGTGATGCCTTTGTCGTTCTGACAGTAGTAATAGAGTCCCTTTGAGGTAGTTGCTACAGTCTTTGCACGCTGCAGAAGGTAGGGGTAAGTGAACGTATCTTCGAACACTTTGCCCACAGGAAAGCGTATTTCGTTGAACAGCTCACGCCGGAAAACCTTGTTGCAAGCGTATGTATGGCGATGACCTCCAGCCAACCAGTAGTCCCGAATATCGCTGATTACGGCATCAGAGAAGGTCAACAAGTGCTCCTTCGACTTGCTTCCGTAATGCACCAGGGCAGGATATTCAAGGATATCATAGGTGGGATGAGCAGTAAGCACAGCCACCAAGTCCTTGTAAGTACCGTCAGCAACGAAATCATCAGAGTCGACAAAGGTTATAAACTCCCCCTTTGCCAGCTCTATACCGGCGTTCCTTGCTGCTGAAAGTCCACCGTTTGCCTGGTGAATGAGTGTGCAGTCCGTCCTGTTTCGTATCATTTCTTCAGCAATAAGTGCAGAAGAATCCGTCGAACCATCGTCAATGAGCACCACTTCCATCGTGTCATCAACCTGTGGAAGGACGCTCATCAGACATCGTCTGAGCGTGTCCTCAACGTTATAAATGGGTATGATGATGGATAAAAGCATACATATATATTTCTTGCAAATATAATAAAAAACTTTTATATGCGTTAGATGAAGTAATGAAAAATAGTCCTAAGACAGGCGGATATCTACATATTTTGAAGTACACGGGCCTCTTTGGTGGTGTACAAGGGCTTAACGTGCTGATTGGTATCGTACGGAACAAACTGGTGGCAGTGCTGTTAGGACCACAGGGGGTTGGTCTTATCTCTTTGTTTAACACTACTGTTCGCTTCATAAGTGACTCCACTAACTTCGGTCTTTCTATGAGTGCAGTGCGCAATATATCAGAAGATTATGACCGAAAGGATGAAGAAAAACTGAAAGAAGGTATCACCCTCGTTCGTTCTTGGAGCTTGTTGACTGCCTTATTGGGCTTTTTTGTTTGTATAATACTAAGTCCTTTGCTTAGTAAATACACCTTTTCGTGGAACGGACACACGTTACATTTCATTCTTTTGGCGCCCGTTGTTGCGCTAACGGCGCTCTCTGGCGGTGAACTTGCCATCCTTAAAGCTGTCAGAAAGCTACGTTCGTTGGCTGTAATATCCGTGTTGAACGTTCTCTTTGCACTTGTTCTGACGGTTCCTCTTTACTATTTCTTCCGCAATGCAGCCATTGTTCCATCGCTGATATTGGTTGCTTTGGTACAGATGATACTGACAATCCTTGTCTCTTATCGTCTTTATCCACTTCGTGTATCGCTCCGTTGGACAGTCTTAAGCAAGGGTTGGGGAATGATTCGGTTGGGAACGGCATTTGTGATAGCAGGTATCTTGGGATCGGGAGCTGACCTTCTGATTCGTAGTTACCTTAATAATGTTGCCGACATAGAGGCTGTTGGCTTCTATAACTCCGCTTATATGATGACGATGGTCTATGCTGGAATGGTCTTTTCGGCTATGGAAACCGATTATTTCCCACGTCTTTCAGGAGTTAATAACTTAAAGTTTACCTTTAATCAAACTGTTAATAGGCAAGTAGAAGTGACGCTTCTTCTTATCTCACCACTGCTTTCTTTCTTCTTGTTGTTTCTTCCTCAGCTGATACTCTCACTTTATTCAAATAAGTTTCTGCCTGCCCTTGGCATGGCACAGGTGCTCACCCTCGCCATGTATATGCGTGCGGTACGCCTCCCTGTAGAGTATATCCCATTGGCAAAGGGTGACTCCCGTTCTTATTTATTGTTGGAATCAGCTTATGATGTAGTCCTTGTTGTCTTGGTCATTATCGGCTTTCGACAGTGGGGAATACTCGGTGCAGGTGTTGGAATAGCACTGACGGGCTTCTTACATTTCATCCTTGTCTATGTCTATGCCCATCATCATTATGCTTATCGCATGTCGACGGTGGTTCTGTTCTATGCTTTCCTGCAGCTAACATTGGGCATCCTTGTCTTCTTTTGTGTGCGTTCTGATGTACAATGGATAAGGTGGGGTGTTGCAAGTGTACTGTGTTGTGCCAGTTCAGTGGTCTCTTTGCGTGTCATAAAGTCTAAGACTGGTATGTGGAACACTCTGGTTAGTAAAATAAGAAACAAGTTTTCTCGGTCATGACAAAGGTTAGTGTACTCGTTGCAGTCTACAATACGGCTGATTATCTGCCACAGTGTTTGGATTCTTTGTTGGCACAGACGATGACAGATATTGAAGTTTTGTGCGTTGATGATGGGTCGACTGATGCCTCCCCAGTTATCCTTCAGCAGTATGCAGAGCGGGATCAGCGTGTTAAACCTACTTTCTTGAAGGAGAATACAGGACTTGCGCATGCACGAAACGTGGCACTTCGCCAGGCAACGGGTGAGTATGTCTGTTTCGTTGACAGTGATGACTGGCTTGCAAGGGATGCCCTTGAGAAGGTTTATGATACCTTTGAGGACGGAGTTGACACGGTTCTGTTTCGTGTTGTCCTGCATTTTACGGACGGAAGAGAGCAGGAATACAAGATGAAACCCTTTGAAACGCTGACGGGAGAAGAGGCTTTCAAGGAGAGTCTGACATGGAAAATACATGGTGTTTATGCCGTTCGGCGCGAGCTTCATCAGTTGTTTCCTTATGATGAGACACTAAAAGCATACAGCGATGAGAATGTAACACACATTCATTATTTGCGTTCCAGGATAGTGAAGCAGTGTGATGGTACGTATTTTTACCGTCAGCATGGGGGTTCGGTGACGCATCGTGCAAGTGTAAGACGCTTTGATTCCCTTCTTGCTAAGGAGCTTTTACGTAATCAACTTATAAATATCGGTGCATCATCTGATGTGATTCGTCGTTATGAGAACGTGCGTTGGCTGAATCTTGTGGGGCTTTATTTCTTCTATTACCTGCATCGTGAGGAACTATCTATGGCTGACAGACTGTATGGAAAGGAGATAATGAAGCATGTTTGGCAGTCGATAGACATACGTTTATTGGACAATAATATTCGTCGGAAGTTCGGTTATATACCCTTTAGATGCTCATGGAAGTTGTTTTGTATGCAAGAAGAGTTATATTTCTGGCTAAGAGGATGTTTTAATAAGAACATAGAACAAAAGGTTTAAGACTTGTTTCGGGTCCTTGATTATCCTTGATCTCAATGCTTATAACCCATATTTGTACGGTACAAAATAGCTCTGTGTTGTTGAGCTTGTTCTCTTTGACACAACAATGCATGCTCTTTTATATTCTGAAGATTGCTTTTTCTTTTTCTGAAAGTTGCTCTTCTTTATTCTGAAGGATTACCCTTTTGTATTCTAAAGGGTGCTTTCTTTATTTTTGAAGGGTTGCTCTTCTTATTCTGAAAGGTTGTCTTCTTTATTTTTAAAAAGTGCTCTTTTTATTCCGAAGGGTACTTTCTTTATTTTTGAAAAATACTCTTTTTATTCTGAAAGATTACTCTTTTTATTATGTCATGTCGATAAAGTACGGTATGTTTTACGGTCTTTTACTTATGTGCTGCAGCCCCGCACCACTGGTGTTGATGCTCCGCACCAGTGGAGCTGATGGTAAACACCAATTGTTCGGGAGGGCTAACACATTGTAAAATCTTGCTGTTTTCAAGTAACTTTGTTGTTAGAGGAAGGGTGATTCAGCCATAGTTTCCACCAGGTGTTGGGCATAGAGAGTTGGTTTCTGATGAGAAGAAGATGTCATTACCTTTTTGAAGACAATACCCTAAGCGGTTTTATAGCACATGATTTTCTTCTGTCTGCTAAATGTTCAATGGATATATACTGTGATAAGTATGCTTATCTTTGACAGTAGTGAGGGCAGATGAAAACTCATTTTTCAGTTTTACTGTCACTTCTGTCATGCCTTATTTGCTTTTAAACACCTGATAATAAACTGAATACACGAAGTGTTAAAAGTGACAGCAACTATAATTAAAACTAAATTAGGGGTTTTATAGTAATAATATGGGCAGTGTTTGCAAGTATAATGCACATCACACTTCTCTGTTTTCCCTTCTATCCAGAAGTGTAGTCTTTATGATGCTATCATGTCTGAAAGCTGAATTTATGTGTAGATGATGGCTTGTCCTGATGAGAGTTTGTTGCTTAATCATCATTAAAAGGTAAGTAAACTGGAAGGATAGAGAAGTATTTTACAAAGATTTTTCTATGAGAAGAAGCCCTATTTTACCATAGGTACAACGTTTATTTTGGGACTTATTCTTAAGTTTTTGTAATCAGTGTTGTTTATATGTCATTTATTTCTTATCTTTGTGCAAGATTTATTTAAAAGGATAAAGAGTACGGAAATGGCAAAGATAAAGACAATAGGTATTCTGACATCAGGCGGTGATGCACCAGGAATGAATGCTGCTATACGTGCAGTGACCAGAGCTGGTATTTACAATGGCTTTGAAATAAAGGCTGTTTATCGTGGATATGATGGTTTGATAACAGATGATATTAAGCCTTTCACTACAGAAAATGTCAGTGGCATCATTGGTCAGGGAGGTACAATCCTCAAGACTGCACGCTCAAAAGCCTTTGCAACTGTTGAAGGACGTAAGACAGCATACGATAATCTTGTAAAAGAAGGTATTGATGCCTTGGTGGTTATTGGTGGTAATGGTTCGTTGACGGGTGCAATGAAGTTCGCACAGGAACATGATTTCTGTTGTATCGGTTTGCCGGGTACGATAGACAATGACCTCTACGGTACGGACAGTACCATTGGTTATGATACAACGATGAATACTATTGTGGAGTGTGTTGACCGTATTCGTGATACTGCTCAGAGCCATGAAAGAATCTTCTTTGTTGAGGTGATGGGTCGTGATGCGGGCTTCCTTGCACAGAATTCAGCTATCGCAAGTGGTGCAGAAGCTGCTATTATCCCGGAGGATTCAACGGATGTAGACCAGTTAGCACGATTCATGGAACGTGGTATCAGAAAGTCTAAGAGAAGCTGTATTGTCATTGTCTCTGAGAGTCCAAAGTGTGGAGCCATGTATTATGCGGATCGTGTACGCAAGGAATTCCCTGATTATGATGTGCGCGTATCCATACTTGGGCACCTTCAGCGTGGTGGACGTCCGTCAGCACGTGACCGTATCCTAGCAAGTAGTACGGGCGTTGGGGCTGTAGAAGCCATCATGCAGGGACAGCGTAATATTATGGTTGGTGTAAGAAACAACGAAGTAGTCTATGTCCCACTGTCTGAAGCCATTCGTTCGGACAAGCCATTCGACAGAAAACTCATTAAGGTTCTTGATGAACTGAGTATCTGATGACGAATCAAATAAGCGTGGCTGTCACCTTATTATATATAGGAAATAATAATAAAAAACAATAAAGATATTTATGTCACAGATTAATGGGCGTATCTCCCAGATTATCGGTCCTGTTATCGATGTCTATTTCGATACAAAGGGAGAGAATCCAGAGAAGGTTTTGCCTAATATTTATGATGCCCTGCGCGTAAAGAAGGCTGATGGGCAAGATTTGATTATCGAAGTTCAGCAGCAGATTGGTGAAGATACTGTACGCTGTGTAGCTATGGACAACACTGATGGTTTGCAACGTGGATTAGAGGTTGTACCAACAGGTAGTCCTATCGTCATGCCCGCCGGCGAGCAGATCAAGGGTCGAATGATGAATGTTATTGGTCAGCCAATTGACGGTATGTCTGCATTGCAGATGGAGGGAGCTTATCCTATTCACCGTGAGGCACCGAAGTTTGAGGATCTTTCTACACATAAGGAGATGCTACAGACGGGTATTAAGGTGATTGACTTGCTTGAGCCTTATATGAAAGGTGGTAAGATTGGTCTCTTTGGTGGTGCTGGTGTAGGTAAGACCGTGCTTATCATGGAGTTGATTAACAACATTGCAAAGGGACACAATGGTTACTCTGTATTTGCCGGAGTTGGTGAACGAACACGTGAAGGTAATGACTTGATTCGTGATATGTTGGAATCTGGTGTTATCCGTTATGGTGAAAAGTTCCGTAAGGCAATGGATGAAGGAAAGTGGGATTTGTCACTTGTTGATTCCGAAGAACTGCAGAAATCACAGGCAACACTTGTTTATGGACAGATGAATGAGCCACCTGGGGCACGTGCATCAGTGGCATTGTCTGGTCTGACTGTTGCAGAGGAGTTCCGCGATCATGGTGGTAAGAATGGTGAAGCAGCTGACATCATGTTCTTCATTGATAATATCTTCCGTTTCACACAGGCTGGTTCTGAGGTGTCTGCCTTGTTGGGTCGTATGCCTTCAGCCGTAGGTTATCAACCAACTTTAGCAAGTGAAATGGGTGCAATGCAGGAACGAATCACTTCTACAAAGCATGGTTCAATTACATCAGTACAGGCTGTTTATGTGCCAGCTGACGACTTGACTGACCCTGCTCCAGCTACAACCTTTACGCACTTGGATGCTACAACCGAGTTGAGTCGTAAGATAACGGAGCTTGGTATCTATCCAGCTGTGGACCCATTAGGTAGTACTTCACGTATCCTTGACCCACTGATTGTTGGTAAGGAACATTATGACTGTGCACAAAGAGTAAAGCAGTTGTTGCAGAAATATAATGAGTTGCAGGATATTATTGCTATTTTGGGTATGGATGAGTTGTCAGATGATGATAAACTCGTTGTAAACCGTGCCCGTCGTGTACAGCGTTTCCTGTCTCAACCATTTACTGTTGCTGAGCAGTTCACGGGTGTTAAGGGTGTTATGGTTCCTATCGAAGAAACCATCAAGGGTTTTAATGCTATCCTTAACGGTGAGGTTGACGACCTTCCTGAGCAGGCTTTCCTTAATGTTGGTACGATAGAAGACGTTAAGGAGAAGGCTAAGCAACTTTTGGAAGCAACGAAGGCATAATTACTTCTCTGACGAAATAAAAGTTGAATTGTCTATGTTGACACTTAAAATAGTTTCTCCCGAGAAGATAATCTTCAGTGGTGAGGTGGATAGTGTGTTGGTTCCTGGAACATTAGGGGAGTTTGAAATCCTCACAGACCATGCACCAATCATCTCTACACTGGATGCTGGTAGGGTAGTATATAGCGTAAAAGGCACGAAGAAGGAGCTTCATATCGTTGGCGGTTTCGTCGAGGTAAAGAAGAATGAAGTGAGCCTTTGTGTTGAAGTATAAAGGTTGCTGACTGATAAGAAGGCGTAGCTTAAATGGATTATAATAAGGTATATAAGAAGTATTATAAGATAAGTCTGTGGCTGATAGCTGCACTTTATCTCATTGGCATGCTCGTTGTGCAGTGCGTTATGCGCTCTTCTTATATTCATATGCTGACCATTAGTGCCGTATTCTCACTCCTTACGGCTTCCATCTATGGTGGAGCTTGGAAGGCAATCGCCATACAGTCTCCTGCTGTTCTGGGTAAATTTTATCTTGCAGCATCTGCTTTACGCATGTTGTTGGCATTCTTAGTCATCTTGGTTTATGCCTTGGTAGTAAAGAATCGACAGGAGATTATCAGCTTTGCAGTTATCTTTATGATATTCTATCTTGTGCTTCTGGCATTTGATACGATCTATTTCGCGAGATTGGAAAAGAACAATAAAATTAAAAACTAACGCATGAAATATCTCAAGCATTTACTTTGTATGATACTGATGCTTTTCCTTTTGGTTCCTGGTGCAGCTGCGTCAGAGAGCAAAGGAGGTGGAGTTGACCTACAAGGTATATTGTGGGGACACATCAAAGACTCTTATGAGTGGCATGTAACCAATATTGGTGACAAGCCTGTGATTATCAATTTGCCTGTAATTGTGAAAACATCAGACGGTTGGTACACTGGTTGGGCTGAAGATTTTGCCGAAGAACCAATAGAGAAAGGTCCACATGCAGGGTATCGTCCTTGTAAGAACAATCCGAATTTGTTCATTGCTACAAAAGGTAACTACGAACGTAGGATTGTTGAATTACAACCAGATGGGACGGAAATACGACCTTTGGACCTCTCAATCACCAAGTCGGTGTGTGTGCTTTTCATTGATGCAATCCTTCTTGTGCTGTGTATTTTGATTCCAGCAAGCTGGTGTCGTAAACATAAGGTTACGGATAAGGCTCCTAAAGGCTTTACAGGATTGATGCACATGTTTGTAATGTATGTCTATGATGAGGTGATCAAGCCTACATTGGGTAAGGAATCAGATAAGTATGCACCGTATTTGCTTACTTGTTTCTTCTTTATTTTCGTTGCAAACATCATGGGTATAGTACCTTTCCCACCGGGTGGTGGTAACCTAACGGGTAACATTACCATTACATTCTTCCTTGCTATATGTACGTTCTTAGTAACGAATTTCTCTGGAACAAAGCATTATTGGAAAGATATCTTTTGGCCTGATGTACCTGCATGGTTGAAGGTTCCTGTGCCATTGATGCCGGTAATTGAAATATTTGGTATCTTTACTAAACCGTTTGCATTGATGGTCCGTCTCTTTGCCAACATGATGGCAGGCCACGCAATAGCACTTGCTTTGACGTGTATCATCTTTATCATGGCGACGATGGGTGTAATACTCAGTTCGTCAATGACGGTTGTCAGTGTGGGAATGAGTATCTTCATGATGTTACTTGAGATACTTGTAAGCTTCATTCAGGCACTGGTATTCACCATGTTGAGTGCTGTCTTCATTTCATTAGCACGTGTACACGAGGCTGAAGCTGAGTAATAAACGGAAGTGTAGTTGATGAAGTAGAGAATAAATAGGTCATTAGTCCAAAGTATTTGGTCTGTGATTCTACAATAGATATGTTGTAATTGGGCATAAAAGGATAATTCTTTCATTGTTAATGAGTAGTAAGTTCATTTTGTTGTTGCAGCAGATACAGATTAAAAAGAAATTAAAAACAAAGTAATTAATAAATTAAAAGAAAGAAAACTATGTTGACTTCATTGTTATTAGCAGCAGAAACTGCAAAGTTAGGCGCCGCTATTGGTGCAGGTATCGCAGCCGTTGGCGCAGGTCTTGGTATTGGTCGTATTGGTGGTCAGGCCATGGATGCAATAGCACGCCAGCCAGAAAAGATCGGAGACCTTCGTTCTTCAATGATTATTGCAGCTGCATTGGTTGAGGGTGTTGCCTTCTTCGCAGCAATTATTGCTCTTCTTTGCGTATTTTAAACCACGCAAAGAGAGATTTAACAACTTAGTAAGTAAAGTAATTTAGCAGCTTATGTCATTATTATTGCCAGATGCTGGCTTGCTCTTTTGGATGACTCTTGTCTTCCTTGTGGTCTTCTTCATCTTATGGAAATGGGGCTTCCCATCTATTATCAAGATGGTGAATGAGCGTAAGGAGTATATAGATGAGAGCTTAGCCAAGGCTGAGGAAGCCAACTTGAGGCTTGCTAATATTCAGAAACAAGGTGAGGAGCTGCTTATGGAGGCACGTGAAAAGCAGGCGCAGATACTACGTGAAGCGTCTGAGACACGTGATGCCATAGTTGGTCAGGCACAGGAGAAAGCACACGAAGAGAGTGCTCGTATCCTTTCTGAAGCAAAGGCTGAGATTGAGAATCAGAAGCAAGCTGCCATACGTGACATACGGTCACAGGTAGCAGAACTCTCTGTTCAGATAGCTGAAAAGATATTGCGTAAGCAACTGTCTACCTCAGCTGAGCAGTCACAGCTTATCGATAGCTTATTGGATGAAGTTGCTTCTTCTAAAGGAACGGAAAGTAAATAATCGCTTATGAATACAGGTGTAATATCTGTTCGATATGCTCGTGCACTCTTGAAGGCGGCATGTGAGCAGGGAATAGAGGATAAGGTGTTTGCTGTTATGCAGACTTTAGCCCAGAATTTCCTGCAGATTCCTGAACTCCACATGACGATAGAGAACCCGATGCTTTCTAAAGAGAAGAAGCGTAAACTACTGGAAACGGCCTGCGGTGACAACTGTCCTGAACTAATTCGGAGTTTTCTCTCTCTTGTAATGAAGGAAGATAGAGAGGATTTGTTGCAGTTTATGGCAAATGACTATGTCACTCTGTACCGTAAAATGAAAAATATCATTAGCGGAAAGGTAATCACTGCCACTCCTGTCTCCGCCCAAATGGAAGACAAGATGAAGGCTTTGGTGCAAGATAGAGCACATGGTACAGTTGAATTCATCACAGAAACCGATCCATCACTCATTGGTGGCTTCATACTTGAGTATGATACATACAGGATGGATGCCAGTGTTAAGAGTGAATTGAATGCTATCCTCACACAATTAAAAAAGTAAATAAGTAATAACATGTCAGATAAAATTAAACCAAGTGAGGTGTCTGAGATTCTCGTAAAGGAGCTTCAAGGCATCAACTCAGAGGAAAAGTTTGATGAAGTCGGCACAGTTCTCACTGTCGGTGATGGTGTTGCACGTGTCTATGGACTTCGTAATGCTGAAGCCAATGAGTTGCTTGAATTTGAAAATGGCACCATGGCGATTGCCATGAACTTGGAAGAAGACAATGTTGGTTGTATTCTCCTTGGTCCAACGGTGGGCATTAAGGAGGGAGAGAGCGTGAAGCGCACTCACCGTATTGCTTCTATCCGTGTCAATGATAACTTCTTGGGACGTGTAGTGAATCCACTTGGCGAGGCTATAGATGGTAAAGGCGATATTGATTTGACTGATTCTTTCGAGATGCCATTGGACCGTAAGGCTCCAGGTGTTATCTATCGTCAGCCCGTAAAGGAGCCTCTGCAGACTGGTTTGAAGGCTGTTGACTCAATGATTCCTATTGGTAGAGGTCAGCGTGAGCTTATCATTGGTGACCGCCAGACGGGTAAAACTGCCATTGCCGTTGACACAATTCTCAACCAGAAGCGTTTCTATGAAGAGGGAAATCCTGTTTATTGCATCTATGTTGCCATTGGTCAAAAGGCTTCAACAGTAGCAACTCTGGTTCAAAACTTAAAGGAACGCGGTGCATTACCTTATACTATTATTGTCAGTGCAACGGCTGCTGATCCAGCTGCTATGCAGTATTATGCTCCGTTTGCAGGTGCTGCTATCGGTGAATACTTCCGCGATAGAGGTCTATCAGCCCTCGTTGTATATGATGATTTGTCAAAACAAGCGGTTGCATACCGTGAAGTTTCATTGATTCTTCGTCGTCCATCAGGTCGTGAAGCATACCCTGGTGACGTCTTCTATCTCCACTCTCGTCTGTTGGAACGTGCTGCACGTATCAATAATCAGCAGGAGATTGCAGAGAAGATGAACGACCTTCCAGAGTGTATGAAGGGTCATGTAAAGGGTGGTGGATCGTTAACAGCCCTGCCAATCATTGAGACACAGGCTGGTGACGTATCAGCTTATATCCCAACGAATGTTATCTCTATTACCGACGGACAGATCTATTTGGAGACCAATCTCTTCAATCAAGGCTTCCGTCCAGCCATCAATGTAGGTATATCTGTATCCCGTGTAGGTGGTTCGGCACAGGTAAAGAGTATGAAGAAGGTTGCCGGAACGTTGAAGATTGACATGGCACAGTACCGTGAGTTGGAAGCTTTCTCTAAGTTTTCTTCCGATATGGACAAGGTCACAGAGATGACTCTTGACCGTGGACGTAAGAATACTCAGTTGCTTATCCAGCCACAATACAGTCCAATGCCAGTAGGTGAGCAGATTGCAATCCTCTATTGTGGTGTGCATGGCTTGCTGCGTGACGTCCCAGTTGATAAGGTTCGCCAGTGTCAGGATCAGTTCCTTGAGAGCATGCGTTCAACCCATGCTGATGTACTTAACGACCTTGCAGCAGGTAATCTGTCAGACAATTCAATCAAAGTCATTGAAGAAGTCATTGCAAATATTGACGGACAATATAAATAAAAGGTATAGAGAATGGCATCTTTAAAGGAAATCAAGACTCGTATGGCAAGTGTTCAGAGCACTCGTAAGATAACAAGTGCGATGAAGATGGTTGCATCGAGTAAGTTGCACCATGCCCAGAATGCCATAGAGAACATGCTTCCGTACGAAGCAATGCTCGAGCATATACTGAAAACGTTCCTCGTTTCTACGCCAAACACTGATACTCAGTTCGACGTACAACGACCTGTTAAGCGTGTCGCATTGCTCGTTTTCTCCTCCAGCAGTTCTCTTTGCGGTGGATTCAATGCCAATGTCATCAAGCTTTTGATGCAGGTTGTGGATGAATATCATTCTAAAGGACTGACCAATGAGGATATAGTTATCTATCCTATAGGGCGTAAAGTAGCAGAAGCAGCCAAGAAACGTGGTCTTACCTGTGTCTGTCCTTATCCTGAATTGGCTGAGAAACCTAATGCAGAAGATTGCCGGGAGATTGCCAAAGAGGTGGGGCAGAAGTGGCTTAAGGGTGAGTTTGACAAGGTAGAGATGATTTATCATCACTTCAAGAGTGCTGGTAGTCAGATTCTTACACGTAAGGTCTTCCTTCCTATTGACCTCACTGAAGAGCTGAATGCAGACAAAGAACGTGATCTTACTTCAACTCTTACGAGCAAGGAGGCGCAGGAATATATGAAGAAGAAGGGCGTGGCAGCGCAGAAGAAGAATGATTCTAGCACTGTTACTCCGCTGAATGATGACTTCATTGTTGAGCCAGACTTGCACACTGTCTTACAAACGCTTGTCCCGAAGTTGCTCCATCTGATGGTTTATACGGCACTTCTTGATAGCAATGCCTCTGAGCATGCAGCTCGAATGGTGGCAATGCAGACTGCAACAGACAATGCTGATGAGTTGCTTAAAGAGCTAAGTCTTCAGTACAACAAGTCTCGTCAGGCAGCCATCACATCGGAATTGCTCGATATTGTTGGTGGTACAGTAAACAATTAATCCTCTTTTCGGGAGGTTTATAACCTATATTATAAGGGCCGTATCAATGGTTTTAACTGTTGATACGGTTCTTTTTTCGTGTTCTTAAAGTGTGTTTTGTCCTTTCTTAGTCAGTCAATTGCTCTTAAAGAAATAACCTTACAAAAACTTATAGAGCATAAAGTAGATTTCAGAAGAAATGACTCTAAAAACTGCTTTGTAACCATCAGACAGTCAACAAGTTGCAAATCACGTTCTAAAAGGGCGTCTTTTACGTTGCAAAAGGGCACCTTTTACACGTCAAAAGGGCATCTTTTACCATGCAAAAGACGCCCTTTTAGAATGTAAAAGAGCCTTGTTTAAAAACCGAATGTAATTTGTTCTTACAAAAAAGTGTCTGTCCAATCATGATTAAGAAGACGTAGATGGCACTTCAAACACTGATATTTTATCTTATGTTTCCTGCCAGATATTAATCCGTTAAATACAGCTTTTCGTTATGTAAAATGCTTTGTTGATAACCATGTATGTTGCTTTCATATAGAGCTATATATGCAATCTGTATGTGACAAAGCGTCAAGTAAATTCTATTATTTTGTATTTTTTTCAATTGTTTATATCTATCTGTCATTACTTTTTTGTATCTTTGCACCAAGTAATTACGTGCCACTGTCCTTAGAATTCGTATATTAACAAGGTAAAATCACGTGTATCGTTTTTTAGAAACTTAAAAGAATAAAGTGTGGATTCTGCATATAACAGACTTATAGAGTTAGGTATTCGCCCTTCAATACAGCGAGTAGCCATTATGAAGTATCTCTTGACGCATCATACCCACCCAACAGTGGAGGATGTGTTCCTTGCATTGAAGAAACAGTTGCCGACAGTAAGCCGTACAACTGTTTATAACACGTTGCGCATGTTGTCCGAATATCATGCCGTATCAATGATAACCATTGATGATCATCGCGTTTGTTACGATGGTGTGACAGAGCCTCATGCTCACTTCTTCTGCAAGAAATGTGAGAAGGTTTATGACTTTGAAGCAATGGCAATGCCGAAGTACACAGGCAAAATTGGCGAAGGTTTCCGAATTGATGACACCCAGCTTTATTACAAAGGACTCTGCCCTAAGTGCTTAGCAGCTATGGAAGCTGTAGAGAAAGTCAGCTAATCAACTATAAGATAACTGCAAATTTAGATTATTTATATAGTTAAAGGAGGTATTTAAATTAAAGTGTTGTGTAATTAAGGTATTATTGTTATCTTTGCAAAAATGCATTCTTATGCCGCAAGAAAACAACATCTTTTTCGCAACACCTGATAAGCCAAAATGGTTAAAGCTGATAGTTGACTCTTATCAGAGGTACAATTCCCAAGGGAATGGTATTCAAGTCTTCATTTCCTTTGGTACTGATATAGCGGTTAAGGACTTGATGCCAATGCATTTGGTTACTTTAGCGTGCCTTATACAATTTCTTTCAGATCATAATTGGCAAGCTAATTTGTTTTGGAACAACCCATCTGTAGCTAATTATATTTATAATGAACTACGCTTCCGAGATTATTGGTCAGGGCAAAAGAATCATGTTGATACGGCAGATTCCTCTCATATTTTTAATCTATGGCGGATTGTTGATGGAGAAAAAGAACCTTTTGCAGCGCGAGTTGAAGAATATTTAAAAAACAATTACTTCAGAAATAAGGATTTAAGTGCCATTAGCTTAAGTTTGAAAGAAGCTTTTTATAATGTATTTGACCATGCTTCGGCAGGTAATAATGCTTTTTCTTTGATTTTTTATGATAAAGATACGCATGTATTATACGCAGCAATATCAGATTTCGGGATTGGGATTGTCCGATCAGTAAAGAAGTATGTTCCTTCGATTATAGATGATAAGCAAGCTTTACTGAAAGCAATTGAGAACAATTTCACAGTTAAATCAGCAAAATGGAATAAAGGAAAGGGATTAGATAATATCTTATCAAGTACAGATTCCTCTAGGCTATGCAGTGGTCGTGCTCTCCTTTTATATAAGAAAAAAGATAAATATGATATGCAAGGGAATAAAAGAGTTTATGATATTGACTTTGATTTCCCTGGAACTCTGTTATATTTTGAAGTTGATATTTCCCAAATGGATGATGTGGAAATACTTGATTCGTTTGAGTTTTAGATGTTTTAATTAAATCAAGACGATTATGTGTACAGTGAATATGAAAGAAGTTTTAGCTTCACATAATAGTTTGCCAGAGGCTGGAAACACTTTTTACAATACTATTGTAGGTGCAATTGCATCTGATGAGAAGGTTGTTGCAAATATGGAAGGAGTAAGTTCATTACCTTCTATGTTCTTAAACGTGTCAATCGGCAGAATCATTGATGAATATGATATGGCTACTTTAAAAAAACATATCATGTTTTTAAAGATAACAAAGCAGCAAGCAGATAGATTGAAAGATTATCTACTTCGCTATGATGAAACCCCAAAAGATGCGTAATCCTTTGAAGATATAATCTTTGTTTATATATAAAATTGTAATTATAATAAAGTATTTCACCATAGACTTATAGCCGTATCCTGTTTCAAGGGGTGCGGTTTTTCTTTTCTCATAACATCATATTTCATTGGTAACAAATTCTTTTTGAAAGCTCTAATACTTACCATTGTTTTAAATATTTGATGTAAATAAATCGTAATTGGTCATATCTCTATTTTTACCCTACTATGTTACATTATCTTAAATGGACGCCTTTATCTTTCATACAACCAAAAAGTTTGGTAGTTTCAGTAGTTATTTGTATCTTTGCATACATTTAGAAAATCAGCAAAATAAGATAGAAAAATGGCTAAGAAATTCGCCGAACACAAGGGACTTGACCTTGTAAGCACAAATCAAGAAGTGTTGAAAGAGTGGGAGAAGAATGACATCTTCCACAAGAGTATTGACGAGCGAGAGGGTGAACCACAGTTCATCTTCTTTGAAGGACCTCCTTCTGCCAACGGACACCCTGGTATTCACCACGTTCTGGCACGCTCTATTAAAGATACTTTCAACCGCTACAAGACCATGCAAGGATTCCAGGTTCACCGTAAGGCGGGTTGGGATACGCACGGATTACCTGTCGAACTGGGCGTAGAGAAGGAGTTGGGTATCACAAAGAAGGATATCGACAACCATAATTCAGATAAGTATATCTCCACAGAGGACTACAATCACAAGTGTAGAGAGAACGTAATGAAGTTCACTGCAGAGTGGAAACAGTTGACAGAGGAGATGGGTTACTTCGTAGACATGGAGCACCCATACATTACTTACGATAATAAGTACATCGAAACACTATGGTGGCTCTTGAAACAGCTCTATAATAAAGGGATGCTTTACAAAGGGTACACCATTCAACCTTACTCTCCAGGTGCTGGAACAGGACTGTCAAGCCATGAATTGAACCAGCCTGGCTGCTATCGTGATGTGAAGGATACAACCGTAACAGCACAGTTTGCTATCCCATCTGCCGACTGGAAGACGCTGGCAGAGAAGGCAAAGCTGCCTAAGGAGACATGGGGTAAGCCTTGTTTCGTGGCATGGACCACAACACCTTGGACCCTTCCTTCAAACGTAGCATTGTGTGTCGGTCCGAAGATTGAGTATGATGTTGTTGAAACATATAACCCTTATGATGCTGAGAAACTGACTATCGTTATCGCTTCAAGCCGCGTTTCAGCCTATCTGAAGCCAGAAGGCGAGATAACAGACGGTGGTGAGCTGCCTGCTTATGAGCGTGGTGACAAGTATGTTCCTTATCGTGTCGTAGGCAAAGTGATGGGTACAGAGCTTGAAGGACTGCATTATCAGCAGCTCATGCCTTGGATCAAGCCTGTTGAAAAGGCTGGAGAGTTTGCTCCAAAGTTTGTAAATGACTATGCACAGGCTCATCCAGAGAAAGTATTCACAGGTGAAGACGGACGTGATAAGTTCGTTGAGATGGAGAGTGAAGCCTTCCGTATCATCCTTGGTGACTATGTAACGACTGAAGATGGTACGGGTATCGTGCACATTGCACCAACGTTTGGTGCCGATGATGCCAAGGTTGCCAAGGATGCTAATATCCCTGCACTCTATCTTATATCAAAGAAAGGCGAAACACGTCCGATGGTTGACCTGCAAGGTAAGTACTATCCAATAGACGAACTCGACAAGAATTTCGTCAAGGCGTGTGTTGATGAGAAGGCATACGGCCATCATGCAGGTGACTATGTGAAGAATTCTTATGATCCAAAGTTCAACCCTGATGGTGTATGGGATAAGAAAGCTTCAGAGAAAGCAGAGGACCTGAACATCATCATCTGTATGGAAATGAAGCAGGAAGGTTCTGCTTTCAACATTCAGAAGCACGTACATAACTATCCACACTGCTGGCGTACGGACAAGCCTATACTCTATTATCCACTCGATAGTTGGTTTATCAAGGATACAGAGAAGAAGGAACGGATGGTTGAACTCAATAAAACGATTCGTTGGCAGCCTGAATCAACAGGTACAGGACGCTTTGGTAACTGGCTTGAGAACCTTAATGATTGGAATCTTAGCCGTTCACGCTTCTGGGGAACACCATTGCCTATATGGCGAGATGAGAACCGTGGTGAGAAATGTATTGGTTCTGTAGAGGAGCTCTATGCAGAGATTGAGAAGGCTGTTGCCGCTGGTGTGATGGATAAGAACCCACTGAAGGAGGCAGGTTTCGTGGTTGGCGACTTCAGTCAGGAGAACTATGACAAGATTGATTTGCACCGTCCTTACGTTGATGATATCGTCCTTGTAAACGAAGAAGGTAAGCCAATGCATCGTGAAGCCGACCTTATCGACGTGTGGTTTGATAGTGGTTCTATGCCATATGCACAGCTTCACTATCCATTTGAGGGTGAAATCAATGCTGAAGGACTAAAGAAGACGGGGCTGACAGAGGCAGAATATCGTGATCAGCTCGTACATTCTTCCTATAAAGGGGTAGCTGTTCCACCAGCATTCTTCCCTGCTGACTTCATCAATGAGGGTGTTGACCAGACACGTGGTTGGTTCTTTACACTCCATGCCATTGCTACAATGGTGTTCGACTCCGTTGCTTTCAAGAACGTTATATCATCTGGTCTTGTGCTGGATGCCAAGGGTAACAAGATGAGTAAGCACGTCGGCAATGTTACAGACCCATTTGAGATGCTGCATAAGTACGGTGCTGATCCTGTACGTTTCTATATGATGACGAACAGTGAGCCATGGGATAACTTGAAGTTCGACCCAGAAGGTGTTGATGAATGTCGTCGTAAGTTCTTCGGTACATTATATAATACGTATAGCTTCTTCGCACTTTATGCCAATGTTGATGGTTACGATGCAGCTAAATGTGAACCTATTAAGGCTGATGCACCCGAGATTGACCGCTGGATCATCTCTAAACTCAACTCTCTTATCAAGGGTGTTACAGCTGAATTAGAGGACTTTGACCCAACACGTGCAGGACGTCTTATTGATGCTTTCGTTAACAATGACCTCAGTAACTGGTATGTTCGTCTGAACCGTAAACGCTTCTGGGGTAAGGAGATGAGCGCTGATAAGAAGAGTGCTTATGACACATTGTATACTTGTCTGATGACAGTTGCACGCCTCTTGGCACCGTTTGCACCTTTCTATGCTGACCAGTTGTATCAGGATCTGGGTGGTTCGAAGGAGAGTATTCACCTTGATCGTTGGCCAATAGCTGATGAATCAGTTATCGATAGCGACCTTGAAGCACGCATGGATATGGCACAACGCATCACGTCTATGGTACTTGCACTCCGTCGTAAGGTGAATATCAAGGTTCGCCAGCCATTAGCTCAGATCATGATTCCTGCAGTTGATGCTACACAAAAGAAGCATATAGAAGCTGTATCCGACCTTATCAAACACGAAGTGAACGTTAAAGACCTTACATTTGTTGAAGGTCAAGGTCTCTTAGTGAAGAAGGTGAAGTGTAATTTCCGCGTCATGGGTAAGAAGTTTGGTAAACTCATGAAGCAGGTTGCAGCACGTATGGATGCTCTGACACAGGATGAAATTGCAGCATTAGAGACTTCTGGAGTATTCAACTTCGAGCTTGATGGTCAGCCAATCACTGTTGAAGCAGCTGATGTAGACATCATTTCAGAAGATATTCCAGGCTGGTTGGTAAGCAACGAAGGCAACTTAACGGTTGCACTTGAGGTGGAACTGACGGATGAACTACGTCGTGAAGGTATGGCACGTGAGCTCATTAACCGTATACAGAATCTCCGTAAGGAGACTGGTTTGGAGATAACGGACCGTATTTCGGTAACTATCGAACCACGCAAGGAGGCTCAAGATGCAGTAGAATCATTCGGTGAACTGATTAAGACACAAGTTCTTGCGGATGAAATCACGCTTGCTGAGAATGCAGGAGCTGAGGTTGAGTTCGATGAATTCAAGCTTCATATCGAGATAAAGAAGATATAAATATAAATAAGAATAGGGAGATTGACTCTTAACAAGAGTCGATCCCCTCTTTACATAAGAGCTATAAAAACTTTAAATAACCTAATTCAATTTAACTTATGGAAGCAAAAAAGCGTTATACCGATGAGGAACTCGAGGAGTTTCGCTCGATAGTAAATGATAAATTAGCCGTAGCTAAGTCGGATTATGAGGAGACAATGAAGGTTCTGATGAACAAGAATACGAATGATGTAGACGATACATCACCTACGTATAAGGCGTTGGAAGAGGGCAGTTCTAACCAAACAAAGGAGGAATTAGTCCAAATGGCACAACGTCAACAGAAGTTTATTCAGGCATTGCAGGCAGCTCTTGTGCGCATCAATAACAAGACATATGGTATCGATCGCATCACAGGTGAGCTCATTCCAAAGGAGCGTCTGCGCATCGTTCCACATGCAACACTTAGTGTTGCATCCAAAGAAGCAAACAAAAACCATTAATGTATAGCAATAAAAAGAAGAGCTTGACAGCCGCATCATTGATTGTTCTGCTGTTGATTATAGACCAGATCATCAAGGTGACTGTCAAGCTTCACATGAATTTAGGGGAGGCAATCCATGTCTTTGATTGGTTTCAGATAGAGTTTGTAGAGAACAATGGAATGGCATGGGGAATGGAACTCGGGAGTAAACTCTTCTTGAGCATCTTCCGAATTGTTGCCGTTGGCTTCCTTATATGGTACATATCCGACCGTATCAAACGTGGAGCGCGTATGGGATATATCATTGTTTTGTCAATGATATGTGCTGGTGCTGCTGGTAATATCTTTGATTCCTTGATTTACGGTCAGATCTTTACGGCATCGACACCTTATTATTTACCGGGTGCAACACCCTCTACATTGGTCTCATGGGGCGAAGGGTATGCTCCTATGATGATGGGAAAGGTTGTTGATATGTTCTATTTTCCACTGTTTCATGGTACCTTTCCCGATTGGTTTCCATTATGGGGTGGAGAGTCGTTCATATTCTTTTCACCCGTATTTAACTTCGCTGACTCTTGTATTTCAGTAGGTGTATTTGCCATATTACTTGCTTTCCGCAAGGATTTTAATGGTTGGACACCCGTTAAAGAGGCAAAGGTTGATTGAGAAAACAAATGAAAAGTAACTGCATAAAGTTCATTACTCTTAGCTGTCTGTTTACAGTTTTAATGTTATTTGTTGGCTGTAAACCATCTATCCCATCAGATATTATTCAGCCATCTGAGATGGAAGATATGCTTTATGACTACCATTTGTCGATGGCAATGGTCAATCAGACAGGCTTTTCTGACGTCAGACAGAAAGCTTTTAAGTTAGCAGTAATGAAGAAGTATGACGTGTCTGAAGAGAAGTTTGATGCCTCTCTCCTTTATTATATGCGGCATACAGATAAGTTACATGACATCTATGAGGACCTTGCAAAGCGTCTTGAGAATGAGGCTAGGGCACAAGGAGCGTCTGAAAGTGAGCTTTCTCAATACGGAGATATAACCTCTAAGGGTGACACAACGGATGTTTGGCGTGGTAATCGTACACTGATCTTATCGCCTTATGCCTCAGTTGACCGTGAAGTCTTCGACATAAAGGCAGATACTGCTTACCATAAAGGCGACCGTCTTGTGCTCAGTTTCGATTCACAGTTTATCGTTCAGGAGGGTATGCGTAATGCTGTTGTTGTGCTATCTGTCACCTATGCGAATGATAGTATCAATACTCAGTATCAACAAATATCGTCGGATTCACATCAGACACTGACCATTGACAGTGGCGACTCTCTCCGAATAAAACACATTCGGGGCTATTTCCTGATGCTGAAGGGCCAACAACCCACTACAACTTTCAAGCTTTTGATATTGAGGAACATTCATCTTGTGCGTATGCATGTACGTAAAGGGGAGTCAACAACGCCCAATGACTCTGTGAATAACCAAGATCCAATCCGTACGATAGGTGGAGCACCAGTCACTCCGACGCCTGCACCACCTACTCCAGACGCTGCTCCACCAACGAGAACACCATCGGATGCCATGCGTGAGAGGGGTATTCCAAACCATCCATGACGATGAGGAGGATTGCTGCTAATGTTGTTCTTGCTCCTGAAGGGCGGACAGAACAAGGAGTTGTGACGATAGAGAATAGTGTTGTTTGTTCTATAATGTCTCTTAAAGAAGAGCTTCCTATGACGGAATGGTACGTCGGCACGATTGTCGTAAAGCCTGATTCTGAAGGTAAACGACGTGCTTATATGGATGGAAATCCTTTGGTATAGAACTTTGAAGACTACCTGACAGAGTATTATCTATGCCATACACATCTCTAATATAAATGATATAATAGTGAGTTTGATAATAAGTGAATGAATTTTTTCTTAGGTTTTCTTTTATCAGCATTGTCTTTTGGCTCTCCAGTCCATGTTCCTGTACAGCTTGCAGGTAACTTTGGTGAACCGCGTCCGAACCATTTTCACGGTGGAGTAGACGTGAAAACAGAGCGAGAAGTGAACCTCGGTGTCTATTCAATTGCCGATGGTTATGTCTCAGGAGCTATCGTTGAGAAGTTCGGTTATGGGCATGCTTTGATGGTAACACACCCCAATGGCTATACCAGTTATTACTTTCACTTGAACCGTTTCGCACCTCAGATTGAAGCAGCTGTGAAGAAATGGCAGTATGCACACCATCAGTTTGCTGCCGAAATACACTTCCGACCGGGTGAATTCCCTGTTGCGAAGGGGCAGTTTATAGCCTTAAGTGGTAATACCGGAGCATCCAAAGGACCACATATCCACTTAGAAATGCACAAAACAAAGAGCAATAATCTTTGTGATCCACTCAATTTTCTCAAGTCTTTTATCACGGATAAGACAGCACCAGCAGTCTATTCTTTTAAGTCTTACCCACAACCTGGGGAGGGAGTGTTCCAACATTCCTCTGATTCTCGTATCTTTACGTTTGATAAAGGACGGTTCCAGGCATGGGGAAAGGTGGGCTTTGGCATAAGAGCCAATGACCATATGGATTCTGTTTATAATAATTATGGTGTGCGTTACACCCGCCTTTACTGCGACGGAAAGCTCGTTTTTTCTTCAGATGTGAATAATATCCCTGTCAGTTGTAACCGTATGGTGAACTCATGGGGCGACTATGACCATTTCCTTCATACGAAAATATGGTTTATGAAGTCATTCATTGAACCTGGAAACACGCTTCCCATCCTTCGGGCTGGTGCTGACAGAGGTATCATTAACTTCAATCAGCAACGTGATTATCACCTTCGTTATGTGGTTAGTGATGCCTTTGGTAATCAGACAGTGAAGGAATTTACGGTCCATGGTGAGCCACAAGCAATACCATCTGTGGCAAAACCAGAGGGAGAACTTCCTCTTTATTGTAAGAAAGATAATCGTATTAATGCTGATGGTGTGCGATTGAACATTCAGAAAGGGCTTCTTGCTAAGGACGGATGGTTGCTGATGCGTACTGTTCCAATGGGCAATGCGCTCTCTATGGGCTATAGTTTCTCGAAAGCTCCCTATCCTTTATTCAATTATGCAGAGATAAACATCAAGGCAAAAGATGGTATCCGTAATCCTGAAAAGCTTTACATTGCAGCCCGAAATAGTGCTGCAGGAGGTGGTCCGTCAGCCTATTGTGGCGGCATTTATACCAATGGTTGGGTCAAAGGACGCTTCCGTGAACTGTCAGATATCTACTTCCTTACATCTGATGAGACGGCACCTTTGATTACAAAGATGAACCTTGATCCACGCCATCTGTTCTTTAAAATAACCGATTCAGGCAGTGGACTGAAAGCTTATCAGGCTTCTGTAGACGGAGAATTTATTCTTCTTGAGTTCGGAAAGAACAAGGAAGTCTTCTTCTGCGACCTCACTGAGACACCTGTTCAGCGCACTGGTAAGGAGCGAACACTGAAGGTTTCAGCCGTAGACAACCGTGACAATCGTCGAGAATTTGTAACAAAGATAAAGTATTAACGTTAAAATCAAGATTATGAAGAAAACATTTATCACACTGTTTTTCCTGTCATTGATGTCGTATGCCAATGCATGTACGAACTTCATTGCGACAAAAGGAGCAACAAAGGACGGTTCTGTCCTCGTAACTTACAATGCTGATGACTATGGTTTGTTTACAAATCTGTGTCATTATCCTGCCGGAACGCATGCAAAAGGTGACCGTCGGGAGATTATCGATTATGATACGCATGAGAGTCATGGCTTTATCCCTGAAGCACCAGTGACCTATAACGTCATTGGAAACATCAATGAGTATCAGGTAAGCATTGGTGAAACAACATACGGGGGTAGGGAAGAGATGGTTGATAAGACCGGAACGATTGACTATGGTTCATTGATGTACCTCGGATTGCAGCGCAGTAAGACTGCACGTGAGGCCATTAAGGTAATGACTTCATTGGTTGAGACCTATGGATATAACTCAGAAGGCGAGACATTTACTATTGCTGACCCTAATGAAGTATGGTTGCTTGAGATGCAAGGATGCGGTGGCGACAAGAAACAAAAGGTGGTTTGGGTTGCTGTTCGTATACCTGATGGTATGATTTCTGGTCATGCTAACCAGAGCCGTATCGGTCAGTTCTCAACCTATAATACTGAAGTCATTACGTCAAAGAACTGCATCAGCTTTGCACGTTCAAAGGGTTGGTTCACCGGAAAGGATAAAGATTTCAACTGGAAGATGGCATATGCTGAGCCAACCTTTGGTGGTCGGCGTTGGTGTGATGCCCGTGTATGGAGCTTCTTCAATCATTTCAAGGACATGTCACATTGGTTGCCATGGGCACTTGGCAAGGATCCGAAGGCTGAAGACATGCCTTTGTGGATTCAACCAGACAAGAAGCTGGATGTAGCCATCATGGAAAACTGCATGCGCGACCACTATGAGGGAACAGCTTTAGCACTCGACAATGACATTGCACAGGGTATCTGGGATTGTCCTTATCGTCCAACACCACTGCAATATGAGGTGGATGGAAAGAAATACTTCAACGAACGACCAACTTCAACACAGCAGACCGGCTTCTCTTATGTAGCCCAACTGCGTTCATGGTTGCCTCGTGAGATCGGTGGTATACTGTGGTTTGGCAATGATGATGGGAATATGGTTGCTTACGTTCCTATCTATTGTAGCAATACTGTTCGTGCTGAGTGCTTCAATACACCTGGTGCTGACGCCGTTACCTTCTCTGATAAGAATGCTTTCTGGGTTTGCAACTGGGTAAGTAACATGGTTTATCCACGTTATTCACAGCTTTTCCCAGCCTTAAAGGAGGTTCGTGACTCTTTGGAGAACTCTTATTTCGCAGCACAAAAGGGTGTTGAAGAGAAAGCTTTGTCGCTTTATAACTCTGACAAGGCAGCTGCCGTGAAGTATCTTAATGACTATTCTGTTGAGAAGAGTGATGAGATGATAGCTCGTTGGCGCCAGTTGGCAACCTATCTCATTGTGAAATTCAATGATATGACTATCAAACCAGAGAAAGATGGTCAGTTCCTTCGTACGAAGACGGGGCTTGGCGAACGTGTTAAGCGTCCTGGTTACAGCAATTATTTCAAGCAACAGATCGTTAAGCAGACAGGAGATAGATTCCTCATGCCTACTAAGTAAGGTGACGGCTGAGACTGTTCTGCACGATCAGTCACCATAGTGGAGAAAGGACTTAATAAGTTCTTATTGTAAAATCAAATCTCCTTTCAAATTTAATAGATGCCCTTTTGCATTGTAGAAGACAGCCTTTTGCAACGCAAAAGGGCATCTTCTGCTTTTGTATAAAGACTACCCAAAAGGCTGAATTCCATATGAGGAGTTCAGCCTTAAATTATATCTGATAACCAGCTTAAAGGTCAACAATGTTTTAATTTACTTTCCTGTCACTTTTAACATATTGTGTAATATGCTGATAATAAGTATGTTTTAATAGGTATATCACATGACAGTAGTGACAGCAAATCTAATATTGCTCCTCATAAGCTCTACTGAAGTTGTTCATTCCTGCAAAGAAACGAAGAAGATATATGCTACAAAATACAGCAAAATAAACAGACTTACCTCCTATTATCAAGAGAAATAACTTCTGATTAATGTTAGGAAGTTATCTATATTACCATAAGTTGTGATATTCCAATAGGCAAAACCGCTATATATAGCTGTCATTATACAGAATCTTAGCCAAGCTACCATATGCAACAACCGTTCTTCTTCAGTGCATAAATCCCTTATTAAAACATAGAGTTCTCTTAGGAACATGATAATAAGTGCCACCCATAGCCCTATTTCCCATATACCTTTCATGAATATATTTGCATCTTTCAAGCCTGGAAATATCTTCTCTGCAAAGAAACTTGTTAGCAGAAGTACTACTGCAAAACTGTTTATGAGAACAAATAGTTTACTCTTATTTGTCTTATTAAACAATGTCCACTTATCCATTGTTCTTATGTTTTTTCCTTTCTCCATGATAGAATAGAATTTGGTATTAAGCTGTTGGAATCTTATTATCTTTCCTTTGTTATACCTTAAAGATTTAAACTTGTAGTTACTTTATGAATATCTAATGTAGACTGAGGGATGTTTTCTTTTCAGAGCGTATTATAATCGGTCCTAATATATAATCCATTCTTACCTGTTGAATAAATATTTCTTTTGTAAACAAGCTGAACTTGCTTTCACAGTAAGGATAGAAGGAGGGATTCAAGTAAGGTAAAGACAGATTGATTTATGCTTTTATAAGAATAAAAAGAGCCGCTGCCTCGTGATGAAGTAGCGGCTTTTCCGTTATGATGAGAGGATTAATTCTCCTTCTTTAATGTTACTTCTCAATAGCAGCTACGCCTGGAAGAACCTTACCTTCAATGGCTTCGAGCATTGCACCACCACCAGTTGAAACGTAAGAAACCTTATCAGCAAGACCGAACTTATTGACAGCAGCAACAGAGTCACCACCACCAACGAGTGAGTAAGCACCATTCTCCTGTGTAGCCTGTGCTACAGCCTTAGCGATTTCGCCAGTACCCTTTGCGAAGTTCTCGAACTCGAAGACACCAACAGGACCATTCCAAAGGATTGTTTTAGAGTCCATGATGATCTTCTTCCATGCTGCGATACTCTCTTCAGATGCGTCCATACCTTCCCATTCATCAGGAATCTGATCGATTGGGAATACTTTACGCTCTGTATCGTTTGAGAAATCCTTACCACAAACAGTAGCAACAGACAGTGAAAGGTTTACACCCTTCTCCTTAGCAGCAGCAATTACGTTCAATGCCTCAGGCATCAAGTCATCCTCATGGAGTGACTTACCGATCTTACCACCCTGTGCTTTGATGAAAGTATAGCCCATACCACCACCGATGATGAGGTTATCAACCTTGTCAAGGAGGTTCTTAATAACACCAAGCTTTGAACTAACCTTTGATCCACCGATGATAGCTGTGAATGGATGTTTAGCATTCTTCAGCACATTCTCAATGGCTGTAACTTCTTTTTCCATAAGATAACCGAGCATCTTGTGGTCTGCATCGAAGTAATCAGCTATCACTGCAGTAGAAGCATGCTTACGGTGTGCAGTACCGAAAGCGTCATTTACATATACATCAGCGTATGAAGCGAGCTTCTTAGCGAACTCTTTCTGACGCTCTTTCATCTCCTTCTTTGCAGCATCATACTCTGGTGTGCCCTTCTCAACACCAACTGGCTTACCCTCTTCCTCAGGATAATAGCGAAGATTCTCAAGCAAAAGAGCCTCTCCACCCTTCAAGGCTGCAGCCTCAGCTTCAGCATTTCCTGCGTCTTTAGCAAACTTTACGTCAACGCCAAGAGCCTTGCTTACGTTCTTAACAATCTGGCTGAGTGAAAGCTCTGGCTTCACTTTACCCTTTGGTTTGCCCATGTGACTCATCATAATGAGCGCACCACCGTCAGCAAGAATCTTCTTAAGAGTTGGCAATGCACCACGGATACGGGTATCATCGGTTACGTTACCATTCTCATCCAATGGCACATTGAAGTCTACGCGGACGATAGCCTTGTGTCCAGCGAAGTTGAAATCGTTAATTTTCATGTCTTGTTTATTATTTATTATGTAATAATTATCTTACCGCAAAAATACTAATTTTTAGCGGATTAGGGAAGTGTTATACTGTCTTTTTTGTAATTTTGTACTAAAATAGGCTACACTTGACAAGGTGACGACTGGTCTTCTTTGTTATTGGGTGTAGTGTTAGGAATTTTAATAGGATTGAAATGAAGGATTCAGTTATTATCGTTAGTGGTGGACTCGACTCCATAACGTTGCTTTATGACAAGGCTTCAACGATAGCCTTAGCTATCTCTTTTGATTACGGACAGAACCATGGAGCAAAGGAATTGCCCTTTGCTGAGTATCATTGTCATAAGTTGGGCATCCCACATATCACCATTCCGCTCTCTTTTATGCATCAATATTTCAAGAGTTCGTTGCTGGATGGTGCTGCAGCAATACCTGAAGGACATTACGAAGAGGAGAATATGAAGTCGACGGTGGTACCTTTCCGAAACGGAATCATGCTGGCGATAGCAACGGGAATAGCGGAGAGTCATGAGCTGAAGAGGGTGTATATTGCCAATCATGGTGGTGATCACGTTATTTATCCAGACTGTCGACCGGAGTTTATCAGTGCTATGAATGGTGCAACAGAGGCTGGTACGTTTGTCAATGTACGGGTTGAAGCTCCTTATACGAATATCACAAAGGCTGATATTGTGCGTCGTGGCGCTGCTTTAGGGATTGATTATAGCAAGACATGGAGCTGCTATAAGGGCTCTGATGTCCATTGTGGCAAGTGCGGAACATGTGTGGAACGCAAGGAGGCATTTGCTGACGCGGGTGTCAATGACCCTACTGTCTATGAGGAATAACACGGTGTTGGATGGTGGAAGCATGTGCTTTCTCTTCTGAAATGTAAAACTTGAATGAGTGAAAATACGATCAAGCTGCAGTGAATCTACTGCAGCTTGATTTGTTTTGGATGGTATAAGAGAAGGTATAACAGTCTGATCAGCTTTGTGTTCTGATGGTATAAAAGCCAGCGTATATGCCTGATTTATTTTGTTTTTGTCCATATTCTTGCCTCTTATGAATAGCTTTCGAATGGTATTTAAGCATGTGTTGAAGCAAGGAAGTGGGTATTAACGCCTGTTTAAAGTGTATTCCTTTCTGCGTTTATATGTGGTCTTTTGTTCTGGTCTATACCGTTTTGTGTCTTCTTTATGCCCTTGTTTTGTCTTTATAAGGCGTGTATGTTTTCAAATTATCTAAGTGTGATAAAGTATTATCAGACTTAGATAATTAATTATCACGCTTAGATAATACTTTATCACGCTTAGATAATATGGTTATACACGCACAAAAGCAACATGAAGTACTGGAGAAAGCAAAAGAAAAGCAGAGAAAACGATATGTAAAACACATACATCTCGTTTTCTCTGCTTATGTTTTTAGATAGTTGACGATGGAGTCGCTACCTTTTAATAGGGTATGTTTTAGAAATCGATAGTAACCCTACCGTTGATCTGTCTGCCTGTAAGATAGTTCGGAACGGCGTATTGTTGCCCTGCAATGTCGGTCACCCAGTAATATGAATTGACGTTATTGATTCCGAAAAGGTTCAGACAATCAATGCCCAACCATATGTTTTTGAAGATTGTGTTACGGCTTCCGTCACTGTTATCCAGCAGTCTGTAACTCATACCTATGTCTGCTCTTTTGTATGCTGGAGCACGGAATGGGTTTGCTTCCAGTTCCTTGTGCGGTGCAGAGAATGGTAATCCGTCGGCATATGCAAGCTTCAGTGACATCCGCCAACGTGTTGTTCCTGGGAAATAGTCGGTGAAGTAGAGGTTCAACGCATATCGTTGGTCGGTTGGAAGAGGGATAGTCTTGCCATTCAACTTCATCCTTGTGTTCATGAAACTTAATGTTAGCCATGAGTCAGCACCAGGGACAAACTCTCCGAAGAGCTTCAAATCGAGTCCGGCAGTATGGCCTGTAGCATTCTGATCGCCGTAATAAGTGACCTTCACATTGTCCACAGAATAGGGGATAAGGCGTGACATAGCTTTGTAATAAGCCTCGGCAGTGAACTTAAACGGTCGTCCGAGCATCTGGAAACGGTATGACATAGAGGCTATGGCATGGATAGAACGCTGCGCTTTTATCTTCTGATTGAGTGTAGCATAGGTGATTCCGTTTATCAAAGAGGTGTCTCTCAACTCCTTATAGAACGGAGCTTGATAGTAAAGACCACCCGCAATGCGGAAGCTAAGGTTACGATTCCAGCCCGGAGTGATGGTCAGTGCTGCACGTGGAGACACCAGACTCTCGCCGTTAAAGCTCCAATGTGAGAAGCGAACACCGTAGTTCAGTGTGAAGAGAGTGGGTATGGAATCACGTGTCTGGAAGTTCCATGTGTCCTGAAGATACGTCTCGAAGCGTTTAGCATTCAGTTCGTTACGTGCACGAAGGGCATAGATCATCTTCAGATCCTTACCCGTATGTGGTATGTTATAGCCTGCTGAATCACGATATTCGTACTCTGCAGAGTTCTCTGTAATCTTCTCCAACTTATACGTCAACGCACCTTCAATCTTGTGTTTGCCTGCTCTGTGCTGCATCATGAGCTTCAAGCTCTTCACGTTTGCATTGAGATAGTCTCGTGAATGTTGCATATATGTTCCTACACCAAGGTTCTCTGACGTCTCAGTCTGTGTGAGCCAATACTGTCCTTGTATGTCATATCGCTCCTGCTCGCGGGTTGTGAACGCTGAAGCAAGCAGTGAAATGTCAGTTCGGGGAGTAAGATGTCGAGTGATAGCAAGTGATCCGAAGAAGGTTCGGAAGAGGTCTTTCTCCTGTCCATCGAAGTAAACTTTGAACTTCTTTACGTTCTGTAGCGTACCGAAGTTGGTCTCTCTGTCCTCTGGTTTGAAGTTATAATGATTGTCAGAGATATTTCCAATGAAGTCAATCTGCCATCGTTTGTTCGGCTGCCATGATAAATATGTCTGGTAATCAAGGAACGATGGGCGGTATTCTCCCTCTGTTTGGAGTGATCCAAGGAGGTAACGATTGGTCTTATAGCGCACACCATTGGTCCAAGTAAACTTCTTTGTAGCCAGTCCAAGGTAAGCACTGGCACCTAAAAGGGAGGCTGAAACGGATGCTTCTGTCTTCTTCGGACGTTTGTAAGTGATGTCCAAAGCAGAGCTCATCTTGTCCCCATACTTTGCTTCGAAGCCTCCTGTGGAGAATCCGATGCCGTCAACCATGTCAGGATTGATGACTGATAAGCCTTCTTGTTGCCCACTTCTGACGAGGAAAGGACGGAAAACTTCAACATTATTGATGTATACGGAGTTCTCATCGAAGGTTCCTCCGCGAACATTATACTGTGATGAAAGCTCCGAATGGGTGGAAACGCCGGCTTGAGTCTGTACTAATTCTTCAACAGCATTGCCTGTTGCCGATGGACCTTGCTTCGTTTTCTTCACGTCAAGTTCCTCTGTCGTACCGTGTTGTTTGGCTTTTCCCTCAACAACTACCTCTTGTAACTGACTGTCATCAGAGAGTTGTACGAGTAAAGTCTGCTTCCCTTTTGGCCAATGAAGTACCCTTGTCTTGGTCTTATATCCAACCATTGAGAAGCGAATCTTGACAGAGTCTTCACTCTGTAGCTGCATAGTGAATTCGCCTTTGAGGTTGGTCATGGAGAGTTTTCCTTGTGAAACGACCATTACAGACGCCAGTTCAATGGGGTTACCGTCCTTGTCTGCTACCTTTCCTTGTAGTGTGAATGATTGTCCAAAGGCTATCTGACTGCTCACAAAGCACAGCAGTAGGAGTATATATTTGGGGAAATTCTTGCTTATCATGTACTTATAACGTTGCACTTATAGATATTATTGTGATATAAACACAGAAAGTAACACGTTCGTTTTCTTGCTGGAAAATGATGGTGAGGGGCTCTTTGAATGGCTTGATAAAATACTTACAGAATACAATCTGTCTACATGTCTGTTTTACGAGGAAATGATCAATTTCTCGATTTGTAATGTTCAGATAATCAATAGGTTATAGAGGGCAAAGTAAAAGGGCATCTTTTGCATAGTAAAAGACGCCCTTTTGCATGGTAAAAGATGCCCTTTTGAAGTACAAAAGGGCATCTTTTAGAATGTGAAAGACGCCCTTCTACTTTTGATACCATGAATAAGTTTTACATAATCTGTGTTCTTCTTCAATTTAAGCATTACTTATTGGCTGTTGCTTCTGTCTATAATTATCATCTTACGCTTGGTTTTTCATGTCATTGTTTCCCATCTGTGGGTGTCGCTCTTCCCATCTGTTGCACTACAGTTTCTCTTCTATTGGATATCAATCTCCTCATCTACGGTGTTACAGTTTCCCATCTATAACATAGCTGTTTTCCATCAATTGGATATCTATCTCTTCATCTGTCGCGTTATAGTTTTCTATCTATTGAATCACTGTTTTCTATCTGTAGCATAGCAGTTTCTCATCTGTAACATCGTGGTTTTCTATCTATTGAATCACAGTTTCTTTATCAGTAGAGTTGTTATTGGATAGCAGGAGGGTAGTAGTTTCCGCTTATGTGTATGCTTGTAGTAGTCAAGTTAGGTTTTAAACGTCGCCCTTATAAACGCATAAATCCCGGTCTCTGTGCAGAGAACCGGGACTATGTTGTTTGTTTGGAATAGTTTTTTTTGTTGTTCGCTTAAGCTTCAGGCTTTACAGTCTTCGCAGCGTAAACCTCCTCAGAAAGGACAGAGACAGTGCTCTTGTTGAACTTTCCTTTGTGGAAGTAGACAACTCCGTCTGCAAGAGCATACAAAGTGTCATCTTTACCCTGTGCAACATTCTCGCCTGGGAAGTGCTTATTGCCGCGCTGACGTACTATAATGTTGCCCGCAACAATCTTCTGGCCACCCCAGATCTTAACACCTAAACGCTTTGAAGCTGATTCACGGCCGTTCTTAGAACTACCTACACCTTTTTTATGTGCCATTCTTGAGTCCTCCTTTTTAAGCGTTAATTGATTTAATTTCTACCTGAGTGAAGTGTGTACGATGACCATTCTTCTTTCTGTAGTCCTTGCGACGCTTCATCTTAAACACGATAACTTTGTCGCCTTTTACCAAAGGAGCTACTACCTCAGCTACTACTTTCGCACCATTAACAGTTGGTGCACCTACTGTGACAGCACCGTTGTTATCTACCAACAGCACCTTGTCAAACTCAACAGTCTTGCCTTCTTCCGCATCTTTGATGTGGTTTACGAAGAGCTTCTTGCCCTCCTCAGCCTTGAACTGCTGACCGTTAATTTCTACAATTGCGTACATTTTATTATTGTAAACGGGTTTTTACCGTCAGGCGGCTGAGCATCTTTCCAGCACTTGTTCTGAGCCTAAGACGGCATAATCGGCTGCAAAGTTAATAAAAAATAATGTTATGGAACTTAATAGATATATTGTTTTTGTGTGTTATTAACAATAATTAGTGTATTATTGTCTACTTTTGGTCGTTAAAAGGTGTGGTTTTATCATATAAATAAGTATTTATATAAATGTATTTTCATATTTATTCATGTGATTTTCCTTGTATTTTCATCAAGTGTTGTCTGTTTATTAGGGTTGAAAACACCATAAGAATGGGATAAAATAAGCAGATAATGATAGTGTTTTGTTGGTCTATTGGTCTTCAAAATATCGAAAAAAGGACGTTGGATAAGCAGACGATGATTGTGTTTTATTGGTCTATTGGTCTTTAAAACATATAAAAAAGGAATAGGAAAAACAACATTAGAACAGTGTGTTGTTGGTTCATTGGCATTTAAAACACCATTTGGGACAATACAGAAATGGTGCTAAAGCTACGTATTATACAAACAAATGCCCTGTACACTCCACAATAATGACATCAGAAACGAATGCCGTGAAGGGCTCCATCATAATTCTTTCCTGTTGAAAGAGGAGCCAATACTTCTTCAGAAGGCCTTACATCATTGTACTGTTACTGCCGTATATTATGGTAAAAGTGCAGGGCACAGACAGTTATCTCATCCGAAGACGAAGGTCTGATTTACAGAAATGCGACATGACATAGTATCAGATGTCTATCTATGTAGCACTTCAAACGGATGATCGGTCGCAATATCAATCTGGCGTTCATCGTCTTGATAGATGTTATCCAGGTCGAATTCATGTTCATTGTGCATCTTTGCTTTGCGTTTCATCATAGAGTTCTCCTTTCTTTTCCCTATGTTTCAAGGGCTAAATGGTTAGGTTTGAGTATATGGGATAGCAGATTTCCCCCTATTATCTCCTGTACAAAGATAGTGAAAATGTCGTGAGTTGGTTGTCAATTAATGCGAAATCTTTTCGACATTTTACCTCTTTCTTTCTATAAAATACCCCCTTTACCCCTCTTTAAAGCATTGATTTATTTGTTTATTAAGGTAGGAAATGATATCTTTGTACCAACAAAAGAACAATGTTAGTAGGCATGACAAAGGATAAAAAGCTAAGAAATAACGAGGAAATGAAGTGGAAAACGCTTTCTTCCAAGCAGCTTATTGACCGTCCATGGATGCGAGTCAGATGTGATAAGGTGCAGTTGCCAGACGGCAGAGTGCATGAAGAATATTACGTTCTGTCATATCCTTCATGGGTAAATGTCATTGCAGAGACCGAAGAAGGGGATATTATCTTAGAGAGACAGTACCGACATGGACTGGACATAGTGTCTACTGAGATCTGTGCTGGTGTGATGGAAGAAGGTGAGACACCCTTAGAGGCAGCACAACGTGAGCTTGAAGAGGAGACAGGTTACACTGGTGGAGAGTGGAAAGAGATAATGACTGTAGCTCCAAACCCTGGTGTTATGGATAATCTTTGCCATTGTTTCTATGCCAAAAAGGTGAGAAAAACCTGCGAACAGCATCTGGATGATACGGAAGATATTGATGTTCTCTTATGTCCAAAGCAGGAAGTTAAACAGATGTTGATACGTGGTGAGTTCATCCAAGCACTGATGGTTGCACCGCTTTGGAAGTTCTTTTCAACCGAGTTTTGATTCGTTTTATAAATCAGATAAGGAGTAATTCCTTTAAGAATGAGCTTATGATAACAAAAGATAGTATAGAGTCGGCTTACTGTTTCTTCCATCAGAAGTATCAGGTTTATGCCTATTCACACAGTGAACGACAAAAGGATGACATTGAATATGCCATCAGTTCGTATGTTGATGAGATGAGTCCTGAGCTTTATAAACGGTTAGCCAATGGGCGAGAGGAGTTCCTTCTCACGCATAACAGGTTTGCTGAAGACATGAAAGAGGCGATAAAAACACTATCCGAGTTGTCTCTTTAGTCTTCTCATGAGCCATAAATAGGCAGGAATAAGGAACAGATCAGCCATTACCCAGGCTACAGGATCGGCATAACAAACGCCCGTCCATGCCAGTGCAGGTACCAACCAGATACTCACACCACAGCGTGCTATCATCTCCATGACGCCACTCATCATGCTTAAGTTACTGTATCCAAGGCCTTGAATACTGTATCTGAGGATAACAAGAACGCCCAAAGAAGGATAGAACCAGTTACAAATACGCATCAATCGTGCTGCATTGTTGATTACTTCCTGCTCATTTCCATTGACGAAAAGCATCATCATCTCGTCTGCAAAGGGGTAGATGATGATGACGGTAAGGGCAAAATATGCCAGCATAATCCACATAGAATCATTCACACCAGTCTTTACTCGTTGGAGTTTACGCGTTCCGAACGCCTGTGCTACAGGTATAGCGAAGCCTGCACAGGACCCGTTGCAGAAGCCCATGACAAGGAACATGATACTACTGGATGCTCCCACGGCAGCCAATGCACCCACCCCTATCCATCGACCCACTATTGCAGCATCAATAATCAGGTACATTTGTTGTAATAAATAACCGAGAATGAGCGGTATGGCAAACCTAATAATGGCGCGTGAAGGGGCGCCTTCTGTCATGCTTTCTACGTGTTGTTGTGATTCTGACAGTGACATTATCCTTTGTTATTCTCCTTGTCTTATGATGCTAATGATGTGGTATTACAATGACTTACATCATTTTCTGTCGGTTGCAAAACCAACTCTTATCTTTTTATATCCCATAGAACGGAGGAACTGCATGAACTGTTGACGTGCATTTTCTTCTGCTATCTTGATGTTTTCAGGTGTAAAACAACGTTTTAACATCTTCCTGTAAGCACGTTTGTAGAGCTGTTCTCTGTCGCCATCGGTCCATGTTCCTTTCTCAAAGAACGACCGTGTGCGTGCTTCATCAATGAAGTTTCGCTCGAGAAGTGTGATCGGTGGGAGCATAGCGATGATGCTGTCACCTTCAACATGTAACCATTGGGGACCTGCCTGACGAAGGTCTATACCCAGACGAACGGTTCCGTAATAGATACGAACCAGCTCACTGTCAGAGAAAAAGCCACGACTGACGGTGTCAATGAGCTCTTCATCGTTAATAGAAAGGAACTCCCACTGTCCTATATTCTGTATTTCCTGTATCTGTGTAGGCGTGATATCGATGTGATCATCAGTACTTAAGCCCAGTGAATTGCTGGAGTTGAGATACCAGATGACACCTCCCACAATGGCAATGATAACCAATGGGGTAAGCAAAATAGCCAATAGTCGAGGTGTAAAACCCTTCGACGAGCGTTCTTTATAGCTTTGCAGACTGTTCTGGTTCTGCTTTCTGGTTTCTTTTTCAGTTTTCTTTTCCATCGTTTTAGCCCTCCTTTCTTGTGTCAAGTAATGATGGAAGATCATGCAGAGTAAACTTCTTTCGGAACGAAATAGTGATGTCTGCATCCTTATATCCCATCGTTGTGAAGATCGGAACGAGTTGTCGTGCAGCACTTTCCTGTGCCTGCTGGATGATACCCATTTGTGGAATAGCATTCAATATCTGCTTCCTTCCCTGCGCTTCATAGCTTGTCAGCTCGGCATCGGTGAAGTTTCGGCGCGTCAGAGCAACGTATTCCTTCACCCCCTTGTGGTCAATCTTCGTTGAAGTGAGCACAATCTTCGGATCGGGTAGGGTGACAATGAGTTTCTTTCCATCCTTTTGTATGTTCTTTTCACTGAAGGTTGACATGTCAATATATGCCTTCAGCGTGGCATCCATAGGGATAGCTATGCGGCGTTCGCCCAACGGAAGGTTGACACTGAAGTCCTTTTTCATGATCGAACCAGACAGTTTCATCTCGTCGTCATGTGTGATAATCTTGTGAATACGATATTCCGTAGTGTAGAGACGTGAGCTTTGTTGCACCTGCGTCACCAGCATTGGAATGGTGTCGAGAACCTCTTTCTTAGGTTCTTCGGTAGCTTTTTTGTTTGTACATGCGCTTGTCAGCAACAACGTACATAGCATTATGACTGTTATCCGTTTCATTTTTATAGTGTATGGAACGGCGCAAAGGTACTAAAAAGATATGATGTTACTTATCTTTTTCCCTATATATCGGTCGTATTGATGTATTTTTTTGTATTTTTGTAACCCAATAAAAGAATTGTATTGAGGATAAAGAAGAATGGAATCATTAAGCGAAATATTCAGAATAGGTAAGGGACCGTCAAGCAGTCATACGATGGGACCACAGCGAGCAGCCGTCATTTTCGCTGGTAGACACCCCGAAGCAGCGCGCTTTGAGGTGACTTTGTATGGCAGCCTGGCTGCTACGGGAAAGGGACACATGACGGATAAGGCTATCATTGACGTACTGAAGAAGGTGGCACCAGTGGAGATTGTGTGGGAACCCGAGGTCTTTCTGCCTTATCATCCTAATGGTATGCTTTTCCGTTCGTTTGGTTCTGATGCTAAACCAACGGATGAATGGACGGTATATAGCGTTGGTGGAGGTGCTCTTTCAGAAGGAAAAGCAGAGGGAGATTACTTTACTACCACCTCAGTATACGACCTTCACACGCTGAAAGACATACAAGCATGGTGCGAACATCACGGACGTGGCTACTGGGAGTATGTGAAACAGTGTGAAGATGACGACTTCTGGGATTATCTTCGTGAGGTTTGGTACACCATGCAGGCTGCTGTTGAACGGGGATTGGACAGTGAAGGGGCTTTGCCCGGTCCATTGAATCTTGCACGTAAGGCAGCAACTTATTATGTTAAGGCACGTGGTTACAAACCGTCTTTGCAAAGTCGTGGAATGGTTTATTCCTATGCTTTGGCTGTGAGTGAGGAGAATGCATCAGGCGGAACGATTGTTACTGCACCGACATGTGGGGCATGTGGCGTTGTTCCAGCAGTACTTTATCATCTTGCAAAGGGACATGATTTCTCTGAAACAAAGGTTCTTCACGCACTAGCAACAGCTGGATTGTTCGGTAACATAGTGAAGTATAATGCTTCCATATCAGGTGCTGAAGTGGGCTGTCAAGGCGAGGTTGGTGTGGCATGTGCCATGGCTTCAGCTGCTTCTTGCCAACTGTTTGGCGGTAGTCCTTCACAGATTGAATATGCAGCAGAGATGGGTTTGGAGCATCACCTTGGTATGACGTGCGACCCAGTGTGTGGTCTTGTGCAGATTCCTTGTATCGAACGCAATGCCTTTGCTGCTTGTCGGGCTCTTGATGCACAGCTTTATGCAACGTTCAGTGACGGTCAACACCGTGTTTCCTTCGACCGTGTGGTTGAGGTTATGAAGCAGACGGGACATGACATTCCGTCCCTTTATAAGGAGACAAGTGCTGGTGGACTGGCTAAGGATTATGAGATGTAACGACTTGTCAGGTCTTCTTCCGAAGGATACCTGACCCATTCTGATGTTGTTCTCTATACGTTTGAAAACGGTTTAAGAAGTAATCAATGTAAGATTAATTCACAATTATATTTTGAAAGGTGCTCTTTTGCGTTGCAAAAGGGCACCTTTTACGTTGTAAAAGATGCCCTTTTGACATGTAAAAGACGCCCTTTTACAATGCAAAAGGGCGTCTTTTGAAAGCCTCTTCATAACCCTTTGATATCCTATGAGTTACAAAGTCGGTTTTTATTGGTTTTCTTTCGTTTTACTGCTAATCGTCGATTGATTTTTGTAAAGTTGTTTTCCCTGTTGGTGTTTCTTTGTCTTTGGGTTCTGAAAGGGTCTTTCATGCGGGATTCGCTGTACGTTTTCTCTTCCTTATCGGCTGTCATGTGTGGTGAGATAATGCGGAGTTTGAGAAGTGACAACTGAGGGATTACTAACCATTTGATTATTGATAGACGACATTATCCAACTTAACTCTTAACAGTTTCCCGATGCTTCCTTTTCTACTTTTGGGATTTCCAACCCACTGATGGGTCTTCCCTTTATAGGTAATGTTGATGCCTAACTTGCCAGACTTCTCATAAATGGTGTAAGAGGTATCCTTATTCTCGAAAGAAACGCTGCCCGTTTCCTTGTTATAGGTGAACTCTTCTGATTGGTCGGAATCATCAGAAGGATAGTAGAACTCTACATTTTTCTTGTCATCCATGATGGCATAATTGAGCGTATGACCATTCTTATTATAAAGAATGATACTCTTGTTCATCGCATCTACATGAAACTTGAAATAGTTTTCAACGCTCTCACTCTTAAGGTTTATGCTAGTTGATACGCTCTCAACCATCTTTTTACCATCCCATTCTTCAGTTGTTTGAATGCGAAGAGGGTCGTTTTTTAGGTTATCAGTGAATGTTCTGATAAGTTTAGGCTTGTTATCCTCTACAATATATTTTGAGAACTGGTGCCAGCAACAACCATCTTTCGTCATCGTAGATAACGTCTTTTCTTTATAATCTACGCTGAACATTCCACAGAAATCCTGGGCTAATTCCGTGAAATCGCCACTAAATTGAAAGCCATTCTCCGTTGCTAAATAGATCAGAAAGGATGGTCCTTGATAGCAACTGTTGAACCCGTCCATGATGGCAAAGTCCTTTTTACCGTCAAAATTATAATCTTGATAGAGCAAGACACTGTATTCTCCATAAGGAATCTCAGCTATGTTAGGCTTAATCTCCCCATCATGAAGGTCGAATGAGAGCTCATCTGCATCCACGTGGATGAGTTTCTTGTTCGTAATACGGTCATAAACTTCTACCCAACCAGCAGAAGTAAGTGCGGATGTATCAGCAAAATAAACCTTTCCATAGTATTGTTTTGAAAAGCCATCGATGTTAAATGATGCCTGACCGAGGGCTGAAAGTATCCAACCCGATAATAGAAAACAAAGTAAAAGGGCTTTCTTCATTGGTAGAGGTTAATGTAGTTTGTTGCCGTTTGTATCTTGTTAATCAACTATATGGATACAAATTATTCAAAAAAAAAGCCCCCCTCTCCCTTAAATTAGGGAGGGGGAGAACCTTTAAAATCTATTGATTAGCTCCTCAGGTGTGACTAGTTCCTGTTCACCTGTGGACATATTCTTCAGTGTTATCTTGCCTTCCTGCATTTCAGTTTCGCCTGCAAGGGCAACGAAACCAATGTTTTTGGCATTGGCATAGCTCATCTGTTTCTTCATTTTTGCACTGTCTGGGAACATCTCCGTACGTATTCCGGCACGTCGAGCAGCTGCAATGATAGGCAGACAGTAGGCTGTTTCCTTCTCACCAAAGTTGATAAAGAGGAGTTGAGTACCCTGAACACTCTCTTTAGGGTAGAGGTCTAAGGTGTTAAGAACATCATAAATACGGTCTGCACCGAAGCTAATGCCAACACCAGAGAGCCCTGGCATGCCGAAGATTCCCGTGAGATTGTCATAGCGACCACCACCAGTTATGGAGCCAATCTGCACATCCAGTGCCTTAACTTCGAATATTGCACCTGTGTAATAGTTCAGTCCGCGAGCCAAAGTGAGGTCAAGTTGTATTTCATTGTTCAACCATGATGTCTTCAAAGTGTCAAGAATGAAGCGCGTTTCCTCAACGCCTTTGAGTCCAATCTCGCTCTCTTTTAGTACTTCTGCAATGACATCAAGCTTCTCATCGTTGCTTCCTTCAAGCTTAATGATGGGCTGTAGCTTGGCAATGGCTTCCTCTGAGATACCATTCTCACGTAGTTCGGCATTGACATTGTCGAGTCCTATCTTGTCAAGTTTGTCTATTGCAACGGTGATATCTACTATCTTATCTTTCTCACCCATTACTTCTGCAATGCCGGTGAGTATTTTTCGGTTGTTGATCTTTATCTGAACGCGTACGCCAAACTTAGTAAATACGGTGTCAACAATCTGCATTAGCTCCACTTCATTGAGCAAAGAGTCGGACCCAACGACGTCTGCATCACACTGATAGAACTCACGATAACGTCCCTTTTGTGGGCGGTCTGCACGCCAAACGGGCTGAATCTGATAGCGTTTGAACGGCAGTTGGAGCTCTTCACGATGCATAACAACATAGCGAGCAAAGGGAACTGTGAGGTCATAACGTAGTCCTTTCTCGCAGAGTTTGGTCTGCATCTTGAGCGTATTACGCTCTTTCAGCTCGTCATCACTGACCGATTTGAGGTAATCTCCTGAGTTTAGAATCTTAAAAAGCAGCTTATCACCTTCCTCACCGTACTTTCCCATCAGCGTATGGAGGGTCTCCATTGCTGGAGTCTCAATCTGTTGGAAGCCGTAAAGGGCATAAACTTGCTTTATAGTGTCGAAGATATAATTTCTTTTAGCCATTTCCTCGGGACCGAAATCACGTGTTCCCTTGGGTATGGAGGGTTTGTTTGCCATTCTTTTTATTATTTTTTTGAAGTTAAAGAAAGCCTCTTGGAGGTTTTTTCTTTGGTTGTTGAGGAGTTGAAAAGGCTATGGATGTTCCGTCAAGAGCCTTGTTCTATATCCTTTTCCCTTGTTGTTGAGGACTCGAAAGGGCTATGGATGTTCCATCAAGAGCCTTGTTTTATATCCCTTTCCCGTGTTGTTGAGGACTCGAAAAGGCTATGTATGTTCCATCAAATGCCTTGTTTTATATCCTTTTCCCTTGTTGTTGAGGACTCGAAAGGGCTATGGATGTTCCGCTAAAAGCCTTGTTTTATATCCTCTTTCCTTGTTGTTGAGGACTCGAAAGGGCTATGGATGTTCCGTCAAATGCCTTGTTCTGTGTTTCTGATTACTGTATTTTGCAGATTCAATTGTACATTTTGTCTGTCTACTTATCAGCTTTTCGCACTTCAATTAACCAACTAAAGACTCGACTTATCCACTTATTCAGCATCAACTTGTCGACTATTTACCTGCCAATTGAGCTACTAAACACTTGACTTACCAACTTATTAACCTGTCAACTCGTCAACTATTCACAGTTATTTTACTTCCTTACAATCGTCTGCTCACGGTCAGGACCGATAGAGATGATGCCGATTCGCGTCTCAAGATACTGTTCTAAGAAGCTCACATAGTCACGGAATGCCTGTGGGAATTCATCTTCCGACTTGCATTTGGTCATGTCTTGCTTCCAACCTGGCAGCTCTTTATAGATTGGTTTGACGTCATCTATCTCGTAAGGGAACTCCTCTGTGCGTGTACCATCAGGCAGTTCGTAAGCTACACAAGCCTTGATTGTCTCGAAACTGTCTAACACATCACTCTTCATCATGATGAGTTCTGTGACGCCATCAACCATCACTGAGTAGCGAAGTTGTACAAGATCAATCCATCCACAACGGCGTTCACGCCCTGTAACGGCACCATATTCATGACCAAGGTCACGTATCTTCTTACCTGTTTCATCAAACAATTCCGTTGGGAAAGGACCTGCTCCGACACGTGTACAATAAGCTTTCATAATGCCATATACGTTCCCTACCTTGTTAGGACCAATGCCTAAGCCTGTGCAAGCACCAGCACAAATGGTGTTAGAGGAGGTTACGAAGGGGTAAGAACCAAAGTCAACGTCAAGCATTGTGCCCTGTGCTCCTTCGCAAAGGATGTTCTTTCCGCTGCGTAAGAGGTTGTTAATCTCATGCTCAGAGTCGACGAATTGGAAGCCTTTCATGTACTCTATGCCTTCCATCCACAGCTTTTCAGTCTCTTCAAAGCCCTCAAAGTCAGTCCAACCAAGTGCTGCAAGCATCTTCATATGGCGTTCTTTGTGCTCAGAATACTTGCGATCGAAGTCGGAAAGGATATCTCCTACGCGCAAACCATTGCGACTTACCTTGTCAGTGTACGTTGGTCCGATGCCTTTTCCAGTCGTTCCAACCTTGTTTTTGCCCTTTGCAGCCTCGTAAGCACGGTCAAGAATGCGGTGAGTAGGCATGATAAGGTGGGCTTTCTTTGATATTTTAAGACGCTCTTTGAGTGGATGTCCACTCTTTTCCAGGTCCTTTGCCTCACCCATAAACAAGTCTGGAGCCAGCACAACACCATTACCAATGATGTTAACCTTACCCCCTTGGAAGATACCAGACGGTATTGAGCGGAGCACATACTTCTGATCTTCGAACTCCAACGTATGCCCTGCGTTAGGACCTCCTTGGAATCTGGCCACTACATCGTAACGGGGTGTCAGCACATCGACAACCTTTCCTTTACCTTCATCACCCCATTGGAGACCCAACAGGACGTCAACTTTACCTGTGTTCATTTGCTTTTCTGTGAGTTTTTATCTTGTTTCTGTGTCAGAAGCTTATTGCGTTGGCGCGAAATAGCAGCCTGACAACGGGAACATATACCATAGATATAAAGTGAGAAGCCATCCTTTCTGAAGCGATAAAGCTTTGTTTCTTTGATGGCATCGGCAATCTCTGGAGACTCAATCTCCGTTACTTTGCCACATACAGTACATATTTGATGGATGTGATCTTCGTTGGCATAACATGCTTCATACTTGGTTTGACCTATGAAACGATGTCTGACAACGAGGCGCAACTCTATGAAGAGTCGCATAGTATTATATAATGTAGCACGTGAGACACGGAAGTTCCGAGCCTCTAACTCTGCTCCTAACTCATCCAGAGAGAAGTGTCCTCCGATGTCATAGACGGCATCCAAGATGGCATATCGCTCTGATGTCTTACGATGATTATTAACTTCGAGATATCCATCTAAGATATCCCGAACCTTTTTTTTGACTATATCTTTAGTCACGACTTACTGATTAAATTCGCACAAAGTTACCATTTTTTAGCGATATAACCTTTATATAGCAATAAAAAAAAGTTAAAAACCGCAGTGTTCGTTCGTGAATACTGCGGTCTTTTCTTATGGCTTATTTCCCAAAATAAATGGGTTAATTTCTTAATATCGAACGAATCAAATCTCAATGTTGACCGATTCTAATCTCAACATCGAACGATTCTAATCTGAATACAGAACAGCTAAAATCTCAATATTAAACTATTCAATCTTCAATATCAAACGGTCTAATTCTGAATATAGAACTATTCAATCTTCAATATTAAATGGTTTTGTTCTCAATATCAAACCACTTTGTTCCCAATACGGACTCATCTGCATCAGAAACGTATTCTGTTTATTCCCCTGTATAGAACTGAATGAGGCGTGTAAGAGCCTGCGTACATACCGGACAGAACTCTGGATGAACGTTGGTTCGCATCCTACAATCGGGGAATCCACGATAAACTCCATGCTGAGCATAGCCTGCTGGCTCATAAGCACCTATCTTCCACTTGTCCCGACGGGCGTTAGGTTTGTCAAGATCAGCGGGTTGTGGTGTTGGAATTGGGGTTTTCTTATTGATGAGATTCTCCCATTTTCCGTGGAAATCAACGAGTGTTGTCAGGTTAGGTTCCCATGGTTCAACATCTGTTGGATACATGTTTATGGTCTCTTTCTCGTATGCATACTCATCGCCTAAGCCTGCAAAGGAGTGTCCGAACTCATGAACTACGACTGGTTTGAAGTAATCATTGTGTGCCATAGATAGGTTATATGAGTTCAATATACCACCACCTCCGTATTTTTCTGTGTTAACCAGTACGATAATGTGTTCATATGGCGTACCAGCCAACCAGTTATGAAGGTCTTTTAGATGCAGTGTTGTCAAATAACGGTCACTGTAGAAGGTGTCGAAATGTGAATGTAGAGCAGTGTTTTTCCATATTCCTTTCGATGGTTCAGACGTTCCACTCTCTGCTGATGGGGCTTTTACGGCAATGATATTGAAGCGTTGACGCATTGATTTAAAGGGCTCATGAGCAAAAAGAGCTTCCATTGCGATGCGGCAATCCTTAATGAATACGGGCATTTCAGCCTCCGTATATCCTTCAGCAATGTATGCAATGTGTATGCAACGGGAAGGGTCTGCTGCCTGCTGGAGCGTCTCGTACGGTGTGACATTGCGTTCTCCCATGTGTCGAATGAGGATATCTTGTGGTGCAACAAGGTGTGTCATGGAGACAGTCACCTCTCTTCTGTTGTTCCGAAGTTCAACAGTCACGTCGGCAGAGTCCTTTGGATAAGGTACAAGAAAGACGTTTTCAAATGATTTACTGCTTGGTTTCTTGGCTTCATCGTACGTAAGCCACTCCTGAAAGAGGGTAGAGAAGGAATTACGATAGATGACTTTCTGTGTACGATGATCGCGAACGGTGATCTGACCGTTGCCCTCTATGGGCAGTTCCGACAGTCTTTCGTGCTTCCCGAACCAATGTGGAAGGCGGTAAAGTTCATCTACTGCAATTGCCTGATGCTTGGCATTACCAGAGAAAATGTAGTCGATTCGCAGTGTTGCATCGTCAAAGTATTGTTTGAAATCCTGTGCAACAGCATTCAGACTGATTGTTAATAGTAATAGGATAAAGATTCTTTTCATTGTGTTTATTAGTTATGGTTAAAGTTATTTGTTCTCTAAAGCGTTGTGATCAATAGTGTTGTAGAGGGCGTGTGCAGTCCTACAGCTGCCTTGAAACCTGCCAAGAGTACGTTGGCAACGATGCCTACGATACTGGTTCGAATGATTTGCTGGTCTCTTTCCATGTGTTTGGATTTCTCTTTTCAACTCTATCTTCTTTGCAAAGATATTAATAAATATTGGTAAATGGGTGAAATAGATGTTGATAAAACAGAAATATTTTATCCTTTGTTAGGTAAAATAACATTTATATCCAAAGTTCCTGTTGCTGAAAAGGGAATGATGGGGGATGACAATGTTGATGAAAGCGCCTTCTGAGGTCCATGGTTTAGATTTTATATTGTGAATAAACGGCTTCTGTATGCTTGCTTTTAAAGAGATACGTATGGGGGTTCTGTATACTCAAGGATAAGATATTATGTGTTTAGAAATAATCTTACAATATTTAGTAGGGTTTTCCCTGCAATATAGTAGAAAACGGTTTATTTCCTGCTTTGTAACCATCAGATTGTCAATAGGTTATAAAAGGCAAAGTAAAAGGTGCCCTTTTGCGATTCAAAAGGGCACCTTTTACACATCAAAAGACGCCCTTTTACCATGCAAAAGGGCGTCTTTTAGAACGCAAAAGGGCGTCTTTTAAAATGCAGATGTGAATTAGTTTTACAACAATGGTTGTTCTTTACCGATTCATTCTTCTGATGTTAGGGTTTTCTATGACGGCTGAAAGCTTTGTGTTTATCTCACAACGACTTTCTTTCCACCTATTATATATATGCCTTTCGGCAGACTCTTCGTGTCTTTACCTACGTATCTTCCCTGCAGATCATAGACTTTCTGTGGCTCGGTTGGGGTGACATTGACAACGCCATCAATCTTTGTTGGCTTCCCAGTTAATACGATTTTCACATCATCCAATACTATCTGACCATGTAGTCTGAAGGTTATCGTCGTTGTTTCGTTGGAGTCGAACGTACCGTTATAGCCTTTCAGCGTATTCTTTTTCAAATGTATTGGGTTACCTGCTGCACCGTTTATGACCATGGATAGGGTAGCATTGTCCGATTCAATACCTGCTGCCTTGAAGGAAATCTTGCATTGTCCGTTGGCATTGAACTGTGGAAGATAGAGCGTATAGTCCTTGTCTGGATAGCCAAAGCTTCCACATTGATAGCCCGAACCTTGATAGTCGCAATACCATCCACTGTTATCGGGATTGAATGTGGCAGAGAAAGTGTCGCCATCCCATTGCCCATCGTTGCCGCCAGTGCCGTTACAATTATCGAAAGACTCGCTGAATACAGTCGTTTCTCCCGATGGAGTAGGAGTGTCTGTGCCCGTGATTAAGAAGTTCAACGTACCGTTGGCGTTGATACTTGTGTTGCTAAGAGTATAGTTATAGAGCTTTTCTCCCTTCTGTCCTTGGTGCATTGCAACACCATATCGTTGTGGATCATTGTTCACAGTGTTGTTAGCCCACGTGTTACTGTTGTAGTCTATGCTTGTCATCACCAGTCCTTGAACAGGATAATAGATGTCCCATGACTCTCTTTCTCGGTTCTCCAGGATGTAATATTGGTTACGATTGGTCTGGTTATAGACAACGAATGCCTTGCCGTTTTTGTTCGTTGTGGCAACGTTTTTGTATTCTCCCGACTTCAATTCTTCGAGTTTCACCCATCCAACGAAGTTCTTTTCGTATGCAGAATAGTTACATGGCTTGTATCCATTGCCCAAGTAACTGCCTATAGACATTATACTATAGTAGGCTGGACCATAGTCACCTGAGCTTGCAGTGTTGTATAAATCAGGGAGACCAAGGCCATGTGAATACTCATGACAGAAGATTCCGACACCTGCAACATCGCCGTTTGAGTTGAGCTCTGGCGCACATGCGTAGGTATTTGCCTCACCAGTGGGGAAGCGTTGGGTGTATCCTTGGTAGTAAACCAGTGACCATTGGTGTGGCCAGATGCGGTCAGCTTCTCCCGTATCAGCCTCTCCGTGGCCTGCATATACAAACATAATGTTCTCCGCAACACCGTCTCCGTCCCAGTCATAGTCCTTGAAATTAACCTGAGAGGCTACTTTTTTGAGTGCTTCTGTTACCATTTCCTCTGGCGCAGCATCGCGTCCGTTGTTGTTATATCCGTACTTTGCGTATCCTTTTGATAGCTTTACAGGACCTACAACATCGAAAGTCACATCGAATTTACCTTGACTTTGTGCCAGGAAATAGTCTCGTGCAGAACCGTTAAAGTTACCATTCTTATAGTCTTTGCCGTTAAGTACGTGCTGATAGAGGGTCTTTGGATCGCTGACAGAGAAGTCTTGATCGGCAAAAGAGACCAATACGACCAATGACTTGCGCTTTCCTGAAACCTTCTGGACGGTTCCTCCGATACGGGAAGCAGGTCTTGTCATAATGAAATCCTTGGGTTTGGGTGCTTCAGAGAGCTCTGTATATACTCCGTTTACGGGCTCATAAGCAAAGATTCGCTTGTCATCTGTCAGCCAATATTTGGCATGTTCGTCTCCACTAAGGTGTGCTTTGACTGTCGTTCCGTCTTTTAGTAGTAGGCTTTTGGTTACCCCTGGCCATGCTGGAGACGCATTCATGGCTATTGAACACAGCAATAATACAATTACGAAGACCGTGTTTTTTACGTTTTTAGTTCCTATCATGTTGTTCAATCTATGGTTTTGTCGGTATCACATTTCTAATATTATAATACTTAAAGATGCTACAAAGATACTAAATTAATTTCATTTTATTCTTGTTTTAGCATTCGTTTACGATTTATATGTGGGCTTTCCACACCTTATCTGTAGACTTCCCACGCCTTATATGTGGGCTTTCCACATCTTGTATGTTGGCTTTCCACACATTATACATAGAGTTCCCACATCTTATATGTAGGCTTTCCATACATTATATGTCGGCTTTCCTCATTTTATATGTAGACTTTCCACACATTATGCATAGAGTTCCCACATCTTATCTGTAGACTTTTCACACCGTATATGCAGGCCTTCCACACCGTGAAAACATTGAAAAAAGCATTCAATCATTTGGCTGTTTGTTTTTTTTGATGTATCTTTGCAGCCGTAAATCGCCGATATGGCTCAGTTGGTAGAGCAACGCATTCGTAATGCGTAGGTCCCCGGTTCGAGTCCGGGTATCGGCTCTTTATGCGGAATTAGCACATCGGTAGTGCACGAGCTTCCCAAGCTTGAGAGGCGGGTTCGATTCCCGTATTCCGCTCCAAGGTGCTTATCAACAAAAAAGACAACTCTCTTGAGTTGTCTTTTTTTGTTATGTTTGAATTTTAATCTATTTCCTTTTATTTTCTGTTTTATGCGTTTTCAGCAGTTATTCCTACAACACTTAGATGCTATTTTACTATTCTTCAGTGACCTTATAGTCCCAGAAAGCCTTATCAACGATCATGATAAAGAAGGGTTGTGTGGTGAAACTCTGTGTCACACCCTCCTTCATGAAGTACTTCATGACGAGGTGTTTCTTTCTTTTCTTCGTCAAAGAGAGAGGTCTAAGTTCTGTTCTGCGATTGCTTTCTGGTAGGATATAGGCAATAACAAAGCTCTTATTGAAGTCTATAGGAGTTGCTTCTCCACCCTTACCCATGAAGGTTGCCATACCAAACTGCTTCTCAAACTCAGGTTGTGAAGCAATTTTCATGATGGTAGGTTTCGTCTCCTTACCAATATGGAAGTAGTTTTTACCCTCTGTGAAACTAACTTCTTTGTTACTTTCCACAAGGGTTCTGTGCGTACTACACGATGTGCAAAATAGTATTATGGCGCCAAAGAGAAATAATAACTGTTTCATATTGTTGAAAACCTTTATGTTTTTATTAGGGAAAAGTGAGTTGTTCGTCAAAGCAAGACTTCCCATTTATGGATACAAAAGTAATTAAAATAAGTTTATGTTGTGACATTTAATATCATAAAATTGGTTAATTTAACATTTAGCATACCCTTTATAGGCAAATATAAGGTACAGAATATGTACCTTTGTTACGAAGAGTGACTATCTTTGTAACGTAATATTAATAAATAAAGGTGTATTTTTTATGGCACATGGACATGATGTTCTCCACATGATGGAGGGCAATAGTTATGACACAAAAGAGGATTTGGTGAAGGCAATCATCGCACATTTCGGTGCTGATGAGCTTTTTCACACCTGTTCAGCAGAGGGAATGACGGCTTCAGAGTTGGTTGATTTCCTGGCTGAAAGGGGAAAATTCATGCCTGCATCAGCTGGTTTCACTGTTGACAGTAGCAAGATTTGTAACCATTAAGACGGTGAAGAGTCCTTTTATTAATTAATTATTAAGGAGTAAATTATGATTAAGATTTATGGAATGAAGACTTGTCCAGATTGTATTTCTGTTGACAAACAAGTAGAGGGTAACGCTCGTTACGAGGTGATAGATATTGGTGAGCACGTTAAAAACCTGAAGGAATTCCTTCGATTGCGTGATAATAATGCCGTCTTCGATGATGCAAAGAAGTACGGTTATGCTGGTATTCCATGCTTTGTGCTGGAAGATGGCACCGTAACACTGTCTCCTGAAGAGGCTGGATTACACTCGGGCGATGTCCCATCAGGTGCTGCATGCAATCTTGATGGTACTGGTTGCTAAGGCAAACGACAATAAAAAAGAAGAGGCACAACTTGCAGTCACCTGCTTGTTGTGCCTATTCTTTTGACTGACAACAGTCAGTCTACGTGTTTTCTTGTAAGAAGATCAATCGAACTTCACAGCCGTTGATCTTTTCGTTTCCTCTGAAACAATAATCTTTCTACCTAAAATAACTAAAACCTAAATCTATTTACTACTAACCTAAACAATCTATTTTTATGTATGCAAAGTTATAACATATTTCTGAATTGTACAAATTTCAAGATTAAAACATTCGTGTTATATTGCGTTTTTTGATGTATATCAAGCTATAAATCATAAGTTTTCCTCTTTCAATACTTATTATTTAATGATGAGCAACACTTCTTTCTATGAGATTAATAGTGCTTTCTTCCCGTTGGAATAGGGTGTTTTCCTACCAGAAGAGACTTTGTATTCAATGTAGAACATCTGTTTTTTCTGATGCAAGATGCTATGTTTTGTTATGCTCATCCCACTTCATCTCTAAGTGAACGTAATCAGTTTCTGAGTCGATACTTTATGGATCAAACTGCACATAAGAGTCTCTTTTTGTAAAACAAATTACATATCGACTTTTAAAAGGGCGTCTTTTGCAATGTAAAAGATGCCCTTTTGCGTTGTAAAAGATGCCCTTTTGCATGGTAAAAGATGCCCTTTTGCAATGCAAAACATGCCCTTTTACAAGCCCATCTGTAACTATTTGATAGTGACTGTATTACAAAGTCGTAAAAAGATCATTTCCATTTGTTTTGGTCTTCTTCATGTTCTTAAATCTGTAAGTTTACTTTACTGTTTACAATAACCTAACTTCTGCTCTTTCTTTTCTGTCTTTACACCTTATTATATATAGGGACGTTTCATGGCATTCATCATCTTCAGTTTTGTATATGACCAAGATTATATGTTGTAGACATAACGTTGTATTGTTTGTTTTAGTATGAATGCTGCAACAAAAAAAGAGGACAGACCGTGTGATCTGTCCCCTTTTTGTATCTTGTCTCGTCCGTTTTCCTCCGTAAAGCAGAGGAGAAAGGAGAGAAGAACATGCTCAATTTGATTATTGCAGCAAGGTAGATTTAATAGCTTCTTCGAACTCTTCTCTGTTCATTGCACCCTTTTTCATCTTTGGTTCACCCACCTTTGGGATGAAAAGGATGGCAGGGATAGCACGAATATCAAAGAGTTCAGCCAGTTCGCGTTGCTTGTCAACATCCACTTTATAGACATCTATCTGCCCATTATAGTCGCGTGCAACCTCTTCAAGGATAGGTGCTGTCATCTGACAAGGGCCACACCATGTTGCATAAAAGTCTATAATCGCAGGCTTATCACCTTTGAATTGCCATTTATTTGGATTCTTTTTGTAATCCATTATGTTGTGTTTGAACATCTCAGCGTTCATCTCTTTAACGCTCATGCTCTGCTCATTGCCTTCTTCCTGACTGTTTGTCTCGTCACCCTTGATACTGATTTCAGCGTTCGCCTGCGCCTTATTGTTATTTGAAGGCTTGTTATTCTGTGTGCAAGCTGTCAATCCGAATGCCATTACGGCGACCATAAGTACTACTGTACGTTTCATCTTCTAAACTGTGCTTTAGGTTTTTATACATGCTAAAGGGATTACTTCCCATCAATAGCAGGTTTGTTAATAAAATATGATTTATTGTAAACGATGCAAAGGTAGGTATTCCTTTTGGGTGTACCAAATATTCTATAAATAAATTATCTATTGTTAACTAAATCTTCAGAGGTAATTCTTTAAGTTAAAAAAGTTATATATCAATATCCTTATAAAGTATTTTCTTATCTTTGCAACATCTTAAAATACATAGCATGATGAAACATTATTTACTTTTTTTAGTAGTCGCTCTGCTTGCAATAGGGTGCTTTACAGCCTGTTCAAGTGATGATAATGAGGGCGAAGAGAGTGTCACCCATCTCTTGCCGAAGGGTAAGATTGACCTTAACAAACTGCCGACGGTTACTTCAGATGAGTTCTTCTCAAAGGTTGTTGACCGTGGTTGGAAGCATTTAGGGACCTATGAAATCCTGTCGGATGGTAGTCTTTCTTCAACTGATTACTATAAAGGTGCAATAGGTTATGGCCCTTCTGACTTCTATTTCAGTAAGGATAAGATAACGAAATTCTTCTATAATGATGCGTTGGGGAAGCTTAACAAGTCAACAGCTAATTATCATTATGACAGTTCAAACAATGCTATTGACATCGGGGAGAACCCTAACCCTTTCGACAGAGTGTACTCTTGCACAGATACAAAGCTGCTTTTGGTGCTCTACTTGGGGAAGGTTAACGTCAATAACGGCCAGCTTCGTGATCACTATGGCATAGCATGTTACACGAAGATGAGCGATAAGGAACTCGCTGAAAAGCAGAAGAATTACGAAGATATTCCGTAAGAATACCATCCCAAAGACGATATTACAAACCATTACAAGGCGTCGGTAATAAGACTACAAGGCGTCAGTAATAAGATTACAAAGCATCTGTAATAAGATTACAAAGCATCTGTAATCTTGCGAAGTGGTGTGTTCTATACTGTAAAACATAATCTTTCACGGTGCATCACGGCTGATATTACAAAAAAAATAAGTATTTTTGCACTTGTAAACGTTATTCTTTAATGTAATCAACAAGTTGTGAACTTATCATCAAACATAAAAGGTTATGGCTATGCAAGCGTCTCTGCCATAACCTTTGGTACGATTCCGCTCTTCTCTATACCTGTAATGGAGGCAGGGATGCAGCTTCCTTCGGTCTTGATTTATCGCTTTGCTTTCGGTTGTCTGTTTATGATTGCCGTACTGTTATGGCGCAAACAGAGTCTGCATATAAGCTGGGGAGAAGGACTAAGGATCATGTTTCTTGCACTGATGTACGCCATTTCAGCTGTCTGTTTGTTCGGAAGTTATGAGTATATGCCTGGTGGTGTGGCAACAACGTTGCTCTTTTCGTATCCAGTTTGGACCGAAATACTCCTGATTCTCTTCTTTCATGAGCGTCTGACACTGCGTATTAGCCTTGCAATAGTGCTTGCCATAGCTGGAGTTTTCTTCCTTGGAGGCATCGGACAGACGGAAGGTATAAAGTCAGGCATGGGTGTTATCCTGGCAATGTCGTCCGGATTGCTCTATGCCATATACATGGTTATATTCCCACACATGCGTGTCAGCAAGCTACCAGCACTGAAAGTGAACTTCTATATATTCTTTATGGCAATGCTATTGTTGATCCTTTACTCCAATTTTACCACTGGTGGGATAGACAGAATCAGTGATGGGAGTTCTCTTTTATCGTTGATTCTGTTGGGATTGGTACCTACTACGGTGAGCAATGTTACCCTTGTACGGTCTCTAACACTGATAGATTCAGCCAGTGTAGCCATCCTTGGAGCCTTCGAACCGCTTACTGCCATGGCAATTGGTATCACATTGATGGGTGAACCATTGACAATCACGGTCGTAATAGGCCTCATTTTAATCATAACTTCCGTCTTAATTCTGATAACTAAGGGCAGAAGACTGCCCAATCCATTACATTTCTTATGTCAATAACGAAGAATAACACTTTACATTGGCACCTTCTCGCTGCTGCAATAGTAGGTATATGGGGTGCAACGTTCGTCAACACGAAAGTACTTTTCAACAGTGGACTCACTCCTTTAGAGATCTTTGTCCTCCGTTTCATCATTGCTTACGTCTGTATTTGGTTCATATCACCTCGTAAACTCTTCTCAAAAACATGGCGGGATGAGCTTATTATGGTGTTATTGGGCATCACTGGCGGCTCAGTTTTCTTCCTTGCGGAGAATTATGCAGTAGGGTTGACCTATGTAAACAACGTTAGTTTCATTGTATGTACAGCCCCTTTGATGACAGTAATCCTTGGTATTATGTTCGTAAAGAGCATCAAAGCAACGTGGAGTCTTATCCTTGGCTCTGTAATAGCATTGCTTGGAGTAGCCATAGTCATCTTTAATGGTAGTCTGGTGTTGCACCTTAACCCCTGGGGAGACCTCCTTGCACTGCTTGCATCAGTATGTTGGGCTGTCTATTCCTTGCTGATGAAGCGGATATCACACCAATATTCAGCTGTCTTTATCACCCGAAAGATCTTCTTTTATGGGCTCCTTACGGTGTTACCAGCTTTCCTTTTTGATCCTTGGACAGCCACTTCCGCCATGCTCTTTACGCCGAAAGTGGTATTGAATCTGCTCTTTTTAGGGCTGATAGCATCCTTTTTATGTTTCGTTTTATGGACATTGGTGATCGCAAAGATAGGTGCGATGACCTCATCCAACTACCTTTACCTGAATCCGATCAGTACTGTTGTGATCAGTGCGTTCGTCCTTGACGAGCCAATGACAGCCATTGCGTATGTGGGAAGTGCACTGATTCTTGCAGGAGTGATTATATCTAATAAATAAAAACAATGAGAAAAACAGCATTAATTACTGGTGCTACCAGTGGAATTGGCGAGGCTTGTGCACGTAAATTCGCACAAGGTGGCTACGATGTTATTATTACTGGGCGTAACAAACAGCGTCTTGCAGCACTCAAAATGGAGCTTGAGACAGGCGAGACAAAGGTCCTTGCACTTGCATTTGACGTCCGAAACCGTGCCGCAGCCACAAAGGCTATTAAGAGTTTACAGACAGAATGGGCAAAGATAGATGTCCTTATCAACAACGCAGGGCTTGCTCTTGGATTGGAACCAGAGTACGAAGGCGACTTTGAAGACTGGGATACGATGATCGATACCAACATAAAAGGACTCCTGACGATGACCCGTCTCATTGTTCCTAAGATGGTTGAGCGTAACAGTGGACACATTATTAATATAGGATCAGTGGCTGGTGACGCTGCATATGCTGGTGGAAACGTCTATTGCGCCACGAAGGCTGCAGTGAAAACCATCACAGATGGACTCCGAATTGATGTTGCCCACACTGCCGTAAGGGTCACGAATGTGAAGCCAGGGCTTGTAGAAACACACTTCTCTAACGTTCGTTTCCACGGAGATGACAAGCGTGCGAACAGCGTTTATCATGGTATCAAGCCGTTAACAGGTGCCGATATTGCCGATGTTGCCTACTATGCGGCATCCGCTCCAGCCCATGTGCAGATTGCAGAAGTGCTTGTTCTGGCTACACATCAGGGCAGTGGCAGCGTCATTCACCGTGACTAACGGTTGAAAAGCATGATGATGTTATGCCAGATCCAGCCCGTCAGACTAACCAGGAGTACCATCATTGCAATGATAATAACCACCATCAGGACAATGAGTAATGCACTTTGAATAGCCTTTCGGTTAACATCTCGGATGACATCCTTGTCTCCTTCCACAAAGCCTCGCACCAATTCCATGTTCTGTCGGTTGGCTTTGTGGAAGAAATCAATGACATCTCCCACGTAAAACGGAATCAATCCCAATGCCACATCACGCAGACTGTTATTGATAATGGCGAGTGAAAGCGGGATACTACGTACCTTTGCGATGGCAAACCACACGTAGAGCACAGCGAAAAGTGCTGCCAGAATATCGCCAATACCAAAGGGAAGAAGACCTATGACACCATCTAAATAATAAGTATCCATTAGCTTCTGCACCTGTTCCATAGCCTTATAAGCATTGCTATCATTAAGCCTTTCCTGCGCTTTCAGTCTATTTCCTTCTTTCATTTGTTACTGTTTAAATTTACCAATGTGAGTCAATTAATCCACAACTAATACCGTTGCAAAGATACAATATATCCCTTTGAACTTATCAACTATCTTTAATTAATAATCATTAAATAACCTCTTGTACGACAGAAAACGCCATTCTCACTATTGCACATGTCGTTTTACTGTCGTATCTTTGTGCGTGTCAGAGCAAGAAGTATGCTCTGATGAATGTTTAATAATTAACAAATAAACGATATGAAACGTATAACATTTTCACTTCTTGCAGCTGCTTTGATGGCTGCTTCAAGCGTATCAGCAAGTAATAACACCACATTCGAGGCACGCACAGCCGTCGTTCTGCAGAAAGAAAAGAGCTGTTGCAAGGGTAAGATGACCCCTCAGCAGGTGACAGCAAAGATGGTTGCGAAGCTCGGACTCAACCAAGAACAGGGCTTGAAGCTCCTTTCTTTGAATCAGAAGTACGCCGATCTGTTCGCTGGTCAGCGTGGTGAATCAGCTGAATGTCATAAGAATGAGAAGGCAAACGGTGCTACTCCAAGTTGTTGTAAGAAGGAAGAACAGGCTAAGAAACCTGCTTGTTGCAAGGAGAAGACCGACTGCAAGAAGGCAGAGGCAGAGAAATGCAACAAGGATAGAGCTAATTGCAGCAAGAAAGACGGTAAGGCTGAGTGCAAGAAAGGTGAGCAGTGTGCTAAGCGCAAGGCTTATGATGCAGAGCTAAAGCAGATTCTTACTGAAGCACAATACCAGAAATATCTGAACAGATAAGAACCTTTCACCGTCAGAACAACCCACAACTGATTGCTTCTGGCAGGGTTTGAAGAAAAGAGAAAAGGTGTGCCGAGTTCCCGTTTCAAGGGACTATCGGCACACCTTCTTTCGTTTCTTGTACACTCAACAGACGCTCTGAAGAGTACATGAAAGAATCAATAAAAGAGTAGGAGAGTATGGTGAATGTAAGATAATTTCACCCTATGCATTCTACATGATGCTCTTTTGCATTGTAAAAGACGCCCTTTTGCAGTGTAAAAGATGCCCTTTTGCAGTGTAAAAGGTGCCCTTTTGAATGGTAAAAGGGCACCTTTTGAAATGCGTTTCGTAACCTATTGGAAACGTGTTAGTTACAAAGCCGAAAATAATCGGTTATGAATGAAATTGCAGTTGTTGGTAGCTTCTTTTTTGTAAGACTATTTCATGTACCACAATTCTTCTGCATATAAAAAGATAAAAGACGGTGTCTTCTACAACAGAATACCAACAACAGTGAACAGTTTAAGCATCCTTCCTCACGTAATCCACAAAAGCATAGGCAGGATTATCATCCGTTGCAGGACGTTCCTCACGTGATTCCACCTTCCATGTACCGTCATCATAAGCAGGGAAAAAGACGTCAGCATGTGGCGGAACAGCTGCTATCTCAGTCAGATAGAGCCGGTCAGCAACAGCAAGAGCTTCCTTATAAAGACTTGCGCCCCCAATGATAAAAGCCTGTTCGTCGGTACCTATGTGCTGAAGAGCTTCATCAAGCGACTTGTAAACATCACATCCAGGGAAGTCAGTCTCGGTCCTACTGAGCACAATGTTTCGTCTGTTAGGTAGCGCACCCTTAGGTAATGAATAGAAAGTGCGGCGCCCCATGATGACCGTATGCCCCGTTGTGAGTTGTTTGAAACGCTTAAGGTCCTCGCGAATGAAGTAAACCATGTCGTTCTGATAGCCTATAGCACGGTTCTCAGCTACGGCTGCAATGATGTTAAGTTGCATAGTCTATGGTTCTTTATACTGCTACATCGGCTGCTATATGCGGCCATGGGTTATAATCAGTCAGCTCAAAATCTTCGTATTTGAAGCTGAACAAGTCCTTCACATCAGGGTTAATCTTCATCTTAGGTAGCGGTCTTGGTTCACGTGTGAGCTGTAGTTTAGCTTGCTCAAGATGGTTCAAGTAGAGATGCGTGTCGCCTGTTGTGTGGATGAACTCTCCCGCTTCAAGTCCTGTAACCTGTGCCATCATCTGCAACAAGAGGGCGTATGAAGCAATATTAAACGGTACACCAAGGAACGTATCAGCCGAACGCTGATAGAGTTGGAGGGATAGTTTGCCGTCAGCAACATAGAATTGGAAGAGACAATGGCAGGGTGGGAGAGCCATCTGGTCTACTTCAGCTGGGTTCCATGCCGTTACGAGCATACGACGAGAGTCTGGATGATGCTTTATTTGGTCGATAACGTTTGCTATCTGGTCAATCGTTCCACCCTTATAATCAGGCCATGAACGCCACTGATGACCATAAACAGGTCCGAGATCTCCGTTCTCATCAGCCCATTCATTCCATATTCTCACACCGTGTTCCTGCAGGTAAAGCACGTTAGTATCCCCACGTAGGAACCACAGAAGTTCGTAGATGATACTCTTTAAGTGTAGTTTCTTCGTTGTGAGAAGAGGGAAACCATCCTGCATATTGAAGCGCATTTGGTTTCCAAATACCGACAGTGTGCCCGTTCCTGTGCGGTCACCTTTCTGTACACCCTCATCAAGTATGCGGTTGAGGAGGTCAAGATATTGTTTCATAATTCGTTTGTTTTAATGTTCGAGATAAGTATTTTAGGGTTATCGGGTATGTGACTGCTCTTTATTCTCCACTCCTGTGGATAGAGATTGTTGGCTCTGTTGCCAAGATTCTTCGCAAATCCAAGGTCATGACCATGATAAGTGAGGAGCACAATGCCCTTTTGTGTATTCTCAGGAAGCGTTATTGCCTCGTGTCTCAGATAGCTTATTGCCTGTTCATAACTGATTTCCACGGCTGGATAGGCACTCTTGTCAGCCTCAATAGCAAGTGCAAGGGTATGGTCGGGGATGATGTTCTTTCCCTTCACGATGCCTTCTTTCACCCCGTAAGACAGTACACGGAGTCTCTTACGTGCCTCTGCTACAGCTTTATCCACAGGAATATCCGTCGGACGACACAGTGTATCATCCTCTCCATGCTTACGGATTACCGCCATGAAGAGTCCCTCTCCATGGGTTATTCCGGGTATAAAACGATAAACAGGGAATGCTTTTCCGTTTTTTAGTGGGTTGTTTACAAGTGAACCAGTTATGTTCCACGACGCTTCTGTTGGGACATTGAGCAGTTCAGCATCATATTCTTTAAGTATCCATGCCACGTTCTCTTCGTCTTCATACGCATTAAACGTGCACGTAGAGTACACAAGTATACCGCCGGGTTTGAGGTTTTGCCATATATCTGCAATGATATCACGCTGTAATTTCCAGCAGTTCTCAACGTTCTGTGTGCTCCATTCCGTAATTGTCTGTGGGTCTTTGCGGAACATTCCTTCCCCAGAACAGGGCACATCAGCAATGATCAGATCGAAAGAAAGGGTAGTTTTCTTATAATCACGTGGGTAATTATTGGTTACAAGGGCATCTTTATGCCCGAATTTCTGTACGTTCTCAGCCAGGATCTGTGCCCTTTTGCCTATCGGTTCATTTGAAAAAAGAAATGAACCAGTAGGAAGTGCCGTGCGAGCACAGGTGGTTTTGCCTCCAGGAGCAGCACAAAGGTCGAGTGCAAGGACTGGGTTCTTCACCCAATGGCGCAGCACATGCGATAGAAACATAGATGAAGCCTCCTGCACATAGTAGGCTCCTGCATGGAGAAGAGGGTCGAAAGTGAAGTCGGGACGCCTGTTTAACCAGTATCCTTCATCACACCATGGCACCCTTTCAGGGCTTAAATTGCTATTGATAGACTCATCTTCTGATAGCTTAAAAGGGTTCAATCGGATGCTGACAGGTGCACTTTCGGTGAGTCCTTTTAGGTATTTCCGATAACGTTCTTCCCCAAAAAGCTCCTGTGTATATGCCTCAAACTCCTTCGGAAGTTCAGCTTCGTATTCCTTATTCAATGATAATTTCGTCGTCATCTATTGGCTTTTTGGGCTTAGGCTTGGGTTGTTGCTTGAGATTTCCCTTGTCATCAAACATACCATATGTTGTTCTCAACACCGTAAACTCCGTACGTCTGTTGAGCTGATTGGCTATTTCCTGCTTCTCTTTATCAAGTTTCTTGATGAAATCTTCGGTCAAAACGTCGTTCTCCTTTAGCCATGGATACTTCTCAGTGAGCTTCTTTCTGATCTTCTTAGGCTTCTCTTTGCCATAACCTACTGGTGTCAGACGGTCTCGAGCGATGCCATGTGCGGTGAGATAAGCCACTACTGCATCTGCACGACGTTGTGAAAGACGTTTGTTATAGTCAGCTGATCCAATGTAATCAGTGTGTGCTGACAGTTCAATTGTTACGTTTGGATTCTCGTTTAGTAGCTTAACCAGTCCGTCCAATGCCTTCTCTGACTCTGGGCGAAGCGTCGCTTTGTCGAAGTCATAGAAGATGTTATCAATCAAAACAGGTACATGTATGCCAGCCAAAGGGAACTGTAAGGTGTGTTCTTTGGAGTCTTCAACTGGTGTGACGTGTATCTCTTCCTTATGATTCAAGTACCCATCACAGGTTGCAAGGAGGATATATGTAACGCCAGGTTTGACCTCTTGCTCAAAAGAACCGTCTCCTTTGACCGATAGTTTCTTGTTTGTTCCGTCGTCACCAACCATGAAAACCTGTGCAGCAGGTAACTCATAGCCATCCATTTCATAGACCCATCCTTTGACAGTCTGTATCACTTCAGGCAGTTCAAAGCTGTAGATATGATCCCATCCACGGGCATCTCCACGGTTAGAAGAGAAGAAACCACGGTTGTGAAGACCCTCGAATGTCATACCAAAGTCATCACCTTGAGAATTCAATGGGTAGCCCGGATGTTCCAAATGATAGTGATGATCATCCCCAACCTTGGCTATAAAGATGTCTAAACCACCCAAACCGCCATGTCCATTGCTTGAGAAATAAAGGTCACCATTCGGTCGGAAAGTGGGGAATTCCTCATCTCCCGGTGTGTTAATAGGTTCCCCTAAGTTCTCAACACCACCTGTTGTACCACCGCTAAGACGCACTCTCCAGATGTCAAGTCCTCCCTTTCCACCCGGCATATCACTGGTAAAATAGAGCCAATTGCCGTCTGGTGACAGGGCTGGGTGGGCAAAATTGGAAAGAGAGTCACGACTAATCTCAAGCTTTTTGGCTGCTCCCCATGATGCATCAGCACGGTTACTGACAGCAATCTGCGCATATCGAGGGTAGTTTGGGTCAGTTTTACACTGCGTAATGTACATCTCTCGCCCATCAACAGAGAATGCTGGAGTACCTTCATCATCCTTAGTATTCAGTCCAGAGACGATATCCTGTGGTGTACTCCATTTCCCTTTGTCATCCTTTTCACTCACAAATATGTCGCCAGCCTTGACCCCTGTGATGCCACTTATCGCATCTCCTTGTGCTTCATTACGTGTAGATGTGAAGTACAACTGGTTGAATTGATCGCCATAAAGCATCGGTGAATAGTCCTGACGACGGGAGTTGAAGACGTCCATGCGGCTTACTATGTACTTAGAACCGCGTTCTTTGGCGGCTGAAGCAGTCTTTGCAGCCTCCAATTCAGCAGCAATCGTCTGGTTATCGGGCATAGAATCAAGTGCAATCTGATATTCCTTAACAGCTTCAGTATAGTCACCTTCCTTCATAAGGCATGCTGCTAACTGTCTGTGAGTATCCCCATTGTCTTGCTTATAACGGATAACATTCCTGTAAGCTGCCGCTGCTCGTTGCGAAGAAGAGATGCGTTCATAGGCTTGAGCCATCTTATTTGCCATCTCACCCCGCTGCTTTCGGTCTTTGGGAGGCGTACGTTGATAAGCTGTTTTGAACTGATTTGCGGCGTCATAGTACTCCCCTAAGGAAAGAAACTTCTCTCCTTTCTTTATGTTTCTGTCCACTCCACAACCTGTCAGAAGCACGATTAGACACACAGTCATCATGATTCTGAGCCATTTTGATGGACTTATATAGACGAAATGCTGATGATTCATACTATCTTATGTAACGTATTGCACGCCATTATATTGCCTTTGGGATATTTATAGCTCTACAACCGTGATGCCAGCGCCGCCAAATTGCACGTGTTCATCACGGTAATTGGTGACGTTAGGGACGCTTCCAAGGTACTGACGGATGAGCTGTCGTAGTATGCCATTGCCCTTTCCGTGGAGTATTCTGACCTGACTTGCACCGACAAGGATGGCATCATCAATGAAATACTGTACCTGTGTAAGGGCTTCATCGGCACGCATTCCTCTTACATCCAGCTCCTGTCGAAATTGATTACGGTGCTTATCAATCGTCTCACGGGTCTCTCTGCTATAGTTATAAGCCTGGAATTGCTTTTGTTCTTGCTGTAAAGTAGGAGCGTCAATATGCTCTAATCGACTCAAAGCCATCTTCGTTCGCATGTCACCAAAGATGACTGTAGCCTGCTTACCATCAATGGATTCAACCTTACCAACGCTTGTTAAGCCCTTGATACGTACTGCATCGCCAGCCAAAATAGCCCCTCCTGCCTGCTTTTCACGTACAGCTTTCTTCAAAGCAGCGGCTGCTTCTTCCTGCTTTCCAGCCTTTTCCTTTAGGTGTTGGGCATGTTTCTCCTTCCGATTCTTTATCTTTTCAACCTTCTTTTGGAAGTCTTCATCCGATAAAAGACCATTGTTTTTAATCTTCTTCTTGCCAGATTTATCCGTTGATGATGCTTTTCCTGCTACCTTATCACCATCTATCAACCCCGCTTCATAGGCAGCCAGCTCCTGACGAATACGTTTTGTCTCCTCCTTTTCAGCCTGTTTCTCTCTTATTTCACGTATCGCATTCTCTATTCTTCGGTTGCTTTCACGTATGATTTCCTCAGCTTGAGCCTTGGCACGGTTGATGATTTCTTTCCTACTTTGCTCCAAAGCAGCTATCTCTTTCTCGTATTGTGCAATGCGTTTCTCAAGCTCTTTCTCATGACTATGTACCGTCTGACGTTTATTTTCCCAGTAACGTTTGTCCCGAACAATGTCCTGTAAGTACTTATCACTTTGTATATAATCAGATCCAACTATCTCTGATGCATCCCGAATAACCTCCTCTGGTATACCCGTCTTGCGTGCTATCTCTATTGCAAAGGAGCTTCCTGGACGTCCAATAGCCAACTGGAAGAGCGGACACATCATGTGTCTATCATATAACATAGCACCATTTACGGTTCCGGGATGGTCTTCTGCGAAGTGTTTGAGGTTCTGATAGTGTGTAGTTATCACTGCCCAGGCATGTTTTTGCCAGAACTGACGAAGCACAGACTCAGCTATTGCGCCGCCAATCTGCGGCTCTGTGCCTGTACCAAACTCATCAATGAGGATCAATGTACGGCCATTTGCACGGCGCATCATGATCTTCATGTTCATCAAATGGGATGAATACGTACTGAGATCATTCTCAATACTCTGCTCATCACCGATGTCTATCATGATATCATTGAATATTCCCGTTGTAGAACGGTCACCAATAGGGATGGAAAGACCACATTGCAGCATGTATTGCAGCAATCCAACAGTCTTCAGACAGACTGACTTTCCACCAGCATTAGGACCTGAAATAATAAGCAGATGCTTCTCTTTGGTGAGTTGAATATCAAGAGGAACAACACTCGATGGTACGTTTCGCGTTGCATTCTCCTCTTCCAAGACCGTCTCTTCATCCTCCTTTAAGCTACCATCTACCGTCACTTTATCTGTAGAAGCATTATCTCCTGACTCGTAACGATTTACCATTTGATGGCTTTTCCGTTCCAAAGACAATTGCAACAGTGGGTGAATAGCACGAATCCAGTCGATGTGTGGCTCTTCAGACACTTGTGGTTCGAAAGCCTTAAAGAGCCTTGCCAACTCCGATTTAGCCCTAATGAAGTCGATAACAGCCAACAGATTGTATGAGTCAAGAATCTCTTTCACATTCGGGCGGACCTTCTTTGCGAACTCAGTAAGTATCCTTATCATCTCCCGACGTTCGTCATTCTCCAGCTCACGTATCTTGTTATTTGCTTCAACAACCTCCGTTGGCTCAATATAAACCGTACGTCCCGTAGCACTTTCATCATGTATGATACCCGAAATCCTACGCTTTAACCCCGGTGCAACAGGTATAACGAGGCGTCCATCACGCAGAGTTGGCGTCACATCTTTCTCTACTAATCCCTCACCTTGGGCAGAACGCAGGATACTATAGAGTGTTCTCGATATGCTTCCTTCGGTACGTGCGAGCTCCTGACGTATCTTTAGCAAGTCGGGAGACGCATTATCACGCATCTTTCCGAACTTATCAATGATCTGAGAGATGCGCTGAACAAGGAGAGGAAAGGTGGCAACGCCGTCGGCAAGGGCATAGAGTGCAGGATAATAGTGGCGTATCTCGCCCTGTTCTGTCTCTTCTCCACGACTCAGAAAGCCAACGATGGCGATGATCGTCTCCAACGAACGCTTGAGATCAAACAGTTCATCCACCTCCATATGGGTTCCTTCCAAGCGGATACGAGCCACACTCTGGCGCACATCAAAGAAGTTATCAAGAGGGAAATCATCAACTCCCTCCTGTATTTTCCTGAACTCTCGAATCTCTTCCATCCATGTATTCACCTGCACAGCATCAGTGGTAAAAGCCATTTCATCCACCTTTTCCTTACCTAAAGTGGACAGACAGCGTTCGCGAAGAAGTGCCCTTATCTCGGTGAAGCCAATCTTTTGTTCGAAGTTCTTTGGATATATCATGTTTGTTATTTCCTTTCTTACCTATTGATTATTCTTTGCAAAGTTACTCATTTCTTTGCTTAAAATGTTCTTTTTTTGCTATTTTACATGTGATATTAGGTACAGTTACAAATAAAAATACTATATTTGCGAAAAGAAATCATAACCTTTTACTTGTTCGAAGAACAATGGTAATATGACTAAATTAAACAATAATGATGAGAAAGACACTACTCTTAATCCTGCTATCATCTGTCTTTGCCACAATGAAGGCACAGACGGGGAATGTTCTTTATGACAGAATCATACGGCAAACCATGCTTTTCCCGCAGGAGAAAGCCTATATCAGCACGGATGCCGACAGTTATCAACCGGGCGGACGCATCTCTTTCCATGTTTTTTTGGTCAACGCTATGACGCATCAAGAGGACAGTTTGAGCAATTATATCTATACGGAACTGATTGATTCAAACCGTGTTGTCATGTCCCGTGTGCGTATTCTGCGCAATGAATCAGGCTTTACAGGGTATATAGACATCCCTGTGGATGCTGCAAAAGGGCATTATTTGCTCCGTTGTTATACCCGTAACATGCAGAATGTGGAAGGATATGACTGTCTGAAGAGTATCTTTGTCGGAGGAAGGGCACGTTTATTGCCATCTGCTGAGAATCCTTCTGTGAAAGTTAAGGGTGTAAACAGTAATAACAAACTGGCTATTAAGCGGGATAAAGACTTTATTAAAGTGTCTGTTTTAGACATGAAAGACCCTGTAAAAACGCCTCTTCATCTCCTTGGTCATTGTCGTTCTATGCCATTTTACTTCGGAGAAATCAGTCCTCAAAAGCCTCTTCTTCTTCGGAATGACAGTCTGCCTGATGGCGTTTTGTCGTTCATTCTCCTTGATGCAGGCTTTAACTCACTTGACGAAAAGCTCATCTTCTCACAGCAGGGAAAGGACGTTTGCCCTGTAAAGATCATGCTTAAACCCGCCGGAGGACAGTCTGCTGATCCGATAGAGGGCATCATTACGGCTCCTAATCTGCACAAAGATGAGCTAATAAATGTCGTTGTAAGAGTGTCAAAAGCCACGGTTGACAGTCCAGCTACCCACTCAAACATCCTATCCGAGTTCCTTTTGGCAAGTGATATGGCTGGAAACAAAGAAGAACCAGCTTCCGTTCTGTCACCAGAAGTAGCCGACAGCCTGCTGCAAGGCGGACATTGGCTGCGTTATGACATGCCTTCTGTGATACGTGGTATCTGCAAAAGAGCATCTAAGGAGAAGGAATCATCAGCCTGCATACGTGGAAGGGTACTGCAACTCATAAGAAACAAAGGTGTTGAAGGGGCTTCAGTAAACCTCATTTCACCCAACAAAGGCTTCTTTGCAGTCACAACGACTGATGCTACAGGGCGTTTTTGCTTCGAAGGAATGGACTATCCGGAAGGGACGCAATACGTGTTGAACGCCTTCAACAAAGCAGGAAAGCCTGCGGTAAGACTACAGTTGGATGAGGAAACCTTCCCTCCTTTTACTGCACAGCTCCCTCCTTACAGATGGATAAAGAGCAACAATACGTCTGACGATGACTCCTTATTATATAAGAAGAATGGTTCAATACTCCTCAAAGGAGTAGACATCGTCTCACATCGTCCTACGTATGCTTCACGTTCAGATGCCTATGCACGTACTGCCGACTTCTCTTTCGGACTGCGAGACATCGAGGCTATCGGTGCCACATGCCTGCATGAACTGCTCCGAAGAGTACCAGGATTGACCGTAGAAATGGATAAATGCTATGTTCGGAGTGGTGCTACGATACACGGAAGGAAGCCTGCTGCGATTGCCATTGACGGTACTTTCATGAATGAAGACTTTGATTTGGACAACATACAGCTGTCGGATGTTGAGCGTGTCGATGTCTTTAAGACGGGATCAACAGCCATCTGGGGCGCCATAGGAGGCATGGGAGTTATCTCCATAACCACGAAAAAAGGCGGTTTTGAGCCAAAAGCCATGCGGAAAAGCAATACCAAGACGTTCACAACGCTGGGTTATCAGCCTTCTCAACCGTATACTCCTACGTGGCAGACACCTTTCTGGAACCCGTCTCTTCGCGGTCAGTCAGTGCGTTTCTCACTTCCTTCAACCTGTCGTTCAGGCTATAGAGTCATCGTAGAAGGAATGACAACGGATGGCAGAATCGTCTTTGGTGAGATGACATTCTGAAGCATTTCAACGGCTGATCATGGTGAGGGATGAAATAATCATCATCCCTTCACTGTAAAGTTTATTCACAACGGCTTTTCAATACATGCCCTTTTGCGTTGTAAAACATGCCCTTTTGCACTTCAAAAGATGCCCTTTTACCATGCAAAAGGGCATCTTTTACATGGTAAAAGGGCGTCTTTTAGAAACGGTTTTGTAATGTATTGATTGTCTGATGGTTACAAACCGACCTAAAAAGGATATTTTGTTGTTTTCTTAAAGATTTGGTTTCCTTTTTTGTAAGGGCTTTTCATATTGGTTAAAACATGCAGGTTTGCAGTGCAGGTAGTTCTTACGCAGATGATACTTCATCTGAGAATGCACGCTGAACTGTCTTTATGAAGTAGGAAATAACTATCGAATCATGTGGTTTACAATCCTTGAAAAACATCTTAGTTCATGCCAAATCAGCAAATAATTACTATTAGGTATTTTCCTTTCAACGCCTTTGTTTTTTGTAGAAACAGACTGATAAGTGGGAAAAAATAGCTAAATTTGTAGTCCAAAAGAAAACTTATGGCAATAAAAGCAGCATTTTTTGATATCGACGGGACACTTGTTTCGTTCCGCACACATCAGGTTCCAAGCTCTACGATTGAGGCTATTAAGCAAGTGAAAGAGCGTGGTGTGAAGATCTTTATATCTACCGGTCGGCCCGTAGCCATCATCAACAACATTGATGCTGTACGCCCATTGGTCGACGGATACATCACCTTTAACGGTGCATGTAGCTTTATTGAAGACGAAGATATCACGATGATGCCTTTACCGAAAGAGGCTGTGCAAGCTATGATTGAAGACTCTGACAAACGGGGTTATGCCGTTGTTGTCTGTGGAAAGAAGGACATTGGGATTCGCAATCATACGCATATCTTTGACGAAATCTTCGTCAGAAACCTCGGAGTTGACAACATAGACATTCATAAATCAGTTGATCCACTCCTGCAAAAGCCCGTCTTACAGCTCACACCTTTCTTCTCTGTAGAGGATGAAAAGGAGATACTTCCGCATATGCCACACTGTATTTCAGCACGCTGGAATCCTTCTTTTACCGACATAACCGTGGAGGGAGCCGACAAAGGCAATGCTCTTTTGAAGGTTGCAGCACACATTGGTATCAGTCCTTCGGAGTGCATTGCCTTCGGAGATGGGGGCAATGACATCAGTATTCTGCAGGCTGCCGGCATCGGTGTTGCCATGGGGAACGCCAATGATGATGTGAAATCAGTGGCTGATTACGTAACGACAAGCGTGGATGAAGACGGCATACTGAATGCTTTCAAACACTTTGGTCTGCTGGAATAAGTAATAGAAAGAAGAACAGAAGAATGACAAACAAGATAGAACGGTCGGCACAAGAGAAGCGAACAGCCTTTGTTGTGATCTTCACTTTCTGCATGATGCTGGCTGAAATCATCGTCGGCTTGACGTCGTACTCTATGGCTCTCTTTGCCGATGGAGTACACATGGGGTCGCATGTGCTTGTGATAGGACTCAACTGGGGTGCTTATGTCTTGGTTAGAAGACTGAATAGCAAGGACGCAACACAGTACGATGGGGATAAGATTCTGAACCTTTCAGCCTTTACAAGTGGTATTTTTCTGGTGCTGATGGCTGTCTTCATCATCACAGAAGCAATAGAACGGCTCACCTCAGGCTGTACGATTATCAATTACGAGTTCGCTCTTGCTACGGCTTTCGTGGGTCTTATTGCTAATACTATCAGTGCTTCCGTACTGCATGGGCACCACGGTACGACTGATTATAACACCCATGCAGCCTATCTTCATGTGCTTTCTGATGCGCTAACGGAGATAGGTGCCATCATAGGACTGGTCTGTGCGATGTTCTGGAGTATCACTTGGATTGACTCAGCAGTGGCTGTTATCAGTGCAATCGTTGTTCTTCGATGGGCAAAACGTCTGCTTTGGGATACGGGAAGAGCACTGACTAAGAAATAGTCTGTGCTCCTTTCACATGTCCGGTACGCTTCAGTACACCCCATGTCTGTAACTCTCCCTTGATAGCCTTTAGATAACTCTTGAACAATACATAATACATTATCCAACGATAGAAGAACCGTTGTGGAATGATCCACAGCAAAACCCACAGACTTTCATGCTCGAAGATGTAAGCCATGATTGATACACTGGCATCTACAAGGAGGAAGATAAGGTAATAAATGAATATCTGACTGGCGTTACCTGAGAACAGTCCGAAGAGCATAAGGACATCTGCTATAGGTGAGAAGGTAGGGATAATGTACTGGAAAATAAGCATATTAGGCATTGCCCACATACCAAATCCACCCTTAGATGGCGCAAATAATGATGCACGATGCTTCCAAAAGGTCTGCATAACACCGAAGCACCAACGTATACGTTGCTTGATAAACTGACGTAAACTCTCTGGTGCTTCAGTCATGGCAACGGCATAATTCTCGTTCTCTATTAGGTATCCATGCTCGTTAATGCTCATGGTTAAGTCGCAATCTTCAGCCAACGTGTCGGTAGTAAAGCCTCCTACAGCTTCCAGAACATCCTTGCGGAAGGCACCAATAGCCCCCGGAATCACCGTAATAGCATTGATATTAGAGTATGCCATACGGTCAAAATTCTGGCTTGTAGTGTACTCAATAGCCTGCCAATAGGTGAGCATATTGCGTTGATTTCCTACCTTTACATTGCCTGCAACAGCACCTAATTTGCCTGTTTTGTCGGCTATGAAATGCTTCATTAACTTACTGACTGCATCCTTATAGAGCTGTGTATCAGCATCAACACATACTATATAATCTGTTGAACAGGCTGCTATTCCGTAATTCAAGGCAGATGCTTTACCACCATTCTTCTTACTTATGATGACGACTTTATCATCATTCTCAAATACTTCTCTTACCCTTTGAAGTGTATTATCCTTACTTCCATCATCCACAAGATATATTTTCAGTGACGGATAGTCCTGCTCTTTGAGGTTACTTATCGTACGAACGATGTTCACTTCCTCGTTATATGCAGGGACAATGATTGACACTGCAGGGGCTGTCAGTGGGTCAATCGGAGCGTAATTACGGCGGTTTTCAGCTCTTTTCTCCCGTATCATAAGCACGTACATGAAGACAAGTCGCATGAAACCAAGCACCAAAAAGACAAGGAACAACGCCGTTAAGAAGTCACTGATATGGTAAATCAGCTCTGCTAAGCTAAGGTTTGCCTGCATAGCATAGTACTCTTTACCCTTCTTAATAGGTGGCATTAGGGTCTGACGGCTCATCCCTAAGTACTTCTCCAAGGATATAAACTGATAACCTTCACGCTGTAATGTCTCGATAATACGGGGCAATGCCGTAACTGTTGGCTCACGTGTATCGCCTCCAGCATCATGTAACAGGATGATATGTCCGTACTCTTGATGCACACCATCAAGCACTCTCTTGTATATTTGGTCAGCTGTTACACCCTGTTGCCAGTCATTTGGGTCAATAGATTCCCCAACAAAAAGATAGTTTCTACGGCTTGCTATGATCATAGGCCATATCTCTTCGTGGTCAGTTGGGTCTGCATCGGCATTGTAAGGAGCACGGAAGAGGATCGTACTCTGACCTGTTATGCTCTCAATAAGCATTCTTGTGAGCTTCAATTCGGCGAAAGAGCGACGGTCAGAGTTCTCAATCATGTTGTGATGGGTGAAGGTGTGATTGCCAATCGTGCATCCTTGGTCGAACACATCCTTAACTATCGGGATGTTTTTCTCCATCTGTAAGCCCACCATAAAGAACGCTGCAGGCACTTTATAGTGCTTTAATATGCTCAGAACCTTCGGAGTCCATCTACTATCTGGGCCATCATCGAAGGTCAGAACCAACTGTTTCTCCTTGCATTTTCCGAGCCTTTGCACCGTATAAGTAGCTGGAAGGGAATAATAACGTTCCTCAATGATGAGCTGATTGTCCTTGTCCAACACGATACCAATGCGTCCTGCGTGGGGTTCGGAAGTAACATTGAGTACCTCACCAGAGCCAACAAAGTTCACATCGTCCGTCCCACTGAGTTGCATTATCTTTGCTATTGGCATCCGAGCAGCGCTCTCCCACGACAAATCCTTGCCATAATACTTCCAGATTCGGCGATCTTCAGTGCCTAAACGCCACAGACCGAAGCCTGCAAGATGGTATGTAGCACCGAAACGCATGATGTTGAACGTTGTGACAGCATCTGGAAAGAACACCTGATGCAGTGTTCCGTCATCTTCATCTTGGTAAGAAAAGTTCAGATTATACGTATCATCGTTGAAGTTTACCTTTGCTCCTGCGTTCAAAGCCGTAGCCATTGTCTGGTCAAAAGACATGGTTGTACCTCCCTGACCCTGTGCCCAATTATAGCCATAGGTAGCCATACCGAGTACAATCTTATCATTTGGGACATTCTTTGCAGCCCAGTCTGTGGCTTTCTCAACCCATCTTTGCGAGCTGACAGGGCCTGCCTGGCTTCCTGCATTGTGCTCATCATAAGCCATAAGGAAGAGATAATCATCGTATTTTGCAAGCTCTTGCATGTCATAATCCTCATTGAATGGTGCAACAGCCTGCGTTACATAGAGTCCATTCGCATGGAAAACACGTGCAAAATCCTTCACAAGTGTGACGAGAAGGGCGTTATCATTGATGTTCAGTTCCTCCAAGTCGAGGTTGATACCAGCAAAACCGTTACGCTTACAAGCTGTAACCAACTCATTGATCATCCCCATTCGCTTCGTACTATCGCGCATAATGCGTCCGATAGCCTCTGGACGGAAGGCTGAATTGTAGTTGTTTGTCAGCATAGGGAGGACAGGTATGTGTGCACGGCGCATGAGTTTAAGTGCCCGTTGGTCGATACGTGCTTCAATACGGTCGGTCTTTGGATTGATGAAATACCACTCTGGCAGCACCATATTGAGGTGTTTAAGATTGTTTTTCAGCGAGATGTAAGCATGTTTATCCCAGTTTACGTACCATGCAGAGCGTATTCCCATGCGTGGATCAGTCCATTCTTTGATGTATTTCTGCGTCACATTGTCCGTATGACCTACGAAACGACGCTGTCTTGCAGCCACCTTTGCATAGTTACTGTGCATCTTCTGTTCCTTGAAGAAGTCACGGAACGACTTGTAAACTTCAGCTCTCTTGTTGTCTTTTAATAGTGGTTCACTTGCCGAAACAACGCTTCGGTAATCGTGACGGAAGGGCATCTGCGGACTACCTTCCAATGCAAACATTGCCACGAATACCACTCCCAGCAGTATGGCTATCGTTATTAAAACACGTAATGTCCACTTGAACCGATTCCAACGTTGGCGGGAATCAGTTTGAAAAACTTGCTTATCCATGCTTAAACCTTTTTCGTTTACGTTCTCTCTATTTGTCGTTAAATACACTGCAAAAGTATAATTAATCTCTTTAACATAGCCTATGAATGGATAAAAAAATCAAAACCAACGATTAAATTAGTATAATCAGGGAAGGAGAGGGGGTATGACTGCAGAGACAAAGGGAGTCAGTTGACTTACTGAGAACTGTAGATTGCATATTATGAAATAATCTTACAATAATCAGACCATGATAAGTTGTATTTTCATCGAAAATGTTTCAAAATCAACTTTGTAACCAACAGAAAATCAATAGGTTGCAAACAGGCTCGTAAAAGGTGCCCTTTTGCAGTGTAAAAGATGCCCTTTTGCAATGTAAAACATGCCCTTTTGCAATGCAAAACATGCCCTTTTACAATGCAAAAGGGCGTAGTTCACTTTCCATATGTGAATAAATCATTACATAAGGGATCATGATAAGCACTTTTCACAATACTGTTTTAAAATTTACTTAATATTAGGTATTGTTGCATTTGTGGGAAGAAAGTACCTTTGCACAATAATTTTACTTACCCTATAAATACTGAATATAGACCGAAAGAAAGTGATCACAAAACCGAAACGAAAAGGCATTTTAAGGGAATTAACTTGCTTTTTTCCTTATTATATAATATATTTGCAATGTTAATCTGAATAAAAGCCTAAACAGAAGCATAATAATCAGTATCCGTTCCGCTTACGATAAGTAAGTCTGACAACCATGTTTACGAAACAAAATCTAAATATTTTTTATCTTGATTAAATCCTTGAAGAGTATGAATCTTAAAAAAAACATTCTTTTCCTATTGTTAGGAAGCATTCTTCTTTGTATGTTCTCGTGTGCAAAGGAAGATGAATTCGAGTCGCCAACATTAGTTCTTTCGGAGAACAGCATTGCCTTTGACAAGGGTGTAAACGAAAGAACCATCAGTGTAACGACCAATCAAGGCAACTGGATAGCGTCGTCTCCACAGGAAGGTGATTGGCTTTCAGTGGTTCAGGATGCCAACGTTCTGAAGGTGAAAGTTACCGAAAACACGATGGGAACAGAGCGTACGGGCTATGTCATCGTCAACGCTAACGGTGCAACGGCTAAGATTGAGGTGCGCCAGAGTGCTGCTGACGTGACGCTCGATGTCGTTCCTACGGCTATCTACCTTCCTCAAACGGGTGGTGAAAAGACTGTTGATGTCACTACAAACGCCGCCGTTTACGATGTGACACCCAGTGAAGAGGTCAGTTGGTTGAAGATTATCAAGTCGGAAGAGGAGATAAAACTGGTTGCAGAACGCAACGACAGCTATCAGCAACGTGAGGTGAAACTCTATACAAAGAGCGGTAGTGTCATCCGTGAGATCGTTGTTTCACAGGCTGGAATACAACGTTATATCGTCCCAATAAACCCTGGTGCTCCGCAGGATGTGCACAAAATAATGGAGTATGAGCTTGGACGTGGTAGTTATCTCCGCGAGTATCAGGCTGCAATGCCAGCCTACGGACTGGAAGAGATGTACACATTCATCACACCTTCTCCTATCTTTACCCTCATTCAGTACTGCAGTTCAGACGGTATAACACCGTCACAGATCATCACTGTTGGTGATGGTTCAAAAGCCATTGCAGCAGTAAAAGACAAGGCTTTTGATAAGTTCCTCATGGACAATGGCTATGTTAGAAGTAACTCCGAGTCGGACAGAGAGTACACCAATGAGCAGGAATTGCTGACGCTGAAGGTGTATATCTCTGAGAAAGAGAGCAATGAAGGCGTTAATCTTACATTCACTCCAATCATTAAACAGGTGGGGGATTACAAGACATTCAATGCTCTTCCTTACTATCCGCTTGAGCTTTTACAGAAGTCGAACGTAAAGGTTGCCGATGTTGAAGCATATGAAAAGAATGCTGGAAGCAAGGAAGAAGAACGCACCATGAACGAATATAAGAACACAGAAGTATCACAATTGCAATATACTCTGAAGGATAATACGGATCCAATGGCAGCCTATGGGCGTATTCATGTGTTCTATACGACGGATAAAGACGGTAAAACCCCAGATAATTTAGGTAGTGTACAGATTGGAGCACTTATCTTTAAGAACACAAGTCTTGGTGTATGGAAGTACGGAACGAAGTGGATCGTGACGAAAGAGTTACGCAAGAAACTCGGTGAAGAGGGCTTCTCTTTCCTCCGTTCATCAGGTAATAACCACTTCTTTGCACGTGAACGCGACCATCTTGTTATTGATGTGACCTGCGTTTTGGACAATAATCAACCTGTTTTGGCACTTCTTTACAACTTTGATGCTACCGTTTCTGGTGCAGGAAGCAAGGCTGTTAAGGCACAGGAGAGGATGGAACAGAAGTTTGTTGCAGCCAAAAAGGCACTGAAATTCTAATGAAGTGTGTTACACCTTATATATAATAGGATATGCGTATAACAAATATATACCAACTGTTTCGGCTCTCTCTGCTCAGTATGCTGGTAGCATTGATGGCGGGATGTGCCGAGAAAGACAGTTTTGAACAACCCTATCTGAATGTCTCAGAGAAGGAGATTAACTTCTCCGGACAGGTTGATGAACAGACAATCACTGTGAATACGAACTGTAAAGAGTGGATTGCTACAACACCAAAGGCGTGGATTCACCTCACAGTGAGCGGAAATCAGATTGCAGTAAAGGCTGATCCGAACACCACGGGGGCTGAACGTAGTAGTTACATCCTTGTTGATGGCGGTCTAGCAGTTGAGAAAATAGCAGTGACACAAAGCTCTTCCGACTTCACATTGAGCATTGCTAACGGTGAGATTATGCTGCCTCAGGCTGGTGGGACAACGTCTGTTGATGTCGGAAACGGTGACAATACGTATGAATTACGTCAGCATGAAACCACTGATTGGCTGCAGATTGTGAAGAAGAAGCATGCTTTGAAGTTCTATTCAAAGCCTAATTACACAACAACAGAGCGGAAAACGACCCTCACACTGACTGTTGGTGAAAAGCCCTTTAGCGTTGTTGTCCGTCAACCGGGTGTGGCTTTATTCATCTTAGCATGCAATCCTGGGAACCCATTCAGCCTCCATAAGATGATGGATTACGAGATTCGACGAGGTAGTATACTGTCGGAGTATGGCTCACCTGACCCTGATAACGGTATCTATGAGGAGAGTTACTTCTTCAAAACACCGTCGCCTTTGTTTAAAGATGTTGTTTATGTGCATGATACAGAGCACTCTACGGCTACTCGTATATATACCCGTTCACTGGTGAAAGAGGGTGTTGACGCTGTGAAATCACAAGCTTTCCAGGAGTTCCTTACGGCAAATGGCTATACAAGAGACGCTAAAGACACGAATCATTACGTCAATATCAAGGACCAGATGACCATGGATGTGGACATCATGGAGAGCAATAACAGTGTTGTTTTGTTCTTTGATCAGATCCATACACAGGACCGTCCGTATGATACTTTCACACATCTTGACCTCGGACCGTTGGCTCTTTTGAATCAGAAAGACAAGAAAATCAGTGATGTTGAGTCGTTTGAAGCAGGACAAAAGAGCGAGGAAGTGAAGCGACAAGTATCCCGAAACAGAGAGATTGAAGCTATTGTTTACAAGACAACCGACCCTGTTCAGGTGGCACGAACCTACTTCTTCTATATGCGAGGTGGGGATAATCCAGCTGCAGCGGATATGGTTGGGAGTGTTGAACAGTACATCTTGAGCTTCAGTCAGCCTAACTTGGGCATCTGGCAGTACGGCAATGAGTGGTTCATCACACGTGAATTTGACAACTTACTCACGTCAAATGGTTTCGAGTTTGTGAGTTATAACGGTAGACATCACGTCTATGCACGTCGTTCAGACTATCTAACTCTGGCTATATCTGGCGGAAAATACTCCGATGTCAATGATGGAAAACCAGTCATGCAGATAAGTGTTCTCTACAAGCCATCGCTCTTTGCAGGTAGCAGACAGCAGAGAATGGCGAAGATAGAACGCATGATTAAGGAATACAAAACAAGGAAATAACTTTCAATCTTAATGCAATGAATAAGAAGATTATATACTTATGTGCGTGTGCCGTTGCTGGTCTGATGCTCACAACATCGTGTCAGGATAGCCTGGAGACGGATTCTTCCAATTCCAACACACGTTCTGTGATCATTGATAAGAATGTCTTTGCTGTTAAAGGACGTATCAATGTGAAGCTGACCGAGGCTGCTACACGTGCCATTCCAGCTACTCGCAGTGGGAAAATAGATATGCAGAGCGTTCCTTCTCCTATGCTTTCGGCAATGAATTATGCTGGTGCTTACAGGATGGAGAGGGTCTTTAAGCCCGCAGGAGTCTATGAAGCACGCACCAAGGCAGCAGGTCTTGACAGATGGTACACCATATATTTCGATGAGAGTAAGGATGTTTCAGCTGTAATTGAGCACTTTAATAAGGTGAAAGGGGTAGAGTTTGCAGAGCGAATCTTGCCTATCTCACAGCCAAAAGAGACCTTTGTGCCTTACGAAGGATCAGCTTCTGGCATGCAGACACGGTCGGGGAACAGTGCTTTCAATGACCCTCTACTGTCGAAACAATGGCATTATTATAATGATGGGACCATCAGTCCACGCGCTAAAAAGGGTGCTGACTGTAACGTTTTACCTGTTTGGGAGAAGTATACAACGGGTAAAAGCAATGTCATTGTAGCCGTTGTAGATGGTGGAATAGACGTTACGCATGAGGATTTGGTCGATAATCTCTATGTCAATGAGAAGGAGAAAAACGGGCAACCGGGCGTTGATGACGATGGAAATGGGTTCGTTGACGATGTCAATGGATATAACTTCGTAGAGGCAACAGACGTCGTTGGAGGTACCATTGAACCTGATGATGAAGGGCATGGGACCCATGTTGCAGGTACTGTTGCAGCACGAAATAACAACGGAAAGGGCGTATCTGGTATCGCTGGTGGTGATGGTTCGACTGGCAGTGGGGTACATCTTATGAGCTGCCAGATATTCCGTAACAAGAACGAACAGGGTGATGCAGCTGCTGCAATCAAGTATGCTGCGGACAATGGGGCTGTTATTTGCCAGAATTCTTGGGGCTATTCGTCTACAGCTGGCGTCACTGAGATGCCTGAAATGCTGAAGGAAGCAATCGATTACTTCATCAAGAACGCTGGATGTGACGCTTCCGGACAACAGAAAGCAGACTCTCCTATGAAGGGAGGAGTGGTGATTTTTGCTGCAGGTAACGAGAATAAGGACTTCTCAGCATACCCCGCTTGCTACTCAAAGGTGGTATCTGTGGCTGCAATGGCATGGGATTTCAGTAAAGCAAGTTATAGTAATTATGCCAAATGGGTGACCATTACGGCCCCAGGAGGTGACCAAGACACCTTCGGAACACAAGCAGGTGTGCTCAGTACGGTGCCTAAAAGCAAGGCAGCATCAGGCTATGCATACTTCCAAGGGACGTCTATGGCATGTCCACATGTGTCTGGTATTGCTGCACTTATTGCTTCTTACTTTGGTAAACAGGGCTTTACCAATGAGGAATTGAAGACCCGTCTGACCACAGCTTACCGTCCTTATAACATCAATGAACTGAATCCTACCTATAAAAACAAGCTGGGTAATGGTTTCATTGATGCTGAAGCAGCCTTTGAATCAGATACAAAGATTGCCCCAGAGGAGGTTAATTCTCTCAGACTAACACCTGATTTCACAGATATAACAGCAACATGGAGTGTTGTAAAGGACGAAGATAAGACTGCTACTTTCTATCGTTTGTACATCAGTCAGGATGAGTTGACGACGGAAAACATCAAGAATATGACTTACAAAGAGGTCAATGCAGTTGGTCATAAGTTAGGTGAAACACTGCATTTCACCTTTGATAACCTCCGAGATGATCAGTCTTATAACATTGCAATAGTGGCTGTTGACCGTTGGGGAAACAGTTCTCAACCAGTCATTCAGCACTGTAAAACGAAGCTGAACCATGCTCCTGAGGTCACAGACTTCCCCGAAAAGATTCTTGATGTGCCCACTGATGGCAAGGAAACATTCAACTTTAAGGTTGCTGACCCTGATGGTCAGGAATGGAGTATGAAGACTAATGGTGAGACAAAGGGTGTATCTTACAGTCTGAACCACGGCATTGTGACGGTCAATATAGTCCCAGTCCTTGCTCCAGGAAGCTATACTTGCTCGTTTATATTCACTGATGACTTAGGTGCAGTTACTGTTAAGACACTCCCTTTCCGTATTCTTAAGTATGTTCCACCGACATTAGAGACACCATTTGATAACTATATCATTGGTTTGGATGAGGGTTCTGTAAGTCTTTCTCTGAACAATCACTACACACACAGTGGTAACAAGCAGCTTACATACAAGGCAAATGTTATGAATAACGGTATCGCTGACGCTTCAATAAACAATGAAAACCTACAGTTGAGACCATTGAAGACGGGCGTAACACGTGTTAATATCCTTGCATCAGACGGTCAGCAGACCTCTTCAGAAGGCTCATTCCAGGTAAGAGTAGTCGAGAAAAAGTCGGCTCCTGTGTATGTTGTATATCCTATTCCAGTACGAAAAGACATTCACATATTGCTCAACCCAGAGGTGAAGCAGGCTGAAATGATCATCAGTTCCACTGTAGGAGAACGCTTGAAGCAGACAGAAGTGACACCTGACAAGGACCATGTAGCCACAATGGACCTGTCAACTCTGCATCCAGGGACCTACAAACTCACCGTTCATACAAGCAAAGGAAAGCACACACAGATGTTTATTAAACGATAATCACAATGAAAATGAAGATTAAACACATGATGATAACAGCTTTCGCAGTACTCTTCTGTACTGTGAAGGCTGATGCTCAGGGGCAGAGTTTGCCCATCTTAACGATGAATACTGATGCCCGAACAGCAGCAATGGGCAATGCTTCGGTAGCTGCTGAAGGGATGTTCCTATACACAAACCCTGCTGCTTTCTTCACGATTGATAAGAAATGGACGGCTGATGTGTCTGCTTCTCTCTTCGAAAAGGATGAAGATATAGAGGGAAGATACGGTCTGTACGCTGCAACCATGGGTTATAAACTTGCCAAAAGACATGCTGTCTTTGCAGGATTCAGGTATGCTGGCGGATTGAAACTCAAAGGATTCGACATGCTTGGGAACCCAACTAAGGACTATAAGCCCTATGATTGGACCATTGATCTTGGTTATTCTTACCTGATTGGCAATGGTTTCTCAGCTTATGCAACGGGGAGTTTCCTCTTCAGTCACCTCTCAAAGAATGCCAATGGAGCAGCATTTACCATCGGAGGAGCCTATCAGAACAATGAAATCAACGTCTTAAATTGTCCTGCAAAGCTTATGATTGATGCTAAAGTTGCCGACATTGGTCCAAAACTCGACTATGGAAACGGCTATAAGACATCAATGCCAACACACATAACAGGCGGTGGAGCACTGACAGTGGATGTGTCTGACAAGCATCAAATAGGCATAGCTGCATCAGCAAGTTACTATTGTGAGGTTGACAATCACAGCATGACCATGGCTGGCGCTGGCGCAGAATACACCTATAACAAGATGCTTTCAGTGCGTGCAGGCTATGAATATGGCAATCATGACCTTAGCCATTTCACCGTGGGAGCAGGCATTAAGTACCAGGGATTGCGCCTGAATGGCAGCTACATGCTGGGTACAACGGAGGCTAAAAACAGCTATCTTACCGTTGGGTTAGGCTATGATTTCTAACAGAGAGAACGTTTTTAATAATATCTAAAATAACATATTTATGAAGAAAACTTTATTCTTTATCTGTGCTTTGGCACTGAATCTCACTGCTTCAGCACAGATCTTTACTACTCCGAAAGGGAAACTTATCGACAACATGTACCGCAATAGCGACTCATGGGTTAAGAAAGGCTGGACGAGTATGGAGCCTGGTAAGTACGAAGGCTTGGCATCTAAGATTGTGGAAGGCGATGACGGATATCTCTATGTATACAATCCGCTCTCTGGATTCAATAGCAATTCATGGCTGAAACTGGAGAAAGTGGGCGAAGGAAGATACAAGGCTGTCCTGCCACAGATAATCTTTAAGGACAACGATGGTGGTGATGACGATGACGAAGAAGGTGGAAACACGGAGCGAATCTTCAAACTTAACCGTATGATATCTACTGGAAAAGACCAATATAAGGTTGTTGAAGCCAGCAAAAACTACATGGAATACACCTGGGATGGGAAGACTTTGAAGATGTTAGGTGCTGGTTCGAAGAACGAAATATTAGGAGTTGTCTACGGAGAGGACGAGTGGGAGAGTCGTTATGGTGACTGGAATGTGACGATTCAGACCTCTACTGACAAGCTTATTACACCTCCTAACACTGCACAGAACGTACAGTACACGGTTACTTCACGGGAAAACACGTCGCCACGACTGATAGATGCTGCCGTAGAAGGGAATGATATCTATCTGAAAGGACTCTTTAAGAGTGAGAAACTTGCCAATGTATGGGTGAAAATAACACGTCAAGGCGACAAGGCTGTGATGCTTTCCAACCAGTATTTGGGCGTGACGAAGGCGACAGATTACATGAGATTTTCAAATGATACATCAGCTTATCACACTTATGCAGCCGTCTTCAATGATGCAGCAGCTGCCACTAACGAACTGGAATTCAGTGTGAATGCAGCCACGGGAGTGCTTACCGCCAATAATATCCTTAAGATAATGTTTGGTAAAAGCAGTGCTACGAACATGCCAATGGTTGACCTTGAGAGCTATGAAGAGCTTGTTCTGACTCCTTATCAGGCTGTTGCAGGCAAGCCAGAGACACCGAAACTGCATTATTGCTCAGCTGCTGACAGCTATGATTACACACAAAAGATAACCACTTTGGCGTTTTACGTAAAGAATGTAAGTGTGGATGGCAAATATCTCAACCCTGAAAAGATGTATTATAACATATATCTCAACGACAGTAAGACGCCATTTACCTTTGAGAAGTCAAGATATTACTATCTTGAAAAGGACATCACCGACATCCCATTCAACTACTCTGACAAGAAGAATGACGACATAAAGAAGAGTGATGATCAGCGTATCCTGCACTTCTATGACCCGAACATTGAGAATGTTACCGTCATAATGGTTTATGAAGAGGGGGGAAAGAAGTATCTCAGTGCACCGATGAGCACCGTAGTTGTCACTGACGGAATAGAGAATATCACGGCGAATGATGCTTCAAAAGAGAGCTATTTCACCGTTGATGGGCGCAGACTGCAACACTTACAGAAAGGTTTGAACATCGTAAAACGGGCTGACGGAACAACGAAGAAGGTCCTTGTAAAGTAAGCAACATCTGATTAAAAATGCCAATAAGCCACGTGTCATTCCTTATTTTTGTTGTATCTTTGCACGTATGAGTAAAGGTAAGTTACAGAAATTTGCGGAAATGGAGACGTTTAAGAACGTCTTTCAGTACCCATTCAGCGTGATCAGCGACACACCTTTCGACATGAAAGGTCACTGGAGAGAGCAATATTTCCACAATGATAACCCCATTGTTCTTGAATTGGGCTGTGGAAAGGGTGAGTATACCGTAGGATTGGCACGTGTTTATCCTGACATCAACTTCATCGGAGTTGACATCAAAGGGGCGAGAATATACACTGGTGCCAAGCAGGCATTGGAAGAAGGACTGGAGAACGTTGCTTTTCTGCGCACGAGTATTGAGATTATTGACCGCTTTTTCGGCGAAAACGAGGTGCAGGAGATATGGCTTACCTTCTCTGACCCACAGATGAAGAATGTGCATAAGCGCCTTACTTCAACCTTCTTCATGGAGCGTTACAGAAGATTCCTGGTTGATGGAGGTATCGTTCATCTGAAAACTGATTCCAATTTCCTTTTCACTTACACCACATATATGGTTGATGTGAACCATCTGCCAGTGCTTTTCCGCACGGAAGACCTCTATGGTAACGAGCTGACAGAGCAGGGTAGGGCTGACAATCAGATGGATGATAAGACGCACGAGATACTTGGTATTCATACTTACTATGAGAACCAATGGATTGAACGCGGACTGAACATCAAGTACATGAAGTTCCGTTTGCCTGCTGAAGGGGCACTTGTGGAACCAGATGTAGAGATAGAACTGGATGATTATCGGTCCTATAAACGACCAAAACGTAGTGGTTTGGCAACCAGTAAATAAACTACTGGTGTCAAAGTATTTCACTATTGGATTTTAAAAGGGCGTCTTTTGCAATGTAAAAGACGCCCTTTTGCATGGTAAAAGATGCCCTTTTACAACGCAAAAGGTGCCCTTTTAGATCGTAAAAGGGCACCTTTTATTTTGCTTTTTGTAATCGTTTGATTACGTGATAGTTACAAAGTAGGAAACAAGACGTTTTCTCTTGTTTTTGAAGTGATATGCTTTGAACATTTGTAAGGTCTTTTCAAAGCTGTCAATCAATTGCTTTTTCGTCTGCAGATTACTTCTTCTCTCTTGCCTTACGAGCATACTCGAAGAGTGCTTGGGGCAGATGGCAGTAGCCTGTTGGGTGTTTGTCGAGATAGTCCTGATGGTAGTCTTCTGCCTTATAGAAGTTCTTCAACGGCTCCATCTCTACTGCAAGTCTGCCCTTAGTGGCTTTCTCTTCCTCGGCAAACACCTGCTTGATGACGGGAAGATCAGCTGGATCAGTGTAATAAACACCCGTACGATACTGCGTCCCACGGTCGTTTCCTTGCTGATTCACACTTGTTGGGTCGATTGATTTGAAGTAAAGTTCAAGCAAAAACTTCAGACTTATCACCTTCGGATCATACGTTATGCGCACGGCTTCAGCAAACTCTGTCCTGTCAGTGCACACCTCTTCATACGTTGGATTCTTGATAACACCGTTGGCGTAACCCACTTCTGTTGCCGTAACGCCATGTATTTGTTTCAGATAATGCTCTGTTCCCCAGAAACATCCACCTGCTACATAGATTTCTTTCATAGGTCTTAATAGTTTAATATACTCCCCGTAACCCTCCTTTTTCATGTCTTCAATAGGGATAAAGCGCAGGGAAGCACTGTTGATACAATATCGTTTACCACCCGTTTCGGCTGGTCCGTCGTCAAAGACATGGCCAAGATGGGCATTACCCGTGCTGCTTCTGACCTCGGTTCGCACCATTCCATGAGAACGATCGGTGTGATTGGTAACTAAACTCGGGGCGATAGGCTTTGAGAAAGCTGGCCATCCACAGCCTGAATCATACTTATCTGTTGATGAGAAGAGCGGCTCTCCCGTTGTGATATCAACATATATACCCTCCCGGAACTCATGGTCGTAAGCGTTGTTGAACGGTCGTTCCGTGGCAGCATGCTGTGTTACGGCATACTGTTCGGGTGTAAGCAACTTGCGGAGAGTGGCATCACTGGGTTTGGAATAATGCTTCTTGGGCAATGTTACGGAATCATTTTGTTGCATAATGGTTCTTGTTTTATTGGTACAAGCCGTCATTCCCGACATCAGAATGCTGCAGCCCGCAGCCTGAACGATGAAGGAAAAAACAAGCGTACATAGGATTGAGAACAAGTTTCGCATTGGTTTCATCTGATTATATTTAGTCTTGAATGGTCTGACGGGTGGTGTCCCTTCAGAGAAAATGGTCTCTATTTGATATAAAAAGTCCCGTTTCTCTTCTGTAAAAAGAGGAAACGGGACTGTTATTTTATTGTTTCTGGAGGAATCGATCCACCTCAATGGCAGCCATAGCACCCGTTGCTGCAGCCACAACACCTTGTCTATAGGTTGGGTCGGCAACGTCTCCTGCTGCGTAAACACCCTCAATATTGGTGGCAGTTGACTTTGGTTTCGTCACGATAAACCCATGATCGTCCATCTCAAGTTGCCCTTTGAAGAGGTCAGTGTTAGGAGTATGACCGATAGCAAGGAAGAAACCGTCGATTGCAATGTCGAACTTCTCTTCGTTAGGTTCGCCCTTGAAACGTACGAGATGTGCTCCTTGAACACCGTCATCACCGAAGAGTCCAACGGTATTGGTGTTATATAGAATCTCAATATTCTCTTTTTCAGTAACACGTTTACGCATGATCTCAGCTGCACGGAGCTGTGGTTTGCGCACAATCATGTACACTTTCTTAGCCAAACCAGACAGATACATTGCCTCTTCACAGGCAGTATCGCCTCCACCAACTACTGCTACGGTGCGCTTACGATAGAAGAATCCGTCGCAGGTAGCACATGCACTGACACCTTGACCACGGTATTTCTCCTCGTCAGGAAGGCCCAGATACTTGGCACTGGCACCTGTTGCGATGATGAGAGTGTCAGCTTCTATCTGGTTACCACGCTCATCTTCAACGTGGAAAGGACGACTACTAAGGTCTGCTTTTACGATAGAACCATCGCGAACGTCGGCTCCATACGTCTCAGCTTGCTGCTTCATCTCCATCATTAGTTGGTTAGCATCAATGCCATCATGGAATCCTGGGAAGTTTTCAACGATGGTTGTGGTAGTCAACTGGCCTCCCGGCTGTAGTCCAGAGTAAAGAACTGGCTGCAGATTCGCTCTTCCTGCATAGATAGCAGCAGTATAACCGGCTGGTCCACTACCAATTATAAGGGTCTTAACTTTTTCCATTGTAATATCTAAATGTTATCTGTCGCCCAACGAAAGTAAGTATGTCAGGCGCAATTAATACTTTCTTTACTATTTAATCTATCAATTATCATGCCAAAATAAACGCACACGATGAATCCAATTTCCTCCCTTTTCTTATTCCATTGGGAACAAACCGAAGAGTCGATCATCAATCATATCGGTGACTTTCTTGAAGTCTTGAGGGTTGCATTGGAAGTCTGTTGTGTCACCATCTACTATCATCAAGTGCCCTTTATAGGTCTTTATCCAGTCCTCATAACGCTGGTTCAGACCGCGAAGGTAGTCTATCCGCATTGTTTGTTCGTACTCTCTGCCTCGTTGTTGTATGTGATCAATGAGGTGAGGGATGGAACATCTGATGTAAATGAGCAAGTCTGGGAGCTTCACCAACGACATCATGAGTTCGAAAAGGTCGGAGTAATTATTGAAATCACGCTCAGACATGAGCCCCATGTCATGCAGATTAGGGGCGAAGATACGTGCATCTTCAAAGATAGTACGGTCCTGTATGATTGTATCCTGTGACCTTGAGATGTCTACAACATCACGAAATCGCTTGTTAAGGAAGTATATCTGGAGATTGAACGACCATCGTTTCATGTCGTTATAGTAATCTTCCAGGTATGGATTGTCGTCAACAGGCTCGAAATGAGCCTTCCATCCGTAACGTTTAGCGAGCATTTTGGTGAGTGTTGTCTTACCTGCTCCGATGTTACCTGCTATTGCAATATGCATATTCTCTTATGATAGAAGTATTTATTGAATGTTTATTTGAATGTAATCGCTTTTGTTTCTTTCAGTAATATGCCCTTTATTTGCAAGCATTATTGAACAGTCCGAAGAGTTCACGGTCAATCTTATCAGTAATAAAACCAAAGTCTTTTGGACGATTTTGATAGTCAAGTTCATCCACATCAATGGTCAATACGCGTCCTTTATACTTCTCATTAATGAAGTTTTCGTAGCGTTTATTGAGGTTTTCGAGGTAGTCTAAGGGTATTGTCTGCTCATATTTACGTCCTCTTTTCTCAATGTTTGTGACAAGATGGCTCACCGTTGACCGAAGATAAATCATCAGATCAGGGTATTGAACAACGTCTGTCATGTCCTCAAAGAGCTCCATATACGTTTCATAATCACGCTTTTCAAGGTTCCCCATGGCGTAATTGTTCTCCGTAAAGACGTATACTCCTTCGTAAATGGAGCGGTCTTGCACAACAGACTCCTTACTTCTGCTTATCTCAAGGAGGTCTTTGAAGCGCTCTTTCAGGAAGAAAACCTCCATAGGAAACGACCATCTCTTGATGTCTTTATAGTAATCTTCCATGTAAGGGTTATAGTCTACCGACTCAAACCGTGGTGTCCAACCATATCTTTTGGCAAGCATTGTTGTTAAAGTTGTCTTCCCGCTGCCAATATTTCCTGCAATTGCAATGTGCATTTACTTACTCTTAAGTTCTTGTTTCTTGGTCTATTAAACGTTGATTGTTACTGTTTAATTGCCTAAAGCCATATTTCTTGCGGTACCAATGCATCCATTTGGCATCTGAATATGCAGCATAGCACACACCGTTGGAGCGATATCTACGATGTAAGTCTGCTGTGTTGTAGCTCCGTGTTTCACGTTCCAACCATACAAAAGGAACGGAATATGTGTATCATAAGGGAACGGTTGACCGTGCTGAGTGCCCTTATAAGTTGGTGAATCCTTGGCTCCAAAGACCTGAGGACGGGTCACTACACCTATCTCACCAGACCTTCCACGGAAGTAACCATTGATCATTCGCTCCTTAATCCACTGTGGCATCGTTACTTCTGATATCCTTTCTTCATCGAAAACATACAGATATCGTGGGTCTTTCTTTAAGTATTCAACTGATTCGTCAATGATTTGCTGCTTCTTTAAGCCTGATGCAGCTATCAAAGAGTCGTTAAGGAAGAACTGATAGTCGTCCTCTGCCATGACAGGAGCAATGCCAAACTTACCTTGAAGATAGCCATTGAGGTCCTTAACAGACTGCCTATAGTCCCAACCACCAGCTGGAATGCGATGCTCTTTCATGTAATTGTAGTTGTGAGCAGCACCGTGGTCAGCCGTAAGGAACAACAGATAGTTGCCTTTACCCACCTGTTCGTCAAGTGTTTTAAGGAAGTGTGCGAGGTCTTTATCTAGCTGCATATACACGTCATGGTTCTCTTTTCCACGTGTAGAGTAGACATGTCCGATGGCATCTGTTGATGAAATGCTCACTGCAAGCATGTCAGTTTCTTTCCCTTTACCAAGGTTTTCATTCTTCAATGCTGCCTCTGCCATCTTGAAAGTCATGGTAACACCCTGTGTAGAGGTCTTGATATTGAAGTTAGGGGCGGTATGATTCTTCTCATTAAAGTCTATAACCCACTGTGGAAGATGGTCTGTATAGAACGTAGAGGTAACGAAATGCCCTGCAGAAGTGTCCCACCAATAAGCGGCATCAGCTGCATGACCAGCCGGAAGGATAGATGCACGGTCCTTCAAAGCCACTCCAATGACCTTCGAACGGAAGTCATTAGATATCTGAAGTTCGTCTCCTATGGTAGAAGCAAGCAGTCTGTGCGGACTCATCTGTCCTTCTTTGCTATCTGAACCCACGCTCTTCACGTTTGGATCTTCGCAACAATAAACATTCTTATCATCCTGAAAGAAGTAGTTCCCAGCGATACCTGTGATAGCAGGAACCGACCCTGTATATACTGAACTGTGTCCTATGGCGGTGACAGTAGGGGCATAATTGATGTGAGTATTCTCAAAAGAGAACCCGTTATCAACAAGTCTTCGCAAGCCATCTGTGCCATATTCATTATAGTAATAGTACAGATAATCCCATCTCATTTGGTCAACAACTAAACCAACCACCAGCTTCGGGCGTTGGATCTGTGCACTGGCAGCAAGTGACATGCATAGTCCAGCAACAAAAATAAGTATCTTTTTCATCTTAGATAAAGTGTTTATTATTGTTGCAAACTTACAAATTATTTTTCAATATCTCGACTTTTTTCCCTACTTTTGTGCTCTATAGGAGAGTAATAAACACTATCGTCGGAATGAGAAATATTATTATTGCAGACAATCAAGACATCACACGGGCAGGAATAACTTATCTTCTGTCTCAGATTGATGGATGTTCCTGTCAAATGGTAACCGATAAAAGCGGACTGATTGCACAATTAAAGGAACAGCCGGAGTCTGTGATTATTGTTGATTACACGCTCTTCGACTTTGTGGGAGAGACTGATTTGCAGATCATCACACTGCGTTTCCCACGTGCACACATCATTCTTTGGAGTGAAGATCTTAGCCTTGAGTTCATTCAAAGCGTTGTTAACATGGACAATAAGATAAGTATTCTTCTGAAAGATGCCCGCATGTCGGAGATACAACAGTGCATTGAATATGCTTTAAGGGGTGAACGTTACCTCTGTCAGCACGTTACCGAGATGTTACTTACGCCTATTTCTGCTGCCGATAAGGAGTCGACTAAACTGACAAAGACCGAGACTGAGATTCTGAAAGACATTGCTTTGGGCATGACAACACGTGAGATTGCGGAGAAACGCTTTTCTTCTTTCCACACAGTAAACACACATCGCAAGAATATCTTCCGTAAATTAGGCGTCAATAACGTCTATGAAGCCATCCGTTATGCCATGAGAATGGGGTTGGTTGATGCTGCAGAATATTACATTTAGCACTCAACTCATCCACTTACTTACTCCTATTAATAATGTATATACCCGTAGCTGCTAACGCACCAGCAATCACATACTTTATTTGGAACTGCTCATCAAGGCATAAACAAGAAGTAACAGCCCCCACAACAGGTATCAGAGAATTGTAAATGGCAACCTTTCCAACGGGATTACACGTAAGAAGCTTGTTGTAAAGAGTGAAGCCCATCGTGCTAATGGCGATGAGTAATACCAAATAAAGGCTTCCCGTGGCTGTTACCATGGGGAATTCTCCACCTAAAAAGATACCAGGAAGAACCAGTAAAGTCCCACCAATAGCAAGACTGTAACCCGTTCCTACGAACACATCAACACGCTTTCCCAATCCACGAATCAGCAAAGAGGCTGATGCACCACAAAGAGCATTGAGGATAATCATGCCATCGCCCAACAAAGAAAAGCGTCCACTGTCAGCTCCACCAAGGTTTAATGACACGATACCAGCAAAGCCTATGATACAACCAATAACCTTATTGGCTGTCATACGGTCACTCTTGAAGAACAAACAAGCGAAGATAACAACCGAAAAGACACTCAATGAGTTGAGAATAGCTGCTCGTGAACCTTCACTATGCGACAGTCCAAAATAGAAGAAAGCATAATGAAGGGTGGTGTTCAGCATGCAGAAAAGAAGAATATACCACCAGTCACTGCGTTCACGAACCTTAAATTCACGCTTTGTCACCCCAGCAATAGAGAGGATTATAAGCCCTGATATACAGAAACGAATGCCTGCAAAGAGCATCTTTGAGCCTGTCATGTCAGGTGTAATACCAAATTCTCCGAATCCTAACTTTATCAATGGATATGCCCAACCCCATGCTATGGCTGCCGTAAGAGCAAAGACTGTAACCCATACTGGGCGCTGAAAAATACTTTTTTGTGGTGTCATAACGCTTCTGTCGTGAACAAATAATTCTCTCATCATTTTCTTTTCGGCATGCAAAGGTACGATGTTTCAAACGAAAAACGGCACGCTTCAATCATAAAAGCCTTTCTTACAGAATTACTGTATATATATTCTGTTTTGCAGGAAAATATCATTAAAAACACAGAAAATCATCTTCTTTTATTCGATATTAGAATATTTTTGTTACTTTTGTATCCATATTAAAAGAATAAAAGCAATAAAACGTGCATGAAACTGTCACAGATGCGTATGTCATCAGTGGGAGAGGGATGATGAAAACAGACTGTAATGCTTTGCTGACTGATTGGAAACGAAAGGTCTGTCACATGCAATACAAGGATGAAAAAGCAAAGATTGCCATGCGTTTCATGGAGGATGAAGAGCCGAAAGGACGCCATTCAACAGTCGTTTTAGCCCATATTCGTACACGTTTGATGGAGATAATGTAAATGAAAAGTCATGATAGGATAGCAATACATGCTCTTTTGCCTTCTAAAAGATGCCCTTTTACACTTCAAAAGGTGCCCTTTTACCATGCAAAAGGGCGTCTTTTACATCGCAAAAGGGCACCTTTTACTTTGCCTTCTGTAAGCTATTGATTGTCTGATGGTTACAAAAGTGAAAATGAACCATTTTCCTTTGATTTCCATTCATTAGTAGTGCAAAATATGTAAGGACTTTTCTTAATACAATATTTCAGCCCTTTTGAGGCATAGAACCTCACCAGTCGAGTGCTGTAAAAAGACGTTAAAAATGGGTAGGAGCCGTGATTCAAACCATAGAAGGAAATAAAGTGTTAACCAATAGAAATAAAAAAAGTCCCAGACTGTTGGTCTGGGACTGAAAGATTACTTGTTTCACAACAACTAATCTTCTAACCTTAATAATCTAATACCATGAAAAACACGTTGCAAAGATATGGGAATTAAACTATACATGCAAATATTTAATGTTAAAGAACGTAAAATATTCGATTTATTCTTTGTTTTCTTTAAATATCGCATAACGTACAACTTCTTCTTTTATTATATAGTGTAATATCCCACATCTGCCTATTCTCTGTGTTATAAGGTTATATAGAAGATTACTTGTTACTTAATACTATTCAAAAGATTTACCTTTCCTTCATTTACAAGTTTTATGATGAGCTCACCAAAGAGTGTATTTTGCCATGCAAACCAGTCTCGTGTAAACTTTGAAGCATCATCTTTGTTGAAACTCTCGTGCATGAATCCTGTGCCAGCATCCGTATTCATTAACATCTCAACACACTCTTTTATCTCCTTATCATCATGCGATGTGAAGGCACGCATCATGATTGACATTGGCCAAACCATGTCATATCCTACGTGCGGACCGCCTATTCCTTCTCCAACCTTACCACGGAAGAAGTAGGGATTGTCCTCACTCCACACGTAGCGGCGTGTGTTCTGATAGATAGGATCGTCCTGACTGACGTCGCCAAGATAAGGCATTGCGAGGAGACTGGGCACGTTGGCATCGTCCATAAGGAAGTAATTGCCGAAACCATCCACCTCATAGGCGTATATTTTACCGTACTTCGGATGATTATAGACGGCATATTTCTTCAGTGCTGCACTCACTTCGTTTGCCAGATCACTGCATTGCCGTGCAAGATTGTCGTTGTGGTTCACCTTATTGAGTATCTCTGCCGCCTTACGCAATGATGAAACCGCCATGAAATTGGAGGGAACAAGGAACTGAAGGGTCGTTGCATCATCCGAAGGACGGAATGCTGAAGCTATCAATCCCACAGGTTTTACGGGTGCACCCCAGCCTGCATTGTTCATAGTATCAAGTGCTCTGTCCGTCACACGTAGGAATTTGTAACTTCCTTTGCCGTCTTTCTTCTGCTGTTCACGGAAGGTTTTGAGGATATTCTCAATGGCTTTGATCCATTCTTCACCAAAGACACTCGTGTCACCCGTCACCTTCCAGTATTCATAAGCCAGTCGGATGGGATAGCAAAGGGAGTCAATCTCATACTTTCTTTCGTGCAATTCGGGCTTCATAGCCGTATCGTCAGTCATCCAAGGGCCTTTCGGGTCGGGCTTTTGGTTGAAGGCATTGGCATAAGGGTCAATGTTTATGCACTTCATCTGTCTGTTTATGACTCCTGCAAGCATCTTCTTCAGCTTCTTATCCTTGCCTGCCAGTTGTACGTAAGGCCACACCTGTGCACCGGAATCACGCAACCACATGGCTGCAATGTCGCCTGTATAGACGAAAGTATCGGGTGTTCCTTTGTCGTCTTCACTGTAATGCACAGTGGTATCGAGTGTGTTTGGGAAGCAATTCTCAAACATCCATGCCAGTCGTTTATTGGTTATCTGACGCAGAATGCGTTGTATTTCTTTCTCAACAGCTTCTGATCGGAACAGTCTGTCAGCCTCTTTCGGACGTTTTGATAGTAGTTTTACAGCATCAGCAGGACAACTGAGCACTGTTGAAGGGGATATTCGGAGGCACGAAGCATCAGTGTTTTGTGTGCTTAATGCCATCAATGCCAACATCGTCGATGAGAGATAATGTCTTGTTCTCATTTGGGTTAAAAGTTTGATGGGTAATGATTGATTTGTTCTATAATGTATTTGCAGTCGTCATCCGTCATCGTTGGATTGCAAGGGAGTGACAGTTCTTCTCTGTGGATACGCTCCGTAAGGGGATAATGTCTGTTGTTCCATTCGTGATAAGCCTGTTGTTGATGGGGCGGAATGGGGTAGTGGATCATCGTTCCAACACCCTTTTCTCTCAGATAAAGCTGCATTTCCTCCCGTTCAGGACATAGTATGGGAAAGATATGATAGACGTTATCACGGTCGTTATCAGCCGTTATCGTTATCTTGGGATGATGGATAGCCGATTGATAGAGCCTTGCTATCTCTTTTCTTCGGCGGTTTTCTTCATCTAAATAGGGTAGTTTGACACGCAGGACAGCCGCTTGTATCTCATCCATCCTACTGTTTCTGCCTTTGAAAGTAAACTCATATTTTCGGGAAGAACCATAGTTTGCAAGACTTCTTATGGTCTTTGCCAGCGTTTCATCATCTGTTGTGACTGCTCCAGCATCACCCAATGCACCGAGATTCTTACCCGGATAGAAGCTGTGGGCAGCTGCATTGCCAAGACTTCCAGTGCGTTTCTCCTTATAATAACAACCATGTGCCTGTGCATTATCTTCAAGAAGCAGGAGCTTATGATGCTGACAAAGTTCGGTAATCAGGGGTGTATAGGCACATCTTCCATAGAGATGTACGAGCATAATAGCACGTGTTTTCGATGTAATAGCTTGTTCTATGAGTCGTTCGTCAAGCTCTAATGTGTTGATATCTGGCTCTACAAGGACTGGTACCAACCGATTTTCGGTGATGGAAAGGATGGTTGCTATATACGTATTGGCGGGTACAATGACCTCATCTCCTTCCTTTAAGCATCCCAATTCCATGTAAGCACGAAGGATAAGAGACAATGCATCGAGTCCGTTCCCACATGTTATGCAGTGCTTAGTACCTATGTATTGGGCGTATTCTGTCTCAAACTGCTGCGTCTCCTGTCCTTGCAGATACCATCCTGAACCCACAACTCGGTTGACAGCTGCCGTTATCTCAGCAGCATGTAAGTCTGTTATGCGCTTTAAAGAGAGGTAATCAATCATCTTGTTTTCGTATTGTCGGTAGGGAATAAGGGGTTAGAATATCTTCTGTTATGTCCCATTCATATTGGTCATAACATACAGCTCGTGCGCCAAAGCCCTCCTTTTGCTGGATAAGACCAGCATTGAGATAGTCTCCAGAATCCTCATTTGAAGTACCAAAGTCGAAGAAGTGCACATCTTTATAGTCTTCTTTGATGATCTGATGACAGATAGCATCAACGGCATGGAGTTCCTTTCCTTCTGTTGTTGCTGATATATACTGCGTGTGAACAACGTTAGATGTGACGTAGAGGAGTACTCCTGCAAGGTATTTATCACCTTGTCGAGCCATGTATAGGGGTATATTATCAGGGAAATGATGGGTTAATAATGTCATTTCCTCAAGTGTATGGACAGGTTTGGCATGGTAAGTTGCCTGTAAGTTGTTCGTGAGAATATCCCAAAACAAGTCCAGATCCTTGCTCTTACGCTCAATGATCAACCCTTCTTTTAATGCACTCTTAACCCCATGTTGCCGGTCTTTTCGCCATTTAATGGGGTTTGTCTGGTCGATAGTAGATGCTATATAACGGTGTATAAGACGTGCCTTGCATACATGAAAGAGTGCATATAAATCCTCTTCAGCCGGTATCCTATGATAAATCCAGGGCATACACTTATACAAAACATGCTGTATTCCTATGCCATAGAGGTATTTATTGATTTCAAGAAAGGCTTCACACACCCCCACAGCAGTAGCTTCTGCATTCGTAATGAGTCCTCCGTAGGTCAGTCCTTGGTGTGAATAAAGCGTAGTATCAACCCTATTGGCAGGCAAAAGGGCATAGAGTCGGTCCTTCCTATAGACCATCAACGAGCAATCATGGAACCTATCAGCATGATAATCCATGTAAGAACGATTGAAAAGGAACGTTCCTTGCTTCGAATTCTCTACGAAGTTATTCCATTCAAGTTCGTCCTCTCTCGTGTATTGTCTTACTTTGAACATTTAATATTAGGGTTGATACGGAGTAAAGAAGCAATAAACTCTTCTTTATTCTTTGGTGATATGAGTGCTTCAGAACCGCCTTTCGTTGTTATACAGATACGCTTTAAAGACATAGCAGGGGCAGTAATCGGGTCATGAGAGTCCTTAACTTCGCGAATTTCAGGGATAAGCAGATCGCGTTTTACGATGATTCCACTTCGTATTCTTAAGTATTTGCCATCAATTTCATAGTAACATGGAAGGCAAAGGAAGATTATCAAGTAGCAGAAAGCAACAATAATAGTGGGTATAATGAGCTCCCATACGTCATTAAATGGGTCTTCTGGAACGATAAAAAACAATACCAAGGCGATGAAAGGAGCTGCTAAAGCGATGAAAAGCCAAGCATCTACTTTAGAATAATAGCGCTGTTTCATAGCTATTTCTGCTTTAAATAGTCAATAAAATCTTTGTAATTACGGATGTAATCATCCTCATCAAAGAGGTCTTCTGCCAACACAAGGCACACAGAACCTGATGAAAAATCATCAAGTGTGCGCCATATATCAGTGTCAACAAGCAGTCCTTGGTAGGGTCGGTTGAGTGTATAAGACTTCTTTTCACGTCCATTGTCGAGCGTAATGGTGAACGATCCACTGACAGCAACAATAACTTCACGACAGTGTTTATGGGCATGTCCACCGCGAAAGGAGCCAGATGGGACATCATAAGTCCAATAAACACGAGAGATATGGAAGGGTATTTCCTTCATATTCTCCGCTACTGTGAGGTTGCCACGTGGGTCAACAACCTTCGGAAGTGATATTATCTGTCCTAAAGAAGTATTGCTTTTCTCCATCATTTTATCAACTAAAGACCTATGCAAGTACTGCTTTTTCCTATCAGTTTATCATCTGATGAACTATGGAAGTACTGCTTTTCTTTGTTATATAACGACGAAATGCCTTCAAATATTACTTCTTCATGTAGGGATCAGTACCCAAAACGGTGGCTGCAACACGCTTTGTCTTGTCACGTAAAGCATCCATATCGGTCCCAACTTCCCCATAACAAAGGGCTACACCCATACGTCTGCCAACATGAGCAACGGGCTTTCCAAAGATGCGAAGGCGTGTACGGTCCTCCTTGCAGGCATCTTCTAAGTTGTAAGACAGTGGCTTTCCCGACTCAAATGGTGACAAGATAACAGCTGAACAACCAGCATGTTCAAGGTGAATGGCAGGGATTGGCAGTCCCATAACAGCCCGAAAATGCAGTTCGAACTCATTGAAATTCGTTGTATGTGCCAATGTTACCATACCCGTATCATGTGGTCTTGGAGATAATTCAGAGAAGATTACCTCACCTTTCTTGGTCAGGAAGAACTCAACTCCCCATATACCATACCCTGTAAGAGCCCGTGTTACCTCATCAGCAATGTGCTCTGCCTGTCGTAAAGCATCCTCAGAGATAGCGTAAGGCTGCCAACTCTCACGGTAATCACCACCCTTCTGGATATGACCAATAGGTGGACAGAAGAGTGTTGGACCGTCTTTCTGCGTGACAGTTAGCAACGTAAACTCGCTATCAAAGTCTATAAACTCCTCTATTATGACCTCTCTCACATCTCCGCGAGCGCCCTCCATGGCATTACGATACGCCTCTTCAAGCTCTTCATCATTGTGAACGTAGCTCTGACCGTGCCCACTTGAGCTCATCAAAGGCTTCACAACACATGGGAAACCAATATCATCAGCGGCTGAACGGAACTCTTCGTAAGTCTTAGCATAGAAGTATTTGGCAGTACGTAGTCCCAGTTCGCGTGCTGCAAGGTCACGTATTGCCCGCCGATTCATAGTGAAATTGACGGCACGAGCCGATGGTGCGACCTGAATACCTTGTCTTTCATACTCCAAAAGACGCTCTGTCCGTATCGCTTCTATCTCTGGAATGATGAGATCTGGGCTGTGAAAACTCACCACAGCATCAAGTGCTGTACCGTCAAGCATGTCTATTACTTCCGATTCATCAGCCACTTGCATAGCCGGAGCATTGTCATAGCTATCGCAAGCAATGACATATTGCCCTGCACGTTTGGCTGCAATAGCAAACTCTTTACCCAGTTCTCCTGAGCCTAATAGTAGGATTTTCTTCATGTGAGAGAAGGTTTTATCATAAAAAGGTGGACAAGCTGCATGAGCTTGTCCCTATGTTTACATGTCTTATCTTCCTTTTTTGGTGTACATCATATCGTAATACTTCTGGTAATCGCCCGATGTTACCTCCTGAATCCAGTCCTGATTGTCGAGGTTCCAACGGATAGTTTTAACGATACCATCAGCAAATTTGGTCTCAGGATACCATCCCAACTCATCCTTTATCTTTGTAGGATCGATGGCATAGCGGGCATCGTGCCCCAGACGATCAGGCACATGAGTGATGAGATCATTGTTAATCCAGCTGATATCGATGTCTCCATTGGCCTCTTTCACCTGCTTTTTGAGGATAGAACGCAGACTCTTGTCAGCTTCCATCATGTCATGAATAGTCTTGATGGTGAGCTTTACGATGTCGAGGTTCTTCATTTCGTTGTGTCCACCAACGTTATATACTTCGCCTTCACGCCCCTCTCGTACCACCATATCAATGGCTTTACAGTGATCTTCGACGTAAAGCCAGTCACGAACATTCAGTCCTTCGCCATAGACTGGAAGCTTCTTACCTTCAAGAATATTGTTGATTATCAACGGAATGAGCTTCTCTGGGAAGTGATAAGGTCCATAGTTGTTAGAACAACGGGTGATACTTACAGGCATATGATAGGTGTCCCGATAAGCCATTACGAAGTGATCAGCACTTGTTTTGCTGGCAGAGTAGGGGCTATGTGGGCACAGTGGAGTCTTCTCAGTGAAGTATCCTTCAGCACCAAGTGAGCCATATACCTCATCTGTTGATACCTGATGATAACGTTTACCAGCCTTCCATGTAGGGTAACCCTGGGCATCTTTGCCTGTCACCCATGCCCGACGTGCTGCGTCCATGAGGTTCTGTGTACCCAAGATGTTCACTGAAAGGAAGAGCTGTGGGTCCTCAATAGAACGGTCAACATGGCTTTCTGCTGCGAAATTAACAAGATAATCAATGTCATTCTCAGCAAAGAGACGGTCAATAAGCTCACGATCACGGATGTCACCCTTCACAAAGAAGCAGCGTTTGTCGTCAATGTCGTCCTTAATTGTCCCGAGATTACCTGCATAAGTCAATGCATCGAGGATGATAACCTTGATGTCCTCGTTCTCATACTTCCTGTGAAGCAGATACTTGATGTAGTTAGCGCCAATGAAACCGGCGGCACCTGTTACTAAGTAAGTTTTCATATCGATATCTATTAATTTGTTTTCTGTTAATAATAATCAGGCTTTATACATTATTATATTATATACGTGACGTCTTATCTCCTAATGTTATAACTTCACAATCAGTGAATTTATTACCATCAATGGTCAACCTTACCAATGTACGTTCCTTGTGCCAGCCTTTCATTCCGGCTGCTCCTGGGTTGATATGGAGAAGGTTCAGCGTCTTGTCAAACTGTATTTTAAGGATGTGTGAATGCCCGTCTACGAAGAGATTAGGCGGAGATGCGTAGAGCATGCTCTGCACTGAGCGGTCATAACGCCCAGGATAACCTCCGATATGCTTAAGAAGTACGTCGACATCCTCGCACTTGAAGCGAAGTATCTCACGATAACGAGCACGCATATCATAGTCGTCAATGTTACCATACACAGCCCTGAAGATGGGTTTCATGGCTTCAAAGCGGTCTGCAACCTCCATGGAACCAATGTCACCAGCGTGCCATATCTCGTCACATTCGCCAAGATAATACTCGTATTTATCGTCCCAATAGCCGTGAGTATCTGATATTATACCGATGTGTTTCACCTTTTTCTTATGAAATCTGCTATCAAGTCCTTGGTTTTTTCCAGTCCTAAGATGCTTGCATCGATACAAAGATCATAGCTTTCAGCGTATCCCCACGTCTTGGCTGTGTAGTAATTGTAATATTTGGCACGCTCACTCTCACCGTTTTCAATGATCTTTCGTGCTTCTTCCTCCGTACATCCACGGCGTTCACATACGTTGGCAATGCGTGTCTTAAGCGATGCCGTGATGAAGACATTGACCGTATTGGGGTTGTCACGAAGGATGTAATCAGCCGTCCGACCCACGAAAACGCAGCGTGAATACTTCTCTGCTACCTCGCGGATAGCATCACTTTGGAACTGATAAAGGCTCTCCTGAGAGAAGTTACTCTTGTAGAAATTGTTGTCAGCCAGCATCGGAAGATGAATATGGAAGTGGCTTTTCAGGAAGCCTTTCTGCTCATCGTTCTGCTCAAAGAACTTCTCCGAGAATCCACTTTCCTTGGCTGCAAGGTTCAAAATCTCACGATCGAAGAACTGACAGTCGAACTCTTCGGCAAGCATCTTTGCTATAATACGACCGCCACTACCTATCTGTCGGCCAATATTTATTATCAGTTTCTTATCCATATCTTTAGATTATCATTTATTGTTTCACTTCTTTTACGTTCTGACGACGTATGCGTCGCATGTAAATCGTCATGATGATAGCTGCCGTAATGGCTGCTGTTATGTCACTCACAGGCAGAGATGCCCATACTCCATTCAGTCCGAAAAACTGCGGAAGGATGAGAAGCAGAGGAATAAGGAACAACAACTGACGGGAGAGGGAGAGGAAAATACTGATTTTCACTTTACCAATACACTGGAAGAAGTTCGTTACTACCATCTGATAACCTATGACTGGATACATCATCATGTTTATCTTTAAGGCTTTAATAGCCTGCTCTATCAGTTCAGGACTTGTCGTAAACATACGTGCACAATAGTAAGGTGCAAGGTGAGCTATCAACCATGCCGTAACCATAATACATGTTGCGGCAATGATAGCGTACTTCAACACACGCATAAGACGGTCGGTTTGCTGGGCACCATAGTTATAACCGGCTATCGGTTGCATACCTTGATTCAATCCAATGATGAACATTATGAAGATCATCGCTATGCTATTGGCTATGCCGTAGGCTCCTACTGCAAGGTCACCACCGTATCGGACGAGCTGATTGTTGATGAAGATGACCACGATACATGCGCAGGTATTCATCAGGAAGGGGGATATACCGATTGAAATGATGTTTTCTACCAGATGCTTCTTCAGTCGATAGATACCCCGTTTCAGGTGAAGTAAGGCTTTCTGATCGGCAAACTGCTTCATCTGCCAGCACAAAGCCAGTGCCTGAGAGATAACTGTTGCAAAGGCTGCACCGCGTATTCCCCAATGCCACCACCATATAAAGATGACGTCCAGGACAATGTTCATGAAGACAGTGAAGATGGTTGCCATCATTGCCTGCCGTGGTTTGGATGCTGCACGCAGCAGAGCATTCATACCAAAGTACATGTGGGAGATGACGTTTCCAGCCAATATCACTTCCATGAAGCTACGTGCATAGGGGATAGTGGCGTCACTTGCACCGAAGAAACGTAGGATGGGATCAAGGAAAAGGAGGCATACAATGGAGAAAGAGATACCGACAATGAGGTTCAATGTCACCGTATTGCCAAGGATATTCTGTGCTGTTGCATAGTCACGTTGCCCGAGTTTCACACTGATTGCCGTTGATGCACCAATGCCAACGGCTGCTCCGAAGGCTGCACCAAGGTTGATGAAGGGAAAAGTTATCGCCAGTCCGGATATTGCCAAAGGACCAACCACCTGCCCAATGAAGACACGGTCAATGATGTTATAGAGCGAAGCGGCTGTCATAGCTATCATAGCTGGCATTGCATATTGTGCCAATAACTTGCCTACAGGCTTCGTTCCTAACTCTAATGTCGCTTCTTTATTATCCATTATGAATCCTAACTGGTTGGTAAGAGTACAAGTTTAATACTCTCCACTATGACTGCAAATGTACGAAAAAAAAATGATATCCACCTCTTATTATAGGGAAATATCATTCTGATAACCTCTCTGTTCCTGGAGAAACGGATGCTATCATTCTTCAAAACAGAACCTGATGCGTACGAATGGATAAGGGATGGGGATACATGAAAGGACTTTACATATTTTTATCGGATATTCATTGCAAAATCAAGGAAAACCTTTCATTTTCGACTTTGCAACCATCACGTATTCAGAAGGTTACAAAGAGGCTCGCAAAAGGTGCCCTTTTACGATGTAAAAGATGCCCTTTTGCATGGTAAAAGGGCATCTTTTGAAGTGCAAAAGGGCGTCTTTTAGAATGCAAAAGGGCATGTATTGCGTTGTACTATGTGAATTTACTTTACATAAGTAATTCTCCTCCCCATCCCTTACCATCGTTTTCCACGTGACAGAGTGGGCGAGTGTGGGCAACCAACAGTCCTTTAAACCAGTTCAACCTTGTCTATATCCTGTTCTTTATCACAGTAGTGGCACTTGATGATACCGTGCTCTTTGTCAACGACATTGAAGATAGTACTCATCGGTTCGTTGTTGGTAATGCACTTAGGGTTGTTACATTTGACAATGCTCCGAAGCTCATCCGGTGTCACTACCTTCTTCTTCTCTACCACTTCATAGTCTTTAATGATGTTGAGTACCACGTTCGGTGCCACGACCGACAGACGGGAGATCTCCGCATCAGTGAAGAATTTATCGCTGACCTTTATGATTCCCTTTGTACCTACCATCTTCGATGAGAAGTTATAGCCGATAGTAACGGGTGTGGAGAGCTTCTGGAGCTGTAAAAGGTTGACCACCTGGAAGGTCTTCTCAGATGGTATATGGTCTATTACGGTGCCGTTCTCAATGGCGGCAACCAATCGTTCTTTCTTAGACATAGTATATTTATTTTGATTGAGTGACAACTATCTGGTCAAAAGCATCACCTGCAGACACTCTAACAACAAGTCTGCGGACTCTACCTGTAGTATTAGGAGATACTTCTATGGTGAGAATATTATTCTCAAGTGCCACATCACTCCACTTTGTCGTAATGTGATAAACAAAGATTTCAGCATCTTCCCCAATACCAACAGTACTATTATCGTGTGTCATACTGGCAAATCTAAGTTTTGTATAGTTAGTACATCTCAACGTATAAGTACCTCCCGAAGTAGGGACAGAAAGCTTATGTAGATCACCAGAAAGGTCAGATTGCCATCTCATAGGTTCCCAATCTCCGACTAAATCAGACTTATGGCAACCAGAAATAAGTACTGTTAAGCATAACATAAAGACTGTAAAGACAAGATATTTCCACTTAGTCATAATATAATCTAATTTGTTATATGATGGTTTTATCAGCTTTAATTTCTTCCAAAGATATACCCAGACAGTGGCAGAAGATGGCTTCACGGGCGAAAAGTCCATTGCGTGCCTGCTGAATATAGTAGGCATGTGAACTGTCATCCACATCGTATGCAATCTCATTCACACGTGGCAATGGGTGCAGAATCTTCATGTTCGGACGCGCCAAAGAGAGCATATCACGACGGAGAATATAAACGTTCTTCACACGTTCGTACTCCATAAGATCGGAGAAACGCTCTTTTTGCACACGTGTCATATACAGAATATCGGCGTGAGCAATCACCTCTGGCGTGAAATCCTCATGCTCTTCGAAGCGTATACCATGCTGATGACAATAGAGTTTATACTCCTCTGGCATAGCAAGTTCCTTAGGAGCAATAAAGTGAAACGTTGGGTTGAAGTGGCGCATTGCCATGATCAACGAGTGAACAGTCCTACCATACTTAAGGTCACCCACAAGGTATATGTTCAGATTCTCCAATGTTCCCTGTGTCTGATAGATGGTATAGAGATCGAGCAGACACTGTGATGGGTGCTGATGTGCCCCGTCTCCAGCATTGATGATAGGCACTGGAGCCACCTCAGATGCGTATTGTGCAGCCCCTTCTATATAATGCCGCATGACAATAGCATCCGCATAATTGGACACCATGAGGATCGTATCCTTCAGTGTTTCACCTTTACTGACGCTCGAAACCTTTGCATCTGTAAAGCCAATGACACGTGCACCAAGTCTGTTGGCAGCCGTCTCAAAACTCAGACGTGTACGTGTTGATGGCTCATAGAAGAGCGTTGCCACTACTTTCCCTTTGAGAAGTTCACGATTAGGATGTGCTTCGAACTCCTTAGCCATCTCTATTAAGTAAAGTAACTGCTCACGGTCAAGTCCCTGAATGTTCACAAAGTTATGTTTTCCCATCTCTTTTTTGTGATGATTTGTTCCTTTTCTGCGTGTAAAGGTAGGTATTTATTTCCTTAAACATCAATCGACAAATGTGAAAAATACGTATACAACAAAAAAAGTTTTATTTATTTTGCTTATCCATTCATTTACGTTATCTTTGCATAATATTTTTCATAAGTTTATGAGAAGACACTTTGTACATTTCCTTTGGGGATCTCTGATAGCCGTTCTCGGCTTTATCTTTGTATTCTTCATATCCGTTTGGAATGGATGGGTTGGTTATATGCCTGACATGGATGAGCTTTCTAACCCTATAGATAAGTTCGCTTCGCAGGTATACTCTTCTGATCAACAACTCATCGGTACGTGGAATCAGGATAATAATAACCGCGTTGCCATTGACTATAACGGCTTGTCACCACATCTTGTACACGCACTTGTTGCCACAGAGGATGAGAGATTCTATGAACATTCAGGCATTGACTTCATCGCTTTAGGACGTGCTATCATCAAGAGGGGCGTCATGAGACAGGCTAGTGCTGGTGGTGGATCAACCATTACACAGCAGTTGGCAAAGCAATTGTTCTCTGAAAAGGCGCACAGTACACTGGAACGTTTACTGCAAAAGCCTATAGAATGGATCATAGCAGTCAAACTTGAACGCCACTTTACCAAGGAAGAGATTCTTGCAATGTATTTCAATTACTTCGATTTCCTTCACAATGCGGTGGGTATTAAGCGTGCTGCGAACGTCTATTTCAATAAGGAACCACGCAAATTGACCGTTACTGAAGCGGCATTATTGGTCGGTTTATGCAAGAATCCATCTATGTTCAACCCGCTCAGACACCCAGAACGCTGCCTGCAACGCCGTAATGTGGTGCTCATGCAGATGGTAAAATCAGGCTATGTAACCAAGGCTGAGTATGCAGAACTATCCCAAAGACCACTCGGAGTACACTTTACTAAAGCCAAACCCATCAATGGTTCGGCTGATTATTTCCAAGCTTTCTTGCGTCAATACATGATGGAAAAGAAGCCAGAGCGCGACAATTACCAAGCATGGCAGGCTCGTCAGTTCGTATTAGACTCCATTGCGTGGGAGCAAGATCCACTTTATGGATGGTGTAATAAGAACATGAAGCGTAATGGAGAGCCTTATAATGTGAATACAGATGGACTTCGTATCTATACAACTATCGACACTCGCATGCAACAATACGCAGAGGAAGCGGTCAGAAAGCACGTAGGTGGCTATCTACAGGCGCAGTTCAACCAGGCAATGCGCTATAAAAAGGATGCTCCTTTCTCATCAAATATCTCTCACAGGGCTATCAAACAGATTCTCAACCGTGCCTGTCGACAGAGTCTAAGATACCGTCGGATGAAGGAACAGGGTGCTACTCCAGAGGAAATCAAGCGTAGTTTCCGCACTCCACATGAGATGACGATCTTCACTTATCATGGAGATATTGACACAGTGATGACCCCTATCGATTCAATTCGGTACTATAAGTCATTCTTAAGGGCTGCTTTCATGAGCATGGATCCACATACTGGAGCCGTAAAGGCGTACGTTGGCGATATAGACTACCAACATTTCAAGTATGATGTGGTCATGGGAGGACGCCGACAGGTGGGTTCTACGATCAAACCGTTCCTCTATGCGCTGGCAATGCAGAATGGTATGACTCCTTGTACACTTGCTCCTAATGTTCAAAGGACGTACGGTGGATGGACACCACGTAATGGTTCACATGCCAGATATGGGCAGGAAGTACCATTGAGATGGGGTCTTCAGCAATCAAACAACTGGATATCGGCTTATCTTATCAACCTTTTAGGTCCTACACAGTTTGTGAATATCCTGCATGACTTTGGCTTGAACAACCCAGACATTGATAAAAACACAAGTCCTGTGCTAAGTCTTGGACCGTGTGAGGTATCAGTTGGCGAGATGACAAGTGCCTATACGACATTTGCAAACGGTGGTATTCGATGCTCACCGCTCTTCGTTACGAAGATAGAAGACAGTCATGGGAATGTCATTGCTAAGTTCCAACCACTTATGACGGAGGTTATTTCCGAGATAAGCTCTTATCAAATGATTGATATGTTACGTGCTGTTATTGAGGGAGGAACAGCCAGCAGACTGCGTTATGCATACCATCTTACGGGCGATATAGGTGGAAAAACGGGTACAACTAACAACAATTCCGATGGTTGGTTCTTGGGTATTACGCCTGAATTGGTCAGTGGTTGCTGGGTCGGAGGTGAGGATCGTGACATCCATTTCGACAACACCAGCATGGGACAAGGTGCTACTACAGCCCTGCCAGTATGGGCTTACTACATGCAAAAGGTCTTTGCTGACCCTCGATTAGGCTATAATCCGAACAAGAAATTTGCTATTCCTGCCAAGTTCAATCCGTGTCAAACGGCTGATACTATCAACGTAAACGGCATACAGGAGGAATACTTCTAAGGAACAGATGGGTGCTTCTGAGGCACCGATAGTTACCAATTAAAAAGGGCAAATGCCTTCGTTTATCCGATGGACAGATTCTGTTACGGATGGACGAGGGCATTTGTCCTTTCTTTATGTCTGGCTTTAAACTGCCGTTTTATTATTGTTTTATAAGTCGTCCGACCTATACATCAACTGCCAAAAGACATTCTTTCTCAATACGATGCCAGCCCTTTCGTTGGGCAAAAGTACAGAAAGAAAAGAACGCTTAAAGCTTCGTCATGTGATATCCCATGCGCTTCAGTTGCATGGCTGCACCCATCAGATAGAGCTGATGAAGCGCAGCAACATAAGCCATGAACGCCTCTTTGCTTCCAGCTTCTATGGGAAGATGACGCAGAAGACTGTTCGTGCGGGCGGCACATTCCCCAACGATGGCAGTCAATGACTTGCGTTCGTCGGCTGAAAGCAACAGAACCTTCTCACAGATGTAGTCATCCATGTGGTCATAATCAATCCGATCACGAAGATAAGTATATAGATTTTCCACCTTATTATATATAGACCAGTCTTCATCCCAGTATTTTGCCACAGCCATACCCACATACATCATCCAGCCAAGGGAGACAGTAGGGTAGGCAGCAAACTCCTTTGTGCCATCTGGCAGATAGGCTTCAGCGATGCCCGTCCACTTCTCTTCAATGTCCGGAGCATCGGGTAACATACTGTCAACAAGGTCTTTACCTTGCAGATAGGTGACTAAATCATCTCTGAATTTCTCTTCATTCGAAATTTGTAAATCTGCTGTTTCCATTCTCTTTCCAATTATTTTTCTGTCTGCAAAGTTACATATTAAAGCTAAAAGGAGCCCTATAACAAGGCTCCTTTTTTCTTTTTCTATCTGCAAAACATGCACCATTGCTTACTCGGAGATATAGCAACGAATGCACCAAAAGGGCTGTAATACGTCACATGAAATAACCTTACAGAATTTAAACCATCACACTTTAGTTATTACACGAAAACTGATTATTTTCAACTCTGTAACCATCAGATATTCAACAGCTTACAAAAAGCAAAGTAAAAGGGCATCTTTTGCGTTGCAAAAGGGCGTCTTTTACACATCAAAAGGGCACCTTTTACCATGCAAAAGGGCATCTTTTACAACGCAAAAGATGCCCTTCTGAAATTCAATGAGTAGTTTATTTTACAAAAACAGTTGTTCCTTCACTTTTCACGAAGGCAGATATCATCCCTTGTTCTCCTTTTGTACTTTCTCCTCACGTGCCTTTTTTATCTTGTTCTGAATCATCTCATAGTGCGCAATAGCGTGCTTTCGCGCATTGATTATCTGGAAACGATAAACGAAACAAGTCGTGGTGAAGTAGATGACAGCTTGTATCCAAAGTGTCCGAACCTCAGGTAATATGTCGTCCAAGGTGCCCCCCATTGATGCAATGCGCAGGTAACCACGCACGCCAAAGGTTGAAGGAATCAGCCAACTGAAGCCTTGCCAATAGCCCGGAATGTTGCTTTGTGGCCACGAAGCACCCGTGAGAAAGAGCAGTGGGACGGATGTAAAGACCACCAATAGCATCACGTTCTCACGGTAACGGACAAGGCAAGAGACCGTCATACCAAAGAAAATCACCGCAAGAAGATAAGGCAGTAGCAGCCAGAAGAGGTCGGAAGCATGTGCAAGCATCGTGAATCCGAAGAAATAAGGCACAGCCATCGTCACGTAAGCTGCCATCACACAGTAGATCATAAAGTAGCAAAACGACTTTCCGAGTACTATTCTCAGGATGCCGTTATAGTGCTTCCCGATAGGAACAAGGTCCTGAAAGCGGTTGTTTTCACGTGCCGTACCCGCCGAAAGACCGATTCCCAATAGTAGTGTCTGCTGCAAAATGAGGATTAAAACCCCAGGAAGAATAGCGTTACCATAGCCTCCCGTCGTATTAAAGATAGCTTTCGCGTCCACAGCCAACGGCTCAGTGTTTATCTCCTCATCCCGTTCTGTGAACGAAAAGCTTTTGTGTTTCAGTCTTTCAGAGTTCAATTCGAGTGCTACAGTCTGTGCAGTTTGATAGATAGCCTTGTATGTTAGCATCAGACTCATGTCACAATAAACACCCACATGCGCCTGTTCTCCACGTCCCAGTGCCCTGTCGAAGTTCTCAGGAAAGTACAAAACGCCCTTCACAGCCTGGTGTCCTACGAGGTCCTTTGCCTCCTGAAGGTTGTTACAATAGTAGGCTGCACGCACATCCGGAGACGCATCAAAGCTACGAATGAACTCACGTGATGCAGCAGAGTGGGAGAGATCGACGATGGCAACAGGCACATCGCGCACCACTTCATTGTTATATATCCACGAATAAAGCAACGGATAAGCCAACGGAACCAGTAGGAAGAAGATCAATACGCCCTCATCCTTCACCGTACTCTTCATCTCCAGCCACCAGATATAGCAGAAAGAAGAGAGAAAATCATACAATCCCGAAACAGATTTCTTCACAGATGCCGCTGCTTTATCCATTATTGGGATTGTTTTATTCTTGTTGTTTGTCATAATTATTGCCCCTATGGAATATACACATATTCAAGCATTGCTCGCTTAAGGTTCCTCATTGTGAGGATAGGCAGACATGCAAAGCCAACGAGAATGATGACATTCTGCCATGCGTCGATCAGTGGATAACCATTGAAAACACATATCTGATAGATCATATAGTAATGACGTAGAGGGATAATCTCAGCCAAAGCCTGAATCATTCCGTCCATTGCAAAGAGTGGGAAGGTGGCACCACAGGCAGAGAAACCCACCACTGCCCACAGTGAACACACACTCATTGACATTCTCAATGACGGCATCAGACCGAATGCAAAGGCACCAAAGCCTTGTGAGGACAGCACTGTCAGCACGGCTATCAGCAGTATCATCGGCAGTCCACCAGGGTGTGGGAAGTTCAGATAACCGTATATGTACCATTCAAAACCTAAGAAAATACTCAGGAAGATAAGCGTCTGTGGGAGTAATTTGCCCGTCAGAGCAACAAAGATGTTATAGTCTGCCATCTGTATCCACTCCCTTGCACGTCCGAATTTCAGCTCTGTTCCGATGGAATAGACCGTAATAAGCAACATGAAAAGTACGAGAACGCCCGGAATCATGATACTACTGAGATACACATTATAGCTCATCCATGGGTTACCTATCATGTGTAAGTCTATCGCTATTGGCTGAATGAAGTTCCTTATCTCCCTGTTTGTCTTTCCTAACATCTGCAATTTCGCCGAACCAACGCTCGCTGACACCAGTGTTGTTATGGTTTTGAGGTCCTTGAAGACCATTCCGCCAGCAACAAGGGTCACATTACTATAATAAAACGATACCTTCGGCTGTCGCTGAGCAATCAGATCAGCCGTCATATGGTCAGGGATATACAGGAATCCATAGATCTCTCCACGCTGAATAGCTTGTCTTGCCTCACTCACATTATTATAATGTGCCACAACACGGGTGCTTTGAAAGGCATCCAACCGTTGGATAAGTGCACGTGTAGTAGACGTGTTGTCATTGTCAACCACGCCACAAGGCAGCTTCTCCGGCTGTCCTTCGCTCATCAAAGAAGTGAAAAAGAAGATGGTAATGATGGGGAATACTACCATACAACAGATGTAGATAGGGTTATGAACCATTAACCCTACCTCACGGGAAGCGATAGATACTATCCTTTTCAGGCTCTCCCCAAAGGACGTAAAAGCAGACTTCAGACTGAAAGCTCTCCTCTTTCCCATTTATTTTATTATCAAAGACATACCCGGTTTCAGCCCATCCACCTTCTTCACAGGGCGTGCTTTCACCTGGAAAGTCTTGAGATCATATTGTCCGTTGGTCTTTGTAGCCTTCCATACGGCATACGAACCCTGATTCTTCAACGAAGAAACGCGCAGTTCAATATCCTTGTCAAGGGCAGGAACATACGCCTTCAGCACCGTTCCCACCTTCATATTCTTAAGCTGATCCTCACGAACATTGAAGGTTCCCCACATGTCATCCACCATGGAAATACTCATTATAGGACTGCCTAAGCCTACTAATTCGCCCACTTTGGGGTAGATTGTCTCCACTTCTCCATCTGCTGTGGCACGCTGAACAGTCTCTTTCAGTACCGAACGCACCACGTCGACAGCTGAATGAGCAGCCTGTGCCTGCTTCTTTGCAGCAACCTTTGCCTCCTCACGTACGCCACTCTTTGCCAGTTCCCATTGTGATTTCGCCACCTGAACGCCCGCCTTTGTAGCCTCGAAAGCAGCCTTTGCCTCATCACGTTTCTGTGCACTCATGACGCCTTCATCGAAGAGTCGTTGCATACGACCGTACGTTTTCTCCGCAATATCATTGGCAGCAACCGCCTGTTGATACACTTGATAAGCACTCTCTACAGTCTCTCGGCGTGTAGGAGCAGCTGTTAAAGCACTCAAAGCATCGGTAGCTCCTGCAGCAGCCTGCGCCACTTTCTCCTGTGCGGAAGCCTCTGGAATGGCTAAAGTAGCAACGATATCACCCTTATGAACATAGTCTCCTTCCTTCACACGGATGTCGGTTACACGTCCGGGGAGCTTACATGCCACCCTATATTCGCTTACTTCAACCTCTCCTTCAATAACTTCTTTCGTACGATCTAACGTGAAATAACCAATAACAGCTACTGCAATGACTACCGAAACAAAGCCCAATACGGCGAGTAGAATGTTATTATGTTGTGATTTTGCTGACATATTGTAGTTTATCTTTTTGTCTTTTACCTTTATTATTATAGTTCTCCCATAGCCTTTCTAACACCAGTCTGTGCAAGTTTTACGGCAATTTCTGCATCAATAATCGCTGTTCGAGCTGTCTGCCAGGCTGTTTGTGCTGCCATAACTTCCGTTACTGTCATCACACCTTCCTTGAAACCGACGTTTGCACAACGTAGGTTTTCGTCTGCTGCAGCCATATTCTGATGTGCTGTGGCAAGTTGTTTATTGGCATCTTTGAGCCGAAGTCGATTCTGTTCCAGTTCTAAATCAATCTTCTTTCGGGCATCTTCCAACTCTAATTGAGCTATACTTGTAGCCGTTTTTGCTGCCCTTACCTTGTATTTATTCTCTCCCCAGTTCCATATAGGCACCTGAAGTGTGATGCCAATGTTCCACAAATCGCTGAATTTATTTTGGAAACCGTTGAAGGTATTGGGGTTCATTACAGAGTAACCAGCTGTCAAGAGGACATGGGGTAAGTACAAAGCACGCACCAATTTAGTGTTCTGTTCGCTTAAATCCACCGCATTCTGCAGTAGACGTAGCTCTGGTCTGGCTTCTTTCTGGGCTGTGCTATCTGAAGAATAAGCCGTAGAATGAGCCTCATAATTAGGTAATGGAGTAGGCGAAAGGTCTGCTGTACCCTCGTCAGCAAGCTCAATATCACCGTCAAGGGCAATGCCACAGAGTTCACAAAGCGTCATCTTAGCCAATGAAACACCACTTTGTATGCGCGAAATCTGCAGATCTGCAGTGTTAACAACGACATCCACCTTCAAACCATCAGCCCTTGTAGCCACTCCTTCACGTATCATCTTCTTCACATCGTCGTCCAATTTCTTCGCTAAATCGCGATATTGAATGGCAAGAGACTCCTTTCTCTTCAACGAAACAGCCAGCCAATAAGCGTTATCAACACCAAAAAGGATCAGTTGTTGCTTCAAAGCGAGATTGTTTTGTGCCATTTCTTCACCAATAGTAGCCATGTCATTGGCTGCTTGTATGGCTCCACCCATATATATAGGTTGGCTGATGACGATCCCTGCAGCGTACACATTCTTCGTATTAGTGCGGAAAGCGTCGTTTATGGATTGCCCTATGTTGTTGCCGGCTTGCGTCAATGGCGCTGCAATATTACTCAAAAGCTGCCCCAACTGTTGGGCTGTCTGCGTACTGATGATGCCCTGTTGTGCCAGAGAGGTGAGGTTCTGACCAATCTGATTGCCCAGTTTTCCTGCCGTGTTAGAGCCCAAATTGGCAAGAGCACCCTTCTGTTTGTCGTTCAAAATGGATACTTCTCGTGAGAAATGTTGGTATCCTGCCAAACCATCTACACGTGGAAGGTACTTAGTTTTAGCTGATTTATGTATATTTTCAGCTACTTCAGCCGTCATACGGGACACTTTCAGCTGGCGATTGTTCTCCAATGCCAACTCTCTACAGCGCTGTAAAGACAAAACTCCTTGGGCTTGTAAGCTGAAGGAGATGCTACTGAAAACCACAAAAAAGAAAAGTTTTCTCATTATTTTATAACCTCTAAGAATATAAATGCAAATATAAATCTTTTAAATGATACCACAATAGAAAAACATTTCTTAATCCTTAAAATACAAGAAACTATCTATTTTTAAGGAAATATAGAACAACTTTCGAAAATAATGTTTATCTTTGCAAACGCAATCTGTATTTAATACAAGAACAAGATATATTACAAATAGTGAAGAAAACAAGCTTCTTTTATCGTGTGTTCGACCTCTATTACGATGGTTTTAAGCATATGACCTTAGGTAAAACACTGTGGACTGTGATTATTATCAAGCTGATAATCATGTTTCTTGTGCTTAAAGTGTTCTTCTTTCCTAACTTCTTAAAGGAGAATTCAAAGCCTGGTAAGGAAGGAGATTTCGTTGAGCAGCAGATCATGAAACGATAAAACGAACAACCTACAAGCGGAAAAATCAATTCTTAACATTATCAAATAACAAAAAAACAATGGAAAACCTACTCTTAACCATTGACCCAGGAACAGTTGACTGGTCACGTGCGCAGTTTGCATTGACCGCCATCTATCACTGGCTTTTTGTCCCTTTGACACTTGGTTTAGCTGTCATTATGGGAATTGTAGAGACCTGTTATTACAAAACTCGTACTGAGTTCTGGCGTTCAGCAGCCCGTTTCTGGCAGCGTCTCTTCGGTATTAACTTCGCAATGGGCGTTGCAACGGGTATCATTCTGGAGTTCGAATTCGGAACAAACTGGAGCAATTACTCTTGGTTTGTGGGTGATATCTTCGGTGCACCACTTGCTATTGAAGGTATCTTGGCGTTCTTTATGGAGTCAACCTTCGTTGCTGTGATGTTCTTTGGATGGAAAAAGGTATCTCCAGGGTTCCATTTGGCATCTACATGGCTCACCGGTTTGGGTGCAACACTGTCTGCTTGGTGGATTCTTGTGGCTAATGCTTGGATGCAATATCCTATTGGTTGCACCTTCAATCCTGACACTATGCGCAATGAGATGACGTCTTTCCTCGATGTAGCATTGAGTCCTTTCGCCATTGATAAGTTCACTCACACGGTTACTTCAGCATGGGTGCTGGGTGCAGCGTTCACAGTTGGCGTCAGCTGTTGGTTCCTTTTGCGCAAGCGTCACACGGAGTTGGCAAAGCAAAGTATTAAGATTGGTTCTATTGTTGGTCTTGTTGCATCCTTACTTGCAGCCTTTACGGGTGATAATTCAGCATATATGGTGGCACAAACCCAGCCTATGAAGCTGGCAGCTATGGAGGCTTTATATGAAGGAGGGACTGATCAGAGCCTGACAGGTATTGCCTTTGTCAATCCATTTAAGCAACCTGACTATATGACTGAGGCTGAACCTCCTATGCGAATAGCTGTTCCTAACATGCTTTCTGTCCTTGCTACGCATGATCCTCATGGCTTTGTACCAGGTGTAAGGGATATTATTAAGGGTTACACGAAGACCGATGGCACCTGCGAACCATCTCTAAAGGAGAAGCAGGAACGTGGACGTAATGCCATTCAGGCGCTCAAAGACTTCCGTGCAGGAAAGGATAAGGAAGCCAATCGCAAGATTCTTGACCGTGACATGAAGTACTTTGGTTATGGATATATCAAGAATGCCGACCAGATAGTACCATTTATCCCAATCAACTTCTGGGCTTTCCGTACGATGGTTGGACTAGGTTGCCTCTTCATTCTGGTGTTTGCTGTGATGTTGTTCATTCTATATAAGAAGGATATCACACGCCCACGTTGGTTGCAATACGTTGGTCTGGCACTCATCCCATTGGCGTTTATTGCCAGCGAAAGTGGTTGGTTGGTAGCTGAATTCGGTCGTCAACCATGGACCATTCAGGACATGCTTCCTACATGGGCTGCCGTCAGCGACCTGTCAAGTGGTGGCATTGCCTTAACCTTCTTCCTCTTCCTTGTTCTCTTCACTGGCATGTTGACAGCAGAGATAAGTATCATGTGCAAACAAATTAAGAAAGGACCAGAACTATGACATACGATTTCTTACAACACTACTGGTGGTTTATCATCGCCCTTTTAGGCTCAATTCTGGTGTTCTTGCTCTTCGTTCAAGGAGCAAACTCCATGATTTTCCAACTCGGAAAGACCGAAGAGGACCGCAGAATACTAATAAATTCAACGGGACGTAAGTGGGAATTCACCTTTACCACGCTTGTTACCTTCGGTGGAGCATTCTTTGCATCCTTCCCACTGTTCTATAGTACCAGCTTTGGAGGTGCTTATTGGGTTTGGTTACTGATCCTTTTCACCTTTATTATACAGGCTATCAGCTATGAATTCCAGAACAAAGCCGGTAATATCTTTGGTGTACGGACGTTCCAGACATGCCTTATCATCAATGGAATTCTTGGTCCGTTGCTCTTGGGTGGAGCTGTTGCAACATTCTTCACGGGCTCGAATTTCATCGTAGAGAAGGGTAATATCACCGACTCTTTACAGCCTGTTATCTCTCATTGGGCGAATGCTTCACGTGGACTTGACGTCCTTCTGAATCCATGGGTAGTCGTTTTCGGTATTGCAGTGGTATTCCTTGCTCGTATTCTGGGTACACTTTATATCAACAATAACGTGGATGATGCCATTATTCGTGGGCGAGTTCGTAAGCAGTTACTTATCAATACGGTGTTGTTCCTTGTCTTTTTCCTGCCTTTCCTCATCGTAACACTGATCGGTGAAGGCTATACTGTCAATGCATCGGGCGTTGTTTTCATGGAACCAATGAAGTATCTGAACAACCTGATTGCCATGTGGCCACTGGCTGTTGTCCTCCTAGTGGGTGTTCTTCTGTTGCTTTTCGGCATCATCAAGACCATTGCATCATCAGCTTACACACGTGGTATATGGCCAGCAGGAATCGGTGTTGTACTGGTTGTGCTTGTCCTTTTCCTCATCGCAGGATGGAACAATACGGCTTATTATCCGTCAACTGCCGACCTACAGAGTTCACTAACGATTCAGAACAGTTGCTCAAGTGAGTTTACACTCAAGGCTATGTTCTATGTAAGCTTCCTTGTTCCGTTCGTCCTTGGATACATCATTTATGCTTGGCGTGCTATCGATAAGAAGGCTATTACACGTGAAGAAATCATAGACGACGACCACGCTTATTAAGCTTTCGTCGGTTAATCAAACAGTAAAGGTGGGAGAAGTGCCTCGTGCACTGTCTCTCACCTTTTTTCGTTTTCCTCTTTTCAGAAGCTTAATTCATAATAATGTGAAACTGATGATATGAGCATGTACAGAACCCCCAAGGGCTTACTAATGTAAAAAGAATTCACATCTGCTTTTCAAGACATGCTCTTTTGCATTGTAAAAGACGCCCTTTTGCATTGTAAAAGACGCCCTTTTGAGGTGTAAAACATGCCCTTTTGCAACGCAAAAGATGCCCTTTTACAAGCCTGTTTGTAACCACTTGATAATCTAATGGTTACAAAGTCAGAAAAAGACCCTTTCCGTTCGTTTTCAGCTTTGTGGTGTTCTGAAATTTGTAAGACTATTTTATTTCATAATGCTGAACACCATGTAAGTCCCGCTTTTAGTCTTTTACACCTTATTATATATATAACACGTTTGCCATAAGTGCGTCTTATGGTTTACCTTTGATGGTTGGGTTCGAATAGAAAGTATGGAAATCGAATGTTTTTCAGTATAAGAAATGTTTTCCATGGTTTATACCTTACGGGGGCAGACATCCCTTGTTCTCCTTTCAGAATGCCCATTGGGCTTAATTATTGGTAGCATCAATGTTGCGTTTCAGACCGTCAAACTTCACACGTTTGACAGCTGATCCCTTGAAAAGACGGCGATAATCCTCAACGGAGAGATTGTGCCATGCCTCCTTACTCATGCTGAGGAGCTCCGGTTTCGGTTGTAAGGCTGGCTCCGTATTGGGCGTTGCGAAACGGTTCCAAGGGCATGCCGTCTGGCATCTGTCACAGCCATATATGGTGTTGCCCATGGCTGCTTTCGCCTCATCCGACAGTTCGCCACGGTTCTCAATGAGCTGATAAGACAGGCAACGGTCGGCATGGAAGTCCTCATCAGGGATGATGGCATGTGTAGGACACGCATCAATGCATCGGTGACAACTGCCACAACGACTCTGCATGGGCGTATCATAGACGTCAACAGCAAAGGGAAGGAAGACTTCTCCGAGGAAAAACATGGAGCCAGCATGCGGTATTATGAGCTGATGGTTGCGTCCTACCCATCCCAAACCAGCCTTTTGAGCCCAGTAACGTTCGAGAACCGGTGCCGTATCGCAGAAGATTCCCCATCCTGTTTCTTCTTTTTCGTCGGCTGATTGTGGTTTCTTCCCTTTCTGAAAAAGCTCCATTGGTGCTCCGATATTTACGGCAAGTTCGCGTAATCGCTGTTTCATCAGGTCGTGATAGTCCTGCCCGAGGGCGTAAGCAGCCAACTGATATTCACCTTCAGGCAGCTGTTGTGCAGGCGCATAGTTCATTGCCAGTGAGACGATGGAGCGTACGCCGGGGACGAGAAGAGCGGGATTCAGTCGTTTTTCAAGATAGTTTGTCATATAAGCCATGGATGCTTCCTCACCGTTTTCCAACCATTTCCGATAAGCTTCAGCAACATTTTCTTCCACAGGTGCCGCCTTCGCTATGCCACAAGCAAAGAAGCCAAGACGTTGTGCCTCGGCTTTTATCTTGCTCGCTATCATCTTTTCATCTTGTTTCATCAGGGTTATCAGGGAAAACTTTGAACTCATAGCCCTGATCTTTCAGCCATTGAAGTGATTCGGGGAGGGCTGTCCGCAGTTTATCGATGCTCTTCAGAGAGTCGTGGAAGGTGATAATAGACCCGTTTCGGGCGTATTTCTTCACGTTGTTCACCACATCCTTTGCCGTCAGAAGGTTCGAATAGTCTCGCGTAACGAGGTCCCACATGACGACACGGTAGTACTGTTTGGTCCACCAATACACTGTATGGCGCAGCCAACCATGTGGCGGACGGAAGTAAGGGGTATGGAGTAGGGCGTCAGCCTTCGTCACATCGACAGCATAAGTCAGTGCCCAGTGACGGAAAGAGCCAAGGTGGTGATAGGTATGGTTGCCCACTTTGTGGCCACGTCTTATGACTTCTTCATATAGTTCGGGATGTTTCCTCACATTGTCAGCCACCATAAAGAACATAGCCTTTGCTCCAAACTGGTCCAATGTGTCGAGGATAAAGGGCGTAGCTTCGGGTATTGGACCGTCATCAAAGGTGAGATAGACGGAGTGATCATTCTTATCCATACGCCACAAGGCATGTGGATAGAAGATACGAAGCCAACGTGCAGGTTGTTCGATAAGCATATTTTATCTGTGAAATAGAATAAAAAGAGCCGAGTATGGTAACCTTTTTACAGGCAACCAGCACCCGGCTCGCTTTTTAATAGTCTTTTATAATGTAATGATGTCTTGTTATACCTGTTCCAAAGAACCACCAAGATTCTTGAAACGGATCATCATATTGTTCAGCTGCATGGCATGTTTGTTAGCCCATACACGGTCAGTACGATCGTTAGCATTGACAAGATTCATCATAATCTGGAAGTGCATCTTACATGAACTCTGGCTCATGTCGAAGTAACGAGGCGGAAGACTCATGTAATAGTTAGCATATTGCATGGAGATCTTCCACAAAGTATCATAGAGCTGGCGTGCTTTAGCCTTCTGACCAAGCATTGCATATGCCTGAGCCATGTCTCCTGAACCACTCATATAGCTTACAGGAACATTGTAAGTAGGCAGCACTTTCTCCAGTTTCTGCAGTACTTTGAGTGCCTTTTCCTTCTCTCCCTTGGCGATAAGGTGCAATGCGAGATTAGCCATCTCACGTCTGTGCGTATAGCACATACGCATTACAGTCTCGTCAATGTAAAGCCCTGGCACGTTAAGACCGCCCCATTTGAAGCGATTCATCATAACATCATACGTCTTTTCGGTGTCGAAGTCGCGCATATTGATGCCAGTTTGGTCGCTATTACCTTGTGTATTGAACGGTGTAATACGGTTAGCCAGACCTTCTTGTACGAAGTTATCGCCCAAATTCATGAAGTTTTCAGAGCCAACAGTGATGGCTACGTACAGTGGACGGGTCCAATTACAGTTGGCAATCATCTCTAACATCATCAAATCTCCTTTGTATAGCGCCTGCTTTCCTTGTAAAGAGATGACCATACGGTCGGGGATTGAGTCGCCAGGAAGCATCATTCCACTCTTTCGAACAGCCTCCTTGTCTATCTTCATATAGATAGTATCAGTTGGGATGACGTGTGTCTGTGGGTCTTTAGAGCGTACCCAGTACTTCAGAATGTTCTTTAGTTCGAACGGATCATCGCCAAACTGTGCCTTAGCAGCTGCTGGATTCTGCTTGTAGAAGTCCTTTATCTGCTGCTTAAACTCTGGTTGTACAGGCACATACTCGTTCGTTCCGCTCACATAATCAAGCCTTGGCCAAGAGATTGGGACGCCTGGTGAGGTGTAAGCAGGACGCTTCATCTGGTCAATATACCAATCAGTCTGCAGATAAGAGAGGTTGCAGACACGTGAATCGGTGCGTATTCCTTCCACTTCTTGGTCATACCAGAGAGGGAATGTGTCGTTATCCCCATTCGTAAAGATGATTGGATAGCCCTTTTGTTGCAGTGACATGAGGTAGTTTTGACCAAAGTCACGACAGGTATAACGTCCAGAACGATCATGATCGTCCCATGTCTGTGATGCCATTTGTATTGGAACAAACAGACAAGCCAGTGATACTACTGATGCAGAGAGCACCGGTGCAAGCTTCAACTTGCGTGCCCAGTCATACAAAGCAAGTACTCCAAGACCGCACCAGATGGCATATGCATAGAAAGAACCAGCATAAGAATAGTCGCGTTCACGTGGTTGACTTGGAGTTTGGTTTATATAAACGACGATAGCAAGGCCTGTCATGAAGAACAGGAAGAAGACAACCCAGAACTGTTGGATGCCTCTTTTGCCACGCCATGCCTGCCAGAAGAGTCCGATAAGGCCCAAAAGCAATGGTAAACAGTAGAAGACGTTATGTCCCTTGTTGGCTTTCAACTCGTCAGGCATCATGTCTTGATTACCGTAGAGTGCGTTGTCTATGAAGGAAATACCCGTAATCCAGTTTCCATGTTCTGGCTCACCGTTACCCTGGAGGTCGTTCTGTCTACCGGCAAAGTTCCACATAAAGTAACGCCAATACATGAAATTACACTGGTAAGAGAGGAAGAAACGAAGGTTCTCAAGCTGTGTTGGCATCTTAACACCATCCACATCGTGACCTGTAACGCCTCCCATCCACTGCTCATACTGGGCTGCATGACCTTGATCATACATACGTGGGAAGAACATATTCTGCTCAAATACCTGCGTAGACTTATGCCTTACGAGGAAATAAGAGTCCTTTTCATCCTTTGAAGCCTTCTCCTTGCGCTCGTAAACAGGTGCACCTTCGTCAAACTTATAGTGCATACCGTCAGCTGCAACAGCTGGTTGGCTGGTGTAAGCAGGACCATAAAACAAAGGATGATCGCCGTATTGGTCACGACTCAGATAGCTTCCGAGGGTGAAGATGTCCTCTGGTGAGTTCTGATCCATAGGAGGATTGGCTGTAGAACGTATGACTATCACTGCGTAAGATGAGTAACCGATGATCAACATCAGCATACATAGCAGCGCAGTGTTCTTTACTCGTGATGAGATTAAGGCTGTACGCAGCTTCTTTCCTTGACTGTTTACAGGGCGTTGCCACTGCAAAAGCACGTAAACAACGGCTAAAATGACAATACCTGTGAAGAAAGCTGTCCATCCATAACCATAGAATGGAATACCAATGAGGGCAAGAGCTGCAAGGAAAGCGATGTTCTCACGCTTGCGATGACTGTCTTGATAAGTCTCATAGATAGCCCATACGAAGGAAGCGATGAGCAGAATGATATAAATAATAGTACCCGTATTGAACGGCATACCCAATGTATTCGTGAAGAAGAGCTCAAACCATCCGCCAACAGTTATGATTCCAGGTACTACACCATAGAGAACTGCTGCCACAATGAGCACTGAAACGACGAATGCCAAGAGTGACCCTTTGAGGTTTGCATCGGGAACTTTCTTGTAATAGTATACCAATACCATGGCTGGAATACAAAGAAGGTTCAGCAGATGGACACCTATTGACAAGCCTGTCATATAGGTAATCAACACCAACCAACGGTCAGAATGAGGCTTGTCGGCATTGTCTTCCCACTTCAATATAAGCCAAAAGACAACCGCAGTGAATGCTGATGAATAGGCATATACCTCACCTTCGACTGCAGAGAACCAGAAAGTGTCACTGAAAGTATAGATCAATGCACCCACAAGACCGGCTCCTTCGATGGCAATCATCTTAGAAAGCGTCGGCGCTTGACCGTCACGTACCACCAATCGGCGGGCAAGATGCGTAATGGTCCAGAACAAAAACATGATACACGTTGCGGAAAGCAAGGCGCTCATGGTGTTGACCATACGTGCAACTTGTGACGGATCACTGGCAAAATGTGAGAAAAGATTGGCTGTAAGCATGAAGAATGGCGCCCCAGGAGGGTGTCCTATCTCCAGTTTATAGCCTGTAGTGATGAATTCAGGACAGTCCCAAAAGCTGGCTGTCGGCTCAATCGTGGAACAATAAACGAATGCTGCAACCAAGAAAGCTACCCACCCGAAGATGTTATCCACCAGTCTAAATTGTTTCATTTATGCGATTAGAATTTTACAGTATGCCCACTCCTGTCATGGAATAGCACATCAGTTATTTCGAAATAATCGCTGCAAAGATAGCAATATTAATCAAGAATCGGTCAAGAGAACGGAAGAAAAATAGCAAATAGTAGGCTTATTGGAAGTGAAGAATTGATGTTCTGGGAGGTCAATGACCGTCTCCAAGAAAATTACAAAGGCTTTGTAGAAGAATTACAAGGCGTCTGTAGAAGAATTACAAAGGGCTTGTAGAACTTCTACAAGGCGTCTGTAATTTTCTGGAATGCCGTCTTCTGCTTTCTGAAAGGGCATCGCGAAGGATGTAAAAGGATATGAAAAATAAAACGGAAGATTATCCCTTGTAAGGCTATTATATTCCAATAATTTTGTGTAAGTTTGCACTTATGAATCAAAACCACCTTAAATTATATCTCGCTCTCCTTCTGGCAGCTGTCACAATGACTGCTATGAGCAACAGAATGGGCGGTCCTGGACGTATTCCTTACCCTGGTGGGAAGTACTATATGTTCCGTGTTACACTGCGAGATAAGGCCAATACGCCGTATTCTGTGGGCAAACCCGAACAGTTTTTGTCGAAGAAGGCGATTGAAAGACGGCAGAGACAAGGGTTAAAGGTCGACTCTACCGACCTTCCTGTCACTCCTTCTTATCTCCAACGTATGCAAAAAGAGGGCGCACAGGTGGTGGCTGTGAGCAAATGGAACAACACTGTACTCGTAAAAAGCGACAATCGGCAGACTCTGGAAGACCTTACTGTGTTGCCATTTGTGAAGAGTAGCGAGTTCGTCTTTGTCTCTCCCGATTCAATACGTCCTCTTTCACGCCGTGTTCGTAACCATTCTGAACTCATCATGCTTGACTCTACAATCCATGATGCCTATGGAATGGGTAAGGCACAGATAGAAAGCATCAACGGAAGGAGGCTTCATGACTTCGGATTCATGGGTGAAGGAATGACCATTGCAGTGTTGGATGCAGGCTTCATGAACGTCGACAGGATCCCAGCCTTTAAGAAAGTGAAGATCCTTGGAACGCGAAATTTCGTGGCAGGATATGACAATGACGTATATAAAGAGATGGATCATGGTACGAAAACACTCTCTGTCATTGCCATGGACCAGCCGAAGTTGTTCGTAGGTACAGCCCCAAAGGCTGCTTTCTGGTTGCTTCGTTGTGAGGATTATCTTACGGAGAGCCCTGCGGAAGAGGACTATTGGATAGCTGCAGCAGAGTTTGCTGACTCCGTGGGAGTGGATGTTATCAGTTCATCTCTGGGCTATCACTCCTTTGATGATGCGTCGTTGAGTTATCATTATGCCGATCTTAATGGTCGTACAGCTCCCATTTCGCGCACTGCAGCCATGCTGGCTCACAAGGGAATGATACTTGTCAACAGTGCTGGTAACGATGGTATGGGAACCTGGAAGAAGATAAACGTACCGGCAGATGCACCTGATATCCTCACTGTAGGAGCCGTTTCACCCGATGGTATCAATGCTCCGTTCTCCTCAATCGGCCCAACTGCTGACGGAAGGACCAAGCCTGACGTGATGGCATACGGTTGTCCGACAAACGTTGTGACGGGAAGAGGATACATAACTCCCGATACTGGAACCTCATTTGCTTGTCCATTGGTTGCCGGAATGGTTGCTTGTCTGTGGCAAAGTATGCCCAACAAGACGGCATTGGAGATGATTGACATCGTCAGAAGGAGCAGTAGCAATGTCAAAACACCTGATAATATCATGGGATATGGCATCCCAGACTTCTGGAAAGCCTATCAACCGCAGAAGCAATGATACCAAGGAAAAAGACAGTTCATCGTAATTAGCATTACACCTTATTATATATAGGGAGAAAAAGAAGCATGACAAAAGCACTTTCACTTTATCAACTGAACACGCTTGTGGCTGATGTTATCAGCAACACGATGGCACATGCCTACTGGGTAGAGGCTGAATTGTCCGAAGCAAGGGAAAGTAATGGCCATTGTTACATGGAGTTGATAGAGAAGGAAGAGGGTGGAAATGTCCCCATAGCACGTGCATCAGCAAAGTGTTGGCGCAATGTATGGTCGATGATAAAGCCTTATTTCATGCGCATAACAGGGCAAACGATACATGCAGGGATGAAGGTTATGCTACAGGTTCATGCCCAATTTCACCCACAATATGGATTTTCGTGGATTGTAGACGATATCAATCCTGAGTTTACGATGGGTGACATGATGCGCAAACGACAGGAGATCATCCGCCAGTTGAAGGCAGAAGGGGTGTTCGACCTGCAACATGAGCTGCGCTTACCGATGTTTACCCAGCGTATAGCGGTCATCTCTTCAGAGACAGCAGCAGGCTATGGAGACTTCTGTAACCAACTGATGAACAATGAATACGGACTCTTCTTTCATGTAAAACTATTCCCTGCGGTGATGCAAGGAGAGCAAGTTGAACAGAGTATCATCAGTGCTTTGGATGCCATTAACCAACAAGTGGAGGATTATGACTGTGTTGTTATCATCCGAGGAGGCGGTGCAACGGCTGATTTAAGCGGTTTTGACACGCTCCTTCTGGCTGAGAATGTTGCGAACTTTCCGCTCCCTGTCATCACAGGTATTGGTCATGAACGGGATGAAAGTGTGCTGGATATGGTGTCATTCCAACGCGTTAAGACGCCAACTGCCGCTGCTGCCTTCCTCATTGACAGTCTTGCAGCCACACTTTCACGTGTGGAGAATGCACAGACAGCTATCATTGACGGTGTGAAAAGGAAGATTGAACGTGAGAATATGCGTCTTCAGCACCTTAGTTCACACATACCTGTGCTCTTCTCAGTGGTCCGTACGAAGCAGGAAGCACGTTTGGAACGCATGATTCAGCAACTTATCAGTGGCATAAAGGAGAACATCAACAGGTCGAACCACCACATAGAACTGCTCAGTCAGCGCATGGAACTACTCGACCCAACGCTCCTTCTGAAGCGAGGATACAGCATTACGCTTCACAATGGTAAGGCTATCAAGAGTCAGGAGGAACTGAAAAAGGGTGACATCATCGTCACTCGGCTGGCAAACGGCGAGGTTGAGAGTGTCATTAAGTAGTATTAAACCTATTAAAAAAGCAAGGAAAAAGTAAATGGAAACAATGAAATACGAAGAAGCAGTACACCAACTTGAAGCCATTGTAGCAAAGATGGAGCAAGGAGAGTTGGACGTTGACACCATGGCAGAGCAACTAAAGAAGGCGCAAGAGCTTATCAAACTCTGCAAAAAGAAGCTGAAACATACGGATGATGAGATACAAAAGCTACTGACTGAACAGTAAACAGTCTGGCGTTCTGTATCCTCTTAAGCCGGAAAAGCATACAACAAATTACTTAATTATCGGTTGCAAGTAAGAAGAATTTTGCTTACTTTTGCATCTGAGTCGTATAGATTATCTTTTAAACTGATATGTAATATGAAAAATTTAGATTGGGCGAGTTTATCATTTGGTTATATACCAACTGATTACAACGTACGTTGTTATTACCGTGATGGCAAGTGGGGCGAGGTAGAAGTGTGCTCCGACGAATACTTAAAGCTGCATATGGCAGCCACATGTCTGCACTATGGACAGGAAGCTTTCGAAGGTTTGAAGGCTTTTAGATGCCCTGATGGCAAGGTAAGGGTGTTCCGTCCAGAGGAAAACGCAGCCCGTTTGCAGAACACATGTCGTGGTATTGTGATGCCAGAGGTGCCTACTGAGCTCTTCTTAGAGATGGTTAAGAAGGTTGTTCGCCTCAATCAAGAGTATATTCCTACCTATGAAAGCGGTGCATCATTGTACCTTCGTCCGCTACTTATTGGTACATCAGCACAAGTAGGGGTACATCCTGCAGCGGAATATTGCTTCCTTATCTTCGTTACTCCTGTTGGTCCTTACTTCAAAGGAGGCTTCTCAAGCAATCCATATGTCATTGTGCGCGACTTCGACCGTGCTGCTCCGTTGGGTACAGGTATGTATAAGGTGGGTGGAAACTACGCAGCTTCCATGCGTGCCAACAAGCTTGCACATGAGAAAGGCTATGCTTCTGAGTTCTATCTTGATGCAAAAGAGAAGAAATATGTTGATGAATGCGGTGCTGCAAACTTCTTTGGTATCAAGAACAACACCTACGTTACGCCGAAATCAACCTCTATATTGCCTTCTATAACCAACAAGAGTCTGATGCAGATAGCTGAAGATTTGGGCATGAAAGTGGAACGTCGACCTATCTCTGAGGATGAGTTAGACAGCTTCGAGGAGGCTGGTGCATGCGGAACAGCAGCTGTTATCTCGCCAATTTCACATCTTGATGACATGGAAACAGGTAAGGTTTATAACTTCGGAGACAAGCCCGGACCATGGTCAACCAAGCTTTATGAGACGCTTCGTGGTATCCAGTACGGAACAGTTGAGGATAAACACGGATGGACAATGGTTGTGATTGAATAGTCAACCAGCTGTTCCAGGCATATAAGTGATCATTGCATAAAGCCTCATTTTCCTATTTTTCATGACGAAAAAGATAGGTAAATGAGGCTTTATGCAATTTTTTTTATTTCTAAATAGCGCTGTTATCTTTTCAGATATTTGGTAGAATAAGGGGAAAAAGCTAACTTTGCAGTCCGTAAACTTGTAATGTTTACATATAAAACATAAATTACCGTACAAGAAAAAAGCAATTATGAACATTTCACAGAGAATGCAAGACGCATTCAACAAGCAGATTGTAGCAGAGTTATGGTCATCAAACATTTATCTACAGATGGCATTCTGGTTCCGCAAAGAGGGCTGGAAGGGTTTCGCAAACTGGATGTATAAGCAGGCAGAAGAGGAAAAACAGCACGCAATGGACATCTCAAACTTCGTACTTATGCGTGGTGGTGAGGTTAAACTGACTGCTATTGATGCCGTTAAGACCAACTGGAAGGATGCAAAAGAGATCTTTATAGACACTTTGGCACACGAACAGAATGTTACAGAGATGATCAATGTACTTGCTGACGTAGCTGACGAGGAGAAGGATCGTGCTTCTCAGAACTTCATTGATAAGTATATCGACGAGCAAGTAGAGGAAGAAAGAAACGTCCAGGATATCCTCGACTCATTCGAACATCAGTCAAACCACGCTGTCGCACACATTGATAAAGAGTTGTCTAAGCGTCAGTAATTACGGAAACACATACAGTACGTGTAATATAATTTCGTAGTACTGATTCCAATAGATGCTCTTTTGCATCCTAAAAGACGCCCTTTTGCAATTCAAAAGGGCGTCTTTTACTGTTCAAAAGGTGCCCTTTTACAATGCAAAAGGGCACCTTTTACTTTGCTGTTTGTAACCAATTGAATTTCTGATGATTACAAACTCAGTTTTTATCTGTTTTCTTTTGCTTTTCGGTCTTTTGTCTTTCGAAAAATGTAAGAGTATTTCCTTATTTCCGTTTAGCACCCTTCAGTACCTTATCAAGGAAGCGTGAGGTATAGCTCTCTTTGTTCTTTGCAACCTCTTCGGGCGTTCCACATGCCAGCACACGGCCTCCTCCGCGTCCTCCTTCGGGTCCCATGTCGATGATATAGTCGGCAAGTTTGATAACATCCAGGTTGTGTTCTATGATGAGAACAGTGTTACCACGGTCTACAAGCTTCTGTAATACATCCATCAAGATACGTATATCCTCGAAGTGAAGGCCCGTTGTAGGTTCATCAAGGATGTAGAGTGTCTTACCTGTGTCGCGCTTTGAGAGTTCTGTTGCAAGCTTCACACGCTGGCTTTCACCACCAGAAAGGGTAGTAGAGCTTTGTCCGAGCTTGATATAACCTAATCCTACATCCTGTAAAGCTTTTATCTTTGGAAGAATCTGGGGGACATTCTCGAAGAATTCTACAGCCATATTAACCGTCATATCCAGCACGTCAGCAATGGATTTTCCCTTAAAACGAACCTCTAATGTCTCACGGTTATATCGCTTACCATGACATACTTCACATGGAACCATGACATCGGGTAGGAAATTCATCTCTATTGTCTTGTATCCATTACCACCACATGTCTCACAACGGCCGCCCTTCACGTTGAAGGAGAAGCGTCCCGGCTTGTATCCACGTATCTTAGCTTCGGGCAGATTGACGAAGAGTTGACGGATATCAGAGAACACTCCCGTGTACGTTGCAGGGTTACTGCGTGGCGTTCTACCGATAGGACTCTGGTCAACATTGACCACTTTGTCTATGTTATCAATACCTTTTATTTCCTTATAAGGCATTGGTCGCTTCAAAGAACGATAGAAATGTTGCGACAAGATAGGCTGAAGTGTCTCATTGATGAGCGTACTCTTACCTGAACCTGACACGCCTGTGACGACGATTAGGTCGCCAAGTGGGAAGCTGACATCCACGTTTTTGAGATTATTACCCGTACATCCTATCAGCTTGATATCCTTACCGTTACCTTTTCTTCGTTCCTTTGGCACTTCAATGACACGTTCTCCGTTCAGATATTGGGCTGTAAGTGTGTGTGTCTTCAGCATGTCTGAGGGTTTACCCTGGAACACAACTTCGCCTCCTTTACGCCCAGCCTTAGGACCAATGTCCACAATCCAGTCGGCAGCACGCATCATATCTTCATCGTGTTCAACGACAATGACTGTGTTACCCATGTCTCTTAGCTCCTTCAAGGAGTTGATGAGCCGTTCATTGTCACGCTGATGCAAACCTATTGAAGGCTCATCAAGAATGTAAAGGACGTTGACAAGCTGCGAACCAATCTGTGTTGCAAGACGTATACGTTGGCTCTCACCACCCGAAAGGGTTGCACTCTGTCGGTTCAGTGACAGATAATCAAGTCCCACTTCCAGAAGAAAGTTGATGCGCTTGCGTATCTCTTTCACAATCTCCGATGCTATACGCTTCTGCTTTTCGTCCATGTGTTCCTCCACATGGTCGGTCCATTCCTTCAGTTCTGTTATGTCCATGCTTGCCAATTCAGCAATGTTCTTGTCCCAAATCTTATAAGACAGTGCCTCACGATTCAGTCTCTGACCATGACATTCAGGGCATGGAGCCTCAGCAATGAACTGATCTGCCCACTTCTTTCCTGCACTTGAATCATCGTTTTCCATCACTGTTGAAAGATACTTGATAATACCATCGAAGGAAACAAAGTAATCGGATGTGGTGTGAACAAGCTCCTTTGAAATCTTCAACTTGTCCAATGAACCATATAAAACCTCGTCCATTGCCTCCTTAGGGATGTCCTTTACGGGGGTCTTCAGTGTACAATCATACTTCTTTAGTATTGCTTCTATCTGCCAGAATATCATCTGGTTCTTGTATTTTCCTAAAGGAATGATTGCACCAGAATAGATATTTTGCTTCGTATCTGGTATGACTTTCTTCAAATCTATCTCATCAATGACACCCAAACCCTTGCAATGTGGGCACGCTCCTTCAGGAGAATTGAATGAGAAAATGTTCGGTGCAGGGTCCTTATAGGCTATTCCCGTTATAGGATCCATGAGTCTTTTTGAGAAATACTTGGCTTCTCCACTCTCATTATCAAGTATCATGATGAGTCCATCACCCTGCTTCATTGCAGTAGAGACGGTCTTTGAGAGTCGTTCCCGCAGTGTTTCAGCATCCTGTCCACCGAGTTTCATCTTGTCAATGACCACCTCAATGTTGTGATTCTTGTATCTGTCAACCTTCATACCACGTGTCAGCTCCTGCACTTCGCCGTCAACACGGATGTAAAGGTAGCCCTTTCGGCGCATTTGTTCGAACAGTTCACGGTAATGACCCTTACGATTTCTGACCAAAGGAGCAAGGATATAGATCTTATGTTCCTGATAATCGCTCATGATCATGTCCACTACTTTCTCTTCAGTGTACCTTACCATCTTCTCACCACTCATGTATGAGTAGGCTTCCCCAGCCCTTGCGAAGAGCAAACGCAGGTAATCATAAATCTCAGTGGTGGTTCCGACGGTTGAACGTGGGTTCTTATTAGTGGTCTTTTGTTCGATAGAAATAACTGGAGAAAGCCCCGTTATCTTGTCAACATCAGGTCTTTCCATTCCTCCAAGGAAGTTACGTGCATAGGCAGAGAACGTCTCTATATAGCGACGTTGCCCCTCTGCAAAGATCGTATCAAAAGCAAGTGAACTCTTACCAGAGCCCGATAGCCCTGTAAAAACAGTGAGAGAATTGCGTGGAATGGTTATATCTACATTCTTCAGGTTGTGTACTCTTGCGCCGAAGACTTCTATTTTATCGTTCATTATCTGCTGAAAAATAATATAATGTATCTGTTTATTTGGGAATAAGAACTACAAACTAAGTGCCAAAAGAGCCTCTAACATGCTGTAAGCACAAGGTTTTTGAGTTCTTATTTTATGTTTCTTGAATGCCTATCTATTGGATCTTGAATATCCATTTATTGGATTTTAAATGCCAGTCTATTGATTTTTGATTATCCACGAATTGGTATTCAGAATGTCTATCTGTTGGATTTTAAATATCCATTTATTGTTTTCTAAATACCTGTCTATTGTCTTTTAACTACCTATCTATTGGTATTTAAATACCGATATGTTGTTTTCTGAATGTCTAATTATTTGGTGTTGTTTGCGAATATCCCCTTAACAGGTTCACATCCCGCTTGATATTGAACACCTTTCCATCAGCTCCTTTTGCCGTAACATTCACGAAATAAGTGCCTTGTGCCACGTCTTTACCTTTGTATTTACCATCCCATCCACCTGCCGGGTCGGTCCATTCGTAGAGCTTCTGTCCCCATCGGTTGAAGATAATAGCCCTAAATTCCACGATACTCTTGTACCCTGGCTTCGCTCTATACACATCATTGATGCCGTCACCATTAGGAGTAAAGGCGTTAGGCATCTGTAAACTGCTCTCACTTATGGATATATTGATGGCATCATAGCGTGTTGTGTCACCGTCAAGGATCTCATATAGATAGACAAGTGTCGTCCCTGCCTTCGTAAAAGTATAGTCTGTATTCTCTTCATAGCGCACAAGTAAGGCGTTACGGGGGTTATCCTGTGCAAAAAAATGCCACTCATAGCGTGTGTTAGGATTGATTCCTGCTACAGGATTGGCAGCAAATGACACACTGAGAGGGGCTGAAGCAGCATAAGTATCACCTGCTGCTATCGTGTTTTTTTCGCCCGATGCGTCAGTATATGTGCCTGATGGCTGACAGTTCTGTGCATGTATTGGCATGAAAAAGAGAACCGATAGCAATGCTAAAGTTATTATTCTATAGTTTATTTCCTTCATTTTTCTATCCTCCAAATTGTACATTCGTGCAAATATACGTATTTTTTTTCACATCAACAAGAGATTGAAGAACAGGCACTTTATTCTTTATTATGTCATACTTTATTTAGCTTTTTTTTGATTTTACACCTTTTCTTTCCAGATTTCTTTTGTATATTTGCACTTGTATAAAACCAAAAATACATTTGAATGAGAAGTTATTTGAAATATCTTTTGCTGATTTTCGCTGTTACTTTCAGCTTTACTGTGATGGCACAGAGCGTTCAATGGCGTGATCAACATAAGGTAAAACGTCGTGAAACAGTGTTCGGAATAGCTAAAGAATACGGAATTAGCATCCAACAGCTCATCGATGCGAACCCAGTAATGAAGCAAACAGGATATGAACTGAAGAAAGGTGATTTGATTTTTGTACCTTTTGCAAAGGAAGGAGACTTCAATCCTGATGGTACAGTGGCTACGAAAGACAGCCGAAAGGTAACGGCGAAGGCTACTGATAACAACAAAGTGAAGCCTGTTAATGCTATTCGTGTCGGTGTAATGTTACCCCTTCACAATCAAGATGGCGATGGTAAACGTATGATTGAATACTATCGTGGTATCTTATTGGCACTGAACCAATTGAAAAGTGAGGGCATAACGACTGAAGTTCATGCGTGGAATGTACCGAAAGGGGCTGATATTCGTGTGACACTTACCGATAAAAACGCACCCAATCTGGACATAATCTTTGGTCCATTGTACTCTGATCAGGTGAAACCATTGGCTGATTTCTGCCGGAACAACAATATTAAATTAGTTATTCCATTCTCTATTACAGGCAATGAGGTCGAGACAAACCCTAACATTTTCCAGGTTTATCAGACTGAAGAGACGCTGAACAATAAGGCGATAGCATGTTTCTTGGAGCGTTTCCAGAAGTCACATCACCCTGTTTTCATCAACTGTAACGATGCAAACAGTCAGGTTGGGGCCTTCACATCATCATTGCGTAAGCAGTTAGACCTGCAGAAAATCAAGTATGATCTTACCAGTACGAGCTCTTCTTCGGCTGACTTTGCAAAGCATTTCGATGCTTCCCGACCGAATGTAGTGGTTGTTAACTCTGAGAAAAGCCCACAACTCAATGAGGTTTTTGCTAAGTTGGCACAGCTAAAGAAGGCACGTCCAGGTATTGCCATCAGTCTTTACGGCTATAGTCAGTGGTTTGTTTATCAGGATTATGACCTCGATTACTTCTTCAAATACAACACTTACATCCCTACAACCTATTATTATAATAAGGCAGCGGACAAGACTAAGGAGTTGGAAGCACTGTATCAAGAACAGTATAATGAGCCAATGGCAAAGCAATATATCCCCCGTATGGCTATAACTGGCTATGATCAGGCTGAGTTTTTCGTACGTGGTTTGAAGCAACATGGCAAGAATTTCAAGGGAACAGCCTCTGAAGTGAAGTATAAACCTTTGCAGACTCGTTACAACTTCGTACGTGTTGGACAGGGCGGATATGTCAATGACAACTTCCAGTTGGTTCATTTCAAGACCGATCAGACGATGGAGAACCTCGTCTATTAAGCCTAAGGAGAACCAAACAGGATATGTTTTAATAAAAGAATGAGAATCTTAAAGCTATTCATTGTCCTCATCTTGGCTGCTCCACTGTCAGCAAATGCGCAGATAGGGCAGCACCGTAACGACCTTTCAGTAGGTGTTAACGCTGGTTATGTACTGTCAAACGTGGGCTTCGACCCGAAGGTTTCGCAGTCGTTACACGGTGGATTGACAGGAGGATTGAGCTTCCGATACGTGTGTGAGAAGTACTTCAACACCGTCTGTTCCGTCTATGGAGAGGTCAATTATGCCTCTATTGGATGGAAAGAGAAGATCCTTACGGGTACAGATCAGAAGGTAATCAACAGCAACGGACTTGCTGAAGAGTACTCTCGTACCATCAATTATATTCAGATACCAGTCTTTGCACACCTCGCATGGGGCAAGGAACAAACCGGATTCAACTTCTTTTTCCAAGCAGGACCACAACTCGGACTCTATCTGAGTGAGTCAACAAAGAAGAATTACGTCACTCCGAACCTTGCAACAAACGGCACTGGGCGTAGCAATCCGAACATAGAACAGGAGACAAAGCCCGTAGAAAAGAAGTTTGATTACGGCATTGCAGCCGGTATTGGAGCTGAATGGAGCAACCAACACATAGGACATTTCCTTCTTGAAGCCCGTTATTACTATGGTTTAGGTAACATTTACGGCAGTTCAAAAAGGGACTATTTCGGTAAATCTAACTTTGGAAACGTTGTCATAAAGGCTGCTTATCTCTTTGATATAACGAAAACAAAATATTAATATTAGCCTAAAATTTTAAATTATGTTTGAAAACCAACCTAAAGCTTTGTATGCATTGGCATTGGCCAACACAGGCGAGCGATTCGGCTATTACACCATGATAGCTGTCTTTGCGTTGTTTTTGAGAGCGAATTTTGGATTGGAACCGGGTACTGCCGGGCTGATCTACAGTATCTTTCTTGGTCTTGTTTACTTCCTTCCGTTGATAGGTGGTATCATGGCAGATAAGTTTGGATATGGCAAAATGGTAACGATTGGTATCATTGTCATGTTCGCTGGCTATCTGTTCTTGTCCGTTCCGTTGGGTGGAGGTACGGTTGCTTTCGGTGCAATGCTGGCAGCTTTGCTCCTTATCAGCTTCGGTACAGGACTCTTTAAGGGTAACTTGCAGGTGATGGTGGGTAACCTTTACGATACACCAGAGCTGGCAAGCAAGCGCGATTCGGCGTTCTCTATCTTCTACATGGCTATCAATATCGGTGCACTCTTTGCTCCTACAGCTGCCGTAAAGATTAAAGAATGGGCTGAGACATCGCTTGGTTATGCAGGAAATGATGCTTATCACTTCTCATTTGCCGTAGCTTGCGTATCGCTGATTGTGTCAATGGGTATCTATTACGCTTTCCGCAGTACCTTCAAACACGTGGAAGGCGGTACGAAGAAGACTGAAAAAGCAGCTGCAGCTGCCGTTGAAGAGCTTACTCCTCAGCAGACTAAGGAGCGCATTGTGGCTCTATGTCTTGTCTTTGCAGTCGTTATCTTCTTCTGGATGGCATTCCATCAGAATGGTCTGACACTGACTTATTTCGCTGATGAGTTCGTCAGTCCGACATCAACTGGTGTACAGAGCATGGCGTTTGATGTGGTCAACCTCGTGATGATTGTCTTCATTGTATATTCTATCATGGCATTGTTCCAGAGCAAGACAACCAAGGCGAAGGGTATTGCATGTGCTGTCATCCTTGCTGCAATAGCTGTGTTGGCTTATAAATACATGAATATTGGTGGTCAGGTTGAGGTTAGTGCACCTATCTTCCAGCAGTTTAATCCGTTCTATGTAGTAGCCCTCACACCAATCAGTATGGCTATTTTCGGTTCTCTTGCAGCCAAAGGTAAGGAGCCATCTGCGCCTCGTAAGATTGCTTACGGTATGATTGTGGCTGGTTGTGCATACCTTTTGATGGTTCTTGCATCGCAGGGATTGCTCACACCACACGAGCAAAAGCTGGCTAAAGCAGCAGGTGAGACCGTTCCTTTTGCATCAGCTAACTGGCTGATTGGTACTTACCTCGTCCTCACTTTCGGTGAGTTACTGCTCAGCCCAATGGGTATCAGCTTCGTAAGTAAGGTTGCTCCTCCTAAGTATAAGGGTGCTATGATGGGCGGATGGTTCGTTGCCACAGCCATTGGTAACCTCCTTGTGAGTGTCGGTGGTTATCTTTGGGGCGATCTCTCTCTGACCGTTGTTTGGACAGTATTTATTGTTCTCTGCCTTGTTTCAGCCTCTTTCATGTTCCTCATGATGAAGCGTTTGGAGAAGGTAGCATAAGAAATAACAATTTAAAAAGCAGGACTGTGCAAAGCTTTTTGCAGCAGTCCTGCTTTTTTTGTGCAGTATTTAAGTGCGTTTCCTGAACGAAGCGGAGTGTGAGTATCTTGTGTTTCGGGTCGTCATTGTAATGTCTGACTGACGAAACGATGAAACATTACGTTTCTTTTACGATTCATGAGTAGGGACAGATGCTGCTATTCGTCCGCAATATCAAGTGATTATCGGATGGAACAGCAGCATCTGTCCTTACTGTTTTTCCTTTGTTCGTAGGCTTAAGTCCTACTAACACTTCTTGTTTCATAACCATCAGAAATCCTGTTAACAACAGACGATGTAAGGATTATTCATAGTCTAAAAACCAATAGGTGCCCTTTTGCATAGTGAAAGGTGCCCTTTTACAATGTAAAAGAGCACCTTTTGATGTGTAAAAGGGCATCTTTTGCAATGCAAAAGGGCGTCTTTTACAAGCCTATCTGTAACCTATTGATAATCTATAGGTTACAAAGTCGGTTTTTATCGTAAATACCTTGAAATGCAGTCAATGGTGAAGTGTTATTTTGTAAATACTTTTTCAGAGTTTATCTTTCAGATATTTACCCGTCAGACTCTCCTTACATTTCGCCACATCTTCTGGTGTTCCTGCCACAACAAGGCGTCCTCCCTTGTCTCCACCATCAGGTCCCAGGTCGATAACATGGTCAGCACACTTGATAACATCAAGGTTATGTTCAATGACAAGCACGGTGTGTCCGCGTTCAATCAGGGCATTGAAAGCCTGAAGCAATCGTTGAATATCATGGAAATGTAGACCCGTTGTTGGTTCATCAAAGATGAAGAGCGTGGGTTGTTGCTGCTCCTGACCAATGAAATAAGCCAGTTTGACGCGCTGATTCTCACCACCTGAGAGGGTTGAAGAGCTCTGTCCGAGTTTGATATAACCCAGTCCAACATCCTCAAGTGGCTTCAGTCGGTTGACAATCGCCTTGCGTTTGTGCTCTCCAAAGAACTGTATAGCTTCCGAAACAGTCATGTTCAGCACGTCATTGATGTTCTTTCCGTGGAACTGAACATCAAGAATCTCACGTTTGAAGCGCTGCCCGTGGCACTCTTCACACTCCAGTACAAGGTCTGCCATGAACTGCATCTCCACCGTGATGACGCCTGCTCCCTTACATTCCTCACATCTTCCGCCCTCTGCATTGAAGGAGAAGAACTGCGGTGTGAAGCCCATCTGCTTTGAAAGAGGCTGCTCGGCAAAGAGCTTTCTTATCTCATCATACGCCTTAACATAGGTAGCTGGATTCGAACGAGTACTCTTTCCGATAGGGTTCTGGTCAACAAATTCCACATGTTTTATCTGTTTCCAGTCGCCACCAAGGGATGAATATTCACCTGGGAAGTCGGCAACTTCATCCAAATGACGCTTCATAGCAGGGTAGAGGATACCCTTTACGAGCGAGGATTTACCACTTCCGCTGACGCCAGTGACCACTGTCAGCACGTTCAAGGGGAACTTCACGTCAACACCTTTGAGGTTATTCATGCGTGCACCCTTGAGTTCTATTGCCATATTCCATGGTCTTCGGCTCTTCGGAACATCTATAACTTCAGTCCCGGTGAGGTATTTTATGGTGTAAGAACGTGGATATTTCTCCAGTAACTGCTGTGTTTCAGCATCATTCTTACCATCAGTTCGCTTTATATCACTTACTTTTCCTTCGAAAACAATCTCTCCTCCGAGTCTTCCTGCATCTGGTCCGACGTCTATAAGATAGTCTGCAGCACGCATAATCTCCTCATCATGCTCCACAACAATGACCGTATTGCCCAGTGCCTGTAGTTCTTTCAGGACGTGAATGAGGCGGTCGGTGTCACGACTGTGCAGTCCTATTGACGGTTCATCAAGGATGTAAAGAGAGCCAACGAGCGAAGAACCAAGTGAAGTAGTGAGGTTTATACGCTGACTTTCACCACCACTGAGGGAGTTAGACTGGCGGTTGAGTGTCAGATAACCTAATCCAACATCCAGCAAGAACTGCAGTCTGTTCTTTATTTCTGTCATCAATCGCTTACTAACTTCCTGTTCATGGTCAGACAGTTTGAGCTTATCAAACCATTCTTTGAGGTTGATTATTGGCATATCCACAAGGTCTGTGATGGCTTTGCCACCAATCTTCACCCATGAAGCTTCCTTCTTTAGCTTCGTACCATGGCAGTCTGGACACACCGTTTTACCCCTGTATCGACTCAGCATGACCCGATATTGAATCTTATACTGGTTCTCTTTGACCATCTGAAAGAAGGAATCTATGCACACTCTGTCGTGTATATCCATCTTTCTTTCACTTGGTAGACCCTTCCAAAGACTCTCTTTTTCGTCTTTCGTCAGTTCATAATACGGTTTGAAAATGGGGAAATTGTCCTTTGCAGCACGTCTGCAGAACTCGTCTTTCCACCATATCATCTTGTCGCCATGCCAACATTGCACACATCCATCATATACAGATAGAGACGAATCGGTGATAACCAGCTTCTCATCTATCCCTATAATACGCCCGAAACCCTCACATGTGGGACAGGCACCAAGGGGAGAATTGAAGGAGAACATATTGTCATTGGGTTCCTCAAAGCGTAAGCCGTCAGCCTCAAAGCGCGTTGAAAAGTTGTAAGTCAGCTTAGCTGGCAGTATCATCAGCTGCATATTGCCGTCGCCTTCATAGAAAGCTGTCTCGCAAGAGTCCGTTAAACGGGATCGCATGTCTTTGGAATCTTCCACCGACATACGGTCAATCACGAGGTAAATCCCTTCTCCTTCCTTCTTTGAAGGCTTCTTTTCCTTTTCAACAGGGTGCTGAGCGAGCCAGTCTTCAATACGGATGAAGTCGCCATCTACGTAAATTCGTGCATAACCTTCCTGCATTTCCATCTCGAGTTGAGCCTCTGCAGTACGTCCTTCCACAACATGTAACGGTGCAAGGATGCAGAATTTCGTTCCTTCAGAGTAGGTCATGACCTTCTCAATGACGTCATCTACGGAGTGATGTTTCACCTCTTCGCCTGAAATAGGGCTGAAAGTACGCCCAATACGTGCATAAAGTAAACGCAAGTATTCGTATATTTCAGTCGAAGTGCCCACTGTTGAACGTGGATTACGTGATATAACCTTCTGCTCAATGGCTATTGCTGGGGGCAATCCCTTGATGAAATCGACCTCAGGTTTCGACATTCTGCCCAGGAACTGGCGTGCATAAGCCGACAAACTCTCTACATATCGGCGCTGTCCCTCGGCATATAACGTGTCAAAAGCAAGTGAAGACTTCCCCGAACCAGATACTCCCGTGATGGCAATGAACTGTCCTTGAGGTATCTTTACATCAATGTTCTTGAGGTTGTTTACCCTTGCTCCTTTAACTTCTATATATTTATTCATATGTATTTCTTCCTTTTCTATCTGGTTATCCAGCCTCTTTTTGTACAAAAATAGTGCCAGCAAGAACAAACGAAAGCTTGCTTTCAGTTTGTCGAGTGCCGCCTATTTTATTAAAAAATAGTGCCATTGGGCACCTTCGATGCTTGCTTTCAGTTTGTCGAGTGCCGCCTATTTTATTTAAAAATAGTGTCAGAGGACACCTTCGATGCTTGCTTTCAGCACTTCAATCATACCCTTATTAATATGCAAAAATACAAAAAAACTTTGGTTCTTTCTGGTATTTAATTTATATTTGCAGCCGATATAAACATTAAACACTAAAAATTATGAGAGTAAAAAGATTGTTATTCGTAGCTTTAATAGCGTTCCCAATGATGGGTATGGCACAAAGTAGATATGAAGAGGTTAACGATTCAACACCAAAAGCTAAGCTTGAGAACATGAAAGTCAATGCTGCTTATCAGCAGTGGTTGGGTCAATACGAGGAAGTTGGACGTAAAATCAATGATATTTCAGAGCAATATCAACGCGAAGTGGACAAGCGTGGATATCCAAAGAAGAAGACTGTACAGCGCAAGATAGAACTTGTTAGCCAGTACATTGACCTCCTTAAGCAGCAACGTGATACTCCAGACTTGAATCAAAACCTTGATACTGAGAAGATAAACAGTAAGATTTCAATGTGGCAAAGCCAACTTGACGGTCTCACAGCATTGCTGAAGAAGATTTAAATAACAACAACACAATAACAAAAAGGTGCATTTTGCTCACAGCGAAGTGCACCTTTTTCATATTCATAAACGCCATCTTAAAGCGTTAATGACAACCTATTCAGTATTAATCTATGCCGTATATTCTTTCCCATCAGTATCTAAGAGAATCTTCTTTCTTCCCTTTTTCGCCTCGAAATAGGGTGGTTCATCCCTCAAAGTGATGCTACTATAGATGAAAGGAGCAACGATTGTGCCCTTACCATCAGGCAGAATAAGTCCTAACTTACCATCAAGCTGTGCGATGACAGGCATGGTTCGCAAGTCATCAACATACACATAACATGTCCGCAGGAACTCATATTGAGGTTCAACAAGCGTCTTTCCATTGCAATCGAGCATGCCGAACTTGCCATTTTGCTCTATTACCTCATGGTATTGGATGTAGATTTTGTTGATAAGGTTCAAGTAATGCACCATCTTTCGCTTATCATTGACCAGCGTAACAAGGTAAGAGAAGGTGTCAGAGTAGTTCGCCATGGCACGAGCAAGGACTATTTTCATGTCCAATCCCTTGATAACCTTACGGTTCAAGTCAATGTATCGTGCGATAGCAGTCTCCTTTTCATGTAACGGTAAGTCCTTCAGTTGCTCCTCAAAGCGTAACATCTGCAACTTACTTCCTCGCATTGCTTTAATGTATCTATGTATTCTTCTGCCCATTTCGAGGCATACGAAATGGCGAATCTGCTGTTCCTCGATGGGATCAGAGTACTCTTGGTTAAAGTTATCTGGCGTAATCATGGGCTTAATCTCCTTTGTTTTGCCCAAAGTTACAGACTTTATTCTATTCTGCCAAATAATATATTAACTTTTTAATATACCTTATCACGACTTATAAGTCAAGTGTTACGTCCTTCCCGAAAGGGGCTAATGAGAGGCCAGCCATCTTGAAATGCTGTTTCGCGAAGGGCAAACCAATGATCGTTATAGCAAGGAGTACGCCGAAGAAGATGTGCATCAGACATGCCCATAACCCTCCAAAGATGATCCAAATGATGTTAAGTGGGACGGTAATGCAGCCTGACAGCGTCTCGGTATCCCTTACTTCAGCACCGAAAGGCCACAGACAGAGCAGTCCAAGTTTGAAGGTTTGCATTGCAACGGGTATGCCTACGATGGTCAAAGCCAGTGCTAAACTACCTGAGAAATAGCCTATTGCAGCCTCTAATCCTCCGAATAACCACCAAATAAGGTTTCCTATAATTCTCATTTTGTTGTTGATAAGATAATAGTATTGCAAGTCTTACGGTGCATTCCCTCTTCTTTTAAGTATCAGAACAGGGATTGTAACAACTTGAAATACTGTTTTTTAATGGTTTATATCGTTTCTGTTATCTCTTCTAAAGCCTTCCTTTTCTTCTCGTTCACAGGACAATCAGGGGCTATATGTCCGATAGGAACGATGACAATGGGCTCGAAACCAGGGTAGGGGAAGGCTTCTTTCAACTTCGAAACATTGAAGTTGCACACCCAACAACTGCCCAGTCCACGTTCTGCAGCAGCCAGACAGAGATGCTCTGTGGCTATGGCTACATCAATTTCTCCATGCTTTTTCCCGTCCTCCTGCCGTGTCCAGCAATGTTCAGTATCGCAAAGACAGATGATATATAGCGGTGCTGACTTTATCCACTCACGGTCATAACACTCCTGTAAACGCTTGCGTGCGGCGTCAGACTTCACTATGACGAACTTCCATGGCTGTTTGTTGACAGCTGAAGGAGCCATGCGTACCACCTCAAGGATATAGTTCAGATCGTCATCCGACACTGCTTCGTCTGTGAATTTACGTGCTGAAAAGCGCTTTTTAGATAGTTCTAAGATGTTCATACGTTTGTGTTTAGATGAGAAAAAAAACTATTTCAACTCCTCTTTATAATACAGAATGGCTTTGATACACAGCTGTTCTGCCTCCTCCATGGTGCAGTTCAGCTTACCACCAGAGGCGTCAGCATGCCCGCCACCATTGAAGAATCGGGTTGCCATGGGCTGACAATGGAAACCGTTACATGACCGAAGACTAACGAGAACAGTGTTCGGTTTCTCCGTATCTTCACGTAGAGAGATGCTTAGTTTCAATCCTTTTATCTGCTGAGGGATGTTTACCAAGCCCTCCATGTCGCCCTTAATGAAGTGGAAACGACTCATCTCTTCCTTCGTAACAGTGAAGTAAGCGGCATGTAACTCCTCTATAACGTTCATCTTGTTGAGGATGATATATGACCGAAGACGCAGTGCATTGGTGGAGTAATTATGGAAAACACGATTGTAAATCTCATCCTTATTGATGCCTTTTGCCAGCAACTGACTGATGATATAGTATATCTCAGGACGTGTAGAGTTATAGGTGAAGCCTCCTGTATCCGTCATCATACCGCAGTAAATGCACTCGGCACACTGCTCCGTCATGGTGTCATAGCCCCCTAACTGGTGAATAAGGCGGAAGATAATCTCACATGTACTCGACATATCAGGCCGTGAAATCGTCATCTTACACCCACTTTCAGGTTCCAGATGATGGTCAATGAGGAGTCGGGAGCCCTCTGATGACTCCAAAACGTCCTGCATAGCGTCGACACGTGAGCTCTGATTGAAGTCCAGACAGCACACAAGGTCGGCTTCTTTGAACGCCTGTGCCACTTCCCTTGGCTTCCGATCATAACGTAAAATGGAATTTTGTCCGGGCAACCAGTGCAGGAAATCGGGTGCAGCATCAGGCATACAGACTTTCACATTGCTCTTTCCGATATGGTGAAGATAATGCATCCATGCCAATGATGAGCCTATTGCATCACCGTCTGGCGACCTGTGTCCACAGATAACGATGTTTGTTGCCTCTGCAATCATACTGCGTAGCAACTCTGTTTCGGCATCGTTCAGTAAGTTTAATTCCATTTTTTTTATAGCTTATAGGATAAGGGATGAGTAGAAAAAAACTACCCAGACATCCGCTGTTTCTTTGAATTGAAGTCCCACCTTATTATATATAGGACTCTTGAGGATGTCTGGGTAGGATGAAATGATCAGAATAATTTGGCTGGATAAACGCCCTCGTCAACGAGTGACTGTATCCTGTCAACCACACCTTGGCGGTCTGCAGCATACGTAACACCGAACCATTTGCTCGTCGTATCCAGTACTTTCACTGTTGCCGTACCGTCATTGATGAGTTTGTTCACCATCAATGGGATGAAGTATTCAGACTTCTTGTTCTCCATGTTCTTCGGATCAGAGAGGAAATCCTTGAAGTATGCCTCGCTGTAGTCGAAGTAATCAGGAGTGAAACCCCATACATTCATGGATACAGGGGTGTTATCGTCCACCGTAACCCACTGGTCGTTCTCGTCAAGATACTGTACCTTACCGTCATGACGCTCAATCTTTGTGCGCTCAACAACGGTGGTCAGATGGCCCTGAGCATCTGTTGAACAGATACCACGTGCAACAGTTCCGTTCTCACTCAGCGTGTTACCGATGCGGAAACCAACCATTGCATACTTGTTCTTAGCATCGTCAGGAAGGTCAGAAAGGAACTTCCCAATCACTTTGAAGCTGTCACGATTGTAGAAATCATCACAGTTGATAACGCAGAAAGGCTCTTTGATGACATCCTTAGCCATAAGAACGGCATGGTTGGTACCCCATGGTTTCTCTCTTCCTTCTGGCACTTTGAAACCCTCAGGAAGTGCATCAATAGACTGGAAGACAAGCTCTGCAGGGATATGTCCCTCATATTTAGAGAGCACTTGCTTGCGGAACTGATCCTCAAAGTCCTTACGGATAACGAAAACTATCTTGCCAAAACCTGCCTGGATGGCGTCATAGATGGAGTAATCCATGATGGTTTCACCATTCGGACCTAATTCGTCGAGCTGCTTAAGCCCACCGTAGCGGCTTCCCATTCCTGCCGCAAGAAGCAATAATGTTGGTTTCATTCTATATCGTGTTTTGTTAAGTAAACAATGTTCTGCATGCAAAGGTAACAAAAAGATATGGAAAAAACATCTTTAAGGAGTTAGAAATAAAGGGCTTTTTCTTATCGCTTGTGGGAGATTATATCGGGCATTCTTCTGTTGAAAGGATGTCTTTAATAGGGATTGTGTGGAGAAGTAGCAGGTAATTACCTCTTCATGAAGCTCTAATCCCTTGTTCCGACAGGATGTTTTTCCGCCCGTCTTCTCTTTGATCTACGTGTCTAAGGAGGTTTCGAGATAGGGTTGTGAAAGAGAGTAGATGATGACTTTAAATCGGGCAGACAAGATTCTTTTGTAAGATTATTTCTCTTTCGGTTTTCAATACATGCCCTTTTGCATAGTGAAAGATGCCCTTTTGCAATGTAAAAGGGCATCTTTTGACGTGTAAAAGGGCGTCTTTTACAACGCAAAAGGGCACCTTTTACAAACCTCTTTGCAATCTTTTGATTTCCAGTTGGTTACAAACCCGATTTTAAGAGGTCTACAACTGATTTGCAGAACATCATAGGGGAGAATGTGTAAGGATATTTCTTAATGCGTGATGGTTCACAGGTGGAAAACAGATTTGTGGTAGGTAAGTAGGGGAGAGGAAGCCTCACGGGAATCTTTTTTATGTTTTTGCAATGTTCAGCGTACGTGATGTAAATGACATTCAATCATTGAGTTAACGTCAGGAAACGCCATGATAAAAGATTAAAACCAGTAGATCATATTCAAAAAGTGAACGAAAAGTTTGGTCAATTCATTGGAAATTGATACCTTTGCACTCGCAAAAACGAAATGAGCGCCCTTAGCTCAGCTGGTAGAGCAACTGACTCTTAATCAGTGGGTCTAGGGTTCGAGTCCCTAAGGGCGCACAAAATAGATTTCTGACCCAAATCTTTCGTTTTAGCAAGCGCCCTTAGCTCAGCTGGTAGAGCAACTGACTCTTAATCAGTGGGTCTAGGGTTCGAGTCCCTAAGGGCGCACAAAAAGGATTCCTTTTACGGGGAATCCTTTTTTCATTCTTATACAAACCATAGTTATTTCATAGAAAACAAAAACATTATAGAAAGGAAATCAATTCATGTTAGCACCACAAATAGAATATTCAGAACGCGAGGAACGACTTGAATTTGTGCAGGAACGCTTCGTCTGTAAGTATCCGTCATGTGGCGGATGTGGCTCATGTAACCTGCCTGATGGCGTCCCCGCAGTGGAGTTTTTCGCTGATTACATTGACGGAAAAACAGAGTTTTCTACGCTTGCAGCGAAAATCTGGGAGAACAGATGATGCAAATAAAACATAATTCGACAGGTGAATGACACGAAAAACACCGAATTATTAGTACTTTTGCGCCACTAAATTGAAAACGAGAAATTAAGAACTAAGAATGAGAAAGATTGTTTTTGCCATTGCATGTCTTGCACTGACGGTGCTTGGTACGGGTAATATTCAGGCGCAGGATTACATGGATGAGGCTCCGAATACGTATCGTCCGCTGCTACAGAAGTTAGGAAAAAAACTGATGAAAGACAAGCAGGGGAGCATCGTTGCGGTTGATCCTGCAACGGGTGAGGTGCTTTGTCTGGTGACAAACTCACCTGACGGGAGCAACGATGCACTTGCCATCGGTACGGCTTATCCACCGGGTTCAACCATCAAACCAGCCCAGGCATTGACGTTTTTGTCGGAAGGTATCGTCACACCAGCCACAAAAGTAGTTTGTAAAGGTAGTTACAGAGATGGTAATATCAAGGTGGGATGTCATAAACATTACTCTCCTGAACCATTGGAAGGGGCTTTGGCAGTGTCATGTAACACGTGGTTTCTGAAGTCATACCTCTCCATGTTGGGCAATACTCGTAAATATGAAACGAAGGAAAAGGCTGTGAATGTATGGCATGATTACCTCACAAGCATGGGATTAGGTGGTCCCGTGGGTATTGATATGCCCGATGAGAAAGGCGGATTGGTTGCCAATGTCAACTATCTCTCACGTCGTTACAAGGACGGATGGATACCATCTACCATCATGTGGAATGGTATTGGACAGGGAGATATCACTGTTACGCCGCTTCAACTGTGCAATCTCGCTGCCACAATAGCAAATCGTGGGTTCTATTATATCCCTCATGTACATAAGAACAGTAAATCAACGCCGCTTCCTGAACGCTATCTGACACCTCGTAGGACTAAGGTTGCTGCTTCAGCCTATGGTCCTGTGATAGCTGGTATGCGCATGGCAGTGACGAAAGGTACGGCTACTGTCGTAAATAACCCTGATTATCCGGTGTGTGGAAAGACGGGTACGGCGGAGAATCCGGGCAAGGATCATTCGGCATTCATTGGTTTTGCACCTATGGATAGACCGAAGATTGCCATTGCTGTGTACATTGAACACGGTGGTTTCGGTGCTGATATGGCTGCGCCAATAGGGGGGTTAATCATGGAAGAGTATCTCAAAGGAAAACTCTCTAAGCCTTCATCGGAGCTTGCAAAGCGCATCGAAAAGACCAAAACGATTGAAGAATAATTTCTGAAATACGCAATATCAACTCCTGAACGGCTTGATATTAGCTTTTAAACAATACAAGGTATTTTCTGAACAGCTGCATATCAGCTTCAGAAATGCCTTGCGTTTTCTTTCTAAAATACCTTCTTTTGATTTTAAAAACACTTCCGTTTGATTTCTGGATAATAACATATCACCTTTATAAATATCATGCTATTGGTTCCTAAAACACTTCCTTTTGATTTCATAAACACTTCCGTTTGATTTCTGGATAACTGTATATCACCTTTATAAATGCCATGCTCTTAGTTCTAAAATATTTCCTTTTGATTTCATAAACACTTCCGTTTGATTTCTGGATAACTGTATATCACCTTTATAAATGCCATGTTCTTAGTTCCTAAAATACTTCCTTTTAATTTTAGAAACACTCTCGTTTATTCCCTGAGCCACTTGAGATTATTCTCAGAATTACTTTCTATTGATTTAAGAAATACCATGATTTAAATTGTAAAACTACTGTTATTTGTTTCTGAAACACCACATATTTATTTTGGAAACACCACATATTTATTCTGGATACACCGCAAATTAATTTTAGAAACACCACAAATTCATTTTAGAAACACCACAAATTCATTTTGTAAACACTGCAAATTTATTTTAGAAGCACCACAAATTAATTTTAGAAACACTACAAATTAATTTTAGAAACACTGCAAATTAATTTTGAAAACACCGCAAATTCATTTTAGAAACACTGCAAATTAATTTTAGAAACACTGCAAATTAATTTTAGAAACACCGCAAATTAATTTTGGAAACACCGCAAATTAATTTTAGAAACGCTGCAAATTAATTTTGGAAATACGTAGGAATAGTTTCAGAACAACTGATAACAGCCTCCCGGACGATTGCTTTTTATTTATCATAAATTCCTTATTTGCACACCAAAAAAGCACCTATCGACTTGCAATACATCAATGTTTTATAATAGGAATTATGATAAATAAGAATCTTAAAGAGGGTGTTTTGAGGTTGAAACGGATGTGAGTTGAATTATATAAGTATGTCTTCAGAAATAGAAAAGGATGTCTTCAGAAATAGAAAAGGATTCTGCTTAAACTGGATAAGGATGTTTTTTGAAGTATATAAGATTTTAGTTTGAAAAGGAAATGGATATGGTTTGAAATAAAAATGGACGTGAATTGAGGTGGAAAAGAATTCTGTTTAAGATGGATAAGGAGATGTTTTGAAGCGTATAAGAGCAATGAAAAAGAAAAAGGTGGAGCTTAAAGCTTCACCTTTTTCTTCTTTCCTGTACTCTCATTGCTCATTCTGTCTAATGCAGTAACAACAAAAACGTACTTTGTTTCACCGTCTTTGTAATCGAGTTTCAGTCTGTTGTCATACGGAATACCAATGATTTTGGCTGGATTATCCGTATCTATATCTTCACCTTTTTCGAACTTATAGACTACATAACGATGTGCTTCGTCATCCCAATGTTTTGCTTTTGGGGCTTTCCATGTGAGATAATACCCATCAGGTTCCCACTTTGCTTTCACCTTTTTAGGCTTTGATGGTGCCTTATCATCAATGAATGGCATCAAAGGTTGCAGTGCTGGATAACGCCAATAGTCTGTTCTGAGTAGCGTTCCATAGTTTCCTGGATTGTCAACTACAGCCTTTGCGTACCAAAGAACAGTGCCACTGATGTTCGGAGACTGCTGATGTAGTTTGCGTTTGGCAGGAAGTTGATGTGAATTAGGGTTCTGTGGATCAGCGTATTTCACTGTTCTCAACACGTCTTCTCCTATGTAAAGCGGTCTGTTTGATGCACTTTTGTTCCACCAACCAATAAGTTCTTTATAGTCAGCTGCCCTGTTTCCAATCTCCCAATATAGCTGAGGTACACAGTAATCTACCCATCCGTTGTTCACCCACTTCAGTACATCAGCATAGAGATCATCGTAGTTCTGCAAGCCATTAGTCCTACTTCCGTTCCTTGGGTCACTCTTTTGATTGCGATAAATGCCGAAAGGTGAAACGCCAAACTTCACCCATGGCTTCACTTTATGTATGGATTCGCCCAGCTGTTTGATGAAAACATCAACGTTATCACGGCGCCAGTCTCTTATATTTGTGAACCCTCTGCCATACTGTTGGAACTCTTTTTGATCGGGAATGGCAAGTCCTGCGACGGGATAAGGATAGAAATAATCGTCTATATGCAGCCCATCTATGTCGTAACGGCTCACAATATCGTTCACAACCTGGCAGATATAATCACGATTTTCGGGCAAACCGGGATTTAATATGTACTGTCCGTCATAAGAAAAGACACGCTCTGGATGTGTAACAGCAATATGATTAGATGCTAACTGAGTGGTATTCTTCGTCTTAGCACGGTACGGATTGATCCATGCATGCAGCTCCATTCCACGTTTATGGCACTCATCTACCATCCATTGCAGTGGGTCCCAATAAGGTGAAGGGGCTACTCCTTGCCTACCAGTAAGGAACTTACTCCATGGTTCCAGCTTACTTTGATAGAGTGCATCACACTCTGGTCGCACCTGAAAGATGATGGCATTGACCCCATCTTTCTGTAGTTCATCCAGCTGATAAGCCAGTGTGCGTTGCATTTCACGTGTTCCCATTCCTTGGAACTGCCCGTTTACGCACTGAATCCACGCTCCTCTGAACTCACGTTTCCTTGGTTTGCTTTTGCCATTTGCCACATTGCTGACTCCTGTAAATAGTAATGTTACAAGCAAAAGTCTCAAGATGAAATGATAATGTCTCATGTACTTGGTCTGTATAACTTATTGTTTTTTCTCGTAATAATGTTCTTTTATTGGTCTTTTCCTGCCATTCGGCGGAACGTAAGACGATGAAAACGACGTTCAGCCTTCAATACTTGGCTCAGTTTGATGGCTGATATGACGCGAAGCATGCGTGCATGATAAGCCTTTTCGGTCTCTTTCAGTTGTATTTCTAATTGGTCTGCCTTTGTAATCAGCCCACGTGCCTGTGCTTCATTCGTTGGTTTCGTGTGATGAATAGCGCGCAACTGGTCAAAGCTTGTGCGTTGTTTCTCAAGCATTTCATCATAGATAGGGAACAGACGGGCTGCTTCCTGTGTAGAAAGTCCGGCTTCTCTCATGACGTATTGATGCAGTTCGGTTATAAATCTCTTTGGGTCGAACTTCCCTTGTGCCATTGCTGATGTTGTGCAAAGCACTGCTATCAGCATCAAAATGATCTTTTTATATTTCATATCTTTGGTAATCTAAGTGTTCTGAAGGGTGTTATTGGTCGGCAACATAGGCATACATATCGTCTTCATCCATCATTATATAATCTGCTGCTTCATCGAAACTGTCGGATGAAGTGGCTTTACTGAGCGACTCCCCTACTCCTTTTTCCGGTGCATCAGCTGCACTTTTCTGATTCGATGTATAATCAGCAAACGACCAGAAAGCAATCATGACAATACCGATCATGGCTGCTGCGATTGCCAACGGACGCACCCGACGAATGAGAACAAAGTGCGATTTCTTTGTTTTTAGCGTATTATCTGGAGTCTTGACTGGCTCTTCCACAGGGATATTAGCCATGATCTGCGATGACAAATCAGAGAAATAATGATCCGGAACAGTGAAAGGTCGCTTGTTTCCGTAGGTTGAATGTAAATGATGTTCTACTTCCATAAGAGCTATTCTTTGATATCTATTAGACCGAAAAGGTGCTTAAAGGTTTAAACAATACGAAGGATTTTATTACTCATGTTGCTTAACATAGTCGGTAATCTTCTGTACTGCAATGTGATAAGAGGCTTTCAGTGCTCCTTCACTTGTTCCTAACACCTCACTCATCTCGGAATATTTCATCTCATCATAGTACCGAAGCGTGAATACTGTACGCTGAACTTCGGGCAGAGTGGCTATCGCTTCCTGCAGAATAGCCTGACTTCTGTCGCCGTCAAAGTACTCATCTGCAAGCAAACGATTGGCAACAGACAAGTCGGCATCAGCACTTGCGAGTGCCAATGTCTTCTTATGACGGAGGAAATCAAGTGCTTCGTTGATGGCAATACGGTAAAGCCACGTGGAGAATTTCGACTTTCCTTGGAAGGAATCCAAGCTTTTCCAAGCCTTGAGGAATGTGTTTTGCAAGACATCATCACTGTCATCATGTGACAGAACGATACTACGAATCTTCCAATACAGCGCTTTACTGTATTGGTCAACAATCATTGGAAATATCTTTTGTCGTCCTTCAGGACTCGCTGACAAGCGAATCACTTCCGACTCATCGAAGTGAGGCACGATAATGGATAACTGTTTTTAGTGGTCAAGAGGCTATACTCCTAACAAATAGAAATCTTACGAACAAGCTTGCCCACCTTAATAATATAGCATCCTCGTGGCATGCTGAGTGTGTAACGTTTGTCACTGCCATCCACTTTGACTGCCAATACGCGGACACCAGTCACGTTATAGACGAATAACATTTCGTTCTCTGCACCTGTAACATGCAGCACATTGCCCGTAACAGAGATGTTTATCGACTGGAAATCCTGGTCGATTAAGTCGACAGATGTGCTCGCCTGGATAGTAGTTGCACTGCCCAGCAGGAGGATTAACGTAAAAATAATATGCGTGAGTATCTTTTTCATCATAGACAATACTTTTAGATTGTTGCTACAAAGATAGTAATTTTTGGAGTACCTATGGTTGATATGATACCATTCCCTGCCCTATTTTAGCATTAATTAACCCGTTTCGTACAATTTAAAATAGTTTTTTCAAATAAAGGAATACATCATTATAATGTGTATACAAAAACATTTAGGAACGAAGACAGTACATGGGAGTGCAAGATAAGTGCACATTGGGGATGTGAAAGGGCGTCACCGGCATACTATACTCTGGAACGATTACGATTGAAAGGAAGATGGGTTGGAGGGTATTAGTTGGTTACTCTATTACCGATAGGAAATCATCTTCTGTAAAGTTTATTCACTATTACAAAACAGAAGACGCCCTTTTGCATTGTAAAAGGGCATGTTTTACACTTCAAAAGGGCATCTTTTACCATGCAAAAGGGCGTCTTTTACAACGCAAAAGGGCATCTTTTACAATGCGTTTTGTAATCATCAGATACTCTGTTAGTTACAAACCCACTAACAGGACGTTTTCATTCAAAAAACAAAAGAATAGAGAAAGAAATATGTAAGACTATTTCATACACAGTAATAGCCCCTACTTGGAACGCTAATAAATTACATCCTATGTTGCAATACCCCCTACTTGGAATGCTAATAGATTACATCATACGTTGCAATAGTCCCGCTTGGAACGCTAATAGATTACATCATACGTTGCAATAATTCCTACTTGGAACGCTAATAAATTACATCCTACGCTGCAATAGTTCCTACTTGTGGTTCTAATAGTTTACACTGTACGTTGCAATAGTCTGTATTGGGGATTCTAATAAAGTACAGAAAACAAAAAAGACCTTAGCACTTTGCTAAGGTCTTCTGCGGTGTGTACGAGACTCGAACTCGTGACCTCCTGCGTGACAGGCAGGCATTCTAACCAACTGAACTAACACACCATGCTCTACGGGGAGGCTTCAGCGGTGCGTACGAGACTCGAACTCGTGACCTCCTGCGTGACAGGCAGGCATTCTAACCAACTGAACTAACGCACCAAAGACTATGAATTTAGTACCTCATTCCCGTTTTGCGAGTGCAAAGATAGCAATAAAAAACTATTCCACCAAAATATATTTACTGTTTTTCAATAAAAAATTGCAAAACGATAGCATCATGATAGGAACCGTCACAGTATAGCCAATCGTGCAAAATGCTATCTCCTGCGAAGCCAAGGGATGTCAAACACTGATAGCATACCTTGTTCTCTACGTCTACAATGGCGTATATCTGACTCAGTTGCAGCATGTTGTGTGCATAGGATATGAGCTTCGTGATCGCTGCATGGGCATATCCCCGTCTGCGAAACTTATCCATAATGATGATTCCAAGCTCTGCCCGATGATGTTTAGGGTCGAAGTTTACGAGGTCGATAACGCCTACCACTACCCCATTCTCATTCTCTATCATCAGTCGAACCTGCCCATCTACATAGATATCGTTCTTTGCATCAGCTATGTAATTATGCAAAGCGTAACGGCTGTAAGGTACGTTTGACGTACTGATATTCCACATGCTATTATCATTTTCCACGTGGTAGAGCACGTCAAGATCCTCGGGTTCCATTGCCCTTAATGTCACTTCAGGCCTTTTGTCTTTATCCATTACCTTCTATTATTTCGTTTGTTGTGATGATAACATTCGGTTTTTTATGATAGAATCCTATGTGGATATTCGCCATAGGATGCGCTGAGAACTTGTCGAATATCTCTTGATAGGTGAACATTTCGGTATCAAAAACAATGCATATCTGCTTGTTTGCATCATCATTTTGCCCCACGATGTCAGCTTCTTTATGCCAAAGACTCTCCTTATCTCCTGTGTAATACTCAGCAGAAAGGCCTTTCTCCATAGCAATATGCCTACATTGATCTGTCATTTCCTGCCCACCAAGGAACACATAGTGGGGAAATGATGTCGTATAGAAGCTATTAAAGCCAAGATATTTGCGTATAGAATAACATAATGTACGCACTAATGAGCAAGAAGCTTTGATGAAAATGGCTGTTTTAATGGGTAATCTGAGTAGTAAACTCATCCCTCCGTAGTGTTTACGGAAGAAGATAAACATTGCATCATAGAACACATGAACATATCGGAAACTTGATTTCTGTGTGCTTTCTCCTTTGTAATGCAGGATTCGAGTGGGTAGATACCAGTTCTCATAGTTACCTTTTAACAGTCGATAGCTTAGGTCTATGTCCTCACCATACATGAAAAAGTCCTCATCAAGTAGTCCTATACGGTCTAATGCAGCCTTGCGAAGGAAGCAATATGCACCACTTATGACTTCAATCTGTCCCGGTTTATCCCATGATAGTCCCCCCATATAATAATGTGCAAGCCTTTTGCTGGTTGGGAAACGCTTGCAAAGTCCCGTCATTTTATAGAAAGCTGTCAATGGAGAGGGCAATCCTCGTCGGCTTTCTAAGGCTTTTTCACCACAGTCATTGAGCATCTGAACACCGTGACCACCCGCCTTTGGATGGCTATCCATGAAGGAAATGGAAGTCATGATGACGTCTTCTCCCACCACAGTGTCGGGGTTTAGCAGAAGGACATACTCCCCTTTACACTGTTGAATGGCTAAGTTGTTGGCGCGTGCAAAGCCCAAATTATGTGAACTGGCTATGAAATGTGTATCTGGGAAACGCTCCTTCAGGTAGCTGACGGAGCCATCATGCGAGTGATTATCTACTACAAAAACCTCTGCATCAATGTCTTTTAAAGCTTTATACAGACTCTCAAGACATTGCTCAAGGTAGTATTTTACGTTATAACTGACAATGATAACACTTAATTTCATTCGCTTTGGTTCACTGATTTATTTCCTTTGGTCTTCTGGTTCATCCACTTTTGCCCACAGATTTATAACCTTTGGTCTAGAGATTTATCTTCTTAGGGTCATTGATTTATAAACTTTTGTCCACTGATGTATAATCTTTGGTTTACAGGTTTATCTTCTTAGGATCACTAATTCATAACCTTTGGTCTCCAGAAATATCCTTTTAGGACTTCTGATTTATAACCTTTGCTCTGCAGATATATCCACTTTTGTCAACAGATTTATAATCATCTGCCCACAGATTTATCCTCTTTGGTCTACTGATTTATTCCTTTTGTCTTCTGGTTTATCCACAGAGTCATTTGCTTCATTGGTCAAATGGCATTCATGTTCACAACGTTTCTTTGTCGGAAAGACGAAGAATAAACTCAAAGCGAGTATGATTGCAAGGTAATAAAACCCCGCAACGTCGCCGAAAGCATAATAAAAGAACACGTTAAGTACCATTGGTAGGCACAACATCATCATCCTTACGCTGCCCCAGAAGCATAACTGACGGTCTACATGGCTCTCATCAGCCTGCAGAGAGTCGGCTACATAGCGAATCTTAAAGAGGAAAAGTGCCAGCGGAATGGCGATAAGTGTTGTTAATTGCATGCAGAATTGCAACAGAACTAACAACTGACTGTTATCTTCAGTAGCCCAGAATCCGGGTAATAACAGCCCTGTTTCATAACTTCCAACGAGCAATAACGCCAGACAACAGGACGCTATGAGTTCCGTAAGGAGTATCTTTCTTGTTTTATCCATGAGTATTAAGCATCAAAAGGGGTACGGTTCAGAATACTTCTGCCCAACGTTACCTCGTCTGTATATTCCAATTCGTCACCAACAGATATACCTCTTGCTATCACAGAGAGCTTCACTTGCTTGTCTTTTAGCTTACGTGAGATATAGAAATTGGTGGTATCTCCTTCCATAGTACTGGCAAGTGCCAGGATAATCTCTTTCACTTCACCCTCCTCAACACGCTTAACAAGCGACTCAATCTCAAGATCATTCGGTCCAATTCCGTCCATTGGAGAGATGATTCCACCCAAAACGTGGTACAAACCATGGAACTGTTGTGTGTTTTCTATCGCCATTACGTCTTGAATATTCTCCACTACACACACCACAGAGGCGTCTCTGCGCGGATCGGAGCAGATGGAACAGACGTCAGTATCAGAGATATTGTGGCATACCTTACAATATTTCACGTCATGTTTCACCCTCGTTATGGCATCAGCAAAGCTGTCTACATCCTCCGTTGATTGGCGAAGAAGATGCAGAACCAGGCGTAAAGCGGTCTTACGCCCTACGCCTGGCAACTGTGAAAACGACTCAACAGCTCGCTCTAAGAGCTGAGATGGATATTGTTGCATCTATGTTTTACGTGGTTACAAGTGAAGAAAGAGCTATCCTTTCTTTATCAATCATCAAAGAGATAAACACCAACACCAAGCTTAAAGCCCACTGTTGAATATCTAGAACTCTTGAAAGATTGATCGTAATAGATAGCTGGTTCAATCGTAACGGAGCGATTCAGGAAGAAAGCATAGCCCACTTCAAGACCCGGCATCATGTCATTGTAACTGTGATTGGCATGCAAAAACTTCACACCAGCACCAAGATACAAGCCATTCTGTGTGATGTAATATCTTCCACCAGCACCAATAGAGATGTGATCGGCAACTGCCTCTGAACCATTATGTACTGCGCTGACATTGCCAAGTATCATAAGATTATCCCAAGGGAAGAAACCGGCCTTTGCTTCTAAGCCGACATTTAAGCCGTCTTGAGCATTGTAATGCAGGTCAAGTCCTGTCAGAGAGGCACCAATATAGCCTTTACCTTCTTGAAACTGAGCTGATGCACAAATGCTTACCATCATTGTTGCAACGAGCAACAGACACTTCTTAATCATAAATACTTTTCGTTAAGTGAATACTTTGATTGACAAATCACACCATTTAGGTTATGTCAATAAATCTTAGACAAAGGTAAACAGAATATTTGGATTAAAGAAATAAATGACTATCTTTGTAACTTATTTCAACGGATAATAGGATATTAAAAGATATGAAGAAATCGTTTTTTCTGGCACTTTGTTGTGTTTTCGTCTGTACAATACAAGCACAAACAATACTTAGCGACTACTTGACGCAGCCAATCCCTAAGCGTGAGACACGTGCGGTATGGCTTACTACATTGGCAAACTTGGACTGGCCGAAGACATATGCAACCTCTCCGGAAACCATTGAACAGCAGAAGAAGGAGCTGACGGATATCCTTGACAGTTATCAAAAGGCAAATATAAACACTGTTTTACTACAGGCACGTGTGCGAGCTGCCACTATTTACCCTTCAGACATCGAACCTTGGGATCGTTGTATTACTGGTGTGGAAGGTAAAGCACCAGGCTTTGGCTATGACCCGTTGGCTTTTGCCATTGCAGAATGCCATAAAAGGGGAATGGAACTGCATGCATGGATTGCCACAATACCTGTCGGTGCAAAGAGTTCATTGGGTTGTCAGACTCTGACTAGAAAGGGTTTCCGTATCAGAAACTTCTCTACTGGATCTTATCTCGACCCTTCTGACCCACGTGTTCCTGACTATCTGGCAAATATCTGTGCGGAGATTGTAAGGAAGTATGACGTTGATGGTATCAACTTAGACTATATCCGATATCCTGATGGATGGCCTCGTCCAACGTATCAGGACGGTGACACACCTGATGACAGACGCTATAATATCACACAGATTGTACGTGCCATACACGACCAAGTGAAGGCTTTGAAACCCTGGGTGAAGATGTCTTGTTCTCCAATCGGTAAGTATTCTGACCTCAGTAGGTACAGTTCGAAGAACTTCAATGCGCGTGACCGTGTTGCACAGGAGGCACAGGAGTGGTTGCGTACAGGACTGATGGACCAGCTTTATCCTATGCAGTACTTCCGTGGAGAGAACTATTACCCGTTCATTGCAGACTGGATGGAGAATAATTATGACCGGGAAATCGTCACGGGGCTGGGTACTTACTTCCTTGATCCACGTGAGGGTAACTGGCGATTAGACGATATTACCCGACAAATGTATGTCAGTAGGGCTATCGGAATGGGACATGCTCACTTCCGTTCATGGTTCCTTACTTCCAACAAACAGGGTGTTTACGATTTTGAAAAGCAGTTTAATGCCACGCTTGCTCTGCCACAAGTGACGAAAGGAAGCAAATCTGTAGCAGCTCCAATGCCTGCTTCTGCTGCTTCATTCGTACAGCATCGGGATGACAACAGTGTGACAATTAGTTGGAAAGGGGTCTCACCTTATTATAATATATATGCGAGCAGGACGTATCCTGTAGACATTAAGAACCCTCACAACCTGCTTTTCGCTCGTTACAGTGGTACTTTCCTACAGTTCAGAAATGCCAATCCTTCTCTTCATTACGCTGTTACGGCAATGAACAGATATGGTATGGAGAGTGCAGCACTGCAAGAACAGAACGTACAAGCTGCTTCTTTGCCTTCTTCACTGTTGCAGAATGACGGTAACACACTGCTGTTACCTGCCAAAGCAAAGCTGGCTGACTTTGATCATTATGAACTGCTCGACGTGCAGGGAAGAACCATACGCAGTGTCAATAGCCGACTTGTAAGACAGAATCAGCTTAATATTGCAGCACTTCCAGACGGTATGTATCAACTCAAAGGGTATACAAAGAAGAAGGCACATCACGCTTTGGGCTACTTCCTTATCCGTAGATAGAGACAGTGTTGACGGTATTTCGGATGTAACGAAATAACCTTACAAAAAAAGGAAAGGCTATGAACGCTGATTTAGAAGAAAACCGTTTAAAACCAGCTTTGTAACCCATAGAGAATCAAATAGTTACAAACAGGCTTCTAAAAGACGCCCTTTTGCATTGCAAAAGGGCGTCTTTTACATGGCAAAAGGGCATGTTTTACACTGCAAAAGGGCACCTTTTACACCTCAAAAGGGCGTCTTTTAAAAATCAATAGGGAAATGTTTTTACATTGAAGGGGCTTTGACCGTCATTTAAGGGATCAAGCATTGATGTCGTTATCCATAAAGAAAACAGTATTCCCCCACCCCTTTTTATTTATTCTTCTTATAGCTGATGACAGCCCAAACACCCATTGTCAGTCCTATTACAGACAGTGCAAGGAGCTGATGACCAATACTGTTCAGACCGCCACCACGGATGAATACGGTTCGCATTGCATCTATAAAGTAACTCATCGGGTTGACGTATGTAGACAGATAAGCCACCGGTGGCATGGAACGCGTTGGTGTGAAGAGTCCTGAAAGCAGCATGAGTATCATCACGAAGAACCACATCACGAAGATAGCTTGCTGCATAGTGTCAGAGTAATTGGACACTATTAATCCAAAAGAAGAGAAGAACAGTGCCAACAACATGGCTAACAGATAGATAAAAGCTACGTTACCAACGGGTGTTATACCGTAAATGAGCCACGAAAGGAGTAGACATACCGTGATAACAAAGAAGGCTATAAGCCAATAAGGGATGAGTTTAGCCAGGATAAAAGTCCATTTGCTCACGGGAGTAACGTTGATTTGCTCAATAGTCCCAGCCTCTTTCTCCCCCACAATGTTCAGTGTTGGCAAGTAACCGGTCAGCAACATCATCACAATAGCAAAGAGTGCAGGTATCATGAAGAGCTTGAAATTCAAGTGACGGTTGTACAGATAGAGTGTTGAAGCTTGCTTCTGCAGGGCTGCAACAGCAGGTTGAGCATGGGCAGTAACCACCTGTGAGAGATAGATGGAGCCCAAAGCACCTTTCGTTCCATTGACAGCATTGGCTGCAATCAATACCTGTGGCATCCGTCCAAGCGTACGGTCACGACTGTAATTCTGTGGGATGACCAGAATGATATCAGCCTTTGAGTGTTCAATATCCTCAAGTGCTGCCTGATAAGTGGGCTGCTGTCCGTGGAAAATAAAGTATCTGTTGGCTTCTATCTCATGTACCAATCGATGTGACTCCGTTGACCTATCGTTGTCTACAACATCCACAACAATGTTCTTCACCTCCATGTTCATCACCCAAGGCATTACACACATCACCATGATTGGGAACATGATGATGAGGCGGGGGATGAACGAATTGTGACGAATCTGTATGAATTCCTTCTGTAAAAGATATTTGAGTGTCATGCGTTTCTATTCTAATCGTTTCTTAAACATTGCCAGTGAGAGGGACAGCAGGACGATGAGCATACCTGCAAGAATGAGTGTTTCGTTGAGTACCTGTTCAATGCCTACACCCATAATCATAAGCTTTCGCATGGCTATGATGTAGTAACGGGTGGGGATAACGGCTGACACATACTGCAGAATCTGTGGCATTGACTCCACTGGGAAGACCATTCCTGAGAGCATAATGATGGGCATGAGCAACACCATTGCCGACATCAGGAGTGCCACGAGTTGTGTCTTTGCAATGTTGGAGATAAGCAATCCCAACGAGAGTGCAAGGAGAATATAGAGTGTTGAGATACTGAATATCCAGAACAAGGAGCCTTGCACGGGGACACCGAATAGGAAAACTGACATTAGAAGGATGATTATCAGGATGAGAAATGCCAGTATTAAGTAAGGAATCACCTTGGCAATGATGATCATCAGGGGCTGAGTTGGTGAGACAAGGAGCACCTCCATCGTTCCTTTTTCCTTCTCTCTGACAATGGAAATAGAGGTCATCATGGCACAGATAAGCATCAACAGCATGCCCATGATGGCTGGAACGAAGTTGTAAGTCGACTTCATCTGTGGGTTATAGAGCAGTTTCGTGTTGGTAACTCCGCCCTTTGGGTTCGTAATCACCGCATTGGCGTAGGTCGACCACTGCTGTGCCATGTTCGGATCGGCACCATCTACAATGAATTGCAAGCCCGTCCTACGACTCGCAAAGTCGTGTGGAAAGACGATAGCCATGTCTGCTTGCTGGTTCTGGATAGCCTTTTCAGCCTCTGAAGGAGTGGCAACCATCTTGCTGATGGTGAAGTATTCCGATGCACCCAAACGGTCGACAACCTCTTGTGTGGCGTAGTCGGCATTGCTCATGACGATGATGGTCCGCACATTTCGTACATCATTCGTGATGGCAAAGCCAAAGAGTAACATCATGGCAGTGGGCATACCGAAGAGCATTAGCATGGTTCGCTTATCGCGAATGATGTGCTTTGCCTCCTTAATGACAAATGAAATAAACTGCTTCATTGTATGTTTGGCGTTATGAACAGGTGTCTGCAAGGGACAGTCTGTTCATCTTTTTTGTTACATTATCTATACTTTTCAGTCGGAACTGCGCACCGCCTGGCGCGCCAGATAGGTGAAGACGTGGTCCATATCGGGCTGCTTCAACTTGCGTTTCAGCTCATCAGGCGTTCCCAAAGCTTTTATTTTACCATCCACCATGATGGATATTCGGTCGCAATACTCCGCTTCGTCCATGTAATGCGTGGTGACAAAAACCGTTATTCCACGCTCTGCAGCATCGTAAATCAGTTCCCAGAACTGTCGGCGAGTGGCTGGATCAACACCTCCAGTAGGCTCATCGAGGAACACAATGCCTGGGTTATGGAAGATACTTACAGAGAAAGCCAGCTTCTGTTTCCATCCTAATGGCAGCTCAGATACCAAGCTGTTGCGGTGTTCAGAGAACTTCAGACGCTGCAGAAGGTCGTCTGTCTTGTGCCGAATGTCATCATCCTGCATACCATAAATGCCTGCAAAGAGGCGTATATTCTCTGCTACTGTGAGGTCTTCGTACAATGAAAACTTCTGACTCATGTATCCAATGTGCTGCTTTATCTGCTCATATTGGGTGCGAATGTCGAACCCTACCACCCTTCCCGTCCCACTTGTGGGTTGGTTAAGACCCGTAAGCATGTGCATAGCAGTGGTCTTTCCGGCTCCGTTAGCACCGAGAAAGCCGAATATTTCACCCTTCTTTACCGTGAAAGAGATGTCGTCTACAGCATGAAAACTGCCGAAAGCTTTGACCAGATGTTCCACTTCGATGACGTTTTCAGTCTCTTTTTCCGTGTCATCTCTCTGCTTATGCTCTATAGGAGGTGGATTAAAGATATCCTTAAAGGTGTCAAGAATAGCGTCGGGAGTACCTACTCCTTTCAAGATACCATCTGAAAGAAAGCCCACACGTTCGCATTTCTGCACCTCATCGATATAGGGTGTTGAGGCTATAATGGTGATGTTACGCTCCTTCAAGTGGGCTAATATCTCCCAAAACTCCTTACGACTGACGGGGTCGACACCTGTTGTTGGTTCGTCAAGGAACAACACTTGAGGCTTATGAACAAGTGCACAACAGAGTGCGAGCTTCTGTTTCATTCCGCCAGAGAGTGCTCCTGCCCTTCTGGTTTTGAACCTTTCAATCTGTGAATAGATGGCTTTTATGGAGTCATAGTTCTCCTCTACGGTCGTATTAAACAGTGTTGCGAAGAACTTAAGGTTCTCTTCTACCGTCAGATCTTGGTAGAGTGAGAACCTACCGGGCATGTATCCAACACGCTTGCGCACCTCTTTCATACCGCTTACCACGTCATATCCGCACACGGAAGCACTACCTTCATTGGGCAGAAGCAGAGAACAGAGGATGCGATACATCGACGTTTTCCCTGCACCATCAGGTCCGATGAGTCCGAAAATCTCACCTTCCCCCACAGAGAAGCTGACATTCTGCAAGGCTTTTACCTTACCATAGTGTTTCGATATGTTGTTTACCTCTATTGCATTCATCGTCATGTGCACCGTTTAGAACTTTACTTCACCATACATTCCAATCTTAATATAACCGTCATTGATGAACTTTACCTTGATAGCATAGACCAGATCGGCACGTTCATCATCGGTAACAATGGTCTTAGGGGTGAACTCTGACTGGTTTGATATCCATGTTATGACACCCGAATAACGCTTTTTCTCACCCTTACCATAGTCTGCCATGACCGTAACATGCTGTCCTATCCTGACGTTTTTCAGCTGTTCAGAGGTGACATATGCCCTTATAAACATCGTTTTTGTGTCTGCAATCTTGAACAAAGGCTTGCCAATCGCAACGAATTCTCCCTGCTCTGCATACTTCTCCAACACTGTTCCGGTGATCGGACTCTTCACAAACGTGTGTGAAATCTGGTCATCTATCTGTGCCTGTTGGCTCCGAACACCAGCCTGTTGGGCGTTTATTCCAGCCTGTTGGGAGCTGATTCCCTCTATCTGAGCAGCTATTCCTTTGTTCTGATCAGCCAATGCTGCGTTCTGACTGGCTATCTGTTCTTCTGTAGCAGTAAGTTGTTTGCGTAGCACTTCTATCTGATATTCAATGTCATCTACCTGCTTTCGGGGTACAGCACCATCACTTAACAGCTCTGAAAAACGTTGATGTTCACGCTGAAGGTTGACTATTTGCTGGTGAAGGGCAGCCACTTGCTTCCGTAAGTCAAGCTGTTTGCTTGTCGTTGCCTGCTTGTTTGCGTTTAATTGACGCTTGTTTGCATCCAACTGACCGTGCGTTGCTGCCAGTTGTTCATTGCTTGTAGAGAGCTGTTCACGCTTGAGTACCAACTGACGGGAGTCTATCTGTCCCACGGAAAGCCCACCTTTGAGCACTTGTCCTTCACTGACATTAAAGTGAAGAAGCTGCCCTGACAATTCTGCCGACACTGTTACCTCCGTTGCTTCGAACGTTCCTGTAGCGTCATAGTCCTTCTTATCACCCCCACAGGATGCCATTATAAGGGCAAAACCAGCCAATAAAACTATCTTTTTCATATCTGTTGCTTGTTGTTTTTATTCGTTATTGGTGTATTTAAGATTGTACATCTCCTTGAGCATGTCTATCTCATGGATGGCTTGTTGCGCCTTTGCAGCATTCTCGTTGTTGATTTCTCTGAGCAAACTATTGACATCAATGATGCCATGTGCCAACTTTGACTCTGCAGCCTTGCGTACATTGGTGCGTAAAGTGATGATTTCTTCATCTGCTTGTACCATCTTCTGATACCGATCAACGTCCTCTGTGTGTTGTATCTCGTCTAATCTGCTGTTGAAAAGGAATACTTCACGGGCGTTCTCTGCCATCTTTCGTTCCATATTCAGCCGTTCTCTGTCATTCTTATGGGTATAGAATGCTGACAAATCCCATGACATCTTGATGCCTACAATGCCATTAAGTGTCCACTTACGGTCCATCATGTCTTCGAAGATATTGTATCCCGGATAGCCGTAATAGCCCTGTGCAAAGAGTCCTAACTTCGGCATTAACCGTGCGTTTAATGCTTTTTCCTTTGCTTCAACAAGCTTTATCTGACTGTCGAACATGCTTAGTTCGGGACGATTGTTGGTCGTTGTGCTTACTTCAGCAGGCTTTGGCTTCTGCAAATGGTTCACTTCCATACCACAGAACACACTCAACAGACGTTGTAACATCTGTTGTTGGGCTTTCAAACTACTGTTCTGCTGCTCTGCAGCAAGGCGTTCTGCCATGACATTTTCATAGTCACTTGTGGCTGCCGTGCCCCCTTTCACCATGGCAGCAAGCTTCTTTTCGCTTGAGAGCAACAGTGCTTTGACATCGTCATTGAGCCGAATCTGCTCGTTGAGGAGCAACAATGAGAAGTACATCTCATTGACACGCTGCCGCAGTTGATACTGATTTACGTCGTTCTGAGCCTCCTGCAGCTTGCCTTCTTGGCGTGCGATACGTTTCTGACTACTGATAACTCCACCGTCATAGAGCGTCTGTTGAACGTCAATGCCCACTTTGTACTGATCTTTCTTCAGTCCTTTCATGTCCAATCCCATGCGTTGGTAAACGCTTTTTATGCTCTCTGGCCATGCAGCAACGGCATTCTGATAGGTGGCTTGTGCTGAAGCCGTTATCCGAGGCAGCCATTCTTTCTGCAAATTGCTAACCGTCAGCTCCGTAGTTCGCCCTATAAGGTCGTACCGTTTGATAACTGGATAGTTCTTTTCTGCAGCCTGTTGACACTCCTCCAGCGTTTGTGCATGGGCTGAAACAGCAAGGATTATAATGATAAATGTCAGGATTCTTTTTCCCATCTTTTATATATTAATGTCTGATATGTATCTGTTTCTTTTGTGCAAAGGTAATGTTATAATTATGTTATGTGCTTATCCGATACACAGAACGAATTGTCTTATTGTACGATTCTCGTAAAAATGAACTTGAAATATAAGAGAATAATGTTATATTTGCAATCGAATCATACAAAAAGGAAAGCCAATGGACAAGGTGAAGACAATCAATCTGCTGTCATTAGACCGTCTGAATCTGGAGGAACAAGCATCAAAGCAGGATTACTTCCGCATGAGTGATGACGCAATTGTCATTATTAATGGCGATATTCATAAGGCTCAGCTCTTCAATAAAGAGGAGATCTATCAGTTAATGGAGCCTCGTTTCCTTCTGGCGATGCAGGGTTGGGGCGATGTTTGTATCAATCTGCAGAACTATCACATAGAGAAAGGAAACATAATCATCACTGGTCCCGACACAATCATTGAGGTAAATGAAATTTCTGACGATGCTCGGATAGCTGGAATAGTGTTCCGTGAGAGCATTGAAGTACCAGAAGAGATTGTACTGAAGACTTCTCCGACAGAAAGTACATGGGTACTTCGACTGATATACCTGCTCTGGGATGTCATCCAACTTAAGCCTTATCGCTGTAAAACAGTGCAGAACCTTCTGCAGACTGTGATCTCTGGCGTTCAGGAGATAAAGGGTGCGGAGGACGATACCATCCAAAGTGGAGGACTGACACGTGCCGAAGAGCTTTTTATTCGGTTCAAACGACTCGTTCATCAGCACTGTAAGGCGCAACGGTCTATACCTTTCTATGCTGGCGAACTCCATGTCACGCCACATCATCTGTCGGCATTGATTAAGAAAATAAGCAACCAAAGTGTGATGTATTGGATCAATCGGGCTACGATTCAGGAAGCAAAAATCCTGCTGAAGACCAACGAACTGATGGCGTATGAGGTGGCTGACCGACTCAATTTCCCCACTGCTTCTGCCTTCTCTAAGTTCTTTAAGCGTGAGACGGGTATTACTCCGCGCATGTATCAAGAGCATTTAAGAAATGATTAAGACATCATTTATTAAACAACTGATATACAGTCATTAACCTGTTTGTATGGAAGTGTTAGATATATAAGCTGATAATACTAAAGAAAGCAGCCCAAAGTGGCTATTGATACATTCTTGTTTTGAATCCATAAGAGTCTTCTGCTGGTTGATAATGGCTGAAGAATGACAGACGATGCGCCCCTTTCTATTGCTAAACAAGACCATATTTCTACAATTACATCTTGCTTATTGCCGCTTTATTCTTTTGTCTTTTTACCTTTCAAATTGCGTTCTTAGCGTTTTACTCTTTGAGCTTTTCATCTTTCAAAGTGCGCTCTTAGCGCTTTACTCTTTCATCTTTTTACCTTTCAAATTGCGTTTTTAGCGTTTTACTCTTTGAGCTTTTCATCTTTCAAAGTACACTCTTAGCGCTTTACTCTTTCATCTTTTTACCTTTCAAATTGCGTTCTTAGCGCTTTATTCTTTTGTCTTTCTACCTTTCAAATCATTGAACTTTGAAGATTAAATTCTATTCTTTTATTCTCCTATTTCTTTAATATTAACCCGTTGGCTCGACTCCTTTAGCTCTCTAATTGCTATAACCCCTAATAAGAAATGCCGTGTTCCGTCATGTACATTTGCTCCTTTGCTTGCTTCATCAGTTGCTTTTCATTAATCTTTATACTTAATAATAAGTTTCGCCACACTGTATTTCGTCATGCACATTCGCCCATTTGCCTGCTTCATCAGTCGCTTTTCATTAGTCTTTGTACTTATAAAATAACTTTCTCCACACGGTATTCCGTCATGCACATTCGCCCCTCTGCCCAATTCATTGTTCGCTTTTCATTAGTCTTTGTACTTATAGAATAAGTTTCCCTACACGGTATTCCGTCATGCACATTCGCCCCGTTGGCGGTATTTGGGAGGGCTTTTTAACAAACTATTACCCCACTTTTATCTGAACATCCCCTCCTTCGGAGGGGCTTGGGGAGGCCACCTCTTTTGTCAATTTATTTCCCTTCTTCCTTTTAATCTACGCCCTTTTGGATAGTAAAAGATGCCCTTTTGCAATGTAAAAGGGCATCTTTTGATGTGTAAAAGGGCCTGTTTTACAACGCAAAAGGGCACCTTTTACAAGCCTCTTTATAACCTTTTGTTTATCAATAGGTTACAAAGTATGAAAAACTTGATTTCCCTTTAAAACTCACTTTCCCATAGTCTTCTTTTCGTAATATATTTTCTTAATGCAGAGAATACAATCTTTTTCCTTCCTCTATCTCTTCATTTGCATGTCAAACACAATCCTTATACAAATCAACACACGCCATAGTGCACGAAAAAAGGGATTACCCATTAGGATAATCCCTTCTTATTTGAATGCTAATCCTCAACAGATGAGGACCAAAGCAATATGCTTTCTTACTTCAATTTCTTGTAACCATAGCGAGCACAAGCACCAAGTTCTTCCTCAATACGGATGAGCTGGTTGTACTTAGCCATACGGTCTGTACGAGACATAGAACCAGTCTTGATCTGACCAGAGTTCGTTGCAACTGCGATATCAGCGATAGTTGTATCTTCAGTCTCGCCTGAACGGTGAGAAGTAACGGTTGTATAACCATGACGATGAGCCATCTCGATAGCCTCAAGAGTCTCTGTAAGAGAACCAATCTGGTTAACCTTGATAAGAATAGAGTTAGCTGCACCCATCTTAATACCCTTCTCGAGGAACTTAACGTTGGTTACGAACAAGTCATCACCTACAAGCTGGCAACGGTCACCGATAGCCTCTGTAAGCTTAACCCAGTTCTCCCAGTCGTTCTCATCAAGACCATCCTCGATAGAATCGATAGGATATTTGGTGATAAGATGCTCAAGATAAGCAATCTGCTCATCAGCTGTCAGCTTCTTACCGTTAGGATCCTTAGGCATACCATTCTTCAGTTGACGATAGTCATAGAACCACTTGCCATTCTCACATACAGCAAACTCAGAAGCAGCACAGTCCATAGCAATCTTCACATCCTTGCCTGGCTCATAGCCAGCGTCCTTGATTGCCTGGATAATAGAGTCGAGTGCATCCTCAATACCATCAAATTTAGGAGCGAAACCACCCTCATCACCTACTGCAGTAGAGAGACCACGCTTCTTCAAAAGCTTAGCAAGATTGTGGAAAACCTCAGCTCCCATGCGGATACCTTCCTTCTCTGAAGGTGCACCAACAGGGCGAATCATGAACTCCTGGAATGCGATTGGAGCGTCAGAGTGTGCTCCACCGTTGATGATATTCATCATTGGAACAGGCAATACATAGGTATTAGCGCCACCAATGTAACGATACAAAGGAATGTTAAGAGCCTTAGCTGCAGTCTGAGCAACAGCCAAAGAAACACCAAGGATTGCATTAGCACCAAGCTTACTCTTAGTTGGAGTACCATCGAGCTCAAGCATCTTGTAGTCGATAGCACGCTGATTCAATACGCAGTCACCCTTCAATGCTGGAGCGATGAGGTTGTTTACGTTCTCAACTGCCTTGAGAACACCCTTGCCCAAGAAGCGTTTCTTGTCGCCATCACGAAGCTCGAGTGCCTCGTTTTCGCCTGTAGACGCACCAGATGGTACGCTTGCACGACCCATTACACCATTTTCAAGAGTTACTTCTACCTCAACTGTAGGATTGCCACGTGAGTCAAGAATCTCGCGAGCATGTACTTTTTCAATCTTCATAACTTATAGTTTGTTTAAAAATAGTTGTTTTTTAAATATTCCTTTATACCCTGCAAAGGTAATAAAAAATATGGAAAAGGGATTGTGTGAGTATCTTATATTTCTCTTTTTGCCAAAATTAACGTTTAACCGATCAGTATAATCGTTACACCACGGGCTGCCTGTGCACCCATAACAAGTGCCTGTTCAATGTCAGCAGTCTTACTTGGACCTGATATAAAACACCCATAGCCATATTCAGGCATGGTGATACGTTCGTAAGCTTCGTGCATATTGTTGACAATTTTGTCACGATGTACGAGGATTACCAGCTCTTCTGAAATAAAACAGATGACCTTTTCCTTCATGGTTTGTGGTATCCAGACACATCCATTCTCTGCAACTGCGACGTCACCTTCGATGATTCCGACGTCAGTACCATTGAGTTCCTGTGCGGATCCGACCGTATCCGGGTTTCGATCAGCCTTGATTCCTTTTACATTCGATGCAAACACCTTCGCATTAGGGTAAGCTTTACGGATGATAGCATTGAAATCGTCATTCTTTTTGGCTTCTATTACCTTGCAACCGACGGTCTCACACATATTTATATATTGCTTAACAACGTCTGGATAGGTTATCCCTTTAACGGTTGTCTTGGGCATATCGAACTGCAGAGTAGTGTTTTTACGCAGTTTCTTTAGTAAATCTTCTTTGTACATTGCCGTGTTATAATGCGTTTATAAGTAATTATAAATGATTACTTCTTACCCTTTTTGAGTTCATCCATAGCTTGTTTGAAGATGGCATGGAATGATTTCTGTGCGAAATGAGGCATGGTGTGCCCGATACTCCATGGGTTCAGCTTGATGTCAGCCAATGATTCTGGGATGTGATTGGCTATTGGTGAGTTCCGAAGGAGGGCATCATAGACATGATAATTCTCATAAACGGCTTTCATTCCTTCCGCCATTACCATCTTTTCCTTGTTCTCTGTGCCGTATTTCTCAAGACTTTGACGCCACCGATATATCTGACTGCCTGGTTCAACCTTAGCAGGACAGACACAATCACAACTCAAACAGAGTGAACATGCAGACACATTGCCACTGTATTTCTTAGGATCATGTATCATTCCGAGATCGACTCCGATAGGACCTGGGATGAAATAGCTATATGAATAACCACCAGAACGCCGATAAACGGGACACGTATTCATGCAAGCACCACAACGAATACACTTCAATGTCTGCCAATGTTCTGGGTTAGCTATCATGTTACTTCTTCCGTTATCAACCAAAATGACATGCATTTCACCACCTGGGCGAGGCTTACGGAAGTGAGATGTGAAGGCAGTAGAGGGTTGTCCGGTACCACTTCGGCTGAGAAGACGGTGGAAAACGGCTAAGGATGCATAGTCAGGGATGACCTTTTCTATGCCCATAGCTACTATATGCAGCTTAGGAAGTGATGTTGACATATCTGCGTTGCCCTCATTGGTGCATACAACACAGTCACCTGTGGCTGCAATACCAAAGTTACAACCTGTCATTCCAGCATCAGCATCCATGAAATCATTCCTTAAATTCTCACGTCCACAGCGTGTAAGATAAGTCGGATCATAGTTACCAATCTCCTTTGAGATACCCTTTTCTTCAAACATCTTACCTATTTCTTCACGTGTAAGATGGATGGCTGGCATAACAATGTGGGCTGGTCTTAAGTGCATTAACTGTAGAATACGCTCACCGAGATCGGTCTCCACGACATTAATACCTCTTTTAATAAGGTATGGATTGAGCTGACATTCCTCCGTAAGCATGGACTTCGACTTTACAAGTTTCCTCACATTGTGGTCCTCAAGTATGCCATAAGCAATCTCATTGAACTCCTGTGCGTCCTTAGCAAAGTGCACTATGACTCCGTTTTTCTTAAGATTTTCAGTAAACTGGTCAATATAATCAGCTAAATGTGTGGCTGTATGCGCTTTAATCTGGCTGGAATGTTCGCGTAAGTCCTCCCATTCTGGCAGTTCATGTGCCCTGTCATCACGTTTCTGACGCAATGACCAGAACGTCTGATCATGTCGTGTTACCTTCTCAGGGTCCTTTAAGAACTCCGCAGCTCGCTTTGAATGATATGTTGACATATTATCTTTTTTCTTCTTCCTTATTATATATCACCTTTTAATATATTACAGTCAGCAGCCAAGATCTCTGCTACATGCATGAATTTAATAGGATATTTCTTTTTATTAGCTATCCCTTGCATGTGCATAAGACATGAACTATCAGAACCCGTGATGACCTCTGCGCCTGTAGCCATGTGTCTTTGAACCTTGTCAGTACCCATTCTGGTGCTTACTTGTGGCTCTTCTACAGCGAACATACCGCCGAAACCACAGCATTCATCCTTGCGTTCGGGTTCCTTAACGGTTATTCCTTCCTTAAGATTCAGTAGGTCTAAAATCTTATTATAAGGTGGAATATTCTCTTCTGAAGGTGCACTAAGGAGTAATTCTCGTACTCCGTGGCAGGAATTATGTACTGATACGACATGTGGGAAACTACCTGGTAGTTCCTTAACCTTTAAGACATCATGCAAGAATTCAACCAATTCTATTGCTTTCTTAGGCGTCTTACATTCGTGATCGAGTATCTGTGGGTAGTTAACACGTACAAAAGCAGCACATGATACACTTGGTATTACCACATAATCAAATTCTTTAAAGTTCTTCTCAAAGCGTTCTGCTAAATGTCCTGACATACGTTGGAAACCGCCGTTTGCCATTGGTTGCCCGCAACAAGTCTGGTGTTCGGGATATACAACATCTACCTTTAGTTTCTTTAGAAGCCTATAAGTTGCTACGCCAACCTGTGGAAACAGGGCGTCGACGTAGCAAGGAATAAAGAGTCCAACTCTCATAATGATATATTTTCTTGTTCGTTTGCGTGCTACAAATTTACGAAATAAAACCATTATATGAAAGGAATTACAGAAAAAATAGCCCCTAAAATTTTCCATGTAACGCACCTGTGAAATATTTTTCTTATCTTTGCACAGGTGAAAAGAGGACCGAATAAGAAGAAACAATGAAAGTTTGTATAGCAGAGAAACCAAGTGTTGCAAGGGATATTGCCCGTATTCTCGGTGCCAATAAGTCTTGTGACGGATATATGGAAGGCAATGGTTACCAGGTAACCTGGACCTTTGGCCACCTTTGTGAGCTGAAGGAACCCAATGATTATTCCGAGAATTGGAAGCATTGGAGCCTTGCTGCCCTCCCGATGATTCCTCCTCGGTTTGGCATAAAGCTAATAGAAGATGAAGGAATCAAGAAACAATTCGCTGTAATAGAGAAGCTTTACCATGCCGCAGATGAGATTATTAACTGCGGAGATGCTGGACAAGAGGGTGAACTTATCCAACGTTGGGTGATGCAAAAGGCTGGAGTGAAGTGCCCCGTGAAGCGATTGTGGATCTCATCTATGACAGATGAGGCTATACGTGAGGGCTTTGCAAGTCTGAAAGAGCAGGATGTGTATCAGCCTCTGTACCTTGCCGGACTCTCACGTGCCATTGGTGACTGGCTGTTAGGTATGAATGCCACACGCCTTTATACGCTTAAATATGGCAATAATAACTATGGTAAGGGACAGGTTCTGTCCATCGGACGTGTGCAAACACCAACGCTTGCGCTTATTGTACAGCGACAAAAGGAGATAAATAACTTCAAACCCGAACCTTATTGGGTGCTTGCTACGGTGTATAGGGATACACAGTTCACGGCAACAAAGGGTAAATTCACTTCTAAAGAGGAAGGAGAGAAGGCTTTCTCCACCATTGAAGGGAAGCCTTTTACCATCACTAATGTTACGAAGAAGAAGGGAACGGAACAGCCTAAGCAGCTTTATGACCTTACTTCATTGCAGGTTGACTGTAACCGGAAGTATGGGTACTCTGCCGAAATGACGCTGAACACGATTCAAAGTCTCTATGAGAAGAAGCTTACTACCTATCCACGTGTGGATACACAGTACCTTCCTGATGATGTTTACCCCAAGTGTCCACAGACAATGAACGGACTTTTCCAGACTGCTTTTGCTGGGAAACGCCCTTATGCAGAGCTTGTGAAGGCACTGGGAGGTAAGCCTTTACCAAAGTCGAAGCGTGTTTTTGATGGCTCAAAGGTGACCGATCACCATGCAATCATCCCTACTGGCATACCGCCACAGGGGCTTACTGATGCGGAAAAGAACGTCTATGACCTCATAGCACGGCGTTTCATTGCAGCCTTCTATCCTGATTGTAAGTTCTCAACGACCACTGTCATCGGCGAAGTGGACGGGATTGAGTTTAAGGTTACGGGCAAAGAGATCCTCGATCAGGGCTGGCGTGTGGTGTTTGCTACTCCAAACGCTACAAAGGAAACGGGTATAACGGAGGAACAATCAGCAGGAAACGGTGATGCATCTGCCAAGGATTCCTCTGCTGTAGAGCCTGTGAGCGAAGTCACCCTACCCTCTTTCACCAAAGGAGAGACGGGTCCTCACACCCCAACACTCACTGAAAAGCAAACCACACCACCCAAACATTACACTGAAGCATCCTTGTTGCGTGCCATGGAGACGGCTGGTAAGCTGGTAGATGATGACACTTTGCGTGCAGCACTGAAGGAAAACGGTATCGGTCGACCCTCTTCCCGTGCGGGAATCATTGAGACTTTGTTCAAGAGACATTATATATGTAGGAAGAGAAAGAACCTTGAAGCAACAGAAACAGGCATCGCTCTCATTGATACCATACGTGAGAAACTACTCATTTCGGCTGAGTTGACAGGTATATGGGAGAAGAAACTACGTGATATAGAGCATAAGAAATATGATGCCGGACAGTTTATCAACGAGTTAAAAGAGCAGATTAACAATATTGTCAATGATGTCCTCGCTGATAACTCCAACCGAAAGATAGGTCAGGGGGACGTAAATAAGAAATAGAAAGCATATGGATGAAAAAAATCATCCATATGCTTTTTTTATGTAAAATATTACCTATCTTTGTCGCATCATCAATATATTATGTAACTATGAAATCTGATATTGAAATTGCACGCTCATGTAAAATGAAGCGGATCGAGGACGTTGCTAAGTCAGTTGGCATAGCATCGGATGAGTTAGAACACTATGGTAAATACATGGCAAAGGTCCCTCTCTCTTTGATTGACGAAGACCAGGTATCCCGTAACAAGCTTATTCTTGTTACTTCTATTTCCCCTACTCGTGCCGGTATTGGTAAAACAACGGTTAGTATAGGCCTTTCTATGGCGCTGAACCGTATCGGTAAGCGCTCAGTGTTGGCTCTTCGTGAGCCAAGTCTTGGTCCTTGCTTCGGAATGAAGGGTGGTGCAGCTGGTGGAGGATATGCCCAGGTGGTACCAATGGAGAAGATCAACCTGCATTTCACGGGTGATTTCCATGCCATTACCAGTGCTCACGACATGATAGCAGCGCTACTTGACAATTACATCTACCAGCATCGGAGCGAAGGATTCACACTGAAAGAAGTGCTTTGGAGGCGTGTTCTGGATGTCAATGACCGTAGTTTGCGTAATATTGTTACTGGTTTAGGGGCTGCAACGGATGGTTTACCAAGTCAATCGGGCTTTGATATCACACCAGCAAGTGAGATTATGGCTGCATTATGCCTTGCTGACAGTGAAGCCGACCTACGTCGTCGTATCGAAAACATGGTGTTGGGCATCAAGTTCAATGATGAACCGTTTACCGTTAAGGACCTTGGTGTGGCTGGGGCTATCACCGTTCTGTTAATGGATGCACTGAAACCAAACCTTGTACAGACGCTTGAAGGGACGGCAGCGTTCGTACATGGCGGTCCGTTTGCTAACATTGCGCATGGCTGTAACAGTCTTGTTGCAACGAAGATGGCAATGTCTTTGAGCGATTATGCCGTCACTGAAGCTGGCTTCGGAGCCGATTTAGGTGCAGAGAAGTTCCTTGATATCAAGTGTCGTAAGGCTGAGATATATCCTCGTGTGACTGTTCTTGTCACCACATTGCGTGGCTTGAAGATGCACGGAGGGCTCACTGAAGGCAACACACGTGAGCAGGAACGCGAAGCATTGGTGCAAGGTTTTGCCAATCTTGACCGTCATGTAGAGAACATGCAACGCTTTGGTCAGCCTGTAGTAGTGACCCTTAACCGCTATGGAGACGATACTGACGAGGAAATCTCTCTCCTTGCAGAGCATTGTAAGCTGTTAGGTGTTGGCTTTGCAGAGAACAATGTCTTCATGAAAGGTGGTGAAGGAGCTGAGGACCTGGCACGTCTTGTTGTTGAAACGATTGATAAGCGCGGTGCAAAGGCTATCAACATGAGCTATGCTGATGATGAGACAATTGAGGAGAAGGTGACGAAGATTGCCCAGAATGTCTATGGTGCACGTTCGGTTATCCTGAAGAAAGCAGCGCAGAAGAAGCTCGCTCGTATTCGTGCCTGGGGCATGGAGCGTTTCCCAGTATGTATTGCTAAGACGCAATTCTCCTTCAGTGAGGACCCAACACAGATTGGTGTAGCTAAGAATTTCGACATAACTATTCGTGACTTTGTCATCAATGGCGGTTCAGAGATGATTGTTGCCATTGCTGGAGACATGATGCGTATGCCTGGATTGCCTAAGATTCCGCAGGCAGAAAAGATTGATATTGTGCGTGGACAGATAGAAGGTCTGGCATAATAGACGGTTGTAAATGATTTAAAACTATTGATAATTAGATTTTAATTAAAGTATTTCTTTAATCAAAAGATTATAGATTACTGCAAATCCGACGGCTGATAACATGGTTATCAGCCGTTGTTGTTGTTATGAAGTGTGGTTTTTCGACAGATAAATCATAACACTGTTTGATGCTACGAAATAATCTTACAGAAAAAGAAACATGCTTACGTGAAAATAAGGGGAAATCCTTTTATTTTCGTCTTTGTAACCTTCAGTGTTTCAAACGATTACAAAAGGCAAAGTAAAAGGGCGTCTTTTACGTTGCAAAAGGGCACCTTTTGAAGTGTAAAAGGGCATCTTTTACTTTACAAAAGGGCGTCTTTTAGAAGTCAAAAGAGCCTCTTTTGTTTTCCCAATGTGAATATATTTTACAGTGATGTGTTCTTCTTGTATTGATGAGACTATGCTGATAGCCATGTCTATGGTTGTTTAATATCCTCCAATGTCACCCCTTCGCGTAGCTGATTGATGTCTACATAGTTCCAGATACCACGTACCCTGCCCCGCTTACTCGACTGCCAGATGTCATACTTTGCTGTCCCCAGTTCGGGAGGAAGGTTGTAATTGGCAATGAAAAGATGATAATGATTGAATTCAGGGTACAGGTTTAGATGGTAATATGCCTCATTGGTATAGATCATTGGTGATACTCCCGTGCGTTCTTTTACCAAACGAATGAATTCAGCGAGGTTCTTTTGAATGATGGAACGGCTCCAACCGCGTGTCCCATCCTCCTCAATATCCACCAATAAGAGCAGGTCCTGTGCCTGAAGGTCAATGTTTGAGAGGAAGTTATCCACCTGTTTTGCCATGGAAGTACGCCGAGACAGGAAGTGATAAGAGCCCACGAGGAGGTCATGTTTCTTGGCTTCATCAAAGTTTCGTTTGTAGAATGGGTCAACAATCGAGCTGCCTTCCGTTGCTTTTATGTAGACAAACTGCAGCTGAGGGTTCTCATCAACCAGCTCATCCCAGTGGATTTTACCTTGATGACGCGATATGTCAAGTCCTTCAAAGTCCTTTGAGTAGGGTCCTTTCGTCAGGTCATGAAAAGGCCACTGGTCACTTATGGTCTCGTGATGCTTGTGCCATGGCTTGAGATCGATGATGAGAATAGTGGCAAGAGCCAGTATTGCTATACCAACCCATACCCATCTGTTCTTGTTGTTACGCCCTTTCCTGCTGCGTCTGCGTCTCTTTCTTGCCATAGCTGATTCGTGTGTAGATAGACAATGACGCCTTCTGAGCATCCGTTTGTCCTAAACTTGCGCAAAGGTAGATAAAGTTTTCGGAAATGGCAAGTGCCGTTGTGGACATTCTGTTATAGCCAAAGAAAAAGGCTTTGACTTCTTATTAAACAAGAAAGTCAAAGCCTTTGCTAATCAGCTATATATATTTAGTCGTCGTCATCATCATCGTCGTCATCGTATCTTTTGTACTTATAGCAGCGTTTGTCATAACGTTTCCGCATTCTTTTCTCCCATTTCTTAGCGTCATCCTTGCGTATACCGCATATATAGCAGCGTCCGTCATCGAATCTGTGTTGGTGAGCTGGAACGCTGGAGCCGTAAGGATTTTGCTGTCTTGATGATGGAACCCATACCCATCTGCCGCCGTCCCACACCCATTGTCCTCTGTTCCAAGCCGTAGAACTCCGTTTTCTATCGTATCTTCGGTCATATCTTCTTTGTTGCATAGCCCTACGTGCTTCTGCATCAATCTGTCTCATTCGTGCCTGATCACGCTCAAAAGTTGTGTTTTCTTGAGCAAACCCCGCTGTCACACTTGCCATCATGATAGCAAAAAGTGCTAATCTAATTAATCTTTGCATAGTTTGTTCTTTCTTTTATCATCCTTTCGGATGTGGTTAAACATTGTTTGACGCAGCAAAAATAAGGTTTAAATGACAGCTTCCTCACGGTGGAATCCATAAATATGTATAGGATTTTCCCCATGTTATGGAGGGAAAAACACTACCCGTCTGTACGCCTTGTTCTTGTATTACTTTGTAATTTTTATGCTAAAGAGTTGGTTTTCAGGAATATTTTTCTTATCTTTGTCGCCGTTAACATGGAACTCAGGCGTGGTGGTAACTCATTCTCACATAGGAACACGCCGTAGAGAGTACCTCACTTGAAGTACTTTTCCAAGGTTCCGGAAAGCTTTTTATGATGAGAATAATTAAAGTAGTAAGTATTTGTTTCTTAATGATTCTGGCATCAACTACGGTTCATGCCAACGTATTCGTGAAAGGTGACGGATTTAATTGGGGCCCAGTAATGGACGCAATTATCCAGCTTGAGAGTAAAGGAAATGCTATGGCAGTCAACGGTTCATACGTTGGTGTGCTGCAAATCTCCCCTGTCATCGTAAAAGAGTGTAACAATATCCTGAAGAGTAAAGGCAGTAAGAAGCGCTTTTCACTCTCTGATCGTTACAACGCAACGAAGTCAAGAGAGATGTTTGTCATCATTCAGTCGTTCCATAATCCACTGAATAGTGTTGAAAAGGCCATTCGCCTTTGGAGCGGAGGTATACGATATAACATTGCAAAGACTCAGGCTTATCTTCGGAAAGTAATGCAAATCATGCGTTAATACACGCCAGAATATTAAGAAAGAACCTCTTATTAAAAGCCCGGCTATCTTCCCTTGTGAGTAGATAACCGGGCTTTTCTTTTATTATCTGTCGCTTTTTTGTTAATTTTGCAGTGTAAATTGATGGTTATATGAGTAAGTCTTTCCTTTTGACAACTATTCTTTTATGTGTTGTAGGTATTATGACTCATGCCCAACAAGTCCCTTATCGTGGCTCAAAACATTATAACACGCGTATGAAACAGTTTGAACAGGAGGGCGTTTTGCCTGATAATGCCATTATAATGTTGGGAGATAGTCATTCTGAATACGGTGGAGACTGGAACAGACACTTCCCTGATGCACCGATGATCTTCAATCGTGGGATCATAGGTGATGATAGTAGAGGGATTCAAAACCGCTTAAATCAAGTGCTGACATGCAACCCTAGCAAGATATTCTTTGAATGTGGGACGAATGATCTGAGCCATGGATGGAGTGTGGAACGCTCTTTTCAAGGTATTATCAAGGTGATTGAGACCATTCGAAGCCATTGTCCACAAACTAAACTCTATGTCCAGAGTCTGCTCCCGTTGAATGATAAGGTTGGAGTTTGGAAGCTTTTGAAGGGCAAAGAGGAAATGATTGTACAGTTGAATGGTAAGTTGAAAGAATATTGTGACCATCATTCGCTTCCTTTTATCGACCTCTATACACCGCTATTGAATGTAAATACCAATCGGATGCAGCCTGAATATTGTAGAGATGGGCTCCATCTGACGGATAAAGGATACGCTATCTGGGCGAATATTATAAGACATTTTATGGATGAATAACATGCTTATATACAGTGCATAACGTTATTTTGTTCAATAAATAGTATATAACTGTCTCTCACATAATAGTATAGTAAAACAATAAAGGCATATTTCCTGAAAGAAATATGCCTTTATTGATTGGTCTTATCCAAATAAATCACGTAGTGCTTCTTCTACTTTCCTGACCGGATGGAGCTGAATTGAATACTTACCAGTAAGACCTTGGAGGTTATACTTTGGTATAATGATGTGGCTAAAGCCCAATTTCTCAGCTTCAGCAATGCGTTGTTCTATCCTACTGACAGGACGAACCTCACCACTTAAGCCTACTTCACCGCACATACACCATCCTTGTTCTATCGGAGTGTCCACGTTTGATGACAAAACAGCAGCAATAACACTGAGATCCATAGCCATATCCGTCACACGAAGGCCTCCTGCAATGTTCAGAAAGACGTCTTTCTGCATGAGTTTAAAGCCAACTCGCTTCTCAAGAACGGCAAGTAGCATGTTCAATCGGCGCTGATCGAAACCTGTAGCAGAACGTTGTGGAGTGCCATAAGCGGCAGATGACACAAGCGCCTGTGTCTCAACGAGGAACGGACGTACGCCTTCAATAGTACTTGAGATGGCTACTCCCGACAAACCTTCGTGGTCTTCGGTGAGTAAAAGCTCTGAAGGATTGCTCACTTGACGCAGTCCTTGCTGCTCCATCTCGTATATTCCGAGTTCGGAAGTGGACCCAAAGCGGTTCTTAATGCTACGAAGTATGCGGTACATATAGTGCTGATCGCCTTCAAACTGTATGACTGTATCAACGATATGTTCGAGAATCTTTGGTCCTGCTATGCTCCCTTCCTTATTAATATGGCCTATGAGGATGACAGGAACACCACTTGTTTTGGCAAAACGGAGCAATGCTGACGCACATTCACGTACCTGACTGATGCTTCCAGGACTACTGTCTACATCTTCAGTGGATATCGTTTGTATCGAATCTACCACTACTAAGTCTGGCTGAACATCCCTTATGTGTTCGAATATATGCTCTAATGAGGTCTCAGAGAGGATAACTATGTTCTCAGCAATGTCCTTTGTGATGCGTTCAGCACGCATTTTGATCTGGTGAGGACTCTCTTCTCCACTCACATAAAGCACCTTTTGTGTCATGTGAAGGATTGTCTGGAGCGTCAAAGTACTCTTTCCGATACCCGGTTCACCACCTAACAGGACAATACTTCCTGGTACTAAGCCACCGCCAAGCACCCTATTGAGTTCCCCATCATGCATGTCTATGCGTGGTTCATCATGAGATGAGATGTCGCGCAGGCGTTGTGGCTTATTGTTTAACGCCGAAACAGAGCTTCCAGAAGCAGCATTTCGGAGTGTCGTAGCAGCATTTCGGGCAGCTTGAGACCCCGTATCACCAGCGATACGAATCTCTTTGAAGGTGTTCCATTGCCCACAATTCGGGCATTTACCAATCCATTTAGTACTCTCTTGTCCACAGTTGCTGCAGACATAAGCTATCTTGTCCTTTGCCATATATGGGACAAAAGTAATGAGTTTTTTCTTAGTTACAAAATTTATTCTTACTTTTGCAACTATATGAAACGTATTAATTACATCCTAATAGTTGTCGTTTTGATGCTTGTAGGCTGTGGTAAGTCTGACAAAGAACTACAGGCTGAGCAACAAGCACGCAAGAAAGCTGAACAGATTGCCTATCAAAAGGCTTTCAAGATAGCTGTTATGCCTACGATGGATTGCCTTCCTGCCTATCTGTTGACAGACAGTTTGCTGTATGATACAACCAAAGTAGACTTACGTGTACGGGAGTTTAATGCGCAGATGGACTGTGATACAGCCATGGCAGGCGGTAGTGTGCAGGCTGGATTCACTGATCTTGTACGTGCTGAACGCTTGAAACACAGACAAAAGGTGCTGATGCATTATCTGACAGATACCAATCTGGGTTGGCAACTCATTGCTGACAGACAGTCAAAGCTTAAGAAACTGTCTGATTTAAGTGATAAGATCATAGCTATGACACGCTTCTCTGGTACGGATTTGCTGAGTGATTTGGTTGTCAAGAAGGGTAAACCAAAGTATCAAGTGTTCCGTGTTCAGGTCAATGACGTACTGATTCGCTTGAAAATGTTGCAGAATCACGAGATTGACGCATACTGGTTTTCAGAGCCACAAGCCACCCAAGCATTGCAAGGTGATAATAACGTGATATTCAATTCGGCTGATGCTGGTGTGCATCTGGGTGTGTTGGCGATAATGGATAAGCACCGTTTGCCTGCAGAAGAAGAGGCTCTTGCCAAAGCATATGATAAGGCTGTCGACCTGATTAACAAGAATGGCGTGAAGTATTATGCTGCTTTGATAAAGAAATATATGAAGGTTGACGATGCAACAGTACGTGCTTTACCTGATATAAAATACACGAAAGTGGGGCCACCTCGCAAGTCTGACATTCAGATGGCGCGTGATTTTCTTATGAAAAGAAGATGATTTGAAAGTATAATTAGAAACTAAACATAGACAAAAGACTGTGAACGTAGACGAAATCCTTAGTAGTGCGATAAACAATTTGATGGATAAACGATTGGATGTTGCCATCGAATTGTTAGAACAACTTTATGTCCAGCGCCCTACTTTGATAGGACATAGTGAGCTGGAGGCAGTGAAAAACGACTATCAGTTGATGGTTGACTATATGGAACGTGGTTTTACAGATGACAAAAGGGCCTTTCTTTATCTCTCACTCCTCCAACGTCTCTATCGCGTTGCAGCCGATTTGGAGATCAGTTGGCGTTGTAAGAATGTCATAGTCTATGTTGATGCCTTCCGGATCAGTGACCATCTGAACACAAGTCATGACTTTATACGCTCTGTTTTGGAGTCTTTTGTCTCTGATGTAGCCATGCTTTCGTTGCTACCAGAGGCTGAAAGGACTGAGAAAGCAAAGGATTTATATGACAGACATCAGGTTTTTATCAACCGACTCTTCAATACTTTGTGGACATCTTGCCAATGGTCGGATGATGATTGTGCGTTTTATACAGGACTGATGTTGTCCCCTATGGTTGACGTTGTTGACCAACAGCTACTCGTAAGTGCGGTAACGCTGGGCGCAATGAACCAGTTTGATATCAATAAGTTTAAGGCATTAACCACTGTTTATCAGCAATCTACGGATGAAAGGGTGCGCCAACGTGCACTTGTCGGCTGGGTTTTGTCTGTCTTTGAAGGGATGGATATCTTCCCAGAGCAGGATGAAATCATTCGGAAACTGTGTGAAAACAAGGATACTATACGGGAGTTATATACCTTGCAGATACAGTTTTTCTATAGTCAAGACACTGAAAAGGACAACGAGAAGCTACAAAGAGACATCATGCCCTACCTTGTTGACGGTTCAAACATTACCATTGGACGACTCGGAATCGTTGAAAAGGAAGAGGATTCACTTGAGAATATCCTGAATCAGGATGCTGAAGACAAGCGAATGGAGCAGATGGAAGAGAAGGTTCGTAAGATGATGGAGATGCAAAAGCAGGGCTCTGACATCTATTTCGGTGGCTTCCGACAGATGAAACGCTTTCCTTTCTTCAATGATTTAGCCAATTGGTTCACTCCTTTCTATATTGATCACCCTGCACTTCGTACTACTATAGAACGGATTGGGCAACCTAATATCTTGGAAACTATTACCAATCAGGGCAACTTCTGTGAGTCGGATAAGTATTCTTTGGCGTTTGCTATGGAGAGTATCATCAACCAAATACCTGGGAATATCAAGGAGATGATGGGCTCAGAGGGTGCCTTTGCCCCTATGGGAACAACTTTAGACAAGAGCAATCCCACCTATATTTGTAGGGCTTACATACAGGATCTCTATCGTTTCTTCAGACTTTATCGTTCATCCAACGAACTTATCAATCCTTTTATAGACAATCATAAGAGCAGTTTCGTGGCAGATACGTTCTTCTTTGTCTATAAATCATTCATCGGAACAGGACTGGATGAATATAAAATGCGCCTTGCACTTTATCTGTACAAGCACAAAAATATGGATAAACTCGTGGAGTTGATGTCTACTTTCCACGTGGAAGACGCCAATTATAACATCTTAATGGGCTACATAAACCTGTATTTTGGCAAGCCTGATGTGGCTTATCAGATCTTTAATATGGTCTTGCAGGAGGATACAGAGAACCAATGGGCACTGAAAGGGATGGCGCGTGCTGCCATGGATTGCGAAGATTACGACACGGCAGAGCATACTTATTCGCAGTTATTGCGCTTGGAACCTGACAATATCAACTATGCTGTAAAACGATGTGTAACACTTCTGAAGACAGAACGTTATGCTGAAGCACGTGAAGAACTGTTCCGTCTCGACTATCAGTACCCTGATAATATGAATGTGAAGCGTGTCTTTGCATGGACGATGCTCTTGGATAAGAGTCTTGACAAGGCTTCACAGCTCTATGATCGTATCCTTGCAGATGCTCCTATGGCAGAAGATTATCTTAATTCTGGCTATTGTTGGTGGGCAAAAGGTAACATTGGACAAGCCAAAAATAGCTTTCAGGCATGGATAACAATGACGAAAGGCAATAAAGACCGACTGCTTGAAGAGATTCGTAACGACCAGAAAGTTCTTGATTTGTATGGTATTACGGAGATAGATTGCCTGCTTATGGTCAATTTAATAAAGTAAAACAGGACTTAAAAACAAGGAGTGTATCAACGCTTTAGGCATTGATACACTCTTTTTTTATGCTCCGTCTGACGGTAATACTGTAGATAGTATGTGGTCTGCTTCAGTCTTTGATTGGATAAAAGCTGCTGATTGTTATCAGGTATGACCGTTGGTGGTGAGGAGATACAACGCTGTTTCTTTTTTGTTTATATATCCCTTCCCGTGCTATCTGCCCATTACTGTCTAATTGGAAATATGTTTACAATAAATGGAAGCAGTACATCTATAAATCTATCTCATACTGTTAAAACCCGACTTTGTATCCTATTGTTTATCAACGAGTTATAGATGGCATTCTAAAAGACGCCCTTTTGCGTTGTAAAAGGGCGTCTTTTACACTTCAAAAGGGCATCTTTTACCATGCAAAAGGGCATCTTTTACAAACTAAAAGATGCCCTTTTGAAAATCAATAAGTAATTTCTTTTACAAGAGTACGTCTTTAACCTTGATGCGACGGTATGCGTATTGAGTCATTTTCTTCCATGGAACAGTCCACAACGCACATACATCTGCCAGATGGTTGACGCTCACCCCCACTCTTTTCCTTTAGAATCTGTAACCGAAACCAAGGTTAAGATAGATGGGATACAGTCCGAAACTGATGGTCTTAAAGTCGCTTTCAAAGATGTTATTGAATGCCCATGTGAGGTCAGCATTCACAGTGAAATGGTTGAAAGCACGCCATGTAGCTCCTACTTGTGCACCCCATTGGAAGTGGCGGAGTGCAGATGAGAAGTTGTAAGAGGCACTGTTGCCATTCTCAAAGACCAGTTTCTCACCCACGGGAGTACCTTCACGCAGGTAACCATCACTCACCTGACCCGTGAATTCACCTTCAAGTTTGAAGGAAGAGTACATTCCTGCACGCACCTTCCACTGTTCATTAAAGCGATAATTAGCCATAACAGGGATGGTAAGGAACGTAGAGTTATAGTTGGTCTGCACATAACCCGTCCAGTAACCAGCCACTTTACTTCCGTCTCTGACAATCTCTGTACTGTAATTCTTCACCGTTGCACCCGTCTTCATGCCCTTTACCTCGAACTTCAGACCGGTAGATACGCCCCAAGGACCGTCCTTTTCAATCCATTTTGTCACTGTTCCTTCCAATGAAGCATTCATCTTTGGACTGTAACTGCTTATTTTTCTTATTTCAGCAGGTAATGGAAGCGGAGTAGCACCACCGATGTTTACACCTGCTTTCACCTCATATTCCCATCCATTATGGTCGGATGAAACGAGTGCTGGAGTACGGTCTGTCTGTGCGGAAGCCGTCATTATACTTGAAAGTGCTGCTATAGCGATGATTATTCGTCTCATTGTTTCTTTGCTTTAGATTATAAAAGATGAATTGTTCGTCCAATTATTCACAGAACAACTGCAGTTCATCAACATACAGTGTACTTCCTACTGCACCGTTGAAGGTTGCTCCATCCTTACTTGAAGACATGATAATAGCCAGACTATACTTCCCTTCTCTGAGCTTTTGCTTATCTATTGGCTTTAATTTCTTGAACGGAATGGAGAAACGTGTCCACTTATCGGTCTCCTTACGGTCGTTGAGTTCAGCCTTCATGACGATGTTCTCACTTGTCTGTGAGTTCGTTCCGTCAAGATAATCAGCCCCTTTATCCGTCGTAAAGAATACGGCATAGATGGTGAAGTCGTCCTTTTTTCCAGCAACTTCCTTACTGTTTTTGTCCGTAAACTTCTCTCCTGCCTTGTATTTGTAGTATCCTGTCAACTCTTTTGGTACCTTTCTGAAAGGTATACCGAAGTGGGTTGACTTGGCAGCATTGGCAATATCCAGCTTGAACTGGCCGAAAAAGAGGTTACCAGCAGCTATTGGCGACTTCATCATAGCCCCTAATGAACCCGTACTGACAGTCTGTAACTTAGCACATTTACCTTTATAACCATCAGGAGACTGGCTGGTTGGATAGCTTTCAGCAGGCTGTCCGCTGGCAGTTATCATATATCCGGCGTTTCCACTGCCCCATTCAAAGGTGTCACCATTAGGTGTTTTCTCCGTAAAGATGTGGAAAAGCTTCTGTGGTTGTGCGTTGACATCCCACTCATCCTTGTACTCGTACCATTTAATATCATCGAAATGATAACTTGTTACAACGTCATCTGATGTGAAAGAGACCGTGTAAGTCTTCTTCCATTTACCATCCTGTGAGGTGACAGTGTAGACCTGTGGCTGCGTGAAATCACGTTCCGTGCCACTTGCAGGTTCGATGGTTGCACCCTCAGTGAGTGTGAATTTCGGTGCCAGATGCGTCACATCTTCCCATCCATTCACGTAGAAATGCACTTCATTGTTCGTTATTACCGGTTGTCGAATAAGCTCTGGACCATCTACAGTGATGCCTGTAATGTCAGCTTCAGCGTTAAGTGGTTCGTCTTTGATGCAAGAAGAGAACATAAATCCTGCCATCAGACAGAAGAAAAGCATTTTTCTTATATTCATAGAGATACTATATTAAATAATCTTTGTTCGTGAAATGTGCCGACAAAGATAATGAAAAAAAATGAAAAGGCACATATTATAAGTCTGATAAAGAAAGCCTTTAGCAGAAAAGGAAGCGTTTTTAAGATGGTATTAAGGTTATACAATACGGCTTTAGATATTACCTATTGCCTGCCAAAGATTGTCCTTTGGCAATGGAGACTCTACACGAATGGTCTCTTTAGATACTGGGTGTACGAACTCAACGCGGTGACTTAACAGACTGATTCCCCCATCAGGATTGGAGCGAGGAGCACCATATTTCAAGTCACCTTTGATAGGACAGTCCATGTTTGACAGCTGACAGCGTATCTGATGATGGCGACCTGTCATGAGGTTTACCTCCAAAAGTGTGTAATGGTCCGTCTGATTGATGACCTTATAATGCAGGATTGACTTCTTCGACGTGGGCACCTGATGGTTATAAGCATAACTCTTGTTCTGTCGTTCGTTGCGTACAAGCCAGTCGGTCAGCGTTGCTTCAGGTTCAAAAGGCGGCCGAGTAACGATTGCCCAATAGGTCTTATGGATCTCACCATTGCGGAACATGTTGTTCAAACGGGTAAGAGCCTTTGATGTTTTAGCGAAGATAACGAGTCCAGACACTGGACGATCAAGGCGGTGAACGACACCCAGAAAGACGTTACCGGGCTTATTATACTTCGCCTTCAGCCATTGTTTGACGATTTCTGACAATGGAATATCACCCGACTTATCAGCCTGGACAATCTCACCTGCCTCCTTGTAAACAATGATTAAGTGATTATCTTCGTAAAGTACTTGCATAATTAAAGCACCTCCCCACCCCTTTTCAGGGCGTTGGGGAGGTTTTCTTTCTTACATATTCATACCGCCATCAACCTGGATAACCTGACCTGACACGTAACTTGACAAGTCTGAACCAAGATAAACAGCTGTGTTTGCGATGTCTTCTACTGTACCGCCACGACGAAGAGGAATCTTTGAGATCCATTCTTTGCGTACTTTATCAGGCAAGTTCTGAGTCATTGCGGTGTCAATAAAGCCCGGAGCAATGGCATTAGCACGTATACCCTTAGGTCCCATCTCCTGTCCTACACTCTTAGCGAGGGCAATAAGACCAGCCTTTGATGCTGCATAGTTAGCCTGACCAGCGTTACCATGAACACCAACGACGCTTGCCATGTTGATAATACTACCACAACGCTGGCGTAACATAACTGGAATACAAGCGTGGATGAAGTTGAATGCACTCTTAAGGTTTACTGTAATGACAGCATCCCACTGCTGTTCGGTCATGCGGAGCATAAGTCCGTCCTTCGTAATACCAGCATTATTAACAAGGATATCTATAGTACCGAAGTCCACTTTCACCTGATTTACCACCTCTTCTGTCTGTGCGAAGTCTGCAGCATTGCTTGCATAACCCTTTACTTTAACGCCTTTAGCTGCAATTTCTGCCTCTGTTGCCTTACCGTTCTCATCGATAACGAGATCAGTAAAAGCAATGTTTGCACCTTCTTCAGCGAACTTTAATGCGATAGCCTTACCGATACCGCGTGCAGCACCAGTGATGAGTGCTGTCTTACCTTCCAATAATTTCATTTTGTGATACTTTATTTATTGTATAAGATGATTTCCTTTAAAACTTTATATTGCTTTTCCCCAGCGCACCATAGACCACCTTTGCCACCAGTGGGCGTGATGATTCCTCGGTCAGTCCATGTCCTAAACGACCGTAGATGAAAGGAACTTCAAGTCCTTTGATACAATAGTGCGTGATATCTGCAACGAGTTCAACGTTGTCAATGTCGAATTCTCCATCCTCTTTGGCTTCAGAATAGACCTTACGGAAGAGTTCTATCTCATCCTCATCAAAGTTCTTTCTTACCTTTTCAACCATCCAGATGTTGCGGAAAAACTCTGCTCTGAGGTTGCCATTGCGCATAACCGTCTCCTTAATCATACTGAGATGCGTATATATAAGCTCTATAATCTTGTCCTGAGGACTGATTTTCTTTGCTGCAACCTCGTCTAATTTGTCCGACAAACGCTCTAATTCAGACTCGATAACGGCGTAATACACATCGTCTTTACTCTTGAAGTAAGTGTAAAGTGTGCGCCTTCCCTTGCCCGAAGTCTTGGCTATATCGTTCATCGTGGTGTTGGCAATGCCGTTCTTGGCAAAGAGTTGGCGTGCCACATCAACGAGTTTCTGTCTTGTTTTAGATATTGACATATCTTAATTGTTAGTGATTTTATCAGATTGCACAAGGCAAATATCATGCGCAAAATTAGGAATTATCTGCAACATTTGCAAGTATTATACAAGAAAAGTTTATCCTTTTTATTCTTTTTGTCTGAATAATTGTCCTTTTTCGTACGCTAATAGCTGTTAAAACAATGACTGTTAGATTGCCAGTCATTTACCTATCAGAAGAGGTTAAACGCCCCTTTTTGTTGCATTATTTCATCTATCACAAAACAATAGATGCTCTTTTGCGTTGTAAAAGATGCCCTTTTGCATGGTAAAAGGTGCCCTTTTGATGTGTAAAAGACGCCCTTTTGCAACGCAAAAGATGCCCTTTTACAAGCCTACTTGTAATCAATTGAAAATCTGTAGGTTACAAAACCGGAAATCAACCATTTTCTTTCGTTTCGCACTTCATCATGGCCTTAAATTTGTAATATCCTTTTACTATTCTTCCTGGGTGATGTTTTGCATGCGCATTCGCCGATCAATACATTATGAGTATTGTGCGTTTATACTAAGATCCTGCATGGATTGTATGGGAGCTTATTATGCGTTACGCTTTGAATATCATGTGTTTTACGTTGGGAAATTGTGTGTTTTACGATTAAATTCCGCGTGATTTGTATCGGGATTCATTATGCGTTACGATTTGAATATCATGTATCTTACGTTAGAATATGGTGTGGTTTTCGCTAAGATTTTGCATGAATTGTATCGAAATTCATTATGCGTTACATTATGAATAGAGTGTGTTGTAGGTTGGTTTTGTGAATAAACTTCTTTGGAATACGGTGTGGACAACAAAGCTTTTCAGGTGGTCTGCACGTAGAAGCGAAAGCATTTATCCTCCTATTAAACAACATCTTACAGAGTTAAAGGCTCTCCTTCCCCATCATTTTTCAGCTCATAGAAACGCATAAAGACATTTTTTCAGCATGTAGGAACATAGAAAAACGGCACAAAAAAAGAGTGAAGAATAATGTAACTTATTCTTCACTCTTTTCCTTTTCATACTGTAAACATGCTTATATCAGCGTCGCATACTCCGCAGAATAGCGTAACATCTGCTCTGTATAGCCCTCCGAATAGTCGACAATGATGTCGGTTACTTCACCAGTTGCATCACATACAGGCTTCAAAACAGGATTGATGAAACCCTTATAAGGAGCAATCTTCAGTCGTTCATAGCGCTGAAGAACCTCTGCATGCAGCTCGTTGTCAAGCTTCACAGCATAAGTCTCAACCAATTTCCGTGCTGCTTCGAAGTCGCCTTCACTCTTAATACGCTGTATTTCAGCCAACTCCTGTGCAAAGATATCACGTAGTTTCGCATAATCATTGATACGTACGAAGGTCTTAACCTTGCCACTTTGAGCATCTTTCTGCTTGATAAGTTCAACTACATGGTCCTTACTTCCAAGGTCCATAGCCCACCATGCGATGAGCGCACGGTTCTGCATGTGAGCCTCTTCGATGTTCTTTCCGAGCTTGATGCGCACCTGCTGCGTCAACAATCCGTTCATCATATAACCATAATACTGTGCTTTATAAGCCTCAGAGGAGTCAAGTAGGCCTAAATCAAGTAGCTTTTCATCCGCAATATAATACAAACCGAAGAGGTCGGCACGTGCTTCCTCTATCGTATTACCATAGTTTTTCAGCGCATCAGGGTCTGTTCCTAGAAGCAATCTGCCGCTCCCATGGCCTAAACACTCATGCAAATCCGTGTGTAAATCATCCGTCTTGTCGGAGTAAAGGTTCATCATTCGGAGTGTAGCCTCATCTATAACGAACTCCTCACGGAAGCCATTTCCCTTTGCAGCCATGTCGTAAGCATGGGTAAGATTAGAGATAGTCACACTCTTCGAGCCATGTTCCGCACGGATCCAGTCGGCATTTGGCAGATTAATACCTATTGCTGAAGCTGGATATTCATCACCTCCCAGCATCGCAGCACAGATGACATTTGCCGTAACTCCTTTCACTTTAGGTTTGCGGAAGGCTGGATTGACAGGTGAATGGTCCTCAAACCATTGCGCATTTGCAGAGATAGTCTGTGTCCGATGGGTAGCTTTTAGGTCCTTATATTCCACTATTCCTTCCCAAGAACCCTTCAATCCCATGGGGTCACCATACACTTCAATGAAGCCATTGATGAAATCTATCATCCCATCTTGCTCATGTAGCCACTCAATAGAGTAACGATCGAAATCGCGTAAGTCACCCGTCTCGTAGTATTTTATAAGTAAACTGATAACCTTATGTTGCTGTTCGTTCTCTGTGAAAGCCTTTGCTCGCTCCAACCAAACAATGATTTGCTTGATAGCAGCACCATATTTACCATCTGCTTTCCAAACATCTTCACGAACAGAGTTGCCCTTCTTGATGAGAGTAGAGTTCAGTCCATAAGAAGGTTGTTCACTATCAGGGCCTTCAGCTTTCATCTTTGCGTAGTAATTCTCCACTTCCTGCTGGTTCACACCGTCATAATAATTACATGCGGAAGTACATATAAGGTCTACGCCATCAGCCTTATTCACCCTCTTAGGGTGTAATGTAGGGTCAAAAATTACGGGACAAAGCTCGTTAAGGAGTTCGTTTACGTCTTCATTCTCACGTAAAGGTAGCTGCTTTTTATCCACAGAAAGGACAGCATCACGAAAGAATTGCTCTGTAAATGACGGTATAAACTTATCGCAAGCATAGTGATGATGAATGCCACTGGCAAACCATACCTGCTTTAAGTACTCCCCTAAGGCTTGGAATTCATAGTCAGTGCTTTCTCCCTGATAGTGTTTATAAACAGCCTCCAGCGTCTTTCGGATGCGGAGGTTGTACTTTCCAAATTGATCAAACGTTATATCACGTCCAAATAGTGTTGCCTGTGAGAGGCTGTAGATTAACTTCTTTTGCCGTAAAGATAATGTTTCGAATTCCGGCAGCCGATAATGTAACATCTGAATATCGGCAAATTGTTCTCCCTGAAAACTAAATGTTTCTTCTTCTTTTGTATTATTCATACGATTAATTACCACCCCGCCTCTATCGTTTCGGTGCCTTCTTCATGCGTGTTTCTTCTGATGGATGCTGTGAAAGATGGCGCATCTTGTAGTCACGTGGCGTTACGCCGTTAATACGATAGAATGAAGCATAGAATGACTGACGGTTGGAGAAGCCTACCATATCGCTGATATCCTCCATGTTTAAGTCTTGATAGCGCTTGTCTACCAGCAATGCCATCGCCTCTTCAATGCGGAACTTGTTTACAAATGATGTATAGTTCATGTGAAAGCGCACGTTTACAACGGCTGAGATGTAGCGTGTATTGGTCCCCAAGTCCTCTGCGAGCTGCTTGGCTGAATAGTTTTTGTCCTTGTAACGTTGCTGAATAAGGATGATATTGAGTATCTTTTCCTTAAGTTCATCCATCAATTGTGGACTGACCAAACTACGGTAGGCGGCTACCTTCTCTTTTCTTTCTGTTAAATTGTACTTAGTCATAACATATAGGTTTTAGTTACCACTCTTGTTATATGATGCAAATATAGTATAATTAATTAATATTGTCAAGTTTAAGACGATATTTTTAATATCCTTTAGTTATTATGATTTAAAGCGTAAATCCTTATTTTTTAGCTTTTTTTTAGGTTTAATTTTTTTGTCAATCTTTCCCAGTTGGTTGTACATAAAGGAGTTTCCCATTTTCCTTTTTATATTCCTTTTTACACCCAATACATCCTTTGCGCTATAAAATGGCGATTTTTTTATTTAGCATTTATTAACGTATCATGGGCACAAATGTTACCTTTTGCGTTGCTTACAGGCTTTAATTTTGCACTCACATTTATTTCGTTGAAGAAAACAAGAAAACAGATTATGGCAGAAAACAAGATGTTTTGTTTCCAATGTCAGGAGACAGCAAAGGGTACAGGATGTACTATTCAAGGTGTATGTGGTAAGAAGGCAGACACCAGTCGTTGGCAGGATCTCCTGCTGAGTGTGGTTCGTGGAATTGGGACAATTGCTGATTCCCTTCGTCAAGCAGGCGTGAAAACAGGTCAAGAGGTAGGCGATTACATCGTTGACTCACTTTTTGTGACCATTACGAATGCCAATTTTGATGACCAAGCTATACTTAATAAGGTTGACAAAGGTGTACAAATAAAGCGCGATTTGCTCGACCTTGCTGTTAAGAATAATGTCTCTCTTCCCGACTATCAAGAAGTAAAATGGGGCGGAGAGAAGTCTGATTACGAGGCAGAAGGTAACCGTGAGAGCATTCTTCGTAATGAGAATGAGGACCTTCGTTCGCTGAAAGAGCTCACAGTATTGGGCTTAAAGGGTATGGCAGCTTACTATGAGCATGCTTCAAGACTTGATCAGCGCAACGAAGAGATTGTTGCTTTCATGGAGAAAGCACTGGCAACGATCAGCAATCCAGCCGCTGACATGGACACTTTGCTTGCTATTGTTCTCGAAACCGGCAAGTTTGGCGTTGATACTATGGCGCTTCTCGACAAGGCTAACACACAGGCTTATGGCAATCCAGAGCTTACTAAGGTGAATATCGGTACAGGCAGCCGTCCAGGTATCTTGATTTCAGGTCACGATTTGAAGGATATTCAGATGCTTCTTGAGCAGACTGAGGGTACAGGCATTGATGTTTACACCCACAGTGAGATGCTTCCAGCTCACTATTATCCAGAGTTGAAGAAGTACAAGCACCTCGTTGGTAATTATGGTAACGCGTGGTGGAAGCAGAAAGAGGAGTTCGAGACCTTCAACGGTCCTATCGTCTTCACAACAAACTGTATCGTTCCTCCAACTCCAAAGGCAAGTTACAAGGATCGTGTCTTCACCACTAACGCTTCAGGATTCCCTGGTTGGAAGCACATTGAGGCTGATGAGAACGGTCATAAGGACTTCTCAGAGGTGATTGAACTGGCTAAAACATGCAAGGCTCCAACTGCTATTGAGCAGGGAGAGATCGTTGGTGGATTTGCTCATGCACAGGTTTTCGCACTGGCAGACAAGGTTGTTGAGGCTGTCAAGAGTGGCGCTATCCGTAAGTTTATCGTGATGAGTGGATGCGACGGACGCATGAAGAGCCGTGACTACTACACAGAGTTTGCTGCTCAACTACCAAAGGATACAGTCATTTTGACCAGTGGTTGCGCTAAATACAAGTACAATAAGCTCAATCTTGGTGATATAAACGGTATCCCACGTGTGTTGGATGCAGGTCAGTGTAACGACTCTTACTCATGGGCTGTTGTTGCTTTGAAGCTGAAAGAGATCTTTGGTGCTAACGACATCAACGACCTTCCAATCGAGTTTAACATCGCTTGGTACGAGCAGAAGGCTGTTATCGTACTGCTTGCATTGCTCTCTCTGGGCATCAAGAACATCCATATCGGTCCTACGCTCCCTGGCTTTGTATCTCCAAACGTACTGAAAGTTCTGATTGATAACTTCGGTTTGGGTACGATTACCACTGTTGAGGAAGACCTCAAGACAATGGTTGGATAAACCGTTAATCACATAAAAGCTATCCTATAAGGACGTCTTTCCACGTAAAAGTGGGGAGACGTCTTTTTATTATATAATGTTTAGAACCTGTTGTAACGGCTTTGATGATACCAAAAGAGCCAGAATCTACAGACAGGAAAAGATTTTACAGAAATCAAACTCCGATTAACCACATTTCAAGGGATAATGGTTAAATATCAGCTTTGTAACCTCCACGTTTTCAAATGGTTACAAAGAGGCTCGTAAAAGACGCCCTTTTGCATTGTAAAAGACGCCCTTTTACACATCAAAAGATGCCCTTTTGCAATGCAATACATGCCCTTTTACAATGCAAAAGGGCATGTATTGTTTTGCCAACTATCATTTCTTTTTACAACAGACAGCATCCTTCACCTCTGAATCGGTTTCTATGTATGATCCGTGCAAGACGCTCTTCACCATTCATTGCACCTTTATGCCACAGACGTCACAGGCTGACGGATACGCCAGAGAATCCCTAAAGCCTCAGCAAAAAATATGATTCCCTGCACACAACACGAATCTATCATCCTGAAAACAGCCCACGTTTCCCACTCCCCCAACCACTGATAACAAAGCGAAAGACCACGAAAATAAAGGGTAAAGCGCAATCTTCAAAGTCATAATAATTAATGGATAAATATAGATAACTGTGATTATTCCTGCTTTTTTCACCAACCAAAGATAAGGATTCGGAAGATTATTAGTATCTTTGCAGGTATATATTCATATAATGAAGCTTATGAAGCCAACGGCAATACAGTCATTGCCGCACTTCAGCCAACAGGATATCAGCTCCGAGGTAACAAGATTTAAAAAAGGAAAACTCCATTGCTGCTTATCCGAAACACCCCATTAATGACGCCGTTCTGCCAGCCATCGCCACAGCGACAATGCCCACAAGCCACCGTCCTGACGAGGCTCAGATGCACCGAACGGCTATGAACAAAGAACAAAAGAAAATAAAACGATAATCAAAAAACAGTTTGCGAGAATCATGTTAATAGACTTTAAGAAGGTAAACATATACCAAGACGAGCGTCTGATACTGAAGGATATCGACTTTCAAGCCACAGAAGGCGAGTTCATCTATCTCATCGGACGTGTCGGTTCGGGCAAGAGTTCACTGCTGAAGACCTTCTACGGTGAGCTTGACATCGACCAGGAAGATGCCGAAAAGGCTGAGGTGCTGGGCGAGAGTGTACTTGATATCAAGCAGAAACGCATCCCAGCACTGCGCCGACAGATGGGTATTATCTTCCAAGACTTCCAACTCTTACATGACCGTTCAGTAGCTAAGAACCTCAAGTTCGTGCTTCAGGCAACAGGATGGAAGGACAAAGAGAAAATCAAACAACGCATCAGAGAAGTGCTGGAGCAGGTGGGTATGATTGACAAAGCAGCCAAAATGCCGAGCGAACTGTCGGGTGGTGAGCAGCAACGCATCGCCATTGCACGTGCATTCCTCAACAATCCAAAGATCATTCTTGCTGATGAGCCAACGGGAAACCTCGACCCTGAGACGGCATCAAACATCGTCAGCATCCTGAAAGATACCTGTAAGAACGGTACAACGGTCATCATGTCAACCCATAACATCAACCTTCTGAGTCAATTCCCAGGTAAAGTGTATCGCTGCATGGAACAGGCACTGGTCCCAGTGACGAATGAAGCACAGACAAAAGACCTTGAGGAAGACAGCACTTCAGTTGAACCGCTGATTGAACCCGTGCTCGAAGAAGAGGCACAGGCAGAGGATTCGAAAGAATAAACATACTGGAAATCTACAAAGAAAACAATAGAAGATTATGAAAGTAATGAAATTCGGAGGAACATCCGTTGGCTCTCCAGAGCGCATGAAGGGTGTAGCTTCATTAGTAACAAAGTCAGGAGAGCCTACTTTCGTAGTACTCTCAGCCATGAGTGGTACAACTAATACACTCATAGAGATATCCGATTACCTTTACAGAAAGAACCCTGAAGGTGCTAACGAGGTAATCAACAATCTTGAAAGGAAGTACCTCGGGCACATTGAAGAACTGTATTCAACAGAGGAATACAAGCAGAAGACACACGATTTCATTGTAGAGGAGTTCAATTACCTGCGTTCCTTCACCAAGGATCTCTTCACTTCCTTCGAAGAAAAGAGCATCGTTGCACAAGGAGAAGTCATCTCAACAAACATGGTTGTGAACTATCTGCAGGAGCAAGGGGTAAAGGCTACATTACTTTCTGCACTCGATTTCATGCGCACAGATAAGAATGCAGAACCCGATGCACAATATATTAAGGAGAAACTGACCGCCATCATGCAGCAGAATGAGGGCTATCAGGTATATATCACACAAGGGTTCATCTGTCGGAATGCCTATGGCGAGATTGACAACCTGCAGCGTGGAGGGTCTGATTACACCGCTTCTCTGGTGGGAGCAGCCATCAATGCCGAGGAAATACAGATATGGACAGATATCGATGGAATGCATAACAACGACCCACGTGTGGTAGAAAACACGGAAGCCGTACGCCAACTGAACTTCGAAGAAGCATCAGAGCTGGCTTACTTCGGTGCTAAAATCCTCCATCCTACCTGTGTTCAGCCTGCCAAATACGCTGGAATACCCGTCAGACTGAAGAACACCATGGAGCCAGATGCCGAAGGAACCATCATTGATAACGTACTGGTAAGAGGCAAAATCAAAGCTGTCGCAGCCAAAGACAACATCACAGCCATCAAAATAAAGTCCAGTCGCATGCTCGGAGCATCTGGTTTCCTCCGCAAAGTGTTTGAGATCTTTGAGAGTTATCAGACCTCTATCGACATGATTGCAACCAGTGAGGTGGGCGTTTCCATGACTATTGAGAGCGCAACTCATCTGAATGAGATCGTTGATGAGCTGAAAAAGTACGGTACAGTGACTGTAGATACAAACATGTGCATCGTCTGTGTGGTAGGAGATCTTGACTGGAGCAACCTCGGTTTTGAGACTTTAGCCACCGATGCAATGAAGGATATCCCTGTAAGAATGATCAGTTACGGTGGTAGTAACTATAATATCTCATTCCTCATCAAGGACTCTGACAAGAAACGTGCACTGCAATCACTGTCAAAAGTGCTCTTCTAAACAAGAGAAAAGCAGAAGGATAACGGACAAAAAACAGGCTGGGTGCACATGAGAGTGCACCCGGTAATATTTCAAAATACGACACAAGACAGATGCAAAAGATATTTCCCACAGACAAATTCAAGGATATTGAGACACCATTTTACTATTATGACAGTGATCTTCTACACGAGACGTTAGAGAAAATCAACGAAGAAGTAAAACGACATGAGGGCTTTGTAGTGCATTATGCCATAAAGGCTAATGCCAACCCACGTGTACTTAGCATCATCAATCATGCTGGTTTAGGTGCCGATTGTGTTAGTGGCGGTGAGATACAACGCAGCCTTGACAGTGGATTCCCAGCCAAAAAGATTGTCTATGCAGGTGTTGGTAAGGCTGATTGGGAGATAAACTTAGGACTTGATCGTAACATCTTCTGCTTCAATGTAGAGAGTATTGCAGAGCTTGAGGTCATCAACGAACTGGCAGGAAAGAAAGGAAAGGTGGCTAATATATGCTTCCGCATCAATCCAAACGTCGGTGCTCACACCCATGCAAAGATTACTACAGGACTCGCAGAGAACAAGTTTGGCATCGCAATGCAGGACATGGAGGCAGCAATCCATACTGCTTTGGAGATGGATAACGTCCGTTTCGTTGGCTTACACTTCCATATTGGCTCGCAAATATTGGACATGAGCGACTTTCAAGCACTCTGTAACCGCATCAATGACATACAAGACAACTTGGAAAAGCAGCATATCAGGGTTGAAAACATCAACGTTGGCGGTGGATTAGGTATTGATTATCAACATCCGGATCGCATACCTATCCCTGATTTCAAGGCATATTTCAATACTTATGCACATCATTTGAAGCTGAGAGAAGGTCAGAAACTGCACTTCGAGTTGGGTCGTTCCGTGGTAGGACAGATGGGTTCACTCATCACAAGGACACTCTATGTGAAGCAAGGAACGGCCAAACAGTTCGCCATTGTGGATGCTGGAATGACTGATCTCATACGTCCTGCTCTCTATCAGGCGTATCATAAGATTCAGAATATATCCAATGATGACCCCAAACAGACCTACGATGTCGTCGGACCTATCTGTGAATCGAGTGACGTTTTCGCTAAGGCTGTAGACTTAAACACGGTTCATCGCGGCGATTTCATAGCACTTCGCTCTGCAGGAGCTTATGGTGAGATCATGGCTTCACAGTATAACTGTAGGAAACTACCCATTGGTTACATGTCGGACGAACTCTAAATGCTACACAGGATGCTGCCAGTCGGCATCCAAAACAATACGGGAAAGATGGCGCATCAGCACCTTATACCCACAAAAGACGAGAAAAAAAGAATAAAAAATACGAATGTTTACCTTTGACAATACGACCATCATCCTCTCAGCAGTGCTGCTTGTCATGGCATTGTTGACGCCTCTTGTCAGTCCTTTCTTTAGAAAAGTGAGGATGACAGAGCCTGTATTGGAGGATGAAACAGACACAGAAGAGGAGAAGAACGAGGCAAAACTACCCCCAATCTCCATCATCTTCGCACCTGATGACAATGCTGAAGAACTATCAAAGTACCTCCCACTTTACCTGAATCAGCAATATGAAGCTCCCTTTCAGGTCATTGTTGTGGCGCCACAGAAGGACAATGAGACCGAAGATGTGCTGAAAAGGTTTGCCGATAATGAGCATCTTTACACCACATTCATACCCCAATCGTCCCGATACATGAGCAGAAAGAAGCTCGCAATCACCTTAGGTGTCAAGGCTGCAAGGTATGATTGGGTACTAATGGCAGACATCTGCAGCTATCCACAGACGGAGAATTGGTTGCAGACCATAGCCAGAAACTGCACAAAAGACAAGGATCTCGTCGTTGGTTACACCCGTTACGAGGATGAAACACCTGCTTATCGACGCTTCGAACGGCTCTTTCGTGCGTTATATATCATGCGTGAGTATCAGAAAGACAAGGCTTACCGTTGCTGTTTCACTGCTCTTCTCTTCCGAAAAGGTATCTTCTTGAAGGAAGAAGGCTTCCGGGGAAACCTCAAATACCTACGGGGTGAATATGATTTCATGGTAAACAAATACGCCAAAGGGCGTAACCTTGCCTTCGAAAACACACCAGAAGGAACGCTTATAGAGGAGATTCCAACGGAAAAGATATGGAAAAACAAACATCTTTTCTATATGGAGAACCGTCAACACATGTTACGAACACCACGACACAGGATCCTTCCATGTCTTGATCAGGTGGTTCTGCATCTCAATTACCTCATGGAGATAGCTGCAATCATCACTGGTTTGCTGCTCAACCAGCTGACAATCGTTGTTGCAGCGGCGTTATCACTACTGCTGACGATGGTCCTTCGCACGGTGATAGCAAAGAAAAAGCTGAACCAATTCAATGAGAATATCCCCACATGGAGGGTTGTTCCTTACGAGATAGCCATCATTTGGCACTACATAAGTTACAAGATGATGTATCACAAAGCGGATAAAAACGACTTCATTTCACATAAAATATAAATGCGAATCATCCATTACATTGACAGATTAAAGGCAGGTGACCTACTAACAGACAGTATTCTGCGACTCACAACGGCTGAGAAGGAATACGCTGATGTGCTGACTGTCACACGCAATGACGACTTCAAGAAGATCATTTCTAAGGAAAAGCCCGACGTAGTGCACATCCATGCCTGCTGGGATTATCAGGCTTCACTGCGCACACGATGGGCTTTGGCGACAGGAACTGCCGTCGTTCTCTCTCCACACTGGGGACTTGAGGAGCGTATTCGTACCAAAGAACAGAAGATAAGGAAGTTTATGAAGTCCATGATCTACCAATATAAGATGGTACATAAGGTCGATGCAATCATGGTAAGTACGGAACGTGAGAAGCAAACCATCAACCGTCTGGGATGGAAAAAGCGTATTGACGTGGTTCCAGACAGTATTCTCAACAGCCAATTCAGCGATGATGACATGGCAAAAAGCGCTGTTGCCTTTTATAAAAAGGTGCTTGACACACGCTATCAGTCGGCTATGGGCAGCATGGAACAGGATGCTATACCAGCGCTACTACACGTTGGTCTGACGCAGGAGTCGATACATAACATCCTACCAAGCGACCAACTGCTGAACCTTCGTAGTCTGAAGCCGGAACAATGGCGTCGCATTCTGCTTTATGCGGATGATGAAGGAATAAGAGATATCATTGATAAAGGCATTGAAATGATGCAACTCAACGCCCCAAACATTGATACTGAACGCATACAACGCTATGCCTTGATGGCGCCAAAGGAGGCAAAAGCGATTGAAGACAAGAAGCTTGTGGGCAGACGACCACTGACAAAACAACGACTGAATGACAACACCAAGCGGGAAGAAAAGCTCATTCGACAGATTGCTATCATGATAGCTAACATCCAACAGGTGCAGAAGAAGCGCATGTTATCACTCCGTCATCTGGCTGATCTGTACACAATCATCAAGTACAATGACTACGATGAGGACCGACTGGCTGATGTTTTGCGCCACATGAGGTTATACAGTTTCGCACGGCGTATCATCCAGTTACTTGCTGATAAGCTGCGGTTGGAAGAAGGATACATGCCCATCAAACCTCTGAACGACCGTACAACAAGGGGCATCATCAGGCAGAACTTCACACAAAGACACTAAGAAAGAAGGACTAAAACATTACGAACAAGAAAAAGAAAGATTATTCAATGACATATAAGAAATACGACTTAAAGAAAGACGAACGTTACTTACAGCTGCTCTCACAGTCGTTTCCTACGATAGCAGATGCCAGTACTGAGATCATAAACCTTGAGGCAATAGCCAACCTTCCCAAAGGAACTGAACACTTCCTTGCCGATATTCACGGTGAATATCAGGCGTTCCAGCATGTGCTGAAGAATGCTTCGGGAAACATAAAACGTAAGGTTAACGAACTCTTTGGAGACACTTTGCGAAGCACGGAGAAGCGGGAATTGTGCACACTTATCTATTATCCGGAACAGAAACTGGCGCTGGTGAAGCGCGAGGAGAAGGACATCAAGGACTGGTATCACATCACAATATACCGCTTAGTAGAGGTTTGTAGAGACGTATCAAGCAAGTATACACGTTCAAAGGTACGCAAGGCGTTGCCTGTTGACTTCTCTTATATCATCCAGGAGCTACTGCATGAGCATGCTGACGACAAGGACAAAACCGACTATATCAGTGCTATCATCTCCACAATCATATCAACAAGGCGCGCAGATGACTTCATTATAGCCATCTGTGAGGTGATACAACGGTTGGTAATCGACCAACTTCACATCCTTGGCGACGTCTATGACCGTGGTCCAGGGGCACATATCGTCATGGATACACTGAAGGCTTACCACACATGGGACATCACATGGGGTAATCATGACGTACTGTGGATGGGGGCTTATGCCGGAAATGATGCCTGCATATGCAACGTTATCCGTATCGCACTACGCTATGCTAACATGACAACCATTGAGGATGGATACGGTATCAACCTCATTCAGTTGGCTACTTTCGCTATGGATGCGTATGCAAACGACCCTTGTGAGGAGTTCATGCCGAAGGTTTCAAAGGATAACCCACTCGATGAACGCAGTAAAACACTTACTGCACAGATGCACAAAGCCATCAGTATCATGCAATTCAAGATTGAATCGCAGATCATCAGTAGGCATCCTGAATGGAAAATGGACGACAGACGACTGCTGAACAGCATTGATTACAAGAAAGGAACAATCAAAATAAACGGGAAAGAATACACCATGCGGTCGTGCAACTTCCCTACTATCGATCCGAAGAACCCTGATAAGCTGACAAAAGAGGAAGAGGCTATCATTGAAAAACTGCACCAGTCGTTCACATCAAGTGAGAAACTGCGTGGGCATATACGCTCTTTGCTGCGGCATGGCTGTATGTATAACATCTTCAATCATAACCTGCTCTATCATGCTTCCATCCCTTTGACGAAAGACGGGGAGCTGAAAGAGGTTGAACTGAAGCCCGGATTGAAACTGAAAGGTAAGGAGCTGATGTATCAGACGGGCATGCTTATCCGCTCAGCTTTCCAAGTTCCGACGGACGAAGAGGGCGAGGAAGAGCGTGATTATGCCATTGATTACTTCCTTTATCTGTGGTGTGGACCAGACAGTCCACTCTTCGATAAGGATAAGATGGCTACCTTTGAACGCTATTTCATTGCTGACAAGGAGACGCATCAAGAGGAGAAAGGCTATTACTTCAGTATGCGTAATGATGAGAAAGTAGTGGATATGATACTCGATGAGTTCGGTGTTGAACAGCCTAATCGCCACATCATCAACGGCCATGTACCTGTTCATGTGGTGAAAGGAGAGAACCCTATCAAGGCAAACGGTAAACTGATGGTCATTGATGGGGGCTTCTCACAGGCTTACCACAAGGAAACTGGTATTGCTGGATACACCCTTGTGTTCCATTCACGTGGCTTCCAGCTCGTTCAGCACGAACCGTTTACCTCCACAGAAGATGCCATTGAGCGTGGGACAGACATTGTTTCTACGATGCAGATTGTGGAGATGAACGAACGTCGTCTGCGTGTTGAGGACACTGATAAGGGTCGGGAATTACGTCACCAGATTGATGCTCTGAAGGAGCTTCTCTATGCTTATCGGTCGGGATTCCTCACAGAACACGAGCGGAAAAACCCACCGAAGATATAAAGGAAACTCAAGGAAAGGAGGAGAAGGAGCATAGATTAAAACAAGAGAAGATCTCTTCTCACTTCTAATCTACTGTCTCTCGTCACAGATTACTGCGCCTGCAACGAATGCAACAGGCGCAGTTTTTTGTCTTGAAATACCCTTACAAAAATTAAAGAAGTATTGTTCCCAAATCAGACAATACTTGAGTTCGGGATAAGTTTAGTATGAAAAAAGTTCCAACTGCCTTGATTTTTCCACATACACTGGCAGTGCCTCTGGCTTGTTCTCAAAGAAGCAGTATGCTGTAAGGGCAGAACACAAGTTCATGATAAAGTTGTGTATCGAGCGGTGTCTTGAGTGAACAAGGTTGGCTTTGTTCTTGAGTAGTTCGTTAATGCACTCGATAATGTATCTTTTCCTCAGCATAATCTTGTCCCACATAGGCATCAGTTTGTTCTTCATCTTAGCCTTGAGCCCATGAACGAGTTGGATACCTTGACTGAACAGACTATCAAAGAGTTCCTGCTTGATGTACCCTCTATCAGCAAAGATCTTCCCAAATAAGACCTTTGCAAATACCGTCCATACCCTGCTATCTCTGTCATCCACATTTGCTCCTGTAAGACAGAACGTTATCACTTCACCAGAATCATTGCATAGCAGGTGCAGCTTGAATCCATGACACCAGCCCATGGTACCCTTTCCGTCCTTGGCGAGGCCGGCAAAGACTTTGTTGTAATATCGTCGTACATTGTGACATACGGGTATCATTGTGCTGTCAACGAATGTTATACCCGTACACTTGCCGAAGGCATAGAGCTTCATGAACAGCATCATCTTAAAGAACACTCTTGGCATGAGTTCAACGAAGCGGTTATAGGAAACCGCGTCGGGAAAATCCTGACGCATCACCCCTTTGACCCAATTCAAATAATACTCCTTGAAATTGCGATATGCGCCGAAATGATAGCATACCAAAATGGTCATAATCTCACTTTCCGAGAGTCTGCCCTTGCGGTTTCGGTAGCGTTTGCCGTCACTGTTATGGGACGGTAGACGCAGGTTTTTCGCTAATTCGGCACTCAAATTCTTATCAAACTCGTCGATTATACAGAAAATTTCAGTAACTTTGTCCTTGGTAATCATCGTTCAAAAATCTTGTAATCTATTGATTTTCACCTATAAAGATACGAATTTTTGACGAGATTACCAACTTTTTCAAGCCTTTTCTTATCCCGAACTCGCGTAGACAATAATCACTAAAAAACGTCTTTGTAACCTTTGGAGTATCAAGCAGTTACAGATAGGCTTGTAAAAGGTGCCCTTTTGCGTTGTAAAACATGCCCTTTTACACTTCAAAAGATGCCCTTTTACATTGCAAAAGGGCATCTTTTACTATGCAAAAGGGCCTCTTTTGTTTTCCGAATAGGAATTTATCTTACAATCACCCCATATCTTCCCTGCTTTCATTGGATATCCATCGGCATTGGAAACACCCTTTCCTGCACTGCCAAAGAACAGCTTCGCCACTCCCCTATATTATATAATAAGGTGTAAACATGAAAGAATATCCCCATCGTATAGTATGATATTTAAATTTAATTCGTATCTTTGTGCATTCTTTAGGGAATATAACTAACGAAAGAAACATAATATATAAACATCACATAGAATGGGAAAGATTGCTCTTATCACTGGCGTAACTGGTCAGGATGGCTCTTATTTAGCAGAGTTATTACTCAGTAAAGGTTATGAAGTACATGGTACGATTCGTCGCTCATCGGTTGATTATCGTGAACGTATCGCTCATCTGGAAGGAAAACCACACTTCCACTTGCATTATGCCGACCTTGGCGACTCAATGAGTATCCTCGGTGTGATCAGCAAGGTACGCCCAACAGAGATTTACAACCTCGCTGCTCAGAGCCATGTTCAGGTTAGTTTCGACTCTCCAGAGTTCACTGCTGACGTTGATGCAGTGGGCGTTCTGCGTATCCTTGAGGCTGTTCGCCAGCTCGGAATGACGGAGAAATGCCGCATTTATCAGGCTTCCACATCCGAACTCTATGGTAAAGTGGAGGAAGTTCCACAGAACGAGAACACCCCATTCCATCCCTATAGCCCTTACGCTGTGGCTAAACAGTATGGCTTTTGGATTGTGAAAGAGTACCGTGAGGCTTACAACATGTATTGCTGCTCAGGTATTTTGTTCAATCATGAGAGCGAACGTCGTGGCGAAACCTTCGTTACCCGTAAGATAACACTTGCTGCTGCACGCATCAAACAAGGGAAGCAGGATAAGCTTTATTTGGGTAATCTCGGTTCACTTCGCGACTGGGGATATGCCAAAGACTATGTAGAATGTATGTGGTTGATACTCCAGCAGGACAAACCAGAGGACTTTGTGATTGCTACAGGTGTGCAACACAGTGTACGTGAGTTCTGCTATCACGCCTTCAAACGTGTCGGAATAGAACTCGAATTCAAAGGTGAAGGCATGGATGAGAAGGGTATTGACAAGGCAACAGGTAATGTTCTCATCGAGGTAAGTCCTGATTTCTATCGCCCAACTGACGTGGTGAACCTCTGGGGTGACCCAACAAAGGCAAAGGCAAAGCTTGGTTGGAATCCTAACAGTACCAGCTTTGAGGAGCTTGTCAACCTGATGGTAGACAGCGATATGGCTAAGGTCGCATCTGAAGGTGCCGCTGAAAAGGTTAGAACGAACCTTGAAGAGTATCTGGAAAAGGGTATCGTGAAGTAGCAATAAGGCTCGGAGTGCAGCCCCATCCCTCCCCTTTGGGAGGGTGATGTGTTGGGGTATGGACAGTTGAAGAGTAAGAAACAGAACACTTCATTGGGCTCTTTTGTCTTCAGAAGAAGATGATGATTGGAGTCGATGGAGGGGGTCATACAGGCAACATCAGACTGACTCAGATAGCACTTCGAACACATGTAAGTTTTAAACAATAATATAATAAGGTATATTCCGCCATCTTTCCGCTTCTGATATAGAAGGTTACAGCACCTATATATGGGACATTCGTAAAGTGAAACCACATCCCCTTAGGCGCTTTCTCCCCACAGGGAGGGTTGAGACGGGGCTTTTTTCTTATGGATAAGAATAGTAAAATATACATTGCTGGGCACCATGGGCTGGTTGGATCAGCCATTTGGAACAACCTAAAGCAAAGAGGTTACACCAATCTTGTGGGCAAAAGCCACAAGGAACTCGACCTGACTGATCAGCAGGCAGTAAAGAAATTCTTCGATGAAGAGCGTCCTGACGCTGTCGTTTTGGCTGCAGCCTTCGTCGGAGGTATCATGGCTAACTCGCTATATCGCGCTGATTTCATCATGCAAAACATGAAAATGCAGTGCAATGTCATTGAACAAAGCTATCTACATGGCGTAGAAAAGCTGCTATTCCTTGGTAGTACGTGCATCTATCCTAAGAATGCTCCACAGCCAATGAAGGAAGATTCGTTGCTCACATCACCTCTTGAATATACCAATGAGGAGTATGCCATTGCAAAGATTGCCGGACTGAAGATGTGTGAAAGCTATAATCTGCAGTATGGAACGAACTATATCGCTGTCATGCCAACCAACCTCTACGGTCCGAATGATAACTTCCATCTGGAGAATTCACATGTTATGCCAGCGATGATGCGCAAGATTTACCTCGCAAAACTTATCCATGAGCATGATTGGGAGGCTATTCGTAACGACATGAACAAGCGTCCTATCAACCCAACTGACAAGCTTCGGGCTGAGATTGGAGAAGGAAATGTGGACGGAAAGAACACGGAAGAGCGCATACTAAAGGCTCTTGCCTTCTACGGAATAGAAGATAATAAGGTGACATTGTGGGGCGATGGCAGTCCACTTCGTGAGTTCCTGTGGAGTGAAGACATGGCTGATGCCAGCGTACATGTGCTGTTGAATGTCGATTTTAAGGACATCATAGGTATCGAGAAGTACTCAAGTGTCTTCTATGGAGCAAAGATTGACGGTGCTGTAGACCGTAATAACTCGGAAGGAAGAGGGGGTGCTATCCCTTCATTGGGCGAGATCCGCAACTGTCACATCAATGTTGGAACGGGTAAAGAACTGACCATTAAGGAGCTGGCAGAACTTGTTAAGAAGACAGTTCACTTCACTGGAGACATCATTTGGGATGCAGATAAGCCCAACGGAACGCCCCGTAAGCTCATTGATGTTGAGAAACTCCATCGCTTAGGGTGGACACATAAGGTTGAAATAGCCGATGGTGTGGAGAAACTTTACGAATGGTATCAACAAAGTTTGAAGTAAAATGAAGTGTCTTCCATCCTTTTTCATCGCATGAGAAGGGGTGGAAGACATCTTGTTTTCATACTTTTCATGGTGTTTCTGATGGGATTTCTCATTGCCCAAGCACATGAAATACTCGACAAAGTATTGAAGTTGCGAGTGTTACTGATGGGATTTCACAATGTCCACACACATGAAATACTCGACAAAGTATTGAAGTTGCGAGTGTTGCTGATGAGCTTTCTCATTGCCCACACACATGAAATACTCGACAAAGTATTGAAGTTGCGAGTGTTGCTGATGGATTTCTCATTGCCCACACACATGAAATCAACCCTCTCTTACAAGGGAATACGATGCTTTTCAATGCCGATAATCATAACATCTACCTATAATTTCACAAAAACTATTACTATTATGAGAAAACATCTATTGTTAACAGCGGCAATATTAACCGCAACAAACATGGTAGCACAGAAGATTATTTATCCTCAAGCACCCAAAGATGGCACAGTAGATACGTACTTTGGCGTGCAAGTTCCTGACCCTTACCGTCCTTTAGAGAACGATAGTTCACGCGCAACTGCCGACTGGGTGAAGGCTGAAAACAAGATAACACAGGATTATCTGTCCCGTATTACCTTCCGTTCTAAGCTCCTTAAGCGCATGAAAGAGCTTGTAAACTACGAGAAAGTGTCTGCTCCGTCTTACATAAAGCAGACTGGTAAGTGGTATTTCTATAGGAATAGCGGTCTACAAAACCAAAGTGTGATGTACGTTATGGACCGTTTGGGCGATGAAAAGAACGCCCGTGTCTTCCTCGACCCTAACAAACTGTCAGATGATGGTACGGTAGCTTTGAAGGGAATCAGCTTCTCTCACAACGGGAAATACGCTGCTTACAGTATCTCACGCAGCGGAAGTGACTGGCAAGAGTTCTACGTTATGGATGCAAAGACGGGCAAATTACTTGATGATCACATTGTTTGGGCGAAGTTCTCAGGTGCTTCCTGGCAGGGAGATGGCTTCTATTACAGTGCTTATGACGCACCACAGAAGGGGCGAGAGTTCAGCAATGTCAACTCAATTCAGAAGATTTACTATCACAAAATAGGCACTCCACAGTCGCAGGATGTCCTCTTTTATCAGAATCCTGCTAACCCAATGCGCTTCTATTCGGTGTATGTAAACCAGGAAGAGACGATGATGTTCCTCACGGAAAGCGGTGCCGGATCAGGTAATAACGTATATGTTCGCGACCTACGCCAGCCCAACAGCCAGTTCATTCAGATGACATCCAACCTCGATCTACAGTATAGTCTGGTTGAAACCATCGGAGATAAAATGTATTTCCTTACCAATGACGGTGCTCCAAAGAACCGTTTGATGGTTACAGACCTTGCTCATCCGGGCTTCAACGAGTGGAAAACGCTTGTTCCAGAGGCTAAAGACATGCTTGAAAGTGTGACGTTTGCCGACGGAAAGATGATTCTTAACTACATGAAAGACGCTTCAAGCCACGCTTTTGTTTACTCTTTAGATGGTAAACAACTGTCGGAAATCAAGTTCCCAACCTTTGGTAGCGCGGGCTTCTATGGTGAAAAGGACCGTAAGGAAGTGTTCTTCTACTTCTCATCCTTCACCGTTCCAGGTTCAATCTACCAATATGACCTCGCAACGAACACCAGTAAGGTGTATGTTTCACCGAAGGTTAAGTTCAATGAGAGCGACTATGTCAGCGAACAAGTGTTCTATCCAAGCAAGGATGGCACACGTATTCCACTCTTCATCACCTATAAGAAGGGTTTGAAACGCAATGGTAAGAACCCTGTTTATCTATATGCTTACGGTGGATTCAACATCGCTATGCCTCCTCATTTCTCATCAAATCGCATTCCTTTCCTTGAGATTGGCGGCATATATGCCCAAGCTTGTCTGCGTGGTGGTAGTGAATACGGAGAGGAATGGCACCTTGCTGGAACGAAGATGAACAAGCAGAACGTCTTTGATGACTTCATCTCAGCTGGCGAATGGCTGATAAAGAACAAATATACAAGCAAGGATTACCTCGCTATCGTGGGTGGTTCGAACGGCGGATTGCTCGTTGGAGCCTGCATGACACAGCGTCCTGACCTCTTCAAAGTATGTATTCCAGAGGTGGGAGTAATGGATATGCTGCGCTATCATAAGTTCACCATCGGTTGGAACTGGGCTCCTGACTATGGAACAAGTGCTGACTCGAAGGAGATGTTCGAGTATCTGAAGGGCTACTCCCCACTCCATAACCTCCGACCAGGCACTCATTATCCTGCCACACTCATTACTACTGCGGACCACGATGACCGTGTTGTACCTGCACACTCCTTCAAGTTTGCAGCTACTTTACAAGCTGATAATGCAGGAAACACACCAACACTCATCCGTATTGACACCAAAGCAGGACACGGAAGTGGGAAACCTCTGTCGAAACAGTTGGAGGAACAGGCTGACATCTACGGCTTTATCCTTTATAACATGGGGCTAAAGTATTGATAAACAAGTGGAAAAGGAGTTAGAGAAGTGAAAGAGTTTAAGGCTTAAAAAGAAAGAAATGCAAATCATACTGGCATCAGCAAAGATAATGAACAGCACCACTGAGGTGCAAGTACCCAACACTCATCAGCCTTGTTTCCGACAAGAAGCGGGACAATTGGCGCTGGAATTGGGTGAGATGTCAGCAGAAGAGCTTGCTACAGAGCTGCATTGCAACAAGAAGATAGCCGTGGAGAACAAGCTGCGATGCCAGGATTTCTTCAACGAAAAAGCGGCTTTGCCTGCAATATTGGCGTATTATGGACAGGCATACAAGTGTCTGAAGGCACAGGAATACAGTAAAGACGACCTTCGTTATGCTGATTCTCATCTTTGGATAACGAGTTTTCTCTATGGGCTGCTGCGTCCTTTAGACCTTATTCATCCCTATCGGCTGGAAGGAAAGACGAAACTTCCATCGGCTGATGGGGCCAATATGTTTGCTTATTGGAAACCCCGACTGACGGATATGCTGATTGATGCGGTGAAGAAGGACGACGGAACGCTTGTTCATCTGGCTACGGAGGAGTTTCAACATCTTTTCGATTGGAAAAGAATCCTGAAGGAAGTGCATGTCATCCAGCCGCTTTTCATGGTCGACCAGGGTACTCGGTTGAAGGCTGTCAGCGTCTATGCAAAGAGTTGTCGGGGAGCAATGACGAGCTTCATCCTGCGCAACCGACTCTCCTCACCTACTGATTTACTGGGTTTTGAGTACGAAGGTTTTACGTATCAAGCCAACTATGGCGATGCCGAACACCCACATTTCATCTTAAGAGCATAACAGATTCCAACCGCAAAAGTCAATTCTTAAATATCAATTCACATCATGTCAATAGAAGAATATCGCCAAGAAATCCTCTCAATACTCCTCAATGTAAAGAACAAAAAGGGCGAACCACGCTTTGATGAAGCATCAGCTAAGGAGCTTCTTCGCCAACTTTCAGATGAAGAACTGGAGGAAGGTATGCTCTTTAATACGCCTGAAGACGTGGCTGAAGTGCTCTCCGAGGTGGGGAAACTCTGACAGTTACGATTGCAAGGGAGCTGTAAGACTCATCTTCATGGCTTGCTCCTGAAAGAAGAAAGATATGCAAATGGTGTTTTTGAAATAACCTTACATATTTCAACTCGCCATTGATTGAAAATCAGAGTAAATCCTATTAAAACAGACTTTGTAACTATCAAGGAATCAAAAGGTTACAAAGAGGCTTGTAAAAGGTGCCCTTTTGCGTTGCAAAACATGCCCTTTTACTCATCAAAAGGTGCCCTTTTACAATGCAAAAGGGCACCTTTTGCATTGCAAAAGAGCATGTATTGGTTAGCATACCATGAAATTCTATTACATACACTGTCCTTCCTCGCTCTCTGGTTCTATATAAGCACGAAAAGAAAGGAGCAACCTCCGCGATGAATTTGTCAGTTTCTTGCTTTACACTTTCGTTCTTTTTGAGTCTAACAGACTGGTACTTTAATATCTATAGAATCATTATAAACATGGATAATCTGCGTTATTTATAGCCCATTTTCCTCCCTATTTTTTCTAATTCTATACTTGCAAATATTACAAATAATACGTAACTTTGTAGAGTCTTACGCAAGACACTGGATAACTTGAAGATAGTAGATTACCTGAGACATTAGAAAATGTAAAGAACTCTCTTAGACATTAAGATGCAAGGGATTATCTAAAACACAATTATAATTATTAAAAACAAACAGGTTTCATGGCAACAAGGATAGCTTTTTTCGATGCAAAATCGTATGACAGAGAGTCATTTGATGAGGTAAACAAAGATTTTAATTTCGATATTCGCTACTACGAGGAGCGTTTAAGTATCAGTACTGTACCCTTGGCAAAGGGAGCTGACGTGGTATGTATCTTCGTTAACGCTGAGTGTGACGCACAAGTGATTGACGAGTTGGTGGCAAATGGTGTTAAACTTATTGCACTTCGTTGTGCTGGTTTCAACAATGTTGACCTCAAAGCAGCCGAGGGTCGCATCAGAGTAACACGTGTTCCTGCTTATTCACCACATGCTGTTGCAGAGTATGCAGTGGCATTGATGCTGAGTCTGAACCGTAAAATCTATCGTGCTGTGAACCGTACACGTGACGGAAACTTCACCTTGCACGGTCTGTTAGGCTTTGATATGTACGGCAAGACGGCTGGTGTCATCGGTATGGGACGCATTGCCAAGGAGCTAATCAAGATTCTTCACGGCTTCGGAATGAATGTGATGGCGTACGACTTGTACCCAGATGAGGAGTTTGCAAAGCAATATGGCGTGAAGGTTGTACAGTTGGATGAACTCTATGCCAATAGTGATATCATCTCATTACACTGTCCGTTGACGCCAGATACGAAGTTCTTGGTCAACAAAGACAGCATCGCCAAGATGAAAAAGGGCGTGATGATCATCAATACTGGTCGTGGTCAGCTTATTCATACAGAGGATCTTATCGAGGGATTGCGCACAAAACAGGTTGGATCAGCAGGTCTTGACGTGTACGAAGAGGAGAAAGAATATTTCTATGAGGATAAGAGTGACAAGATGATTGACGATGATGTCTTGGCTCGTTTACTCATGGTTCCAAACGTGGTTCTCACCTCTCACCAGGCATTCTTCACCAAAGAGGCTCTCTATAACATTGCCGTTTCAACGCTCAACAGTGTGAAAGAGTTTGAAGAAGGTAAGGAACTGAGCTGTGAAGTGAAGCATTAAGAGTCTGAAGAAAGCAGGGTTCTAAACTCGAAAGGAAGTGATTGAAACTTCAAGAAGATAAACTTTCGGACTTGAAAAAGAGGTATTAAGAACTCCCTAAAAGCAGGGTTCTAAACTCGAAAGGAAGTGAACGAAGCTTGAAACGGACTGTTCTTTGGGTGCGAATCACCGCTTCTTTCAACAGATTCGTTGCACATATACATAATGTATCATCATGCATATATATAATAAGGTGGGCACATGCAGTATGGCAAAGTGCCCACCTTATCACGTAATACACGTAAAGCATTCGTATATGTAATCACCTTAGATAACGATAATAAATACTATTTAACGCGCAATTCTTTGAAGATTATATTTATTACTATATCTTTGCCCCGTTTTAAAGAGTAATAAGAAATCAGTAAATTGTATTCATTAGATATTTACTAAACTAAAAAAAGAAAGTTATGAAAAAGGTTTTATTTGCAGCATTGATGATGTTTTCATCAGTAGGAGCATTCGCTCAGCACGCAGTTGGTTCATTTAATCTTCAGCCAAAGATTGGTGTTAGTATCGCAAACCTTACTGATATAAAGGATTCTGACCCACGTGTAGGTCTCGTTGCAGGTGTTGAAGGAGAGTATCAGGTTAGCGATATCTTCTCAATTAGCGCTGGTGCACTCTATTCTATGCAAGGTGCGAAAGGCACATCAGACTTTATTGTCGCATCAACAACAGCTACTACGAAGCTTGATTACATCAATGTACCTATCATGGCAAACGTTTATGTTGTCAAAGGTCTTGCTGTTAAGTTGGGTATTCAGCCCGGTTTCAAGGTTAGTAGTTCTGTAAAGACAGACACTAGCACTCCTTTTGGCACAGGAACTGGTAGCCATGACATCAAAGCACAGTCTGTTGATTTCTCAATTCCAGTAGGTGTTTCTTACGAATACAGCAACTTCCAGCTCGATGCTCGTTACAACTGGGGCCTCACAAAGGTATTTGAGAACGGTAAAGATAAGAACAGTGTATTCCAGATTACACTTGGTTATAAGTTCGATTTGTAATCAAAATTACACATCATAAACCATAAAAGAGGGGACGATTTATCGTCCTCTTTTTTGTTTTTAGTCAATGAATAACACACGAATGAGACTAAATAAGGCTCTATTTGTATGAAAATACAGTTTTTTTTCGTACCTTTGCGGCCGATTGTATCAGTCCATTTAAAATTAACTTTATGAGCTATCAGTTTGCGAAATACGCAACCCACTATCGTAATCTCACTTATTTAGGCGTCCCAATCATCATTGGTCAGCTGGGAAACATCATCCTTAGCTTTGCCGATACACTGATGATCGGGCATCATAGTACGCAGGAATTGGCGGCAGCAGCCTTTGTTAACAACATGTTCAACCTCGTTATCATCTTCGCTTTGGGCTTTACTTATGCCGTAACAGCGCTTGTTGGCAACCTATATGGGCAGGAAAAGACGGGAAGAATTGGTGAATTGATGAAGAGTGCAGTAGCTGCTAACACGTGTATGGCACTGATCTTGGTAGCGGGAATGTCCCTACTCTACCTTAATCTGCACCGTTTAGGACAGCCGGAGGAGCTCCTTCCGCTGATGCGTTCCTACTTTCTGATACAGTTAGTGTCGCTACCTTTCGTGTGTTGGTTCAATACTTTCAAGCAGTTTGCTGATGGAATAACCGACACAAGGCTCCCTATGTGGGTACTGATAGCAGGAAACGTGATGAACGTATGCGGCAACTGGGTGCTTATATATGGTAAGTTCGGCTTCCCAGAGATGGGACTGGACGGTGCAGGACTATCCACTATGGCATCCAGAATCATGATGACTGTCGTGATGGCTACGATCTTTTTCTTTAGTAAAAGGTATAAAGAATATCACAAGGGATGGCAACAAGGCAAGATTAACCGTACTGATTTCAGACAGATCACATCTATCGGACTACCGCTTGCACTGCAGATGGGTATGGAGACGGCAGCCTTCAGCCTGTCAAGTCTTATGGTTGGATGGATCGGAACGACGGCTTTGGCTGCGCATCAGGTGATGTTGACCATCTCACAGTTGGGTTATATGATCTACTACGGACTGGCTTCTGCTGTGGCAGTACGCGTCAGCAACTTCATGGGACAGCGTGATTATGAAGCCGTAAGACGCAATGTCACAGCTGGATTCCACCTTGTTCTGCTACTTGCTGTGGCTACTTCGGTCCCAATCTTCCTGCTCCGCAACAGCATTGGAGGGTTGTTTACCGACAATGCAGCCGTTACATCCATGGTGTCTTTGACCGTTATACCCTTTATGGTATATCAGTTTGGTGACGGATTGCAGTGCAATTACGCCAATGCCATGCGTGGAATAGCCTATGTGAAACCACTGATATGGATTGCTTTCATTGCCTTTTTCATTGTTTCCCTACCCTTAGGTTACTTGTTGGGAATACAGTTAGGCTATGGATTAGTAGGTATATGGTTTGCCTTCCCATTTGGTCTTACGACGGCAGGCGTGCTCTATTACCTCTATTATAAGAAGGGATTAAGACAGATTGAAGCACGATAAAACAATTACCCCCAGCTCCTCTCCGAAAGGAAAGACGCTGGGGGTAACTGTTTTCTGACGGTTTTAACCCTTGTAATGGATTGCTTCCATGAACCGTTGGATGACTTCTGGCTTACCAGTATGCTTGCCATTGTCCTCTGATATCTTGCAAGTATCGTTATAGAAAGGCCATAACTCCGTTATTTTCACCGACACCAGCTTGATAACAATATTCATTGGCTTCACGTGAGGGAAGTCATTCGTGAAGTGAGTACCGATGCCGAAGGATGGTTTCACCTTACTTTCAGCATACTTCTGTATCTCTATCGCACGGTCAGTGTCCAACGCATTGGAGAACAACACCTGCTTGTCACGGGCGTCAATACCGAAGGATTTATACTTATCAATGATCTTTTCCAACTGCTCAATGTTGTCTCCAGAGTCAACACGAAGCCCTTTGAACTGGTTGGCAAAGTCCTCTGAGAAGTTATAAGAGAAGATATCCCACCCGAAAGAATCGTAAAGATAAGTTCCAAGTGCACCACGATAGGTCTTACGCCATGCTTCCATAGCCATGTAATTCGCCATTTGCGGACCGAACATACCACCGATTGCACAGATAAACTCATGCGCCATGGTGCCGACAGGCATCAGATCATACTTCATTGCAAGGTGGATATTACTCGTTCCAACGAACCTTCCCTTCCACTGACGGCTCTCATAGCAGTCTTTCATAGCACGGACGGCAGTGTCTTCAGCCACTAAACTGGCACGACGACGTGTACCAAAGTCGGAGAAAACACACCCTGCTTCAAGCAAACGTTCAGCCTTATGATAGGTCTTATCATATAGTTCCTGATAATCAAAGCCTTGTGCTTGCTCATTAAAGAGGTAAAACAACTCTGAAACAATAGCCAAAACCTTCACTTCAAGTAGGATTGTATCAGCCCATAAGCCCTCAAACTCAATGTGCAAATGGCCTTCTTCGCTTTGCCAAACCTTCACCCAATCACGTGAAAAGCGGAATCCTCGGAGGTAAGTAAGGAACCATTCTGGAAGATAATTGCATTTTCTGCGGAGGAAACGGATCTCTTCATCGGTGATAATGACGGACTCAAGCAATGCTATCTGGTGTTCCACTTCACGCGCAAAGCCCTCTGGATAAACCGTATCATCACGGTCTACGAACTGATAACATACGTGTGCACGTGGGAAATTGTCAATGACGGCACAGCACATGGTCAACTTGTAGAGGTCATCATCTGTGAAATATTGGATAATTTGTCGCATAATATGTATTCTTTTTCAGGTGTCAAAAGTATAAAAAAGATATGGAAAGACAAAGCGTTTTATGGAAAAATGCCGATTGATGGGCTTCTTCCACAGATTATATGACACAAAGCTACATGCTGTAACATTGCAGAAGACAGCATCGGATGTCCTGCTTTCAATCGGCAGACAGGAGTACCTGGCAGGGCGGGAAGAAGACATTATGTAATAAAAAATCGTAGTGTATAAAACAATACATGCCCTTTTGCATTCCAAAAGGGCATGTTTTGCATTGTAAAAGGTGCCCTTTTGAAGTGTAAAAGGGCACCTTTCGCAGGTCAAAAGGGCGTCTTTTACAACCCTATTCATAACCTACTGATAGTCTTAAAGTTACAAATCAGAAAATGAACGCTTTCGTTTGATTTTAGAATTTATATATATGTTAGTTTTGTAAAGGTAATTCTTAGCACAACAATACTTAGCTTAAGTTATACGTATGTACACTCACACCCTGTGCAGAAGGAAGGTAATTGATTCCCCACCAGCACATCTGAAGCAGACAGAAGGCAATGATAAGCACCCACAACGCAGGACGAATGTCGCGTGAACGGTACTGACGATAGTGTACATAGACCAGATAGGAAAGCCAGGTGATGGCTGCCCACGTCTCTTTAGGGTCCCATGACCAGTAATGTCCCCATGCTTCTTTCGCCCAAAGGGCACCCATGAGCATGCCAAGGGTCATGAAAGACAATCCAACATAGGTGAGATTATCAGTAATCTCCATCTCTTTCGCAGTGTCATCGCCTTTCTTGAAGAAGAGCAGATACACTGACATGACCACCGCAGCACCCAAAAGTGCATACGCCATCATGTAGACTATGACGTGAGGAGCAAACCATGGACTCTGCAAAGCAGGCATAAGGGTCTTGGAATGAATCTCTGGTTTGAAGAGATTGACGCATACAAAGACGGTTGCAAGGAGTGTTGAGAAACTCAATATCCACTTGTATTGCCAACGACTGTAGACAATGACGCCTGCCAAAGGAAGGAAGAAGCTGTACCAAAGACGCGTCTCGCCCATCGTACGGAGCGGCGGACGCTCCAGAGTTATCCACATAATAAGGATGTAAGCAAAGAAAATGGCGAGTCCAAAGCCTGTGGTGGCAAAAGCCAAAGCACGACGATTGCGCCATGCAGCCCATGCGCCTGTTGCCCACAAGACTACTGATACCAATGCGAAAATAATGAAATAACTCCAGATCATGGCTCTACCTCCTTCTTACGACTTGCTGTCAGGAACATCCCAACGGCACCTATTAATAACATGAATATACCTATATAAACTACTGGTAACCAAGGATCGGTCACTAATTCGAAGACACTCAGATTGCTCCATTTGCCCATCTGCTCGTTATAACTGAGCTGATAAATCTTCCAACCCTCAATGGTGAAAGGCTTGTTGACCTCTATCTCCGTCTGAATGTTTTGTCCACTTTGGGTGTAAATATTAACAAGTGAAGCGAAACGACGTGGTTCGCGGTTGGGCATGGCTAACATTCGGCCGTCTTTCAGGCGCAATGCTTGATAAGGGAAGAGGTAACTGCCACTGGTAATCCAGCCTGTCACAACTTGCTTCTGACCTTTTATCAGATTCGAATCACTACTGCCGTTGGCATTGACACCTCTCGTCACTCTTACCAATAACGCACAAGCTGAACCGGAAGCATCACTGGCAATGTAGCCATCCTTGTTCCTTGCCTGTCCTAAAGAGTCCATACGGATGTTACCCATCATACCTTCGGGCATCTTACCGATCATCTTACTGAGCATAACAGGTACTGCATTGTCAATACGTTTGAGTATATCTATCTTGCAATCAAGCAGTTGTCCGCTCTTCATTCCATTATCAACAAGTAGGTTCTCGGGCTTGTCCTGAGGAAGAGGACGCCCAGTCTTGTCAATCAACATGAGCTTGGGAGGATACTCATCAATGGTGAACTTCTCCAGTTGTATAGCCACAGGAAGCTGATGAACATTGTTAAACGCATCCAAACCACGCCACTCTGGCTGACCAGTTTCGCAATACATCTTCACACGAAGCATGTCTGCACTACCGAGTGTGCCGCATGTCAGAATGAGAAACAGTCCGACATGGCTTACCAATGTAGGGAAACGACGCCATGAGAAACGTGCTATCTGGTTGATAGTAACCTCTCCTACGATAGCTGTCATCCATACATAGACTAAGATAAATGGCCAGAAACTGAGCATTTTCGTTAGTCCGACAGGATCCATAGGACGCTTTCCTTCTGCCACTTGCTTGGTAACTCCCATGATAAGAGTGAGTATTGCCGCAGCTGCAATAGCAGGTATCGCCGCTTGCATGGTGGACATGAAGAGGCAGAAATACGACCGCTTACGTAACAAATATGCTACGATAAGAAGGAAAACGAATAAGATGAGAGTGATAAAATTGGCCGGCCAAGCGAAGAGTCCCCACTCTAAGGGACCTAATGTTACCTGTAATAATCCGCCTGTAACCAATAATCCAGCGACGATTGCTGTACCTTCTTTCAGAGTATAAGGCTTATTCCACATAGATACTATTGATATTTGATACTAAAATGTTCACTGATAAAAGTGTTGAAAACCCTTTTCTAATATTTTAAAGCTCATGC